>NZ_CP095330.1:0-2607 GCF_040581895.1 Aeromonas sp. 19NY04SH05-1 | reverse complement strand
CATGCGAGCGATGAGCCGATGGTCTGGGGAGCTGGGGCTCTGGGACGTTGCCTGATGCAGATCGGGGACGATGGCGTAAACAACCTCACGGCCATCCGGTGAAAACTCGGTGAGCAAGGGATAGAAATAACGCAAAGGGGGCTTTGGCCTCTTTGGCATAGGGCACCTTTAGAGTAACAGTTACGGTAACTGGGGGCATGGGGAGCGCCTTCGTCGTCGCTCGCTGCGCGCTCTCGCTCCTCCTCCTCAGTGCGCCCCATGTGAAAGACAGGAAGGGGCTAACCCTTTTCGTCACAGTGACGCTTATTAGGCGGCGCTTTCGTCCGGTATGCCTCGATGATGGCGTAAACGGCCTGCCGACCGTTGAGGCAAACATCGAGGATAACGGCCTCCAGACGGTGCCTAATAACAATCCGCCAGTCAGGCAGGGGGATATCAGCGATAAAGACGGCTTCCTCCTCCTGCTGCGCTGCAAGCTCCTCGTCCGTCATGTCGGTGACGGCATACCGCTTCTTGAGCCCTTGCGTCCAAGTTAGCACCTTGCGGCCCTTGGTTGCTTCCGCATACTCGCGGATCAACTGCTTGGCGCGGTTGCGGTGCTGGGTGGTGGCGTTCTCGTCCATGTAGCAATCAATCAACTGCCAGAAAGAGCGGTTCGACCTCCGACCCTTCTTGGCGTTGGCCTTGGCCATTTCATCGGCCAGCGTCCAAGGCTTGTCGCCCATCTTGGCCACGTAGGAGGCGGCGCGGCTGCCGTCCTGCACAACTACGCCATGCTTCCGGCTCGGGGTGCCCAAGCCGAATTTGTGGCAGGCCGCCACCCACAGAACGTGCAGATCCTTCTCAAGCTGGGCAGCATCCACGCCGGAGCCCTCAAAGAACCACAGTTCGTGAAAGTGGGGGTGCCAGCCGTTGGCCTCGCCGTGGTTGATTTCGGTGGCAATGATCCGGCCCTGAACACCGAGGCGGGACTGAAGTTGCTTGTACTGGCGATGGGACACCATCCAACGCAAGGCATCCTTGATAAGCCTCAACGTATCAGACAGAGGATCCTGACGGCCATGAGGGATGGTAAAGGTTGGCATCAGAACCTGACCACCTTGGGCCAGACACTGCCCCATAGCCTGCTGGATCTCGTTGGCACGGCGTTCAGCAATCTTGGGGGAGCATATCGGACACAGCCAGGGCAAAGCGCAGGTCTGCAACCCGACATAGTGACCTGGCAAATACGCCCCGAGTTTGGCCCATACCTGAATATCGGTCGCTTCCTTGACCGGATTACGGTGGCAGCACGCTACGCGATGCTTCCGCCCGAATATCTCGACCAAGGCGGCTTTCCGCATCCACTTATGCGCCCGTTTCTGGGAGGGGGTTTGCTCGATCACCAGAGTGCAATCATGCGTCCGCGAAACTTGGAAAACTTCACCAGTTTCGGTGTCGATGATTTCTCGGATTCCCTTGATTGGCGCGGGTTTGCGGGGAGTTTGAGGGGGCAAAGCGGCCGCGGTTTCCGCAATATACCTAGAGCGGCCCCGCTGGCCCATCTCGACAGGGGTGGAATTTGGCGCTCTATCTGCCTTCATGTAGCCCTCTCCCTATGGAGAAGGCGGGGAAATGATGTAAGATCATGTCATCACCTTAAGGTCTGCGTAACGGTTGGTTTAGGGTGATCGTCCCTCGGAGGCTTGCCGGCCTCGCGGGGGGTTTCTTTTTTCGGGTCTAGCGCGGCGTTTGGCCCACTGCTGCCCAAGAAATCCCACTTCGTCTTGTGAAGAACAATCGAACAAATCGTACTCTCTGGGCTCCCCAAGGGCAAGGAGAGCACAGCGGGGCGCTATGGCGTTCCCCTCCCTCAGAAACGGAAGCCCTTAACTGCCTGTTTTGCAGGGAAGGGGGGTTCACTGGCTCTGGTCAAAATGGGCGTGTTTCGCGGCCTACCACATTCCCCAATATCGACCCCACAGGGCCGCTTGTAGGGGCTACCGCCCCTGTCCTTTGAGCTGCACCATCTGTGCACGGCGGAAAGCTTCCAATAACTGACCCGCTTCGTCCGGCGTGAGAATTTGGGCACTACTGCCATCCCTAAGCGCCTGCATCTGGGCATCCAGCCTCTCCAACAAACCCCGATTTAAAGTAACAGTGACGTTATTTTGTGACACCTTGGCGCGGTACTTGGCTTGTCGTTCAGCGGCGGTCATGGCTTTTCCCGTCGAAGGGCGGCCCCGTGGGCGCTTGGTCGGGAGCAAGTCGGGGGTCTGTTTGTCGTGGGCATCTTTCATTTCATTATTTTCCGTGACAGTGACGATAAATCATTATTGTCACAGTAACGATAAATAAGCAAGCAGGGGGCGACATTGTGCCGCCCCCCGCTGTCATGCGCTCAGCCCGCTACCTCAAGCGGGTGGCGTCCAAGCCGCGCCACGGCTTGAAAGTACAGAGCTCTTGACCGAAAAAGTACAGAGCCCTGTACTGTCAGTGCATAGGGCCAAAGTCAGGCATGAAGCCGAGATGATCGGGGATAGATACAGGGTCAAATTGCCAACCATGGCAACCACAGTAACCCCACACGCCCGGCAGAACGACAAAGCCGCCATCTGGCTGCATCCT
>NZ_CP095329.1:0-7961 GCF_040581895.1 Aeromonas sp. 19NY04SH05-1 | reverse complement strand
CCAGGAGAGCTAGCCTGGCGAGCGGGTCTAGAGAGAGTCTGTGATGCAGGCTCTAGCTGGACGGTCGCTCAGTTGGATGAGTCATCATTCTCATGCAGGTGACGTGGTCTTGCAATAAGTGTTTGATAAATAAGGATTGTATCCTGTCAGGATAATTGGTGGCGTTTATCTGAATGCGCGTTACTAGTTAATGGCGGTTTTGCCCGTTAGCTGCGAATTTTGGATCGAAACGCCATCTCGCAGGATCTGGCCCTAAAACCGCCTCAGAAGCGTTGCAAACTTTCAGGCAGTAAATGCCCTGTCTTGGGTGTCGAAACGCCCCAAAACGCGATACAGGCGGCCTGTTTGCCGCCAGCGCCCCGTTTTAGCCGCTAAAAATCGCGGTTTAACATAAAAGGCGTTATGCGCACCGGTTTGTGGTCGTTTCAATCCTGTTTTTAGATCTCGGAGCACCCTTTCTGGGATCGGATTTAGTACTATATGAGACCGTGTTCATAGAGACTGCACAGCAGACTCAAGCTTTTAAAAAATTAAAACATCAATGGTGAACTCACAGTTTGAGGTTGTAATGAAGAAGCATTTTATTTTGGTAAAAGGCGAGTGTGGGACATGTGTAGCTGTAGACATATTGTCTGATGGATCATCAAATGAGATTTCATCACTTACTGAGCAGGGTTTTTTCATTGTTTATGAAAATTGCTTTGCTAAAGACACCTCACATGCAGTGAGTGTTTGGAGAAGTCAAGAAAATGGACTTTATCCTTATGATGAGATACTAACGTCAACCACGAATTTGCTAGGTAAGGGTGTTGATGTATCAGAGGTTAATGGTGTTGTGACGGCAACGGTTGTGGCTGGCACCAATATATTTAGTGACATATTCGCCATTGCAAGAGATATTGTTGGCGGCAACTCAGCCACTTACATGCTAAAATTGGATGAAATAAAAAATCAAGTGTTATCCCAGCTAAGAAGAAAAACATGCGAGCTAGGCTGCGATGCTATTGTTGGTGTAACTATTGATGTCGATGAAATTTCAGGTGGGAATAAGTCTATGCTTATGGTTACTGCAAGCGGAACAGCTGTGACAGTAGTGAAAGATAATTAAGTTTAGGGCTTTAATATTGAATGCAAAGTGAAAGCTCATCTGCCGTAAAGGCGGGAAAATTTTGTTGTAACCAGTAGCATCAAATCTCCTAATTAGCAGCTATTGAGTGTATCACAATCTCATCCTCTGGTGGCATCAGGCGCCGTTCGTATATGTTGCCGTTGGCCAGCCTAGCTGCTGGTGCGCTAAGGCCTGGTCGAGCGCACTCTGGCGGCACAGAGCAGCAAGCTTAATGGGGGGGGGGGCAGGATCTCTTGAAAATAAGTGATTATGCACACCTCATCTGATCGATGGTATGAGCAGTGCTAATAGAATGGTTAAGGTATAGTATATTTTTGTTGGTTTCTTGAATCGGTATCGATAAAAACTGAGGGTGGTAATGATGTTATTAGGTATTTTTGGATTTTGGTTTTTTTGTGGAGTTATATCTTCCGTTGTGGCAAGTAATAAGGGGCGTAGTGTTTTTGGTTGGTTCGCTATTGGGCTTTTGCTTGGTCCGGTCGGAGTCGTTTTATCATTGGTTATAAGCAAGCAGGTGGACGTTGTTGAGGCGAAAGCAATGAAGTCTGGCGATCAAAAAAAATGTAAATATTGCGCCGAGCTAATTAAAAGTGAGGCTAGGCTGTGCAAGCATTGCGGTAAAGAGCAGCAGGCGGATTTGTCAGATTTTGTTGAATCTCAAGATGAAGTATCAATCCATCAAATTTTTCAGGATGCGGTCTATAACGAAGATGTTGAACTTATGCAAAAGATGCTAAGGGCAGGCTTTAAAGTTGAATCATGCGATCTACCCTTCTCACACCTTGAATATGCTAAGTTTCACAATAAAAATCGCGCAATTGAAATTTTAGAAAAATTACTTACGCAGGCATAAAAACCTCAAGAGGAATTGGCTGGGTAGGTTCATTTGAATTAGTCGGCCAGCGACGATGACGACTGCGCATAAGGGGGCGTTACGTTAAATCGGACGCCCTTTTTGCTGCCTGTCATCCTGCAAGATGACTTGTTTTGCAGGGCGTTATCTCTCATCCTGCACCGCATTATCCCTTGTCTCGGAATCTCCCCCATGGAAACCATTACCCATCCCACCCTGGTACAACTGGTGGCGGCCGGTGCCGTTCGTGTCGTGGTCGCCGTCGGACAACCTGGCGGCTGGACGCTGCTGGTGCGCTACGGTCTGGCCGAACGTGCCCTGGCCGCCCAGCGCAGCAAACAACTAAGAGTTTTTCGCAAGCTCGATACCCTGGTGCTCTACCTGCAGCAGATCGGGGTCAGCCGGTTCGAGGTTGATGCCAGTAGCTTCATGCTTGCACTACGACAGCGGTAACTTGTTACCTACGTCGAGACCCCCTACAATATAAACTAAAGATTATATTCGGTGCGCTATGTGGACAGTAAAAACGACCTCTCTATTCGATGTCTGGTTTGATGAACAAGACGAGGCCACGCAGGAGAAGGTTTTGGCTGGGTTGCTTGCCTTGGCACAGGGCGGTCCATCGGTAGGGCGACCCTTAGTTGATACCATCAAGGGATCTCGCTTTACGAACCTCAAAGAGCTGAGAGTTCAGCACCAGGGGGAGCCGCTACGAGCGTTCTTTGCTTTTGACCCGTTGCGGCAAGCCATCGTGTTGTGTGCTGGCAATAAGGGCGGTAACGATAAGCGGTTTTACAAAGAGATGTTGCCGGTCGCTGAGGCGGAATACGCCAGGCACTTAACTGAGTTGGAGGTAGGTTAATGGGAAGAACACTGAATGAGATGCTGTCCTCCCGCTCGGTGGATAGTCAGCAGCGGATCCAGGAGATGGCTAACGAGCTGCTGCTGGAGGTGCGCTTGCAAGCGCTGCGTGAAGAGTTGGAAGTGTCCCAGGTGGAGTTGGCCTCTGCCCTTGGCATCAGCCAACCGGCCGTTGTGGCGATGGAGCAGCGGGGGAATGATATCAAGCTATCCACCATGAAGCGTTACGTGGAAGCAATGGGTGGGAAGCTGCGTGTTGATGTAGAGCTTCCTACAGGGAGGCATGTCGGTTTCAACGTGTGACTGCTCCCCGCCGCAAGCGGCGAGGATTCCGGGATCAAGAGACAGCATCAGGGGCGTTACAGTAAATCGGACGCCCCTTTTTTCTACCGTCAAAATCGCAATTACATATTTCCGTATTTCATTAAAAGTAGTGCTCTAACCTCGTCTGCGATCTTGGCTCCGCGTGATGCACACTGCATCTTAATTTCGCGGTGCAGGCTCTCTGGAATGTCGATGGTGAGCCGCTTCATCGCTTCTGGTTCGCCGCCAGAATTGCGGCTTTCTACCCACTCGTCGGCGGAGGCCTGCGTATTTTTGCTGGTCGGCTTGGTGCCGATGGTGACCTTCTTGCTCATCGTGCAATCTCCATCAATTCTGCCATGACGGCATCGATCTCTGAGGCGGCTGGGCCGGTCGCATCTGTTTCATGAACGGCTCGGCCCTGGGCTGCAGCCTCAGCAAAAACCACGCGCTGGGTGATGCTGGCGGTCATGGCCTGTATGGGGTAGGCGGCCAACGCCTCGCCGACATCTCGCCCAATAGCTGTATTTGCGATTTTACGATTAACTACAAATGCGGCTTTCAGTCCTTCCTTGTAGATGCGAGCCTCCTCAATCAGCTTCACCACTTCGTCAGCCGCCCAGATGTCGTAGGGGCTTGGCTGTACCGGGATCAACACTACGTCAGCAGCCATGATCGCGGAACGAGCGAGATCGGTTACCCGTGGCGGTCCGTCGATGACAATGTGGTCATAGCCTAGGCCGAGTTGCCCGATCTCTTTGTGCACGGTGGCACGGGGAAGCCCGACGACCGAGAACAGGGGCTCGCCATCGCGAGCGGCGGCCCAGTCCAGGGCGCTGCCTTGTGGATCGGCATCGATTAGGAGAACGCGAGAGCCATGACGGGCCAGGCTGGCAGCCAGGTTCACGCTGAGGGTGGTCTTGCCAACGCCGCCTTTCTGGTTGAGGAGTCCGATGATCATGGTTGGATTCTCATTGTTTGTAATTTTGTGAAAATACAGAAAAACGCATGCAGTAAGCAATGAAAATAAGATCCAAAGTCAGTGGGGATTACTTCGTGGTACCAGTGCAGGCAGAAGCGAAGAATGGGATGCCTGATTGCTACAAGATCAAATTGCGTGGCGCAGGGTATCGGCTGGTTTACCAGGTACAGGATGATCGAGTGGTGGTCTTCGTAGTCGCGGTGGGAAAGCGTGAGCGGGAAGAGGTGTATCTGGAAGCCATGTCGCGTCTTGATTAGCGAGCATTTGTAAGGTGTGACCACCTGATGTAACGTACTGTCCAGAAAAGACAAACCCCGAATCTCTTATCTTCATCTTGGCGGAGTCGGTAAGAGAGTTCGGGGCTAGGCACTAAACCTATGAGAAAAGTCTAACACATGGTTATTTATAGACAACCAACTTCCCCCTCATTCCACCTATCTTGTGTGGAAGAGTGCGGAGTTTGCACCGCCAATTTGTGCGGTGATCGATGGTAAAATCGGCCTCTTACGCCTCGTTTGTTGAACGTCTGCCACATCGCCCCTATTGCACCGATGACCCCGCCCAAGGGCTGCTGATCCGTCCGCAGGCCACGGCGCTGGCCTATCGCCATATCCAGCACAACCCGCCGCCGCATGTCGCGACCCTGGTGTTCGACGTGGACAGGGCGGGCGGCTACCACTCTTGGCAGGATACCGGATTGCCTGCGCCGCACTGGATTTGTGTCAACCTGCGCAACGGCCATGCCCATCTGGGCTATCAGCTTGCCACCCCGGTCGCCCGTACCTGTGCAGCCAAACAAAAGCCCCTGCGCTATCTAGCGGCTATAGAACACGTTCTGGCGCGTCGGCTGGGGGCGGACATGGGGTATGCAGGCCTCATCACCAAAAACCCCACACACAGCGATTGGTGGACGCTTTGGCATAACATTGAACCCTACTCCCTCGACTATCTCGCCGAGTTCTGCCCGGATGCCGATCTGGTGGCCTACAGCCACCGCAGTCGCAAAGAGGCGACCGGGCTGGGGCGCAATGTCACCCTGTTCGACAACGTGCGTGAATGGGCCTACAGCGCAGTTAGAGAGTTCTGGCGGCCTAACGGGTATGAGGCTTGGGCCGATGCGGTGAGAACCACTTGTGAGAGCGCCAATGCGTTTGGGTTGGAACAGGGCGGCCCGCTTCCTGTGTCGGAGATCAAGGCCACGGCCAAGAGTGTCGCCCGTTGGGTATGGAACCGATTTACCCCTGCAGGGTTTAGCCAGGTGCAGGCGCATCGTGGGGCTAAGGGAGGGCGTATATCCAAACGCCCAACCAAGAATGGCAAGGCTCGGGCCGACTTGTTGCCCGAGGTGGTCAAGCTCAAAGAACAGGGTTACAGCAACCGTGATATTGCTGAGGATCTGCAAATTTCAGCCAGTACGGTAAGCCTGTACCTCAAACGTGTACGAAAGTGATCGAATAAGCCTTATCAGATAACAGCGCCCGTTAGGGCGTCTTTGTCTGATATGGTTTGTCTTTAGAGAGAGGATCTTGGCGAGGTGGGCATGCGCCCGCACCGTAGGCCGTCCATCAGACCGCTTGCGGGCTGTGGGCGGGGGCGCTGTCCACGGAGTGGTCTTTGTCCTGGTGGGACAATGGGCTCAGCGGCTGCTCAGATCAATCTCAATACGCCGAAAGCCTATGCCGTTGGCGGTGTTGGCCGCAGCATCGATGCTCTTGAACACTCGCCAGCCGCCGCGCTGCCGTTCCAGCACTACGGTTTCGCTCTGTTTACCGAACTTCACCAGGTGCAAATGGTATCCGGCCCCCATCGGCGTGGGTACGATCATCGCCTTGGCAAACCCGCCCTGGTCGAACGTCCACTTCGCTTGTAGCTCTTCCATATCATAATCCTATTTTGAATCATCAAAATCAGAATTCGATACTAGCGGAGGACGGGGCGGCTGGCCAGCCCTGTCCAGTAACTCCCACAACAGCCGCGCCGCATACCAATGATCCTGTCGCGTCCGCTCGGAAAGGCGACTGTGGCGGGCCCAATAGCGGTGGAGATGGGCTCGTCCTACCTGGGGCGGTAGCCTCACCCCCTGTTCATGCTGGCGGATGTCGCTCAGGATGGTGCAGAGTCGCTGTACGGTGGCTCTGCGGCTGGTCTTGCCACCGTGTCGCAGGTAGACATCGACCCGGGCTCTGATCCACGTTTCCATGCTGCTCATGCTCGTTACCCCAGGTAAGCGTTGGTGACATCGATGCGGCCGTGGCCTAGCTCGGCGGCCACCTGCAGGCGGGCTTGCTGATCGAGCGTCCGCGCTGCAGCGACGTCGATCCCGAGCTTGGTGGCCAAAAAACGATGATGTTCGGCCCCGTGACGGATCCCGGCTGCGACGGGCGCGGGGGCCCCCACTAGGGCGGCGTACCGTTCTTGGGCGTAGGCGTGTCGTTCGCCATGCGAGCGAATGCCCGCGCTGCGCAGCTCGGTATAGGCCTCCGCGCGAAATTCACGATAGGTCTGATGCGCGGGGATCAGGCTGCGCGCGTTTTCTTGGAGATTGGCCGCGTTGGCTAGCAGAAATTTTTGCTCCAGCGGGTTGGTAATCGGGACATTGCGGGCCAGACCGCCCTTGGTGCCGACCTCGATGCGCACCATGCCATGTTGGGCCTGTGCTAGCGCCCTCACCGCGTCGAGTTTCGCCGCCTCCTCGAACCTGAGCCCAAAAGTGCGTTGCAGGGATAGGATGGCGGCCAGCCGCTCCGGCAACGCTGCCAACACTGTGTCGTGCTGGGACAACGACACGGCCCGATCGGTGGTGGCGATCCCACTACGGATTGGCAGCCCCGCCTCGCGCACGGGATCGAGCCGCACAACCCGATCGCCACGGGCGATTTCCAGCACCCGGTTGACGGCGGAGATCCGGTTTTGCGCAGTGGTGGGGCCGATCTCTCCCCGCTCCAGCCGCTCGATCAGGTGGGTGGCGTAGTCGCGCAGGGTCGAGGCCTCGATATGCCGCATGTCCTTGATGCCCGCAGTATCTCGCGCCCAGGCGGCGAACTGTGCCCAGCGATCCGCCATCGTAGCGATCGAGCTGTGACTCAGCATCCCCTCGCGTAGGGCATTCAGCCCGGCATACCCCATGTCCCTCGAACCCAGGCCAAAATTTCTCGCGTCCGGGTTGGCTCGGTCGCATCTCGTCATATCTAAACTCCATTTTGATTAATCATATTTGCTTTTTGATGCCGCCATCCCCTGATACTGGTGTTGAGTGTTTTGCGCATATTTTCGACTGCGCGTGTCGTGGGGCATCGGTGTGTTCACGTCCTTACGCGGTGAGCGTGCTGTTGTTCCGAGGAACGGGGTGGCTGCTGTGGCAGGGGGCTCCTGCAGGCAGGGCGCTAGTCGTGGTGCGACTGCGCCTAGCGTCCGGCTGGCCTGTGAGTGACGGTTTCGTCGGTTTTCGTGCCAGGGAGATCTGGCGGCATGGCCCGAGGGCATTGGGGTGGCGCCGGGTGGGCGCTGGCCGTCTCTGTCAGACAGAGACGGCAGGGGGGGGCTATCGTGCGCGTCGCATCGGCTGTCCGGCGATGGGGGCGGAGGCCGAAATGCTGCCATGGCAGCGTGATGCTGGACGTCGATGTGTGTGCCGGTATATCCAACGGATTGTGGCCCCGAGGGGCTTCATTACCCATGGTGCATTGCCAACGGCGTATAACCCGAGGGTCGCCACGCAGAGCTGGTCTGCGCCGATGCATGTTTTATGGTCGCATCCCACCCACTCGGCCACGTCTGTTTTTCAGGCTAGCCGTCCACCTGCCTCCAGTAGAGTTAGGTGCGCTCGCGATTAT
>NZ_CP095328.1:4607500-4634729 GCF_040581895.1 Aeromonas sp. 19NY04SH05-1 | reverse complement strand
GCATCATGATATTCGACCAGTTCACCGCGCTCAGGTGATAGGTGTCGGCGCGGATGATCTGCTGGCGGTAGTCCTGCGCATTCTGCAGATAAAGCTGGTGGTAGACGAAGTGGGCCCGTTCACGGTTGAGCGCCAGCTCCTTGCTGCCGGCGATGATCGCCTGGTAGTTCTGATAGAGCCGATCCTCGGCCTGACGCATGCGGGAGAGGTGGCGATAGACCCGGTTGACCAGCAGCCAACCCACCACCATGGTGACGGTGACCCAGAGGGTGGTGACGCCGAGCAGGGCCGGCGACAGCCAGCCCAGGTAAATGGCCGATCCCAGGGTGAGCACCAGCCCCTGCACCAGCTCCGGCAGGCGCACGAAGGCGATGGTGATCTGGCCGATGTCGCTGGAGAGAGAGGCGAGTAATGGCCCCTGCCCTATCTGGCGGATGCGGCCGACATCGGTATCCAGCAGCTGCTTGAGCAGACGGCCGCGCAGCCGGTAGACAAAATGATGACCAAGGGTGGTCAGGGCCAGCTGGGAGCCGAGGGTGATCACCAGCAGCAACAGAATAAGCCCAATCAGCTGGCCGAGTACCGGTAGCGGCTCACCAACTGATTCGATAAGAGATTGATTGATAAAGGCTATCACGCCAATTCCGCTGACGGCACTGAGCAAGCTGAGCAGAACAATGGCGAGAAAGGGCCAACGGTATTGGCGGTAAACCAGAGACAAGAGTTCCATAAAGGACCGCTATTTCAGGGGAATGCTCAAAACAAGATGCCGGGAAAAACAGGGCGGGAGCCTCGGCCCCCGCCCTGCCTTCATTACCAGCGGTAGTTGATGCTGCCCACTACGCTGCGCGGTTCGCCGTAGTAGCAGTAGTAGTCACAGCTGGCCACATAGGTTTCACCCAGCAGGTTGTTGACGTTGATCTGGGCTCGCCAGTTCTTGGCAAAGTCATACCCGATCATCGCATCCCACACGGTATGAGCCGGCACCTCGGCAGAGCCATAGATGGGGTTGTAACCGGCATCCACGGCACCGATACCGACGCTGGAACCGACGTAACGCACGCCGCTACCCAGCTCGAGACCCGATGCCACGCCCTGTTGCACCTTGTAGTTGCCCCAGAAGGAGGCCATGTGGCGCGGGATCAGGCTGGCACGACGATCGCCGTTGCCGGTGTCGTTGGTCTTGGCATCGGTATAGGTGTAGGCGGCGGTCAGGCGCAGCGCGTCTGTTGCCTGTACGCTTCCCTCCAGCTCGACGCCACGGGAGGTGACTTCACCCGCCTGGGTTTGCTGGCCGGATCCTGTAGAGACGAGCGAGTTGGTCTGCGCCAGATCGAACAGAGCCAGGTTGATGTAACCGTCGAGGAAGGCAGGCGCATACTTGATGCCGGTTTCGTAGAGCTTGCCCTCGAGCGGCTTGTAGGAGCTTCTGGTATTGGGATCAATCCCCGGCAACACCTCGAACGACTCGGCATAGGCAAAGTAGGGAGAGAGGCCGTTGTCGGCCAGATACATCAGGCTGCCGGAGAGGGAGAGCTCGTGGTCATACTGCTTCTCGTTCTTGGTCGCGTTGGTGTTGTGGGTCTCCACATAGTCGAAACGGCCACCGGCGGTCAGCAACCAGCGATCATCCCAGCGGATCTGGTGCTGGGCATAGAGGCCACTCTGGCCCTTGGTGCTCTTCTGGTGGGTGGCGGTAGACTCGTCAAACCCGGGAAAGCCGCTGTAATCAGGGTGGAAGGTGTCGATGGATCCCATGCCGTAGTTGTCGGCCTCAACCCCTTCGTTGACATGGCGCTGCAGATCCACCCCCAGCAGCAGGGTCTGCTCGGTACGATCCGTGTTCCAGTAACCCACCATCTGGTTGTCCATGGTGGCACTCTTGGTATCGCCATCGCGGTAAACCAGGCCACGGTAGGCAGTGGTGCCTTCATAGGTCGGGAAGATATAGGTCTGGCGCAGCAGCAGATCGTTGTAGTTGAAGCGGACGTTCTGCTTGAACTCCCAGGTCTGGTTGAGCTGGTGGGCCAGCTCGTAGCCGGCGGAGATCTGGGTGTTGCGGTTGCGATCGTAATCCGGCTGGCTCAGGTTGGTGGCGGGATCGATCTGGCCACCCGAGGTATTGAGGGTACCGTAGACCGGGAAGAAGCCGTTGGTGGGTACCCCTTCGTCGTGCTTGAAGCTGGCCAGCAGGGTCAGGCTGGTGCGATCCGAGATATCCAGGGTGACGCTCGGCGCCAGATAGACGCGATCGTTGTAACTGCCGTTCAGCACGCCGTCCCGTTCGCTATAGAGGGCGACCATGCGATAGCGGCTGTTGTCGGTCAGCGTATCGGAGACATCCACCCCGATTTGTCGGTGATCCCGGTTGCCCAGCTGAAGATCCACCTGCCCCTGGGGAGTAGCAGTCGGTCGCTTGCTGATGGCATTGATCACCCCGCCGGGAGGCGCCTCGCCATAGAGGATCGAGGCCGGGCCTTTCAGCACTTCCACACTCTCCAGACCGAACGGTTCCGGCGTCCAGACATAATAACCGGTGCTGAACAGGCGGTTGCCATCGAGATAAGAGGCCGCATCGAAGCCGCGCACCTTGAACCAGTCGGCATCGGTATCGGATCCGTAGGACTGGGAGAGCACGCCGGAACGGTAGCGCAGCGCCTCGTCCAGCTTCAGCACGGCGTGCTGGTCCAGCTCTTCACGGTTAACCACGGAGACGGCGCGAGGCGTCTCGGCCATGGGCACTTCCACCTTCATGGCGGTCCCTGTGACCACCATGGTTTCACTGGCCTTGGGCAGCTCGGCGGGAGTCTGTTCGGCCATCACAGGCAGAGAGGCCAGCAGGCCGGATAGCGAGAGCATACCCAACCCTCTCTTTCTGCAGAGTCCTGTAGTGTTTTTTTGCGCAATCATATTAAGTCTCGTATATCAATGAGTTATGTTGTTTTAATTGTTATTTTTGGTCGTTTTTAGCGACATCACCCTGTTCCGTGGGTGAATAAAGCAGCGCAATCCTACTACAGGAAACAGCTCAACCGATATAGTTATTAGCAATCATTACCATCCGTATTAGCCTCTTGTGGGTGCCTTGCCAGCCGATCTCGCCGACCAGAAGGAGTCATCAGGAACGCTCCGTAAAAAGAGACATATAAGGAAGCAGAAAAGGGCCCAAAACCCCCGGATCCAGATCGCCGTTCTGGGTGGATCCATTATCCCCAAGCTTTATCCATATTTATCCACACCCTTTGGCGGTAGAATCCGTTTCTTCCTTTCTTGTCTGAAATCAGGATCCATTCCATGGCCAAACTCAATATCGTCGTCGGCTCCATGCTGGGCGCCGCCGAATATGTCGCAGACCACGTCGCCAGCCTGCTGGAACAGGCGGGCCATCAGACCAGGATCCACAATCCGGCCAGACTGGCCGAGGTGCTGGGCAAACCAGAGGAGATCCTGCTGGTGGTCACCTCAACCCACGGCGCCGGTGATGTGCCTGACAACCTGCAGCCTTTCGCCAGGGATCTTGCCGAGCAGCGTCCGGATCTCGATAACCTCAGGTATGGCGTGATCGCTCTGGGTGACAGCAGTTATGACACTTTCTGCCAGGGCGGCAAGACGCTGGATCATCTGCTGAGTGAGTGCGGCGCCAGCCGGATCGGCGAGCGGCTCGACATCGATGTGACCCAGCACGAGATCCCGGAAGATGCGGCGGAAATGTGGATCCGGGAGTGGATGGCGATGATCGCCTGATCAGGAGCGGGAGATCCGCAAAAAAATGCGATCTCCCGACTTATCCCCAGATCGGCTATCCACCAGGTTATTAACAGCCGGATCCGGATAAGTTGTTCTACAAGGTTACTCACAGCAACCGTCAGTTTTGTGAATAACTACAGATTTAACCTCTGTAAAACCTATAGTTATCCTATGAATTAGATCCAGACCCACCTGGCGTTGTGTATAAATTCAAGGGTTGTCCCCGGGTTAAAAGGGATAGGATCCAAGCTTTTCCACAGTCATGGATCGTTCTTAACTGAATGATCTTTATGATCAAAAAGTGCTTATCAACAGAAGTGGCGGATCCTAATAAAAGATCCAGTAAAAGATCGATCTAAAGATCCTTAAGATCTAATAAGCAGATCCTCCCTTCATACTGAGCGTTAAGTAGACGTTCCCCTCAGGACGCTAAACAGATAGAATGATCCGCCCTTTTAGCCCAGGCAGAGAAAGATCTTCAGGCGTGCAGATCAAGGTGATCCCAATGCAATACCATGAACAATTTGATGTGATCGTCGTCGGTGGCGGTCATGCCGGAACAGAAGCAGCAACAGCGGCAGCCCGCATGGGCATGAATACCCTGCTGCTCACCCACAATATCGATACGCTGGGGCATATGTCCTGCAATCCGGCGATCGGCGGGATCGGCAAGGGACACCTGGTCAAGGAAGTTGACGCACTCGGCGGGATCATGGCGCGTGCCATCGATCTTGGCGGGATCCAGTTCCGCACCCTCAACTCTTCCAAGGGCCCGGCGGTACGCGCCACGCGCGCCCAGGCGGATCGTCTGCTCTACAAGGCGGTCGTGCGCCAGATGCTGGAGAACTACCCCAACCTGAAGATCTTCCAGCAGGCCTGTGACGATCTGATCATGGACGGGGATCGCGTCGCCGGTGTGGTGACCCAGAGCGGGATCCGCATCAGTGGCAAGACGGTGGTACTGACCGTCGGTACCTTCCTGAACGGTTTGATCCACATCGGGATGGAAAACTACAAGGGAGGTCGCGCCGGGGATCCTCCCTCGATCGCATTGGCCCAGCGCCTGCGTGAAATGCCGCTGCGCATCGATCGCCTCAAGACCGGCACCCCGCCTCGCATCGATGCTCGCAGCGTCGATTTTTCCGTGATGCAGGCGCAGCACGGTGACGATCCACGTCCTGTGTTCTCCTTCATCGGAGATGCCAGCCAGCATCCGCGCCAGGTCCCCTGCTACGTCACCCACACCAACGAGCGTACCCACGACGTAATCCGCAACAATCTGGATCGCAGTCCCATGTACGCAGGGGTGATCGAAGGGATAGGCCCCCGTTACTGCCCCTCCATCGAGGACAAGATCACCCGGTTCGCCGACAAGACCGCGCACCAGATTTTCGTCGAGCCGGAAGGCCTGACTACCCACGAACTCTATCCGAACGGGATCTCCACCAGCCTGCCATTTGACGTGCAGGTGCAGATCGTCCGTTCCATCCGGGGATTCGAGAACGCCCACATCACTCGCCCCGGCTATGCCATCGAGTACGATTTCTTCGATCCGCGGGATCTCAAGGCGAACATGGAGAGCAAATGCATCCCCAACCTGTTCTTCGCCGGCCAGATCAACGGGACGACCGGTTACGAAGAGGCGGCAGCCCAGGGCCTTATGGCCGGTCTGAACGCCGCCCTGCGTGCCCAGGACAAGGATCCCTGGCATCCGCGTCGGGATCAGGCCTACATGGGTGTGATGATGGACGATCTCTCCACCCTGGGCACCCGCGAACCCTATCGCATGTTCACCAGCCGCGCCGAATATCGCCTGCTGCTGCGGGAAGATAACGCCGATATCCGTCTGACTACTATCGGTCGTGAACTGGGTCTGGTCGACGACGAGCGCTGGAGCAAGTTCAACGCCAAGATGGAACAGGTGGAGCTGGAGCGTCAGCGCATGCGCTCGACCTGGATCCACCCGCAACATCCGTCGCTGGAAGCGGTCAACGCCCTGGTCAACACTCCGCTGACCCGTGAACAGAGCCTGGAAGAGCTGCTGCGTCGTCCCGAGGTAACCTACGATGCCCTGATGGCCATCGAAGGGGTTGGTCCGGCCATCGCCGATCCGGCTGCCGCCGAGCAGGTGGAGATCCAGATCAAGTACGCCGGTTACATCGAGCGCCAGCACGACGAGGTGGAGAAACAGCTGCGCAACGAGAACACCCTGCTGCCGCTGGATCTCGACTATCGCGATGTGAACGGCCTCTCCAACGAGGTGAAAACCAAGCTGAACGATGCCAAGCCGCAGACCATTGGTCAGGCCTCCCGCATCTCGGGGATCACCCCGGCTGCCATCTCCATCCTGCTGGTTCACCTGAAAAAACACGGCCTGCTGCGTAAAACCGCCTGAGGAATCCCATGTTGGAAAGATTGAACGGCCTGCTCATGCAGGCCGGAATTGTTATAACCGATACCCAAAAGAGCCAATTGGTGCAGCTGGTCGAGTTGCTGCACAAGTGGAACAAGGCTTACAATCTCACCTCGGTGCGTGATCCGGATGCCATGCTGGTCAAGCATATTCTCGACAGCCTGGTGGTGAGTCCCCACTTGCACGGGGAACGCTTCATCGACGTGGGCACGGGCCCCGGCTTGCCTGGCCTGCCGCTGGCGATCATCAATCCGGACAAGCAGTTCGTGCTGCTCGACAGTCTGGGCAAGCGGATCAACTTCATCCGCCAGGTCATTCTGGAGCTGGGGTTGACCAACGTCACGCCAGTCAAATCCCGGGTGGAAGAGTATCAACCCGAACAGGGATTTGACGGTGTGCTCAGCCGGGCCTTCGCCTCGCTGGAAGACATGCTGAGCTGGTGTCACCATCTGCCGTCAGCACAGGGCAGCTTCCTGGCCCTCAAGGGACAATATCCCGAACAGGAGCTGGCCCAGTTGCCTGCCAATATCCGTCTGGTAGCCTGTCACGAGTTGCGGGTGCCGGAACTGGAAGGGGAACGTCACCTGCTGGAATTCAAACATATCCAGCCCGAATAGGGTCGCAGTATCAATTAGGGGATCGTGTGGGAAAAGTCATCGCCATAGCCAACCAGAAGGGTGGGGTGGGTAAAACCACCACTTGTGTGAACCTGGCCGCCTCCATGGCTGCCACCCGGCGCAAGGTGCTGGTGATCGATCTGGATCCGCAGGGCAATGCCACCATGGGCAGTGGTGTCGACAAGTACGATGTCGAGCGCACCGCCTATGAGCTGCTGATCGAAGATGCCCCCATCGGCGAGGTGATCATCCCCGAAACCACCGGGGGCTATCACCTGATCGCCGCCAACGCCGACGTCACGGCGGCCGAAATCCGTCTGATGGAATTCTTCGCCCGCGAGATCCGCCTGCGCAACGCGCTGGCCTCGGTACGGGACAAGTACGACTACGTCTTCATCGACTGTCCGCCCTCTCTCAACATGCTGACGGTGAACGCCATGGCGGCCGCTGACTCGGTGCTGGTGCCCATGCAGTGCGAATATTACGCGCTGGAAGGGCTCACCGCCCTGGTCGATACCATCAGCAAGCTGGCGGCCGTGGTCAATCCGGATCTCAAGATCGAAGGGGTGCTGCGCACCATGTTCGATCACCGCAACCGGCTGGCCAATGATGTGTCCGATCAGCTAAAACAGCATTTCGGTGACCGGGTCTACCGCACCATCATCCCCCGCAACGTAAGACTGGCAGAGGCGCCGAGCTTCGGTGCCCCGGCCATGCACTATGACAAATCATCGGTGGGCGCCAAGGCCTACCTGGCGCTGGCCGGCGAGATACTGCGCCGCCAGGAACAGGAGCGTCAGGCGACCATCGCAGACCGAGAGAGCATATGACTCTGAAAAAACGTGGTCTGGGCAAGGGGCTGGATGCCCTGCTCAGTACCAGCACGGCTGCCCGCCAGAAACAGGTGATGAGCGATCAGCGCACCGAGCAGGCCATGGCCCCCGCCAACCAGGGGGAGCTGCGCAAGCTGCCGGTGGAGTGGCTGCACTCCGGCAAGTACCAGCCGCGTAAGGATATGTCGCAGGATGCTCTGGAAGAGCTGGCCAATTCCATCCGCGCCCAAGGGGTGATCCAGCCCATCGTGGTGCGCCCTGTCGCCGAAAAGTCTTTCGAAATCATCGCCGGGGAACGACGCTGGCGTGCCTCCCAACTGGCCCGTCTCGAAGTAGTTCCCTGTATCGTCAAGGATGTGCCCGACGAGTCGGCGGTGGCCATCGCCCTCATCGAGAACATCCAGCGCGAAGATCTCAATGCCATCGAAGAGGCGGTCGCCCTGCAGCGGCTGCTGACCGAGTTCGAACTCACCCACCAGCAGGTGGCCGAGGCGGTAGGCAAGTCTCGCACCACGGTCACCAACCTGCTGCGCCTCAACCAGCTCAACGATGACGTGAAGCGCTTCGTCGAACACGGCGATCTCGACATGGGCCATGCCCGTGCCCTGCTGGCCCTGAGCGGCCAGGCTCAGTCCGAGCTGGCCAAGCTGGTTGCCCAGAAAGGGTTGACCGTGCGAGATACCGAGAAACTGGTGAAAAAGGCGTTGGAGCCGGAAAAAGTCAGGGTGGAAACGGCACGCGATCCCCAGTTTGGCTACCTGGAACGCCAGCTGGCGGAAAAAATTGGTAATCAGGTACAACTTCAGCCTGGCAAGCGGGATAGCGGAAAGTTAGTAATTAGTTACGAGAACTTGTCCGATTTGGACCGTATATTGGGCTATTTTGGCGTGTCGGAATCGTGATTTTTACGCTTTTTGTAGTAATAAAACATCCATTCCTTTTGATATGTACATAACCTGAATTTAGCGCTGAAAGCCGCAAAAAATAAGGATTTTTGTCATATTGCAATAGCTGCCCTCAAGGGTATAATTTGACCGGCTTTAAGAGCTGTTAACATGGGGTCTTCGGATCCCGATTTTTTACAGTTCTGTAATGTTCAGGGGTACGTTGGTGAAGCAGAAAATAGCCTTGGAAGGTTTGACACTGGCCTTGGTTATGCTCGTTTGTCAGCTGGTCCTGATCCTGGCGATGAGTGCCGTCTGGTATTACCTGACTGGCGCCAGCGCTGGTTACTCCTCCCTCTATGGAGGGGGGATGTACTGGGTTCCTCAAGCCCTGTTTACGGTCTGGGTATTGCGCCGCAAGGTGGATGCCGAGAGTGTAGGCCTGGTCTTGCGGGACTTTTATGGTGGGGCAGGGATTAAGCTCATAACTACAACAGGACTCTTTGGCCTGCTGTTTGGTGCAGGTGTTGAAGTGCATGCCGCTTCGTTCTTCACCACTTATATCCTCGCCCTCGTTGTACAGTGGATGGTCTCATTCACACTTAACAACCACTATTAGGAAAACTCATGTCTGCAACCGGAGAAGTCCTGACTCCTCAGGGATATATCTCCCACCACTTGACCCACCTGCAAGTCGGGTCTGGGTTCTGGACAGTCAATATCGACTCAATGGTATTTTCTGTTCTGTTGGGCGCCCTGTTTATCTGGTTGTTCCGCCGTGTCGCCGTCAAGGCTACCAGCGGGGTACCGGGTAAGCTGCAGTGCTTTGTGGAGATGCTGGTCGAGTTTGTGAGTGGTAACGTCAAGGACATCTTTCATGGTCGAAACAAGGTCATCGCACCTTTGGCCCTGACGGTGTTTGTGTGGATCTTCCTGATGAACCTGATGGATCTGATCCCCGTTGACTTTATCCCCCACGCTGCACAATTGATGGGTATTCCCTATCTGCGTGTGGTTCCCTCTGCTGACGTTAACATCACCATGTCCATGGCTTTGGGCGTGTTCTTCTTGATTCTGTATTACAGCATCAAGGTCAAGGGAATCGGCGGGTTTGTGAAGGAGCTGACGCTTCAGCCTTTCAACCACCCGGCGGCCATCCCGGTTAACCTCATCCTGGAAACTGTTACGCTGATTTCCAAACCTGTTTCTCTGGGTCTTCGACTGTTCGGCAACATGTATGCTGGCGAACTGATCTTTATCCTGATTGCGGGTTTGTTACCCTGGTGGTCACAGTGGATTCTGTCCGTGCCTTGGGCAATCTTCCACATCCTGATCATCACTTTGCAGGCGTTTATCTTCATGGTTCTGACCATCGTGTATCTGTCGATGGCGCAGGAAGATCATGGTTGATGCAACTCAAATAATCCTTTTTATACAATCAATTACATCTTAATAAATGGAGATCCTCATGGAAAACTTGAACATGGACCTGCTGTACATCGCTGCTGCAATGATGATGGGTCTGGCTGCTATCGGTGCATCCATCGGTATCGGTATTCTGGGTGGTAAGTTCCTGGAAGGTGCTGCTCGTCAACCTGATCTGATCCCTGTTCTGCGTACCCAGTTCTTCATCGTAATGGGTCTGGTGGATGCGATTCCGATGATCGCCGTTGGTCTGGGTCTGTACGTGATGTTTGCGGTTGCTGGCTAAGTCGATACGACATCTCCAGGCATAACCCATTAACTAACTAAAGAGGACATCGGCTGTGAATATCAACGCCACCCTCCTCGGCCAAGCAATTGCTTTTTTCTTCTTCGTAGTGTTTTGCATGAAGTACGTATGGCCGCCGCTGATGGCTGCCATCGAAGCCCGTCAGAAAGCCATTGCTGACGGTCTCTCTTCTGCCGAACGAGCCAAGAAAGATCTGGATTTGGCCAAGGCCAACGCCGTCGATCAGCTGAAAGAAGCCAAGCTCCAGGCTGCTGAAATCATTGAACAGGCCAACAAACGCAAGGCCCAGATCATTGATGAGGCAACTGTCGGGGCCCAGGCCGAGCGGGAAAAAATCCTGGCTCAAGGCCGTGCCGAGATTGAAGCTGAACGTCATCGTGCCAAAGAAGAACTGCGCAAGCAGGTTGCAACTCTTGCCATAGCTGGTGCAGAGAAGATCCTGGCGCGCCAAATCGACCAGGCTGCCAACAGCGACATCGTCGACAAACTGGTAGCAGAACTGTAACGGGAACGGGGCTATGTCTGAACTGACTACAATCGCTCGCCCCTACGCCAAGGCTGCTTTCGAGTTTGCCGTTGAGCACAAGGCGGTTGATCAGTGGCTGGGGATGCTCAGCTTCGCGGCGGAAGTCGTGAAGAACGAGACCATCCACTCCCTGGTAAACGGCTCTGTGGCTGCCGAAGAACTGGCAAAACTGTTTGTCAGCATCTGCGGTGAGCAACTCGACGAGCATGGCCAGAACCTGATCCGGGTGATGGCTGAGAATGGTCGCTTGGGTGTGCTGCCGGCGGTCGTTGCCGAATTTGTGGTGCTCAAGGCTGAACTGGATAAAGAAGTTCAGGCTGACGTGATTTCGGCGATCGAACTGACCGACCAGCAGAAAGCCAATATTCAGGCTTCTCTGGAACAACGTCTCGCGCGCAAAGTGAAGCTGAATTGCAGCATTGATGCGTCCTTGATGGCCGGAGTGCTCATCAAGGCCGGTGATCTGGTTATCGACGGCACTGTCCGCGGCAAGCTGGATCGCATGGCTGACGCGCTGCAATCTTGATTGGGGTATTAGAGCATGCAACTGAATTCCACTGAAATCGCCGAGCTGATCAAGCAGCGCATTGCGCAGTTTGATGTAAAGAGCGAAGCGCGTAACGAAGGTACTATCGTCTCCGTGAGCGACGGTATCATTCGTATCCACGGCCTGGCCGATGCCATGCAGGGTGAGATGATCGAGCTGCCGGGTAACCGCTTCGCTCTGGCATTGAACCTGGAGCGTGACTCCGTTGGTGCCGTAGTAATGGGTCCCTACGCCGATCTGGCCGAAGGGATGAAAGTACAAGGTACTGGCCGCATCCTGGAAGTGCCGGTTGGTCGTGGTCTGTTGGGCCGGGTGGTCAACACCCTGGGTCAGCCTATCGACGGTAAAGGTCCGGTCGAGCACGATGGCTTCTCTCCGGTAGAAGTGATCGCCCCGGGCGTTATCGAGCGTAAGTCTGTTGACCAGCCTGTCCAGACCGGTCTGAAAGCGATCGACGCCATGATCCCCATCGGTCGTGGCCAGCGTGAGCTGATCATCGGTGACCGCCAGGTAGGTAAAACTGCCATTGCGATTGACACCATCATCAACCAGAAAGACTCCGGCATTAAGTGTGTCTACGTTGCGATCGGCCAGAAGGCCTCCACCATCGCCAACGTGGTGCGCAAGCTGGAAGAGCACGGCGCTCTGGCCAACACCATCGTGGTGGTGGCTTCTGCGTCCGAAGCGGCTGCCCTGCAATACCTGGCTCCGTACTCCGGTTGCTCCATGGGTGAATACTTCCGTGACCGCGGTGAAGATGCCCTGATCATTTACGATGACCTGTCGAAGCAGGCCGTTGCATATCGTCAGATCTCCCTGCTGCTGCGCCGTCCGCCAGGACGTGAAGCATTCCCGGGTGACGTTTTCTATCTGCACTCCCGTCTGCTCGAGCGTGCTGCTCGCGTCAACGAAGAGTACGTTGAGAAGTTCACCAAGGGTGAAGTGAAAGGCCAGACCGGTTCTCTGACCGCCCTGCCGATCATCGAAACCCAGGCCGGCGACGTTTCCGCGTTCGTACCGACCAACGTGATCTCCATCACCGATGGCCAGATCTTCCTGACTTCCCAGTCTTTCAACGCCGGTATTCGTCCTGCGGTTGACCCGGGTATCTCCGTGTCCCGTGTGGGTGGCGCTGCCCAGACCAAGATCGTCAAGAAGCTGTCCGGTGGTATCCGTACCGCGCTGGCCCAGTACCGCGAACTGGCCGCATTCGCCCAGTTCTCTTCCGACCTGGATGACGCGACTCGCAAGCAGCTGGACCACGGTCAGAAAGTGACCGAGCTGATGAAGCAGAAGCAGTACTCTCCGATGAGCGTGGCTCACCAGTCTCTGGTGCTGTTCGCTGCGGAAAAAGGCTATCTCTCCGATGTCGAACTGAACAAGATCCTCGACTTCGAAGCCGCTCTGCTCTCTTACGCCAATACCCAGCATGCCGAGCTGATGGCTGAAATCAATGCCAAGGCCGACTACAACGACGCGATCGTTGGCAAGCTGACTGCGTTGCTGGATAACTTCAAGGCAACCCAGACCTGGTAAGCGTGTGTGGCAGCGCAAGCTGCCACCTGATGGAGAGAAGAGATGGCCGGCGCAAAAGAGATACGTAACAAGATCGGGAGTGTGAAAAACACTCAGAAGATCACCAGCGCTATGGAAATGGTGGCAGCAAGCAAGATGCGCCGTGCGCAGGATCGCATGTCTGCCAGCCGTCCGTACGCTGAAACCATGCGCAAGGTGATCGGCCATATCGCTCAGGGGAACCTGGAATACAAGCACCCCTACCTCATCGAACGTGAGGTCAAGCGAGTGGGTTACATCGTCGTCTCCACCGACCGTGGCCTGTGTGGCGGTTTGAACATCAACCTGTTCAAGGCTGCCCTCAATGATATGAAGCAATGGAGCGCGAAAGGAGCCAAGGTTGACTTGGCCCTGATCGGCAACAAAGCCTCCAACTTCTTTGAACGGCACGGCGCCAAGGTGAAAGCTCACGTCGCAGGACTGGGCGATAACCCGAGCGTCAATGACCTGATTGGTTCAGTCAAGGTCATGCTGAAGGCTTACGACAACGGTGAGATTGACAGGCTGTATCTGGTGTACAACAAGTTCATCAACACCATGGTGCAGCAACCACGGGTCGATCAACTGCTGCCTTTGCCCGTAACTGAAGACAGCAAGCTGGTCAAGAAACACCACTGGGATTACCTCTATGAGCCGGATCCCAAGAAGCTGCTGGATACCCTGCTGGTTCGTTATGTCGAATCCCAGGTGTACCAGGGCGTAGTGGAAAACTTGGCCAGTGAACAGGCAGCCCGAATGGTTGCCATGCAAGCCGCGACTGACAACGCCGGCAACCTGATTAACGATCTGCAACTGGTATACAACAAGGCCCGTCAGGCCAGTATTACCCAGGAGCTCACAGAGATCGTTTCCGGTGCTGCTGCGGTGTAAGGCAAGGGTTATCAAAGGTTTAGAGGATTTGACATGAGTAACGGTTTCATCGTCCAAATCATCGGCGCTGTGGTGGACATCGAGTTCCCGCAGAATGCCGTGCCCCAGGTGTACGATGCTCTGAAGGTCGTCAGCGAAGGTCAAGGCCAGGGTCTGGTGCTGGAAGTTCAGCAGCAGATCGGTGGCGGCGTCGTTCGTTGCATCACCATGGGTTCCTCCGACGGTCTGCGTCGTGGGTTGGAAGTAATGAATAGCGGTAAATCCATCCAGGTTCCGGTCGGTACTGCGACCCTGGGTCGGATCATGAACGTACTGGGCGAGCCAATCGACGAGAAAGGCCCGATCGGTGAAGAAGAGAGCTGGTCCATCCACCGTGAGGCCCCCAGCTACGAAGATCAGTCCAACAGCACCGAGCTGCTGGAGACCGGCATCAAGGTTATCGACCTGGTATGTCCGTTCGCCAAGGGTGGTAAGGTCGGTCTGTTCGGTGGTGCCGGTGTAGGCAAAACCGTAAACATGATGGAGCTGATCCGTAACATCGCGATCGAGCACAGCGGTTACTCCGTGTTCGCCGGTGTGGGTGAGCGTACCCGTGAGGGTAACGACTTCTACCACGAGATGATGGAGTCCAACGTACTGGACAAAGTATCTCTGGTTTACGGTCAGATGAACGAGCCGCCCGGAAACCGTCTGCGCGTGGCGCTGACCGGCCTGACCATGGCCGAGAAGTTCCGTGACGAAGGTCGTGACGTGCTGTTCTTCGTGGACAACATCTACCGTTACACCCTGGCCGGTACCGAAGTATCCGCACTGCTGGGCCGTATGCCCTCCGCAGTAGGTTACCAGCCGACCCTGGCCGAGGAGATGGGTGTTCTGCAAGAGCGCATCACCTCCACCAAGACTGGTTCCATCACCTCCGTACAGGCCGTTTACGTGCCTGCGGATGACTTGACCGACCCGTCTCCGGCGACCACCTTCGCCCACTTGGATGCGACCGTCGTACTGTCCCGTCAGATCGCGGCTCTGGGTATCTACCCGGCCGTTGACCCGCTGGACTCCACCTCCCGTCAGCTGGATCCGCTGGTGGTTGGCAAGGAGCACTACGAGACCGCTCGTGGCGTTCAGACCGTACTGCAGCGCTACAAGGAGCTGAAGGACATCATCGCCATCCTGGGTATGGATGAACTGTCAGAAGAAGACAAACTGACCGTAGCCCGTGCCCGTAAGATCGAGCGTTTCCTGTCCCAGCCGTTCTTCGTGGCAGAAGTGTTTACCGGTTCTCCGGGCAAATACGTGCCGCTGAAAGAGACCATCCGTGGTTTCCAGGGCATCCTGAAAGGCGAGTATGACGATCTGCCCGAGCAGGCGTTCTACATGGTTGGCGGTATCGACGAAGTCGTCGAGAAATCCAAGAAACTGTAAGCCTCGACTGGAGGGCCCATGGCAGAGATGATCTCCTTTCACCTGGACGTGGTGAGCGCCGAAGGAAAACTGTTTTCCGGTCGCGTGCAATCCGCTCAGGTAACAGGCTCCGAAGGTGAGTTGGGTCTCCGCCACGGTCATGCTCCGTTGCTGACTGCCATCAAGCCGGGCCTGGTCCGCTTGGTGAAGCAGAACGGAACTGAAGAGGTGCTGTACATCTCCGGCGGCATGCTGGAAGTACAACCTGAATCCGTGACCGTGCTGGCGGACACCGCGATTCGTGCCGACGATTTGGATGAGGCGAAAGCCCAGGAAGCCAAACGTGCGGCCGAAGAGCGGATCCACAGCTCCCATGGTGATATCGACTACGCCCAGGCCGCTACCGAGCTGGCCAAGGCGATGGCCCAACTGCGGGTCATCGATATCGTCAAAAAGAATTACCGCTGATAACGGTGATGCAAAAAGCGACCTGCGGGTCGCTTTTTTTTTGCCCGTTGGATAGACTCCGCCGGGTATTTCCACACAAGTTCAAGGTTGAAGCCATGTCTCTCAACGTCGTGATCCTGGCGGCGGGTAAAGGTACCCGCATGCGTTCTTCCCTGCCCAAGGTGCTGCACCCGGTGGCCAACAAACCCATGGTTTCCCATGTGATCGATACTGCCCGTCAGGTCGGCGCCGAGCAGCTGCATCTGGTCTATGGCCACGGTGCCGAGCTGCTGAAGGAGCGGATCCAGGCCGCCGATGTGAACTGGGTGCTGCAGGCGCAGCAGTTGGGGACCGGCCATGCGGTGGCACAGGCCATCCCGTTCTGGAACGACGAAGATGACGTACTGGTGCTGTATGGCGACACCCCGCTGATCCAACCCGAGACCCTGCAACGGCTGCTGGCCGCCAAGGTGGAGGGCGGCATGGCGCTGCTGACCGTGGTGCTGGACAACCCCACCGGCTACGGCCGCATCGTGCGCGACAACGGCCAGGTGGTCGGTATCGTCGAGCAGAAGGATGCCAATGCCGAGCAGCTTGCTATTTGTGAAGTAAACACCGGTGTGCTGGTGGCGAGCGGCGCCCAGCTGCGCAGCTGGCTATCCCGTCTGGACAACAAGAATGCCCAGGGTGAGTTCTACCTGACCGATGTCATCGCCATGGCTCATGCCGATGGTTGCCCCATCGCTGCCGTTCATCCGGATCGTGCTGCGGAGGTGGAAGGGGCCAACAACCGGGTTCAGCTGGCGGCACTCGAGCGCAGTTACCAGCAGATGCAGGCCGAGAAGCTGATGATCGCCGGTGCCACCCTGATCGACCCGGCCCGTTTCGATCTGCGCGGCGAACTGGAAATCGGTGAAGAGGTGGTGATCGACGTCAACGTCATCATCGAAGGCAAGGTGACGCTGGGCAACCATGTGCGCATCGGCGCGGGAGCCGTGCTGAAAGATTGCGTGATCGGCGATCACACCGAGGTAAAGCCTTACTCCGTCATCGAGGGCGCCCAGGTGGCTGATCAATGCTCGGTCGGTCCGTTTGCCCGCCTGCGCCCGGGCGCGGTGCTGGAGCAGGACGCCCACGTCGGCAACTTCGTCGAGATGAAGAAGGCGCGGCTGGGTGTTGGTTCCAAGTGTGGTCATCTGACCTATCTGGGGGATGCCGAAATCGGTGCCAAGGTGAATATCGGTGCCGGTACCATCACCTGCAACTACGACGGGGTGAACAAGTTCCAGACCATTATCGAGGATGACGTCTTCGTCGGTTCCGACACCCAGCTGGTGGCGCCGGTGCGCATCGGCAAGGGGGCCACCCTGGGGGCCGGCTCCACCATCACCAAGGATGTGGCGGAGAACGAGCTGGTGATCACCCGGGTACCCCAGCGTCACATCAAGAACTGGGCTCGCCCGGTCAAGAAAAAGTGATGCCCGATCAATAAAATGCAACCGGCGCCTGATGGCGCCGGTTTTTTTGGACTTATGGCTGATGGCTGGTGTTACTCGTCGATGGGAGGGGGGCTGCCCAGACGGTGGTGGGGGTGTCATAGTCCATCACCTGATACCAGTCCAGCTTGCGGGTCAGTACCATGATCAGCGCCAGGATGGCGAATAACAGCAGGGCGCCGAGCAGCAGGGCTATCTCTTCGGCCTGCAGCAGCCCGAACAGGATGGCGTAGACCAGCCCCAGCAGGACCGCGAAGCCGATCCCCTGTCTGGGCCCACCCAGCACATGGCTGAGGTAGAAGCCGTTGAGGGCCACGCTGGCGAGGCCAGCGATCAGATAGGCCAGGGCAAAACCCAGATGTTCGGTCAGCGCCAGCAGTACCAGATAGAAGATGACCAAGCCCATGCCCACCAGGGCGTACTGGATCGGGTGTACCCGCAATCCCTTAAGCAGTTCGAACATGAAGAAGCTGATGAAGGTGAGACCGATAAACAGCAGGGCATATTTGGCCGCCCGTTCGTTCAGCTGATAGTGATCCACCGGTTGTACCAAGCTGACGCTGAAGGCGGGCAGCGGATCCCCTTCCCCCTTCATCATCCGGTTGAAGCGGCTCTCCATATCGGTGGCAAACCAGCTGCTCTGCCAACTGGCGTCGAACCCCTTTTCGGTGAGGGTGCGACTGGCCGGTAGAAAGTCGCCGATGAAGTTGGGATGGGGCCAGTTGCCGTTCAGATTCAGCTTGCTGTCCTGGCCGAGGGGCACCACCTCCAGCGCATTCATCCCCTGCAGATCCAGCTCGATATGAAAGATACCCTCGTCATCAGCCAAGGCTGGCAGCGGTGCATGGATGCCGGCCAGCTTGTCCCCGAGCCTGGCGCCAGGGGCAAACGGGATCCGCTGTTTGCCCAGTTGCAGCGCAGGCACACTGCTGATGCCGCGGGCATCGGATAGCACCAGGCTCAGATAAGGGTTGCCAGCCACCAGGGTGGGATCCGTGTCATCGAACTCCTGTGGTTTGTCGTCCTTCCCGGTTGGCAGATGTCCGGAGAGGGAGAGCCGGGTCTGATAAACCTGAGCCTGATAGATGCCGAGCTTGCGCGGGGTGACCGCCATGCCAGCCTGCACGTTCAGCTGTTCGGGCAGCCGATAACGGTAAAGCTGTTCGGTGCGTTCGAAGCGCTTACCATCCTGCTCCACCGTGACGGTGCGGGTATAAGGCTGCACCAGGACGGGGCCGAGCAGGCGTTGCGGGCCGCTGCTGCTGGCCATGATGCTGTGAATAGCCTGACTGCGGTAGGCCTGGCGCTCCCGGTTCAGCTCCATGATGGAGTGTACCGGCACCATCAGCAGCAGACTGAGCAACAGCAGCAGGACGATCTTGTGGCTGAATATCTGTTTGACCATGACACCTCTCCTTGTTGAATGGGGCGAGTGTGCCGTGCACGGGTGAAGGGGAGATGGGGCTGTGTGAAGCTACTGTGAAGGAAGACAAAAAAACCGGTATCGGGCGCCGCTTTGCATGCGAAATACAAAGCGGCGGGAGCGCGGTCAGGCGAGTGGCAACCAGAGCTCGGCGCTGGCGCCTCCCTGCTGACGATTGACCAGTGTCAGGCGGCCACCATGCTGGTGGGCCACCTCATGGGCGAAGCTGAGGCCAAGGCCGCTGCTCTTGCCCCTGTCGGGACGAGGCAGGGAGTAGAAACGCTCGAAGATCCTAGGCAGGGCATAGTCAGGAATGCCCGGCCCCTGGTCGCAAACCCGAAAGCAATAGCCGCCATCCAGGCGGGTACCGCTCAGGGTCACCACCCCCTCGGCGGGGGAAAAGTCGATGGCATTGTCCAAGAGGTTACCAATCGCCTGCTCCACCAGCAGGGGATCCCACTTCTGTCTGGGAACGCTGGCCAGTTCGCTCACCAGCCTGACCTGGCGGCGCTGGGCGATGATCTGGCGGGCGTCGAGGGCGCGTTTGCCTAGGCTTGCCGGCTCCACCGGCTGGCGATCCAGCCCCTGCCCCGACTCCAGTCTGGCCAGTTGCAGCATGCGTTCGATCAATTGCTGCATGCGGGCCGTCTCCTGGTTGATGTTGCCGATGAAACGGCTGGCCACCTCGGGGGGCGGCGTTTCGGCCAGGATCTCCCCAGCCCCGCGAATGGCGGCCAGCGGGCTCTTCAGCTCGTGGGTCAGGGCATGTACGTAACGTTCGATATAGCGTTTGCCATCGAGCTGGTGGCGCATGGTTTCCAGGGAATGACCGAGGCGATCCAGTTCGACCGTATGCAGCCGTGGCAAGGGCGCCGCCTCCCCCTTGCTGACCGAATCGGCGTAGTGCACCAGCTTGCCGATGGAGCGGTTGAGCCACCACACCAGCAGGCTGCCGATCAGCAAGGAGACAAGCAGCATCTGACCCCCGGCGCGCAACAATTCCTGCTCCCCCCGTTTGATGGCTGGCATCAGGGTGCGGTTGGGTTTGGCGACGGTGAGGGAGCCGATAATGTTATCCCCATCCCGCAGGGGAGCCGCCACATGCATGGTCGAGCTGGCGGGATCATCGGGATCGGTGCGGGTGCTGCGGGCGCCATATTCACCGCGAAGGGTCAGGTAGACGTCGTTCCAGCGGGAGTAGTCCTTGCCCAGATCCGTCCCGTCGGAGTCGTAAATCACTACGCCATGAGCATCGGTTACATAGATGCGGTACTCGGCCTGTTGCTTGAGATGACCGTCGATCAGGGCATTGATGGGCGTCTGGTTAAGTCGGGCAAAGGCACTGGCCAGCCGCCCGTTCATCATATTGCCCTCCTGCAAATCGTCGAGCGCCAGTGGCGCCAGCAGTTGGGTCATGTCCACCAGGGTATCTTCGGTGGCGCTGCGTACGCCAGGTTTGATCTCCTCGACGAAGATCTCCATCACGAACCAGGCGGCCAGTGCGAAGATCAGCAGCAGTCCGCACAGCAGTTGCAGCCCCAGTCTCATATCCGCTCCCTGTCTTGCCGCCGTTGCACTCTTGTTCTCATGCCAGCTCCAGGCTGTAGCCCAGTCCGCGATGGGTCAGGATCAGGTTGGCATCCGGGTCCTGATCTCGCAGCTTGGCGCGGATGGTCTTGATGTGGGTATCGACGGTGCGATCCAGGCTCTCCTCCGCATCCTGCCACACCAGATCCATCAGCTGCTGGCGCGAATAGACTCGCCCAGGTGACTGGATGAGCGTCTTGAGCAGCAGGTATTCGTAGCGGGTAAGCATAAGTGGTTGGCCATGAAAGTGAATGCGGGCCCGCTCTTCATCGAGAGTCAGAGCTGCACTCTGCTTGGGGGCCGTCGGTTGGCTGCGGCGCAGAATGACTCGCACCCGGGCGCATACCTCCCGTGGAGAGAAGGGCTTGGCCACATAGTCGTCGGCCCCTATCTCCAGCCCGATCAGGCGGTCTATCTCCTCGCTGCGGGCAGTCAGAAACATCAGGGGTACATCGCTGCGGGCCCGTACCTGCTTGCACAGCTCGAACCCGCTAATGTCGGGCAGTCCCACATCGAGAATCAGAAAATCGGGTTGTACCTGTGCCAGCCTAGTTAGCAACTGCTGGCCCAGCATGAACCACTCCACCTCGAACCCGTCGGTTTGCAGGGCATAGATCAGGGTATCGGCAATGCTGGCTTCATCTTCTACCAGCCAGATGAGTCGTTTTTGCATGGCATCCTCGTCGCAAGTCGGCACCTCATTCTGGCACCTAACTAAATTGGATCCTATTTGCTGTTTGATTTTTGCCAAAAAGGCACTAATATTTCGACATTCTTTCGAATCGAAACTTAAAGATGACTAAACGTAATACCCAGCAGCGTCGTCACACCATAGTGACGCTGGTTAACGAACAGGGTGAGGTCAGTGTCGATGCCCTCGCCAAACACTTTTCCACCTCTGAGGTGACCATTCGCAAGGATCTGGCGGTGCTGGAAACCGGCGGCCTGTTGCTGCGCCGCTATGGGGGTGCCGTGCCCCTGCCGAGCGAGATGGTGGTGGAGTCCAATCCGGAGCAAGTTTCGAACCGAAAGATGTCAATCGCCCGTGCCGCCGCGGAGCGGATCCGCGATCACAACCGCGTCATCATCGACAGCGGCAGCACCACCAGCGCCATGATCCCGCTGCTCGGCAACAAGCGCGGCCTCATTGTGATGACCAACTCTCTCAATGTGGCCGGTGCCCTGCGCGAGCTGGAAAATGAGCCTACCCTGTTAATGACTGGAGGCACTTGGGACCCTCATTCCGAGTCCTTCCAGGGTCAGGTGGCGGAGCAGGTGCTGCGATCCTACGACTTCGACCAGCTGTTTATCGGCGCCGATGGCATAGACCCGGAACGCGGCACTACCACCTTCAACGAGCTGGTGGGGCTGTCGCGAGTGATGGCCGAGGTATCGCGGGAGGTGATCGTCATGGTCGAGTCCGAGAAGATTGGTCGCAAGATCCCCAATCTCGAGTTGCCCTGGTCAAGTATCCAGACCCTGGTCACCGATGACGGGCTGGCTGCCGAGGCCCGTGAACTGATTCAAGCCAAAGGGGTGACACTGATCTGTGCCCCTGTTGCAGGCTGATATTGAAGTCTGAATTATCCAAACGAAGTTTCGTTTTTACGTCTCAAGGAGAAGTCTATGTGTGGCATCGTCGGGGCTGTTGCCCAGCGTGATGTGGCTGAAATCCTGGTCGAGGGGCTGCGCCGCCTCGAGTACCGCGGCTACGACTCGGCCGGGGTGGCCGTGTTCAGCGCCCAGCACCCCCTGCAGCGGGTGCGCCGCCTTGGCAAGGTGGCCGAGCTGGCCAAGGCCCTGGAAGAGCAGTCCGTGCACGGCGGCACCGGTATCGCCCACACCCGCTGGGCCACTCACGGCGAGCCCTCCGAGCGCAATGCCCACCCTCACGTCTCCGAGCATATTGTGGTGGTGCACAACGGCATCATTGAGAACCACGAGCCCCTGCGCGATCGCCTGAAAGAGCTTGGCTACGTATTCACCTCCGACACCGACACCGAGGTGATCGCCCACCTGGTGCACCATGAGCTGAAAGAGGCGCCGAACCTGATCACCGCCATGCAAAAGGCGGTCAAGCAGCTGCGTGGCGCCTACGGTACCGTGGTGATGGATACCCGTGACGACAGCCGTCTGGTGGTGGCCCGCTCCGGCTCCCCCCTGGTTATCGGCCGCGGTATCGGCGAGAACTTCATCGCCTCCGACCAGCTGGCCCTGCTGCCGGTAACTCGCCGCTTCATCTTCCTGGAAGAGGGTGATGTTGCCGAGGTGACCCGCCGCGACGTGCAGGTGTTCGATATCGACGGCCAGCCGGTGGTGCGCGAGGAGAAAGAGTCCGACATCTCCCACGATGCCGGTGACAAGGGCGAGTACCGTCACTACATGCTCAAGGAGATCCACGAGCAGCCGGCCGCCATCAACCAGACCCTGGACGGGCGCCTGGGCATCGATCACGTGGTGGTCGAGTCCTTCGGCAACGGCGCGCGCGCCATCTTCGACAAGGTCGATCACATCCAGATCGTCGCCTGCGGCACCTCCTACCACTCCGGCATGGTGGCCCGCTACTGGTTCGAGTCCATCGCCGCCGTCTCCTGCGACGTGGAGATCGCCTCCGAGTTCCGCTATCGCAAGTCGGTGGTGCGTCCCAACAGCCTGCTCATCACCCTCTCCCAGAGCGGTGAGACCGCCGACACCCTGGCAGCCCTGCGTCTGGCCAAGGCCTCCGGCTACATGAGCTCGCTGGCCATCTGCAACGTGCCGGGGTCCTCCCTGGTACGTGAGTCAGATCTGGCTTTCATGACCCGTGCCGGCGCCGAGATCGGCGTGGCCTCCACCAAGGCCTTCACCACCCAGCTGGCCGGCCTGCTGATGCTGGTGGCCGCCATCGGCCGCTGCCGCGGCAACCTGGACGCCGCCGCCGAGGCCGCCCTGGTCAAGTCCCTGCAGGCGCTGCCCCAGCGCATCAAGGAGAGCCTGTCGCTCGCCAAGCAGATCGAGACCCTGGCCGAAGAGTTCGCCGACAAGCACCATAGCCTGTTCTTGGGCCGTGGCGATCAGTACCCCATCGCCATGGAAGGGGCGCTCAAGCTCAAGGAGATCTCCTACATCCACGCCGAGGCCTATGCCGCCGGTGAGCTCAAGCACGGCCCGCTGGCCCTGATCGATGCCGAGATGCCCATCATCGTGGTGGCGCCGAACAACGACCTGCTGGAGAAGCTCAAGTCCAACGTGGAAGAGGTGCGTGCCCGCGGCGGTATCCTCTACGTTTTCGCGGACGCCGAGACCGGCTTCAAGAGCGACGAGACCATGCGGGTGATGAACCTCAACCATATGGAAGAGGTGATCGCGCCCATCGTCTATACCGTGCCGCTGCAGCTGCTCTCCTACTACGTGGCCCTGATCAAGGGCACCGACGTGGATCAGCCGCGTAACCTGGCCAAATCCGTGACCGTGGAATAAGCCATTGCCACGAATGAAAAAAGAGCCGCTATGCGGCTCTTTTTTATTGGCTGTGTTGTCAGGCAGGCGTCATGACAGCCGCAGGTTGGTGATGGTCACCTCATCCAGTGAGGGCACTATGATGCCGCTGGTGATCCCCTTGGCGATGGCCTGACTGCGGTTCTTCGAGTCGGTCTTGTTGGTGACCTGGGTGAGGTGGAAGTTGACCGTCCGCTCGCTGATACCAAGGATGGTGGCGATCTCCCAGGAGGTTTTGCCCTCGCTGGCCCAAAACAGGCACTCCTTCTCCCGATCGGAGAGTTCGGTCAGGTATCTCATCAGGTCCGGCCGGCTTTTGATCAATTGCAGTGCCGAATTGAAGATGTAACTGGCACAGAAAGAGAGCAGGGGAACGTTTTCAAACATCAGGTCGGAATTGGATTTGTCCTTGGTGATGAATGAGAGGATGCCATGTTCCCCCTGCGGAGTGTGTAGCGGGAAGGAGACACCGTTGCGCACCCCGAAGTCCGCCGCCAGGTTCATCACATCCCGGCTGGCACTGGGCAACCAGGGAGAATCGCAATCCAGCTTGTTCCAGAAGATCGGCTGGGTCTGCTTCAATCCCAGATAGACGACCGGATCCTGGGTCAGATACTGATTCTCGCTGTAGGCATCGAACCAGCTGGTCGGGCAGTTGTTGAAAAGTGCCACGTGGGATTTTTGCATGCTGATGGGGAAAATAATCAGCAGCCGGAAGTAATCAAAGCCCATCTGATGACTAAAACGCTCCAGCAGTTGCTGGATGTCGCTGGTTTTGGTGGCCTTGGTGAACTGGTCTATGTGTTCCCAGATCGCATCGTTGAGCATGACTTTCTCCTCTCTCGACCAGCTATCCGTCTGACCGAAAAGATTTTTCTAGTTATTTATAATTTTTGAGATGGCATCCAATGCCATTATTCCGTGCGTGTTTAAAAATTATCCTGTTTTTTGCCGTCGAAGGCCAAGGAAATCCTCTGATTGATACTGTCCCCACTCTCTGAGACAATGAGAATAGTTATCATTGTTAAGAATTATATCATGCACAAGTATTGGGGTTTGGCCCTGTTGCCATTAACAGTTCACTTCGCTGCCAGTGCCGATGATCTGGTTGCGCCCTCCCTGAAAAACAGCATTGCTGCCGGAAAAGCCTCCCAGCAGCGGGTGGAAAAAGCCGCCGATGCGGCCGTTGCCGCTCGACTGGAGCTGCAAAATGCCCAGCTGCAACTGCGGGATCTGGAAGCCTACAACCGCTACATGCAGTCTTTGGTGGCCGATCAGCAAAATGAGCTGGACAAGCTCACTCGTCAGCTGGATGCGGTACAAGAGACCCGTCAGGGCCTGATCCCCCTGATGCTGCAGATGCAGGCCGATCTGGAACAACTGGTGCAAGAGGATATTCCGCTGCGCAAGGAAGAGCGTGTGGCGCGAGTCGAACAGTTGAAAGCCACCATGGCCAGAGCCGATGTGAGCGAGGCCGAGAAGTTTCGCCAGCTGCTGCAGGCCTACCAGATCGAAGCCGAATATGGCAGCCGGATGGACAGTTACTCCACCGAGATCGCCCTGGACGGTGCCTCGCGCCGGGTCGATGTACTGGCGGTAGGCCGCGTGGCCCTGCTGGCCATGACTGCGGATCGCAGCCAGGCCTGGCGTTGGTCTGTCGAGAACAAACAGTGGCAAGCCCTTGATGGCCAGTGGCTTTCCCCCATTGCCGATGCCCTGGATATCGCTGCCGACAAGAAGGTACCGCAATTGTTGAATGTCCCCCTGTCTGTCAGCCGTAGTCAGGAGGCCCAATCATGAGCGTCGCCATGAAGTGGTTTCCCCTTGTTATCGCCCTCTCCCTCGGGACCAATGCCGCCATTGCCAATGATGAGTGGCAACTGCAGGAACAGGCGCGCGAGCAGCAGGCACAACAGGATCTGGCGGCAGTTTCCGGCGAATTGAATCGCGCCCGTGCCAGGCTGGCCGAAGCCCAGAACCTCAGCAAGCAGCTGGCCAGCCAGTTTGCCAGCAATGAAAAACAGCTGGTCGAACTCAACGGCCAGTGGGAGCAGGCCTCCGGTGACATGAACGAGATCTTCGCGGTTGTCCGCCAGGGAGCTGGCGAGGCGGTCAAGCTGCTCTCCGAATCGGCAGTGCAGGGACAATATCCGGATCGCCTTGCTCCTCTGAAAGCCATGGCACAAGACAAGGATGTACCGGATCGCGCCGCCCTCGCCTTGTTGCCAGCGACTTTGCTACAGGAGATCCGTGAATCGGGTCGGGTAGCCCAGTTCAACGGCAAGGTGCTCGACGCTCAGGGAAATGCCAGCGCGCAGTCGCTGAGCCGGTTAGGCAGCTTTGCTTTGTTTGGCGATACGGGCTTCCTGCAACCGACCGCAGAGGGGCTGAGCCCGGTGCTGGGTCTGCCCGACAGCGTACACTCCGAGCTGGCGTCTTATCAGGGCCAGGAGGGAGAAGCACTGCCGCTGGATCCTTCCCACGGCACCTTGCTCGAAATGCTGGCCCAGACTCCTACCTTCTGGCAGAAGGTTCTGCAGGGGGGACAGGTTGGCGCCATTATCGTGCTGCTGGCCCTCACCGGCCTTGGCATCGCTGCGGTACGGCTGTGGACTCTGACCCGCGAGCTGACCCTGGTGCGTCGCCAGCTCAAGCAGGGTGAATACCACGCCGACAATGCCCTTGGCCGGGTACTGACGGTGGCGGATCAGCATCCCGAACTGAGCATGGAAACGCTGGAGCTGCGTCTCGATGAGGCGATCCTGCAGGAGACACCCCGTCTCGAGCGCGGTATCGGCATGGTCAAGGTGATCGCGGCCATCGCCCCCATGTTGGGTCTGCTCGGTACCGTGACCGGGATGATCGGCACCTTCCAGGCCATCACCCAGTTCGGCACCGGCGATCCCAAGATCATGGCCGGCGGCATCTCCATGGCCCTGGTCACTACGGTGCAGGGGCTGGTGGCAGCCATTCCGCTGATCCTGGCTCACAGCCTGCTGCAATCCCGTTTCAGCGAACTATCCAATGTGCTGGAGCAACAGGTGGCCGGCATTCTGGCAGAACGTGCCGAGAGCAACCTGCAAGGGATGGAGCGAGCGGCATGATGTTCGACATCTGGCAGCAGCTGCAGAGTTTCATGGGCCGAGGTGGTCCCGTGCTCTGGGTCATTCTGGCCCTGCTGGTGTTGATGTGGATTCTAATGATCGAGCGGCTGCTCTACCTCAGTCTGGGTTTTGGCCCACTGCAGCACCAGCTGTTCACTCGCTGGCAGGCGCGCAGCGAGCGTCATAGCTGGCATGCCAGGGCCATTCGTGGCCGCTGGCTGGCCCAGGCGGAGCTTGCACTCAACCGACATCTGATCTTCATCCGCACCCTGGTGGTGCTCTGCCCCATGCTGGGTCTGCTCGGCACAGTGACCGGCATGATAGGCATATTCGATGCGTTGGCAGCGGCCAACCGCTTTAACCCCGAGAGCATGGCGGGCGGGATCTCCCGCGCCACCATTCCCACCATGGCCGGCATGGTGGTGGCCCTCTCCGGCGTGTTGTTACTCAGTCGGCTCGAGAGCCAGGCCAAGCGAGCGCTGGCCAAGACCCGGGACGGCCTGCGAGAAGAGAAAATACAATGAGACGGCAATCCAAACGCCAGCGTGAT
>NZ_CP095328.1:4527500-4602500 GCF_040581895.1 Aeromonas sp. 19NY04SH05-1 | reverse complement strand
CAACCTTGATGTGAAATCGAGTAGGGCGGGACACGTGACATCCTGTCTGAATATGGGGGGACCATCCTCCAAGGCTAAATACTCCTGACTGACCGATAGTGAACCAGTACCGTGAGGGAAAGGCGAAAAGAACCCCTGTGAGGGGAGTGAAATAGAACCTGAAACCGTGTACGTACAAGCAGTGGGAGCCCTTCGGGGTGACTGCGTACCTTTTGTATAATGGGTCAGCGACTTACATTTTGTAGCGAGGTTAACCGTATAGGGGAGCCGTAGGGAAACCGAGTCTTAACTGGGCGTCTAGTTGCAAGGTGTAGACCCGAAACCGGGTGATCTAGCCATGGGCAGGTTGAAGGTTGAGTAACATCAACTGGAGGACCGAACCCACTAACGTTGCAAAGTTAGGGGATGACCTGTGGCTGGGGGTGAAAGGCCAATCAAACTCGGAGATAGCTGGTTCTCCCCGAAAGCTATTTAGGTAGCGCCTCGGACGAATACTACTGGGGGTAGAGCACTGTTTGGGCTAGGGGGTCATCCCGACTTACCAACCCCATGCAAACTCCGAATACCAGTAAGTAATATCCGGGAGACACACGGCGGGTGCTAACGTCCGTCGTGAAGAGGGAAACAACCCAGACCGCCGGCTAAGGTCCCAAAGTTCTGGTTAAGTGGGAAACGATGTGGGAAGGCTCAGACAGCTAGGATGTTGGCTTAGAAGCAGCCATCATTTAAAGAAAGCGTAATAGCTCACTAGTCGAGTCGGCCTGCGCGGAAGATGTAACGGGGCTCAAACCAGGCACCGAAGCCGCGGATTCACGCTAAGCGTGAGTGGTAGGGGAGCGTTCTGTAAGTCTGCGAAGGTGTGTCGAGAGGCATGCTGGAGATATCAGAAGTGCGAATGCTGACGTAAGTAACGATAAAGGGGGTGAAAAGCCTCCTCGCCGGAAGACCAAGGGTTCCTGTCCAACGTTAATCGGGGCAGGGTGAGTCGACCCCTAAGGCGAGGCCGAAAGGCGTAGTCGATGGGAAGCAGGTTAATATTCCTGCACGACTTGTAATTGCGATGGGGGGACGGAGAAGGCTAGGTGGGCCAGGCGACGGTTGTCCTGGTGAAAGTGCGTAGGCGGTACCTTTAGGTAAATCCGGAGGTGCAACGCTGAGACACGAGACGAACGCACTACGGTGCGGAAGCCATTGATGCCCTGCTTCCAGGAAAAGCCTCTAAGCTTCAGATTACAAGTCATCGTACCCCAAACCGACACAGGTGGTCGGGTAGAGAATACCAAGGCGCTTGAGAGAACTCGGGTGAAGGAACTAGGCAAAATAGTACCGTAACTTCGGGAGAAGGTACGCTCTTGTTGGTGAAGTCCCTTGCGGATGGAGCTGACGGGAGTCGCAGTGACCAGATGGCTGGGACTGTTTATCAAAAACACAGCACTCTGCAAACACGAAAGTGGACGTATAGGGTGTGACACCTGCCCGGTGCCGGAAGGTTAATTGATGGGGTTAGCGCAAGCGAAGCTCTTGATCGAAGCCCCGGTAAACGGCGGCCGTAACTATAACGGTCCTAAGGTAGCGAAATTCCTTGTCGGGTAAGTTCCGACCTGCACGAATGGTGTAACCATGGCCATGCTGTCTCCACCCGAGACTCAGTGAAATCGAATTCGCCGTGAAGATGCGGTGTACCCGCGGCTAGACGGAAAGACCCCGTGAACCTTTACTACAGCTTGGCACTGAACATTGAACCTACATGTGTAGGATAGGTGGGAGGCTTTGAAGGCGTGACGCCAGTTGCGCTGGAGCCGTCCTTGAAATACCACCCTTGTATGTTTGATGTTCTAACGCAGGCCCCTGAATCGGGGTCGCGGACAGTGCCTGGTGGGTAGTTTGACTGGGGCGGTCTCCTCCCAAAGAGTAACGGAGGAGCACGAAGGTTGGCTAATCCTGGTCGGACATCAGGAGGTTAGTGCAATGGCATAAGCCAGCTTAACTGCGAGACGGACAGGTCGAGCAGGTACGAAAGTAGGTCATAGTGATCCGGTGGTTCTGAATGGAAGGGCCATCGCTCAACGGATAAAAGGTACTCCGGGGATAACAGGCTGATACCGCCCAAGAGTTCATATCGACGGCGGTGTTTGGCACCTCGATGTCGGCTCATCACATCCTGGGGCTGAAGTCGGTCCCAAGGGTATGGCTGTTCGCCATTTAAAGTGGTACGCGAGCTGGGTTCAGAACGTCGTGAGACAGTTCGGTCCCTATCTGCCGTGGGCGTTGGATGATTGAAGGGAGTTGCTCCTAGTACGAGAGGACCGGAGTGAACGAACCTCTGGTGTTCGGGTTGTCACGCCAGTGGCACTGCCCGGTAGCTAAGTTCGGAATCGATAACCGCTGAAAGCATCTAAGCGGGAAGCGAGCCCTGAGATGAGTCATCCCTGACCCCTTGAGGGTCCTAAAGGGCCGTTGGAGACCACAACGTTGATAGGCGGGGTGTGTAAGTGCAGCGATGCATTGAGCTAACCCGTACTAATTACCCGTGAGGCTTAACCATACAACACCCAAGAAGTGTTCTGGGCCTTGTAGCGAATGAACGAACTACGAATTCAGTGATAGCGACTAGCCATGAGCAACATCGTTATTCACGTCAGCTTTCTGGATTAAGAATTTGCCTGGCGGCCATAGCGCCGTGGAACCACCTGAACCCATGCCGAACTCAGAAGTGAAACGCGGTAGCGCCGATGGTAGTGTGGCATTCGCCATGCGAGAGTAGGACACTGCCAGGCACCCAATTTTAGATTACGCGGTGAGCGTGGTCTTTACCGGTTAGTGTGCTGATATGGCTCAGTCGGTAGAGCGCATCCTTGGTAAGGATGAGGTCCCCAGTTCGATTCTGGGTATCAGCACCATTAAATAGAAAGCCTCCCTGAAAAGGGAGGCTTTTTTTCGTTCTGCATTTCTCTGTGATCTCGTTACCCTTCAACTCCTGCCTGATCTCGGGCATCCTCATTTCTGCTGTTTATTTGGCTGTTATTGATGGTTTAATCCAGATAATTGTCCGTTGTTGATTGACGGGAAACGTTTTACATGTAGAATCCGCCGCGTTTTGCCTATTACGTGGAGAGAAAGCATGGCGCAGGATAATGAATATTGTTTGGGAGCCGTTCCTGCCAAGGGGCGCAAGGGTGTGCTGTCGCTGATGCTGGTGATGCTGGGTCTGACCTTCTTCTCTGCCAGCATGTGGACTGGTGGGGCGCTGGGTACCGGTCTGGTATTTGACGACTTCATCAAGGCCGTGCTGCTGGGCAATTTGCTGCTGGGGGTCTATACCGCCTGTCTGGGCTATATCGGTGCCTCGACCGGCCTTTCTACTCATCTGTTGGCGCGTTACTCCTTCGGCGTCAAAGGCTCCTGGCTGCCTTCGCTGCTGTTGGGCGGTACCCAGGTAGGTTGGTTTGGTGTCGGGGTGGCGATGTTTGCCCTACCGGTACAGAAGGCCACGGGGATCGACGTGAACTGGTTGATCGCCATCTCGGGCATCTTGATGACGGTCACCGTCTACTTCGGTATTTCTGCCTTGATGGTGCTGAGCTTTGTCGCCGTACCGGCCATCGCGTTGCTCGGTGGTTACTCCGTCTGGCTGGCTGTCACTTCCGCCGGTGGTATGGAAGCCCTGCAGCAAGTTCAGCCATCCAATCCCATCGAGTTCACCACGGCGCTGACCATGGTGGTCGGTTCCTTTATCAGTGCAGGAACCCTGACCGCTGATTTTGTCCGCTTTGGTCGCAAACCCTGGGGCGCCGTCATGATTACCATGGTGGCGTTTTTTTTGGGCAACACATTGATGTTCGTCTTTGGGGCTGCCGGCGCGGCTGTGACCGGTCAAGCCGATATCTCTGAAGTGATGCTGATGCAGGGGCTGTTGATCCCCGCCATCCTGGTGCTTGGCCTCAATATCTGGACCACCAACGACAATGCCCTCTATGCTTCCGGCCTCGGTTTTGCCAACATCACGGGTCTCAAGAGCAAGCCGCTCAGCGTGATCAATGGCCTGGTCGGTACTGCCTGTGCGCTCTGGCTGTACAACAACTTCGTCGGTTGGCTGGCTTTTCTGAGTACGGCGATCCCGCCCATCGGTGGCATCATCATCATGGATTTCCTGCTCAATCGTGAACGTTATCGTCAATTTGCCGACCAGCAATTCGAAGCCATTCGCTGGCAGGCGCTGGTTGCCACCGCCGTCGGAGTAGCCGTCGGCAAGTGGCTGCCAGGCATAGTGCCCCTCAACGCGGTGCTGGGCGCCGCCTTCACCTATTTCATTCTGGTTCGGCTCACGCCGCGACCGATTCTGGTACAGGAAGCAGACAAATGCTGATTCAACATATTCGCCTCGTCGACCGGGAAGGTTTTTGGCAGATCCGCAGCCAGGATGGCGTCATCACCGCTATCGAACCCCATGATGAACATGCGGTGGCAGGCCATGTACTGGACGGGGAGGGTGGTCTGGTGATCGCCCCTTTCATCGAGCCTCACATTCACCTCGATACCACCCAGACCGCCGGTGAGCCGAGCTGGAACCTCTCCGGCACCCTGTTCGAGGGGATCGAGCGCTGGGCCGAGCGCAAGGCGCTGCTTACCCATGAAGATGTAAAACAACGCGCAATCCAGACGCTGAAGTGGCAGATCGCCAATGGCATCCAGTTTGTCCGTACCCACGTCGATGTCTCCGATCCCAACCTGGTCGCCCTAAAGGCGATGCTGGAAGTGCGAGAGGAGATGAAGGAGTGGGTCGAGCTTCAGATCGTGGCCTTCCCCCAGGAGGGGATCCTCTCCTATCCCAATGGCAAGGCCTTGCTCGAGGAGGCGCTCAAGCTCGGAGCCGACGTGATCGGTGCCATTCCCCATTTTGAATTTACTAGGGAATATGGCGTCGAAAGTCTGCATTACATCTTCGATCTGGCCGAGAAGTATCAGGTTCTGGTGGATGTGCACTGTGACGAGATCGACGATGAACAGTCCCGCTTCATCGAGACCCTGGCGACCCTGGCCTACGAGCGCGGCATTGGCCATCGAGTGACTGCCAGCCATACCACGGCGATGCACTCCTACAATGGCGCCTATGCTTCCCGCCTGTTCCGGCTGCTCAAGATGGCGGGTATCAACTTCGTCGCCAACCCCTTGGTGAACATTCACCTGCAGGGGCGGTTCGATACCTATCCCAAGCGCCGTGGCATCACCCGGGTGAAGGAGATGCTGGAGGCGAACATCAATGTCTGCTTCGGCCACGATGATGTGTTCGATCCCTGGTACCCCATGGGCACGGCCAACATGTTGCAGGTGCTGCACATGGGGCTGCATGTCTGCCAGATCATGGGTTATGAGCAGATCAACGAGGGGCTGAAGCTGATTGGCAGCCACAGCGCCCGTACCCTGAATGTGCAGGATCGCTACGGGATTGAGGTGGGCAAGCCAGCCAACCTGCTGATCCTGCCCTCAGAAAACGGCTTCGAGGCGGTGCGCCGCCAGGTGCCGGTGCGTTACTCCGTTCGCCACGGCAAGGTGATCGCCCAAACTCGGCCAGCGCAGACGGAAATCCTGCTCGGTCAGCCGGAACCGGTTGATTTTCGGCGATAAGTTTTCAATCAACCGGTTGGGCGATTAGTTCCCCCTCTGGGCACAATGGCCGGCATTGCGCATAATGTCGGCCTGAGCCTGAAGGAGTAACGCCATGCAAACCTGGTTATATGTTGCTGCGGGGGGGGCCATCGGTGCCTCCCTTCGTTTTGGGATTGCCGAATTGATGGCCCTGTTGCTGGGGCGCCATTTTCCCTACGGCACCCTTCTGGTCAACGTGATCGGCTCCTTCATCATGGGGGTGGCCTATGCCCTCATCAGCCATAGTCATGTCGTCGAGCACCCGATGAAACCGCTATTGATGGTCGGGATCCTGGGAGCCCTGACGACCTTCTCCTCCTTCGCACTCGATACCGTTGTGCTGGCTCAGCATGGCGCCTATCTCAAGGCACTGCTCAACATAGTGCTCAACCTGAGCCTCTGTCTGGCCATGGTGGTGCTGGGCATGCAGTTGGTGGCGAGCCGGGTTTAAGGTGTCCGCACGCCATTGGCTCTGGTAAACTGGCGACCATTCTTTGCTCTATGGGTGTTTAGAGGATGTCAGAACAAGCAACGACAACGCATTTTGGCTTTAAAACCGTGGCTGCAACCGAGAAAGAAACTCTGGTGGCAGGCGTCTTCCATTCGGTGGCGGCCAAGTATGATCTGATGAACGATCTGATGTCGTTCGGCATCCACCGCCTGTGGAAGCGCTTCACCATCGACTGCTCCGGGGTTCGCAAGGGCCAGAAGGTGCTGGATCTGGCCGGGGGCACTGGCGATTTGACAGCCAAGTTCTCCCGCATCGTCGGCGAGACTGGCCAGGTGGTGCTGGCGGATATCAACGATTCCATGCTCAAGGTGGGCCGCGACAAGCTGCGCAACCTGGGGGTGGCGAACAACGTCTCCTACGTGCAGGCCAACGCCGAGGCGCTGCCCTTCCCGGACAATCACTTCGACGTCATCACCATAGGTTTCGGCCTGCGCAACGTGACCAACAAGGACAAGGCGCTGGCCTCCATGTTCCGGGTACTGAAGCCGGGCGGACGCCTGTTGGTATTGGAATTCTCCAAGCCGGTGAGTGACGTGATCGCCAAGATGTACGATCTCTACTCCTTCAAATTGCTGCCGAAAATGGGCGAAATCGTCGCGAATGACAGCGAAAGCTACAAGTATCTGGCGGAGTCCATCCGCATGCACCCGGACCAGCAGACTCTGGCCGGCATGATGGAAGAGGCCGGCTTCGAGCAGGTCGAGTTCTACAACCTGACTCAGGGCGTCGTTGCCCTGCACCGCGGTTACAAGTTTTAAGGTTGCCTATGCCGATGGATGCCATGGTCACCGCGGTGATCGAAACCAGCCTCAACCGGCTGCTGGAACTGGACAAACAGAGCCCGGAGCGGCTGCGCAAGCTGACCGGCAAGGTGCTCAAGCTGGAGCTGCGTGAACTCAAGCCGCTCTGGTTTGTCTTCTCCGATCGTCGGCTGGACGTGCTGGCCCGCTATGAGGGGGAGGCCGATGCGGTGCTCAGCCTGTCGCTGACGGCGCTCGGCCTGCTGAAAGACCCGTCCTCCCTGACCCGCTACATCCGCGAGGAGAAGCTGGATCTGAGCGGCGATCCCCAACTGGTTCAGGCGTTCAGCGTGCTGCTTGGGGAGCTCGACATCGACTGGGAAGAGGAACTCTCTCGCTATACCGGTGACGTGATGGCTCACACTCTGCTGCGGGGTGCTCGTCAGGCCAGGAGCCTGGTGGGCCGTGAGCTGTGCCGCTCCCAGCGTCAGCTGGCAGAATACCTGACCGAAGAGATCCGCCTCGCACCGGGTCCGCTGGAAGTGGCGAGCTTCAACGACGATGTCGAGGTGCTGGCCCAGCAACTCAAGGCCATTGAACTGCGCCTGGCCCGTTTCGAACAGCAGGTGACCTGATGACCCCGAAGGAGTTCAAACGCCTCTATCGCATCGTCACCATACTGCTGGAGCAGGGCATCGACAAACTGGTGCCCGCCCGCTATCAACCCTGGCCCGGTCGTCTGGCCCGGCGCAGCCTGTTCTGGCTGAAGAACAAGCAACCCGATCTCAGCCGTGGTGCCCGCATCCGGCTCGCCTTCGAGGCGCTCGGTCCCATCTTCATCAAGTTCGGCCAGATGCTCTCGACCCGGCGCGATCTGTTGCCGCCGGATATCGCCGAAGAGCTGGCGCTGCTGCAGGACAGGGTACCCCCCTTCTGCGGCCAGGCCGCCCGTCAGCAGATAGAGCGCAGTCTGGGCTGCGCCATCGAGACTCTGTTCGACGAATTCGACGAGACGCCGCTGGCGTCCGCCTCCATCGCCCAGGTGCATACCGCACGGTTGAAGGAGAATGGCCGCGAGATCGTCATCAAGGTGATCCGCCCCGACATCGAACACGTCATCGAGGCCGACCTGCGCCTGATGCAGGCGCTGGCCCGTCTGGTGGCCCGCTTTGTGCCCCAGAGCGCACGGCTGCGTCCCATCGAGGTGGTGGAGGAGTATCGCAAGACCATACTCGACGAGCTCAACCTGATGCGCGAGGCGGCCAACGCCATCCAGCTGCGCCGCAACTTCACCGGCTCCGAAGCACTCTATGTGCCCGAGGTGTTCACCGATCACTGCCGCGAGCAGGTATTGGTGATGGAGCGCATCTACGGCATCGCGGTGTCCGACATCGCAGCGCTGGAGGCCAACGGCACCAACATGAAGCTGCTGGCCGAGCGCGGAGTGGAGGTCTTCTTCACCCAGGTGTTCCGCGATAGCTTCTTCCACGCCGACATGCACCCGGGCAACATCTTCGTTTCCTTTGATCACCCGGAGAATCCGCTCTGGATCGGTATCGACTGCGGCATCGTCGGGACCCTCAACCGGGAAGACAAGCGCTACCTGGCGGAGAACTTCCTCGCCTTCTTCAACCGCGACTATCGCCGGGTGGCCGAGCTGCACGTGGAGTCCGGCTGGGTACCGGCCGACACCAAGGTGGACGAGTTCGAATTCGCCATCCGCACCGTGCTGGAGCCCATCTTCGAGAAGCCGCTGTCCGAGATCTCGTTCGGTCACGTGCTGCTCAACCTGTTCAACACGGCGCGCCGTTTCCACATGACGGTGCAGCCGCAGCTGGTGCTGCTGCAGAAGACCCTGCTCTATGTGGAAGGGTTGGGTCGTCAGCTCTATCCCCAGCTGGATCTGTGGCAGACCGCCAAACCCTATCTGGAAAACTGGATGCACCAGCAGGTGGGGCCGAAGGCGGTATTGAATGCGATTCGCGAGAAGGCGCCCTTCTGGGCCGAGAAGCTGCCCGAGTTGCCGGAGCTGGTCTACGAGACCCTGCGCCAGACTCGCCATCAGCAGCTGCATTTCGACCAGATGTTTGCCGAGTTCCGCCGTCACAGCCGGCGGCAGGGGCAGGCTCGCTACCTCTTAGGGGTGGGAGCCAGCCTGCTATTGGCGGGTGTATTCTTGCTGACCCAAAAACAACATATTGAGTGGGGACAAATCAGTCTCGCCGGCGCCGGGTTATGCTGGTTGCTCGGCTGGCTGCGCGCCCGCTCCCATTAAACAAAAAGTGCGCCGAATGGCGCCAATTCTGGAGAAATATCATGGGTGGTATCAGTATTTGGCAATTGTTGATCATCGCTGTCATCGTCGTGCTGCTGTTCGGTACCAAGAAACTGCGCGGGATTGGTGGTGACCTGGGGGCGGCGGTCAAGGGCTTCAAGAAGGCGCTCTCCGATGAGCCGGCCGACGCCAAACCCGAGCAGAAAGATGCCGATTTTCCCCCGAAACAGCTGAACGAAACGGCTGCCCAGAGCAGCGAGCCCGCCAAGCAGAAAGATAAAGATCAGGCCTAAGCCATGTTCGATATCGGTTTTTGGGAGCTGATCGTCATCGGCGTGGTGGCGCTGCTGGTGCTGGGGCCCGAGCGGCTGCCGGTTGCCATCCGTACCGCCACCCACTGGATCCGGCTCATTCGTTCGACCGCCAATTCGGTCAAGTCCGAGCTGGAGCAGGAGCTCAAGTTGCAAGAGCTGCACAACGACCTGAAAAAGGCCGAGAAGCTGCAGATGAGCAATCTGAGCCCAGAGCTGCAAGAGTCCATCGAACAGCTCAAGTCGGCGGCCCAGTCCGTAAACCGGCCCTATCAGGTGGAAAACGAGATCCGGCCGACCCAGGCTGACCCGGCTGCTTCCGTCGAGCCCGCCCCTGCGACAGCTGCGGCGGTGCCGCCGGTCGATAGCCAGCAGCAGGCTCCGGCCGCCAGCGAGCAGGCCGGCAAAGACAAAGAGGAGGTGAAGCCATGACCCAGGCCGAGCAACCCCTCATCAGCCATCTGGTGGAGCTGAGAACGCGCCTGCTGCGTTCCGTTGCCGCCATCCTGCTGGTGTTTGTCGCGCTGATCTACTTCTCCAACGACATCTACGACTTCATCGCCCAACCGCTGCTCAGCCAGTTGCCGGAGGGCACCAGCATGATAGCGACGGATGTGGCGACCCCCTTCATCACACCGATCAAGCTGACCCTGGTGGTCTCCTTCTTCGTGGCGATCCCCTATCTGCTCTATCAGGCCTGGGCCTTCATCGCCCCCGGTCTGTACCAGCACGAGCGGCGACTCATCATGCCGCTGGTTGCCTCCAGTGCCGTGCTGTTTTATGCGGGGATGGCATTCGCCTACTACGTGGTGTTCCCGCTGGTGTTCGGTTTCTTCACCAGTACCGCCCCCACCGGGGTGACGGTGGCGACCGACATCGCCAGCTATCTGGACTTCGTACTGACCCTGTTCTTCGCGTTCGGGGTGGCGTTCGAAATTCCGGTGGCCACCATACTGCTGTGCTGGACCGGCGTGACCACGCCCAAGAGCCTGAAGGAGAAGCGCCCCTACGTCGTTGTCGGGGTGTTCGTGGTCGGCATGCTGTTGACACCGCCCGATGTGTTCTCCCAGACCTTGCTGGCGATCCCCATGTGGGCGCTGTGGGAACTGGGCCTCTTCTTCGCCCGCTTCTATGTGAAGAAAGAGGATGAAGAACAGCAGGAACAGACTGAGGAGGGGAGCTGAGGCTCCCTTCCTCTTTTCATGCTTCCATTCGAGGCGTATGGTGATGCCCCATCGAGTAGATGGTTTTCAAATACCTGATATGCCACCTCTTTACCCGGAACGCTTCGCATCATGATCGATATTGGTCTCAACCTCACCAGCAGCCAGTTTGCCGGTGAGCAGCCAGAACTGGTGGCTCGTGCCCGCGCCGCCGGCGTGGAAGCGCTGATCCTGACCGGCACCGATCTGGCTGGCAGCCGGGAGAGCGCCAAACTGGCTGCCCAATGGCCCGGCTACTGCTTCTCTACCGCCGGGGTGCATCCCCACGATGCGAAAAGTGTCGATGAACTGACATTGCCCGCCCTGCGCGAGCTGGCGGCCCTGTCACAGGTGGTGGCCATCGGCGAGTGCGGTCTCGACTACAACCGGGATTTCTCCCCCCGTCCGGTGCAAGATGCAGTATTTGACGCCCAGCTGGCGTTGGCCGCCGAACTCGGGATGCCGGTGTTCCTGCACTGCCGCGATGCCCACACCCGTTTCATCGAGATCCTGCGTCCCTGGCTGCCCCGCTTGCCTGGGGCCGTGCTGCACTGTTTCACCGGCTCCGATGAGGAGCTGGACGAGAGTCTGGCGCTGGGGCTGCATATCGGGGTGACCGGCTGGCTCTGCGACGAGCGCCGCGGCCAGCTGCTGCGTGAGCAGGTAGCCCGCATTCCGGCTGGCCGCCTGATGATAGAGACTGACGCCCCCTATCTGGTGCCGCGGGATTTGAAACCCAGACCGAAACGCAACGAACCCGCTTTTTTGCCGCACATCGCCCAGGTGGTGGCGGCCTGCCGTGGTGAAGCGCCCGAGGCCTTGCTGGCCCATACCCGGGCCACCTCCGCCGCATTTTTCCAACTTCCTGTTTTGGAGTGATTCATGGCTACAACTCTTCCTGGCACCTTTCCGGGCCGCCGCCTGCGCCGGGTGCGCAAACATGATTTCAGCCGTCGTCTGGTGTGCGAGAACGTACTGACGACCAACGATCTCATCTACCCCGTGTTCGTGCTGGAGGGGGAGAAGCGCCGTGAGGCCGTGCCCTCCATGCCGGGGGTGGAGCGTCTCTCCATCGATCTGCTGCTGGAGGAAGCGGCCGAGCTGGTGGAACTCGGGGTACCTGCCATCGCCCTGTTCCCGGTGACCCCGCTGGAGAGCAAGAGCCTGATGGCGGAAGAGGCCTACAACCCGAATGGCCTGGCCCAGCGCACCGTGCGTGCCCTCAAGGCCAGCTTCCCGGAGTTGGGTGTCATCACCGACGTGGCGCTCGATCCCTTCACCACCCACGGTCAGGACGGCATCATTGATGACGAAGGCTATGTGCTGAACGACATCACCACCGAGATCCTGATCAAGCAGGCGCTCTCCCACGCCGAGGCGGGGGCCGATGTGGTGGCGCCGTCCGACATGATGGATGGCCGTATCGGTGCCATCCGCGCCGCGCTGGAAGAGAACGGCTTCATCAACACCCAGATCATGGCTTACTCCGCCAAGTACGCCTCCCACTACTACGGCCCGTTCCGCGATGCAGTCGGTTCCGCCGGCAACCTCGGCAAGAGCAACAAGGCCACCTACCAGATGGACCCGGCCAACGGCAACGAGGCCCTGCATGAGGTGGCGCTGGATCTGCAGGAAGGGGCGGACATGGTGATGGTCAAGCCGGGGATGCCCTATCTGGACGTGGTGCGCCAGGTGAAGGATCAGTTCGGCGTGCCGACCTTCGCCTATCAGGTGAGCGGTGAATACGCCATGCACATGGCGGCGATCCAGAATGGCTGGCTCAAGGAGAAGGAGTGCATCCTGGAGTCCCTGCTCTGCTTCAAGCGCGCCGGGGCCGACGGCATCCTCACCTACTTCGCCAAACGGGTGGCGCAGTGGCTGCAGGAAGATGCCCGGGCCTGATGGCTCAATATCTTTCAGTGCAGACAATGCCGGCCCTGGAGCCGGCATTGTTGTCTCTGGCGGCCAATCTGGTCGTTTTGTGTACATGTTTTGGCCAAAAGTGGGCAACCGGCCCCGCTCTCGGCGGCAAAGGCTTGATTAATGGGGTTTCTGCCTACATCTTAGGTAGTCCAAGCAAGCTTCTGGACGGCAGGGGCTGTAGAGAATTTAGAGGTATCGCCGGATGACTAACCCTTTGCTGACAATGGACTCGCTGCCCCCTTTCAGCCAGATCCAGCCCGAACAGGTGCAACCTGCGGTGACGCAGGCGATTGCCGACTGCAAACAGAAGATCGCTGATGTGCTGGCCAAACAGGAGCCCCGTACCTGGGACAGCCTGATCGCCCCGCTGGAAGAGGTCAATGACCGTCTGGCGCGGATCTGGTCGCCGGTCAGCCACCTCAACTCGGTACTCAACAGCGAAGCGCTGCGCGCGGCTCACGACGCCTGCCTGCCGCTGCTCTCCGAATTCCAGACCTATGTCGGTCAGCACGAAGGGCTCTATCAGGCCTATCGCGAGCTGGCCGAGAGCGACGATTTCCCGCGCCTGGACGATGCCCAGCGCAAGGAGATCCAGAACACCCTGCGCGACTTCCGTCTGTCCGGTATCGGACTGCCCGCCGAGGCGCAGCAGCGCTACGGCGAAATCCAGGCCCGCCTCTCCGAGCTGGCCTCCCGCTTCAGCAACAACGTGCTGGATGCGACCCAAGGCTGGCACAAGCTGGTGGCTGACGAGGCCGAGCTAGCAGGCCTGCCGGAGAGCGTGCTGGCGGCCGCTCGCCAGATGGCCGAGCTGAAAGGCAAGCAGGGCTGGTTGTTTACCCTGGATATCCCCTCCTACCTGCCGGTGATGATGTATGCCGACAACCGCGAACTGCGCGCCGAGATGTACGAGGCCTTCACCACCCGCGCCTCGGATCAGGGTCCGAATGCCGGCAAGTGGGACAACTCTGCCATCATGACCGAGCTGCTCGCCCTGCGCCGCGAGCTGGCCCAGCTGCTGGGATTTGCCAACTACGCAGAGCTCTCCCTGGCGACCAAGATGGCGGACAAGACGGAGCAGGTGGTGAACTTCCTCACTGATCTGGCCCGGTGCTCCCTGCCGCAGGGCAAGGCGGAGCTGGAGGAGATCCGTGCCTTCGCCGCCGAGCAGCATGGTCAGAGCGAACTGGCCGCCTGGGATCTCGCCTACTACGCCGAGAAGCTCAAGCAGCACAAGTTCTCCATCTCCGATGAGCAACTGCGCCCCTACTTCCCGGCCAGCAAGGTGGTGAAGGGGTTGTTTGAGGTGGTGAAACGGGTATTCGGCATGAAGGTGCGCGAGCGCCTCGGTATCGATACCTGGCATCCGGATGTGCGCTTCTATGACATCTTCGATGCCGATGACGAGCTGCGTGGCAGCTTCTACCTCGACCTCTATGCCCGCGAGCACAAGCAGGGCGGTGCATGGATGGATGTCTGCCTGGGCCGCCGCTACCGTCGCGATGGCTCGCTGCAAAAACCGGTGGCTTACCTGACCTGCAACTTCAACGGCCCGGTGGATGGCAAACCGGCCCTGTTCACCCACAACGAAGTGGTCACCCTGTTCCACGAGTTCGGTCACGGTATTCACCACATGCTGACCCAGGTCGATGTGGCCGGGGTGGCCGGCATCAACGGCGTGGCCTGGGATGCGGTGGAGTTGCCGAGCCAGTTCCTCGAGAACTGGTGCTGGGAGTCCGAGGCGCTGGCCTTTATATCCGGCCACTACGAGACCGGCGAGCCACTGCCTGCCGATCTGCTGGAGAAGATGATGGCGGCCCGCAACTTCCAGGCGGCAATGCAGATGCTGCGCCAGCTGGAATTCGCCCTGTTCGATTTCCGCCTGCATCAGGAGTTTGACCCGGCCAAACCGGATCAGATCCCGGCCCTGCTGGACGAAGTACGTAGCCAGGTTGCCGTGATGACGCCGCCGGCGTTCAACCGCTTCCAGCACAGCTTCTCCCACATCTTCGCGGGCGGTTATGCGGCGGGTTACTACAGCTACAAGTGGGCCGAGGTGCTCTCCGCCGATGCCTTCTCCCGTTTCGAGGAGGAGGGGATTTTCAACCCGGTCACCGGCCAGTCCTTCCTCAGACACATTCTGGAGAAAGGCGGTTCAAAAGAGCCCATGGAGTTGTTCAAGGCCTTCCGTGGCCGCGAGCCCAGAGTGGATGCCCTGCTGCGCCATAGCGGGATTGCCGCGTGACACCCGCAGGTGCGAGCTTCAAGCAGATACACTTTTGCGGCTAATTTGCGGCATAGTGAGATCGCCGCGTGATTTTTGAGATAAAAAGGGACCTGATGGTCCCTTTTCTCAATGCTTTTTAATATCTTGCTGACTGCATATTTGCACTTTCGGCGCCTCTTAAAGTAGAGTCGTCTCTAAACTTTCAAGGGGGCAATGCCACTTGCCATGAGGCGAGCACTCGATTCTGTCTATCAAATCATCTCCAGTCTGGCTCATTCGAGTGGTCGGGAATATTTTGATACCTTCGTGAGTGAAATCGCCTCGGCCCTGATGGCCGATGTCGTCCTGATCGCCAGTTGGGAGGCCTCATCTGGCCAACTTAGGGGACATGCCGCCTACCCGGCTTCGCTCGATCCCGCCTCTCTGGATTTGCCGCTGACCGCCACCCCGGAAGCCATCACCTGGCAGGAGGGTGAAGCCTGGTTCAGTGACCGTTTGCTGCAACTGTTTCCCCATACCCCGCTGGCACAGGAGTGGCAGGCACAGGCTTATGCCGGCATTGCGCTCAAAAATGCCGAGGGACAGACCATAGGCCTCTGCAGCCTCCTCTATCGTCACCCTCAGGACAACATGGCCAAGGTGATGGGACTGCTCAGGCTGCTGGCGCCGCTGGCGGGCCGTGAACTGGCACTGATGCTGCCACAAAAGGCGTCTCCAACCCTGTTTCCCGAGACGCCCCACGAGCTGCAGAACATGCTGAGCCAGGCGCCGGTCGGGATCGGCAAGCTGGATCTCGGCGGCCGCATTCTCTGGGTCAACCCGGCCATCGAACAGATGCTGGGTTACCCCCTTGATGAGCTGCTCCAGTACTCCATCTCCGACATCAATCACCCGGAAGACTGGCTGCGCAGCACCGAGCATTACGAGCAGATCTACCGTGGTGAGCGCAACAGCTTCACCCAGGAGAAGCGCTATCGCTGCAAGGGGGGGGAGGTCCTGTGGGGACGGGTGACCGTTACCCTGATCCGTGATGCCGAGCAGCGGCCGGACTACCTGATGGTGCTGCTGGAGAATATCGATCCTCTGCGCCGCCATGCCGAGCAGCTCAAGCTCTCCCACCGGGTCTATGACAACCTCTCCGAGGCGATCCTGGTGTGCGATGCCGACAGCCGCATCATCTCGGTCAACCCGGCGTTCGAGCAGATCACCGGCTACAGCAGCGAGGAGGTGTGTGGTCAGCGCCCCAGCATGCTCAAGTCCGGGCTACACGATCAGGCCTTCTATGCCGATATGTACCACGCGCTGGAGCGGGCCGGTGTCTGGCGTGGCGAGGTGTGGAACAAGCGCAAGAATGGCAAGCTCTATCCCCAGCAGCTGATGATCAGCACCCTGAGGGAAGAGGGCAAAATCCAGCAATATATCGCTATTTTCAGCGATCTTTCCCAGACCAAGCTGGCCGAGCAGAAGATCGCGACCCAGGCCAACTACGACAACCTTACCAGCCTGCCCAACCGCTGGCTGTTTGGCCGTTGTCTCGCCCGCTTCTGCGAGCGGGGTGAGCGCTTCGCCCTTATGGTGCTGGATCTCAACAACTTCAAGGCGGTCAACAACAGCATGGATCACCATGCCGGTGACGCCCTGCTGCGCGAGGTGTCGGATCGCCTGGTGAGCAGGGTGCGCACCGAGGATCTGGTGGCGCGTATCGGTGGCGACGAGTTTGCCTTTCTGGTGCCCGGCATCGTTACCCGCCGCCAGGCCGAGGTATTTGCCAAGCAGGTGATCGGCAGCTTTGCCCGCCCCTTCATGCTGGCCAACCAGCACCTCTATGTGACGGCCACCATCGGCATGACCCTCTGCCCCAGCGATGGCGGTGAGAGCGACGAGCTGCTGCGCAATGCGGAGCAGGCCCTGTTTGCTGCCAAGCGGCAGGGGCGGCTGATAGGCACCTACTGCGCTTCAATGCGCGAAGAGGTGCGCCAGCGCCACCAGATGCAGCAGGATCTGGCGGAGGCCATCAAGCAGGAGCAGCTAACTATGGCCTACCAGCCCATCTGGGACAACCGCAGCGGACGGGTGGCCAAGCTGGAGGCTCTGGTGCGCTGGTATCACCCGCACTGGGGGCAGGTCTCTCCCGCCGAATTCATCCCGCTGGCGGAAGAGGCCGGCCTGATCCAGAGTCTGGGAGCCCTGGTGCTGTGGCAGTCGTGCCGGGATCTGGCGCGCCTGCAGCAATCCGGTTTTCCGGAGCTGCAGATGTCGATCAATCGTTCCACCATGGAGTTCCAGACCATAGATCCGGAGGCGAGCGAATGGCTCAAGGTGATCCATCATTTCGGGCTCAATCCTGCCGACATCGTCATCGAAATCACCGAATCCCTGCTGATGGAGAGCAGCGATCAGCACAGGGTGAGGATCGAGGCGCTGCGCGAGGCGGGGTGCAAGCTGGCCATCGATGATTTCGGAACCGGCTATTCGGCGCTCAACTATCTGCGCACCTTCCCGGTGGATCTGGTCAAGATAGATCGCTCCTTCGTGCGTCACATTCCGTTCAACGAGCAGGATCGCATGCTGCTCGACGGCATCATCAACATAGTGCACAACCTCGGTATGCAGGTTGTGATCGAGGGGGTGGAGACCCGCGAGCAGCTCAACTTCCTCTGTCAGAAGGGGTGTGCCTTCACCCAGGGCTATCTGCTTAGCCGCCCGCTGACGTTCGATGACCTGACCGATTATCTCGATCTCAACCGCCAGGGAATGAACCTCTCCATCGTGAGGTGATCCGGCGCTTCTGCTATCATGGCCGCTTCCGTGCGTGTCATGAGTCTGTTCCCAATGCCCCATATTCAGGTTTTCAGTGAAGTGCCCGCCCGCGACGGCGAGCTCGATGCCCTGCGCCAGCGCCTCGCCGACGTGGAGTTTCCGGCCCCCTTTGCGCTGGTGCTGACCGAACAGCGATTGGAGCTGCGCAAGCTGGATGAACCCAAGCTGGGCGCCGTCTATGTGGATTTCGTCGAAGGGGCGGTCGCCCATCGCCGCAAGTTCGGTGGTGGCCGCGGCCAGTCCATCGCCAAGGCGGTGGGGCTCAAGGCGGGGGCGACCCCAACCGTGGTGGATGCCACCGCCGGGCTGGGACGCGATGCCTTCGTGCTCGCTTCCCTCGGCTGCCGGGTGACCATGATAGAGCGCAGCCCGGTCGTCGCGGCCCTGCTGCAGGATGGTTTGACGCGGGCGGCGCAGGATCCCGAGATAGGCCCCTGGGTGAGCGAGCGGATGCAGTTGTTGCAAGGGCCTGCCGTGGACACCCTGCTGGCGCTGACGGAGCGGCCCGAGGTGGTTTACCTCGACCCCATGTTCCCCCACAAGCAGAAGTCGGCGCTGGTGAAAAAGGAGATGCGGGTGTTCCAGTCGCTGGTGGGGCCGGATCTCGACGCCGATGCCCTGTTGCCAGCGGCGCTCAAGATGGCCGACAAGCGGGTGGTGGTGAAGCGCCCCGACTACGCGGGCTGGCTCAACGAACACAAGCCCAGCATGGCCATCGAGACCAAGAGCAACCGCTTCGATGTCTATGTGCTGGCAGCCATGACGGCGGCTTGATCAACTGTCTGGGTGAATCAAATAGAGAGGAGGGCCAACCAGGTTGTCCCTCCTTTTTGTTGGCCGCTATCCGGCGCTCAAGGTTTGGGAGTTATCAAGATTCGGGAGTGAAACGGATCTGTTTTTGCTCGCCCTGCCATAGCAGGTCGAGGGTGGCCAGCTCGGCCAGACAGAGTCGCTCCCCACTCTCCAGCAACAGGTACTCGACGCCGTCCCTGGCCTCTATGGTACGGATCCTGTCTGCCCACTGACGCCCGTCCCGGCAGGTCAGCGTCACCGGCAATTGCCAGCTGGCGGCGATCTCGAGCCAGTCGTAGAGGTCGCAACTGATGGGTTGGTAGTCGGTCATGGTCTGCTCCTTGATGGGAGAGGGGCTCAGGCTTCCTGCAGGCGGGTGGGCCAGCCCATCTTCTGCTGGCGCTCTACCTCGAGGCGCAGCTCGCTGGCGCGCAGATAATGCTCTTCCAGCCAACCCTTGGGCAGAGTCAGGGTCAGGGCATCCTCTTCGGCTTCAAGGGTGAAGTGGGGCACAGTGCCCTGGGTGCGGCGCATGCAGAGGATCAGGGCGATGCGCAGGATGCGGGCCAGCCGGATCGCCTGGCGGGCGGTGACGGCCCCCTGCTTCTCCAGTGGCTCCAGCTTGAACTCGTCCCGCTGGTTGAACAGCAGGGCCGATAACAGCTTCTTTTGCGCAGGAGTGAAGCCCGGCATGTCGATGTTGTCGATGATGTAGGCGGCGTGCTGGGGTGCCTTCTTGTACTCGATGCACAAACCGATCTCGTGCAGCAGGGCCGCATAGCGCAGGATCGGCCGACCATAGCGCTTGGAGAGGCGCCAGGCCGGTTGCAGCTGGGTGAACGCCTCGATGGCGGTATCGCGCACCCGCTCTGCGTGCTCCTTGTCCAGCTGGTAGCGGTTGATCAGGCTGTCTGCGGTGCGATCCCGTGCGTCACAGTCGTGATTGTTGCCGAGCAGGCCGTAGATCAAGCCTTCGCGCAGGGCGCCGCCGGCCAGTGTCATGCTCTCGACGCCGAGGGTTTCGAAGATGGCGATCAGGATGGCGAGGCCGGAGGGGAACACGGTCAGCCGTTCGGCCGCCAACCCTTCCAGCCGCAGCTGATCCAGCCGGCCGCAGGCGATGGCCTGTGCCATCAGCTCCTGCAGTTTAGGCAGGGTGACCCGTTCACTCTTGCCCTGGGCCATCATGATCTCCTGCAGCGCCTGGACAGTGCCGGAGGCGCCGACGCATGTACGCCAGCCGAGAGTGCGATATTCGTCAGCCACTCTCTCCAGCACCGTTTTGGCGGCTGCGATGGCCTGGTTGAAGCGGGTTTCGGAGAGCTCGCCGTCACCGAAGTGGTTGTTGAGCCAGGTGACGCAGCCCATGTGCAGGCTGTTGAGCAGTTTCGCCTCGCTGTGCTCGCCGATCACCAGCTCGGTGCTGGCGCCGCCGATGTCGATCACCAGCCGGTTGCCTTCCCCCGCCGAGGTCCAGGAGACCCCCTCATAGATGGTCTTGGCCTCTTCCTCACCCGAGATGATCTCGATGTTGTGGTTGAGTACCCGTTCCGCTTCGCTAAGGAATTCATCGACGTTGGTGGCCAGACGCAGGGTGGCGGTACCCACTACCCGGATGTTGTCGGCCGGAATGTCTTGCAGCTGTTCGGCAAACAGGCGCAGACAGTCCCAGCCCCGCTCCATGGCGGCACGGCTGAGACGAAATTCGGCATCGAGTCCGGCGGCGAGGCGTACCTTGCGTTTGACCTTGGTGACGGTGCGCAGAGCGCCAGCGACCTCGCGCACCACCAGCATGTGAAAGCTGTTGGAGCCGAGGTCGATGGCCGCATAGAGAGGCGAGTTGTGCAACTGGGCCGATCCTTCAGCTCTTGCGGGGCGGACGACGGCGATTGTTGCTGTTGCCACTACCCTGGCGATCCCGCATGTTGCGGTTCACCGGCTGACGGTTGCGGAACACCCGCTTCGGCGGAGTCACGTCATCCAGCAGCGCCTCGCGATCATACTTGCTGACCGGGATGGGGTGATGGATGTACTCCTCGATGGCCGGCAGGTTGAAGGCATAGTCTTCACAGGCCAGGCTGATGGAGTGACCGCTCTTGCCGGCACGGCCGGTACGACCGATGCGGTGAACATAGTCCTCGCAGTCGTCGGGCAGGTCGTAGTTGAAGACGTGGGTCACGTCGGGGATGTGCAGACCACGGGCGGCCACGTCGGTGGCGACCAGAATGTCGAGGGAGCCCTTGGTGAACTCTTCCAGGATCTTCATCCGCTTCTTCTGCGGCACGTCACCGGTCAGCAGGCCGACACGGTGGCCGTCGTTTTCCAGCCAGGCGTGGACGTCTTCACAGACATGCTTGGTGTTGGCGAAGACGATGGCTTTCTCCGGCCACTCCTCTTCCATCAGGGAGAGCAGCAGCAACATCTTGTCTTCGTTGGAGGGGTAGAACAGCTCCTCCTTGATCCGCACGCCAGTCATCTGCTCCGGCTCGACCTGCACGTGCTCCGGATGGTTCATGTGCTCGTAGGCCAGCTCCTGCACGCGCAGGGAGAGGGTGGCGGAGAACAGCATGCTCAGACGCTCGGTGGCGGGCGGCATGCGGCGGAACAGGAAACGGATGTCCTTGATGAAGCCGAGATCGAACATGCGATCCGCTTCGTCCAGTACCACGACCTGAATGTTGCTCAGATCGATCACCTTGGACTTGAAGTAGTCGATGATGCGGCCTGTGGTGCCGATCAGGATGTCGACGCCCTGCTCCAGCACGGCCAGCTGCTTGTCGTATCCTTCGCCACCGTAGGCGAGGCCGAGTTTCAGGCCGGTGCTCGCAGCCATGCTGTCGGCATCGTTGTAAATCTGTACTGCCAGCTCCCGGGTGGGGGCCATGATGATGGCTCTGGGTTGGTTTACCAGGCGGGGCTTGGTCAGTGGATGAGTCAATAGATAGTTGAATGTCGCCGCCAGGAAGGCAATGGTCTTGCCGGTACCTGTCTGGGCCTGACCGGCGAGATCATGACCTTCTACCAGCAGTGGCAGAGACAGTGCCTGGATAGGCGTACAATAATGAAATCCCTTTGCTTCCAGACCAGCCAGAACTTCGGGTTCGAGGCCCATTTGGGCGAATTTGTCGGTCGTTAAGTGTGTTTTGCTCATGGCGGTAGGTTATCAGGTTAGGCTTGCAATAATAAACAGGATCATTTCAAATAGGGCAACTATTGCCTTTATTGACATGTCAATAAAGTCTTATTTACTGACTGGAGTTGGAGATGAGTGACAAGATTGTTCAGCTGAGCGATGCCAGCTTCGAGGCAGATGTAATCAAAGCCGATGGTGCCGTTCTGGTAGACTTCTGGGCCGAATGGTGTGGTCCGTGCAAAATGATTGCCCCGATCCTGGAAGAAGTTGCCCAAGAGTACGCCGGTCGCGTGACCGTTGCCAAACTGAACATCGACCATAATTCTGATACTCCGCCCAAGTACGGCATTCGTGGTATTCCGACCCTCTTGCTGTTCAAGAATGGCGAAGTGGCAGCGACCAAGGTCGGTGCACTGTCCAAAACTCAATTGAAAGAGTTCCTGGACGGCAACCTGTAATAATCCAAGAGGAGCGCATTGCAATAATGCGCTCCTTGTGTTTTATCACCTAGACGCTCACCCCGATTGGTGCTAATTTATCGCTCGTTTGCTAACCTTTTTGCCTGACTCTTTGCTCACACATCAGCCCGGCAAATCAAATCCGATCAGCATCAATCCAGCAGACTGTCTCCTCATTTCAATCCTTGCTTACAGACTTTCACCACTATGAATCTGACTGAATTAAAGAACACTCCTGTGTCTGAGCTGGTCAAGCTCGGCGAATCCATGGGGTTGGAAAATCTGGCTCGGGCGCACAAGAAAGACATTATTTTTGCCATCCTCAAGGCGCACGCCAAGGGTGGTGAAGATATCTTTGGCGACGGTGTGCTGGAAATCCTGACCGATGGTTTTGGCTTCCTGCGCAGTGCAGACGGCTCCTACCTGGCGGGCCCTGATGACATCTATGTCTCCCCGAGCCAGATCCGCCGCTTCAACCTGCGCACCGGCGATACCATCTCCGGCAAGATCCGGCCACCGAAAGAGGGCGAACGCTACTTCGCACTGCTCAAGGTCAACGAGGTCAACTACGACCGTCCGGAAAACTCCCGCAACAAGATCCTGTTTGAAAACCTCACTCCGCTGCACGCCAACGAGCGTCTGCGCATGGAGCGTGGCAACGGTTCGACTGAAGACATCACCGCTCGCGTGCTGGATCTGGCGTCCCCCATCGGTAAGGGCCAGCGTGGCCTCATCGTCGCACCGCCCAAGGCCGGTAAGACCATGCTGCTGCAGAACATCGCCCAGAGCATCGCCTACAACCACCCGGATTGTGAACTGATCGTCCTGCTGATCGACGAGCGTCCGGAAGAAGTGACCGAGATGCAGCGGATGGTGAAGGGTGAAGTGATCGCCTCCACCTTCGACGAGCCGGCCTCCCGTCACGTCCAGGTCGCCGAGATGGTGATCGAGAAGGCCAAGCGTCTGGTCGAGCACAAGAAGGACGTGGTGATCCTGCTGGACTCCATCACCCGTCTGGCCCGTGCTTACAACACCGTCATCCCGTCATCCGGCAAGGTGCTGACCGGTGGTGTGGATGCCAACGCCCTGCACCGTCCGAAGCGCTTCTTCGGTGCGGCCCGCAATGTCGAGGAGGGCGGCAGCCTGACCATCATCGCCACCGCGCTGATCGATACCGGCTCCAAAATGGATGAAGTCATCTACGAAGAGTTCAAGGGCACCGGCAACATGGAACTGCACCTCTCGCGCAAGATCGCCGAGAAGCGTGTTTACCCGGCCATCGACATCACCCGCTCCGGTACTCGCAAGGAAGAGCTGCTGACCACCGGCGACGAGCTGCAGAAGATGTGGATCCTGCGCAAGATCGTCCACCCGATGGGCGAGATTGACGGCATCGAGTTCCTCATTGACAAGCTGGCGATGACCAAGACCAACGACGAGTTCTTCGACGCCATGCGGCGCCAGCAGAAGTAATCCGGTCAAGAAATGACGAAACCGCGGCCCAGGTCGCGGTTTTTGTTTATGGATTGACCGCTCGTCTGAGTACTATGAAAGACCATTGAGGCGTTGAGCATGCATGGCCGGGCGCAGGAATGCCGGCCATATGCCAGAGACGGCACCCCTATTTTCGATGTCACAAGGATGGAGACGTCATGACAATCCGCATCATCTTGTTGCTCGCAGCCCTGGCCGGCGCACCGCCCCAGCTGACCGCTGCCACGGCTCCTGTGCTGGTGGCCGACGAAGGGGTGGCCGAGCATCTCACCTATCTCACGGATCGCTTGCAACAGGAGCAGTATGCAGCCATCGATGCGCTGCTGGACTCGTTGGCCCTCGGTCAACGGGAGTACCTGCTGAGTAAGCTGCTGGCGACCCTCGAGCAACAACCGGCTCCCGCCAGTGCGGACCAGTTGGTCTGGGTGCGAGCCCAGTCGGCCAGAGTGCCCGGCTGGTTGGTCGAAAAGGAGAAGAACGGTTTTCTGGTGCAGCAGCCTGCCTATGATTTTGCCGCCCAGGCGCGCCTGTTGTTGTCGCGCTGGCAGCAGCAGGCCTGGCAGGAAGAGTATCGCCAGCAACTGGCCCTCGGCCGCTTCCAGTTCAAATCCATCTATTACCGGGCCAACCCCGAATTGGCCCAGCAGCAACAGGCGCTGCTGCAGGCCTTCGAGCAACTGCCGTTGCCAGTCTGGCTGCGAGAGGCGCGTCAGCTGGCCTCCCAGAACATCTACCTGCCCGACAACCGTCTGTTGTTGCAGCTATTGCAGCGCACCGGTGAGCCCGGGCTCTATGCCAGATTGTGGCGCCAGCCGGTGGATCAGGATGCCCTGGCTGCGCTGCCCACCATCAACCGTTTCCATCAGGGCGTGGTGGCGAGCAGGCTGCTGATCGAGGCCAGCGCCAACCCTCAGCTGAAAGGAGCCGCCCTGCATCAGCTGGGTACCCTCTCCCCCTTGCCGGAGCAGGCGAGGAGCTATCTGCTGGCCGAACTCACCAATCGCCAGTATGGCGCTCAGGTGGTTGCCCTATTGCTGGAGGTGGACGAGCCCCTGATGCTCTCGGCGTTGGCGAAACACCTGGGGCGCCGTGATATGCCCCCCATTGCACCTAGCCTGTTGCCCGATTCGGGTACACCCGGTGTGACACCAGGGTTATAATGCAGCACACCCTGAATCCGGTTGGGAACCCGCATGAAATACAAGGACTTGCGTGATTTTATCGCGCAGCTGGAACAAAACGGACAACTCAGGCGCATCACGCGCGAGATAGATCCCTATCTGGAGATGACCGAAATCAGCGATCGCACCCTGCGTGCGGGGGGCCCGGCCCTGCTGTTCGAAAACCCCAAAGGCCACACCATGCCGGTGCTGACCAACCTGTTCGGTACGCCGGATCGGGTCGCCATGGGCATGGGACAACCGGATGTGAGCGCCCTGCGTCAGGTCGGGGTGTGGCTCTCCTACCTGAAGGAGCCCGAGCCGCCCCGCGGCCTCAAGGAGCTGATGGAGAAGCTGCCGATCTTCAAGCAGGTGCTCAACATGCCGACCAAGCGTCTCTCGTCCGCCCCCTGCCAGCAGGTGGTGCTGGAGGGGGATGCGGTCGACCTGGACCAGATCCCGATCCAGCACTGCTGGCCGGGGGACGTGGCACCCCTGGTGACCTGGGGTCTGACCATCACTCGCGGCCCCTACAAGAAGCGCCAGAACCTCGGCATCTACCGCCAGCAGAAGATCGGCAAGAACAAGCTGATCATGCGCTGGCTCGACCATCGCGGCGGTGCCATCGATTTTCGCGAGTGGCAGGAGGCCCACCCGGGCGAGCGTTTCCCGGTGGTGGTGGCCCTCGGTGCCGATCCGGCGACCATACTCGGCGCCGTGACGCCGGTGCCGGATACCCTCTCCGAATACGCCTTCGCGGGGCTGCTGCGGGGCAGCCGTACCGAGGTGGTCAAGGCCATCAGCTGCGATCTGGAGGTGCCCGCCAGTGCCGAGATCGTGCTGGAGGGTTATCTGGAGCCAGGCGAGATGGCACCGGAAGGGCCGTACGGGGATCACACCGGTTACTACAACGAGGTGGACGAGTTCCCCGTGTTCACCATCACCCACATCACCAAGCGCCGTGATGCCATCTATCACAGCACCTACACCGGCCGCCCGCCCGATGAACCGGCGGTGCTGGGTCTGGCGCTCAACGAGGTGTTCGTGCCGCTGTTGCAAAAGCAGTTCCCCGAAATCGTCGACTTCTACCTGCCGCCGGAGGGCTGTTCCTACCGGATGGCGGTGGTGACGATCAAGAAGCGCTACCCGGGCCACGCCAAGCGGGTGATGCTGGGGGTCTGGTCTTTCCTGCGCCAGTTTATGTATACCAAGTTCGTGGTGGTGTGCGACGACGATGTCAACGCCCGCGACTGGAAAGACGTGATCTGGGCCATCACCACCCGGATGGACCCGGCCCGCGACACCACCCTGATCGAGCACACGCCGATCGACTACCTGGACTTCGCCTCCCCGGTCTCCGGGCTCGGCTCCAAGATGGGGCTCGACGCCACCAACAAGTGGCCTGGCGAGACCAACCGTGAGTGGGGTCAGCCCATCGTCCAGGACGAGGCGGTGAAACAGAAGATCGATGCCATCTGGGATGAGCTGAATATCCTTTGAGAAGAGTGAGCGGTGGCCTGACCGGCCACCGCGCCGCAAAAGAGAGATGCCATTTCGCCTGAATTGGGTATTCTCGACGGGCAAGACCAGGTCGCTGGTCACCCGTTCACAGTGAATCAATGAGCGAAAACGGGCCGAGCGAGCCCGTTACAAGGACAAGAATGCAACGTATCAAGTGCCGCGTAGAGGAACTGCGCGAATATGTCGACACCATCTGGCACGTGGCCCTGACGCCGCTGCAAGAGGTCAGTTTCAAGCCGGGCCAGTATCTGCTGGTGGTGATGAGCGATTCGGACAAGCGTCCCTTCTCCATCGCCAACTCGCCAACCCGTTCCGGCGTGCTGGAGCTGCAGATCGGTGCCACCCCCGAGAACGCCTACGCCGGCCAGGTGCTGGCTCGCATGCGCGAGCAGGGCGAGATCGAGGTTGAACTGCCGGCTGGCAAGGCCTTCCTGCGCGACGAATCCCCCCGCCCGCTGATCCTGATGGCTGGCGGCACCGGTTTCTCCTACGCCAAATCCATTCTGGAATACCTGATCGCGACCGGCAGCAAGCGTCCTGTGTTCTTCTACTGGGGCGTGCGTCAGGCACACTGGCTCTACGAGCAGGAGCAGATGCAGCAGTGGGAGCGCGACTATGCGCCGCTCACCTACATCCCCGTGGTGCAGGAGCCGGCAAGCGACTGGACCGGCAAGACCGGGCTGGTGCACAAGGCCATCATGGATGACTTCGTCAGCCTGCACGACTACGACATCTATGTGGCGGGTCGCTTCGAGATGGCGGGGGCCGCGCGAGAGGAGTTCAAGATCCTCGGCGCCGAGCCGGAGCGCATCTTCGGCGATGCCTACGAGTTCATCTGATATCGGGGGCCTTCCCCGTTAGTTCACTGCCGCCACTCATGAACTACGGCGTGGCCTTACTCAAGCCTCGATAAAAAAACACCCCGCTTTTGGCGGGGTGTTTTGTTGCTGGGGGCCGCAGTGGGCCCCTTGGTGATGGACGCGATCAGTGTCCGCCGTTGGCCTTGGGCGGAATGGTCTCGTCGAATACCGGCAGCGGCTTGTGGGTGGAAGCCAGGAAGGTGTAGATCACCGGCAGCACGAACAGGGTGAACAGGGTACCGATGGCCAGCCCCGCCACGATCACGATGCCGATGCTGAAGCGCTGGGCCGCCCCTGCGCCGGTGGCGTAGAGCAGCGGGATCAAGCCCGCAATCATGGCGGCCGTAGTCATCAGGATCGGACGCAGACGTACTTTGGCGGCCTGCATGACGGCCTCCATCCGGTTCACGCCGCGCAGCAGCTGCTGCTCCTTCGCCACTTCGCAGATCAGGATGCCGTGCTTGGTAATCAGACCCACGAGCGTGATGAGGCCCACCTGGGAGTAGATGTTCATGGTGGCCAGTCCCCATGCCAGGGCGATTAGGGCGCCGCTGATGGCGAGCGGCACCGACACCATGATCACCAGCGGGTCGCGGACCGATTCGAACTGGATCGCCAGCACCAGGAAGATGATGGCCAGGGCCAGGGCGAAGGTGGCATAGAGCGCGTTACCCTCGGTCACGAACTGGCGGGCTTCCCCCATGAAGTCGTAGCGGTAGCCCTGGGGCAGCTTCTCTTCGGCGGTGGCCTTGAACCAGTTGATCGCATCCCCCATGGCGACGCCCGGAGCGGGTACGGCACCAATGGTGGCCGAGTTCAGCTGGTTGAAGTGGGGCAGGGCGCGGGGCTCGCCGACCACTTCGATGCTGATGAGGCTGCCGAGCGGGATCGACTTGCCATCGGCGGCGCGCACGTAATACCCCTTGATGGACTCGGGGTTGAGACGATATTTGCGCTCGACCTGCGGGATCACCTCATAGGAGCGGCCATCCAGGTCGATCCGGTTGACGTAGCCATCCGCCATCATGGTGCCCATGGTGATGCCGATGTCCTGCATGGTAATGCCGTAAGCGCCGGCCTTGTCCTTGTCGATGCGGATCTTCATGGTGGCGGAGTCGTAGTTCAGATCGAGATCCGAATAGACGAACTGGCCGTTGGCCTGGGTCGCCGCCAGCATCTCGCCGGCGATCAGGAACAAGCTCTCGAAGCTGTTCGGCGTGGTGATGACGAACTGGATCGGCAGGCCGCTGGAGGCACCCGGCAGTTCCGGGAACTGGAAGGTGGTGATGGCCATGCCGGGGATGTCCTTCACCAGGCCGGCGACCCGGTCCAGCACCTCTTTCTGGCTTGCTTCACGCTGGCTCCAGGGCACCATGGAGGCGATACCGAACGCCTGATTGGAGTTGAACACCCCGGAGAAGACCTGGGAGAAGGCGATCTCCGGCTGGTCGTCCAGGATCTTGTTCACGTCCGCCATGGTGTTTTCGATGTAGTCCAGGTTGGCGTTGGAAGGCGCCGTGCCCAGCACCGCCATGACCCCCTTGTCCTCCGATGGGGCCAGCTCGCTCGGGATGAACTTGAACAGCAGAGGCAGGCTGGCGAACACGATGACGGCGAATACCACCACCACGAGACGCTTTTGCATCACGGCGTGCAGCATGCTGTCGTAACGGTCGGTCATGCGGTCGAGCAGGTGGTGCACCTTGCTCTCGAACTTGCCCGGCTGCTCGTTGGCCTTGAGCATCTTGGCACACATCATGGGTGACAGGGTCAGGGCTATGATGCCCGAGACGAACACGGCGCCCGCCAGGGTCAGGGCAAACTCCTTGAACAGGGAGCCGGTAATGCCCCCCATCAGGGCGATCGGCGCATACACGGCCGCCAGGGTGACCGTCATGGCGATGACGGGCACGGCGATCTCGCGGGTACCTATGATGGCGGCACGGAACGGCTCCTCACCCTCCTTGATGTGGCGATCCACGTTCTCCAGCACCACGATGGCATCGTCCACCACCAGGCCGATGGCCAGCACCATGGCCAGCAGGGTCATCAGGTTGATGGAGAAACCGAACATGTCCATCACCATCACCACGCCGATGAGACTCAGGGGGATGGTGATGATGGGGATGATGACCGCCCGGAACGAACCGAGGAACAGGGTGATCACCACCAGTACGATGGCGGCCGCCTCGAGGATGGTCTTGATCACCTCGCTGATGGATTCGTTGATGGCGATGGTGGAGTCATACAGCACGTCGGCCTGCAGGGTGCTCGGCATGTTGCGCTTCAGGCTCGGCAGCAGCTCCAGCACATCGTGGGCGATGTTGATGGGGTTGGCTGTCGGGGCGGCGTTGACCGCCATGACCACAGCCTCGCGGCCGTTGGCGCTGGCGCGGTAGATGTCGTGGCTCTTCTCCAGGGTCACCTTGGCGATGTCGGAGAGGCGGATCACCTTGCTGTCGCGAGTCGCAACCACCAGCCGCTTGAGCTCGTCCGTGTCGCTCACCTGGGTCTCGGCATTGCCGTTGAACAGGGTGAAGTAGCCGGTGGCCTGGCCGGTGGCGGACTGATAGTTGTTGCTGTTGAGTACCGTCATCACGTCGCTGGCGGTCAGGTTGAAGGCCGCCATCTTGGCCGGATCCAGCCACACCCGCAGGGCAAACTCGACGCCGCCATACAGATCCACCTTGGAGACGCCTCCCACGGTAAACAGCTGCGGCTTGATAACCCGCTCCAGATAGTCGGTGATCTGGCTGGAGTTGAGCTCCGGGCTGGTGAAGCCGAGGTAGAGCACTGCCGTGGTGGAGCCGGTGGAGGAGGTGACCGAGGGGTCTTCCGCCTCTTTCGGTAACTGGGATCGCACCGAGTTGACCTTGGCCAGGATGTCGGACAGCGCGGCGTTGGGGTCGGTGTTGAGCTTCATGTAGGCGGTGATGGTGGAGCTGCCCAGCTGGCTGGAGGAGGTCATGAAGTCGATGTTGTCGGCTTGCGCGACCGCCTGTTCGAGCGGCTGGGTGATGAACCCCTGGATCAGGTCGGCACCGGCGCCATAGTAGCTGGTGCTGACGGTGATCACCGTATTGGTCACCTCGGGGTATTCTCGTACCTGCATCTTGAAGATGGCCTGAAAGCCCAGCAGGGCGATCAGAAAGCTGAGCGAGATCGCCAGCACAGGCCGTTTGATGAAAATGTCAGTAAATCGCATCGCTGATCTCCGCGCTTACAGCATCGGGGTTTGTGCGGGGACGGCCAGGGCATCGTTTTGGACCACGCGCACCCTGGTGTCGTTGCTCAGGCGTACCTGGCCGGAGAGCACTATCTCGTCGCCAGCCTGGATGCCGGAGAGCACGTGCACGTCGTTGCCGCGACGCTCGCCCGCCTTGACCACTACCTGCTTGGCTCGTTTGACCTTCACCTTGTTGCCATCCTTGTCGGTCTCCTCGCTCTCCTTGATCACGTAGATGTTCTGACCGTAGAGGGTGAAGGAGATGGCGGTCTGCGGGATCACGATCTGATCTTTCACCGTGGGCAGAATGATGCTGGCGCGGGCAAACATGCCGGAGCGCAGCTGACCATCGTTGTTCGGGATGTCCGCCTGGACCTGGATCAGGCCGCTCTGGAAGTTGACGGCGGGCTCGATGGCGGAGATATGGCCATCAAACCGGGTCTGGGGGTAGGCATCCACCTTGATTTCGATGGGCTGGCCCAGGGTGATCTTGGAGATGTCAGTCTGGGGCACGGTGAAGCGCAGGCGCATCACGCTGGTATCTTCCAGCCGCACGATATCTGTGCCCGGTTGCAGATACTGGCCGAGGAAGACGTTGCGCAGGCCGACCATGCCGCTGAAGGGGGCACGCACCTCGCGCCGGGCTATGGTGGCCTTCAGGCTCTCGATGTCGGCCTCCAGCGAGCGATAGGCTGCTTCAGCCTCATCCAGCTGCTCCTTGGAGATGGAGCTGGTCTTGTAGAGGTTCTGGAAACGATCGAACTTGGCCTTCGCAGCCGGCAGCTTGGCCTGGGAGGCGCGCAGATTGGCTTTTTCCACACTGGAGTCCAGGCTCAGCAGCAGCTGGTCTGCCTTGACCGGCTTGCCCGATTCGAAGCTGATGGCATCTATGGTGCCCGCCAGCTCGGTGGAGAGAGTGACCCCCTGATTGGGCTCGATGAAGCCGATGGCTTCGATAGTGGGCACCCAGTCCTGTGCCTTGGTGACCATGGAAGTCACCGGGAACTCGGGCTCCGGCCGGTTGGCCAGATAGTCGGCAATCATCTTCTGCTTGAACACATTGAAGCCGATCACGCTGCCAAACAGGGCAATTGCGATCAGCAACATAATGGCCATCCATTTTTTCATGAACAGGCTCCTGAGGTGGAAATGTGGGGGGATAAAATGGCATTCCAGCTGGCACGAATGGCAGTCTCCAACTGCGCCTCGGTCAGCGTAAAGTGGTGAACCCTGCATTGCAGGGCCAGATGCATGACACAATCCAGGCTCAACACCTGCAGTGCCCGTATGGGTAAATCCACAAACAGCTTCTGCTCAACGCCCCGGGCAAAAAAGCTGTCCAGTGGCCCCCATGCAGCCAGCATGACCGGCTCGGTTTCCAGCGCGGCTCCCAAAGGAGAGCTTTCATACTGCAATTTGCATTTGATGGCGTTGGGGTCGTTGACAAAGATGGCGTGGATATTTCGCCATATCTTTTGAAACTGCTCAAATGAAACCTTTTCAACATCCACATCGGCCATCACCATGGGGACGCACTGCAATATGGTGTGCTGATACAGTTGCCGGATCAGGTCATCCTTGTCGCTGAAGTAGCGGTAGATGGTGCCGGTCGCCACATTGGCTTTTTTGGCTACCTCGGCGATCGACAGGCCGTGAAAACCCCGTTCACCCAGCACTTCATGGGCTGCGTTGAAGATGCTCTCTTTTTTGTCCTGGTTTTTATCCTGACTCATCGGCATCACCTTGTGAATGAACGTTCATTCATTCTAGATGGGCCTTAAACCAAGTCAAGGCAGCAAACCGATTCGTATTGGCTACACGGGGGTTGAAGCCGAAAAATATCCCTGCCCGGTGGAATATCTCGTCACAGACGCTAAAAAAGCGCTCAATGTGTTTGAAAAAACAACGGTTGATTCAGCAAAAGAAAAAAAGTGTAGACAAGCATGCCCCCCATCATTAATATCGTGCCCCGTTCGACAGCGTAGCGCCCGTAGCTCAGCTGGATAGAGCGCTGCCCTCCGGAGGCAGAGGTCACAGGTTCGAATCCTGTCGGGCGCACCATCAAAAGTGCGCCGGTTAAACGGGCGGTGTTGTGGAACGAAAACAGCTGTGGTGGCTGTAGCTCAGTTGGTAGAGTCCCGGATTGTGATTCCGGTTGTCGTGGGTTCGAGCCCCATCAGCCACCCCATTTTACAGCTTGTCAGGTACGCGAAGGTGGCGGAATTGGTAGACGCGCTAGCTTCAGGTGTTAGTGCCCCCCGGGTGTGAGGGTTCGAGTCCCTCTCTTCGCACCATACTTGCTGTATAACGAGGATGACCTTTTGGTCGTCTTTGTTTTTTGAAAAACACTATTTTTAAAATAGTCTCGGTGATTAGCGCAGCCCGGTAGCGCATCTGGTTTGGGACCAGAGGGTCAAAGGTTCGAATCCTTTATCACCGACCAATTTCTGAAAAACCTCGCTTCGGCGAGGTTTTTTGCTTTCCGGCATAGCCATTTCCTGCCGTGTCCTCGTCACGTCTGTTTACATTTTTGCTGGTTCCTCCCAATCCGGCTTCGCGTATGCTGGGCGCAGATCCGCAGCAAGCGGGCATCATGGATCACATTTCAGGCAGATATCTCATATGCACCCTAATTCCGTTCGCGTCAGTATGCTGGCGCTGGTTGTCGTGGTGATCAGCGGCTGTTCGTACAAGCCCACGCCAGACGAGCTCCTGATGGGCTCTGCACCTATGCAGCGCACCGATATCACATCCGCTTTGGTGACCAGCGCAGGCTTCTGCGTGACCCTGAGTGGCCAGCAGCTGCTTACCCAACCCTGTGACGAGAGCGCCAATCAGCAGTTCAGCTGGGATGCAGGTGCGCTGGAGTTGGCCCGGGGCTGTCTGGTCGCCAGCGGCCGGAGCGAACTGGCCGTGGCCGAGTGCCAGGAGACGAGCTATCAGTGGCAGTGGCAGGGGGATCGCCTGTTCAACCGGCAGGCCGCGCTCTGTCTGGATGTGGCGGGACGTCGCCACAAGCCGGGTACCCCGCTTCGCTTGGCGGAGTGCTTTGGCGGGGCCAACCAGAGTTTCGAGTGGCAGCGTGAAGAGAGTCTGCTGGAGCAGCTGGAGTTGAAAAGCCTCATCCGTTGAGGCTTTTCGTCCATTCGGGGTGACTTGAACTCAGTGTGAGTGGCTGACAGCGACCGTGGCGGGGGCCGCCGGTACGGGTTGATGGGCGACGCCGCTCAGGGAGACCAGACGGCAGACATCCTCATGGCCTGCCCCTTCAAGGGAGTCGAGGCGGCTAATCAGCAGGGAGTGGATGCCATCCAGCTGATCGGCCTGTTGCAGGGCCGCGATCAGGTGCTCGTGATGGGGCTGGGGAGCATTTTCCTGAAAGAAAATCGGTGTGACCCCGCGCAGTATGGTCATCTGGTTGAGCAGCTGCGGATTGTCCGACAGCGCCCAGATCGGGTTGTGAAGACCCCCGCGCGAGATAGCGATCACCGCCTCTCCCTGATTGGTCAGCACGGCGATGCCGCAGGAGCGATCCTGACTGAAGGCGGAGGTCATGGCCGCCAGCGCCATGCAGCGGCCCGAGTGGTCGGCCTGGCTGCTCTCCCGGCGCCAGCGTGGCTGTATGGGTTCCATCTCCTGCTCGGCACCCAGCGCGATGCGCGCCATGGCCTCGACCGCCTCGACCGGGTAGAGTCCCGCCGCCGATTCGGCCGACAGCATCACGGCATCGGTACCATCCATGACCGCATTGGCCACGTCCAGCACCTCGGCGCGGGTCGGCATGGGGTTGCCGATCATGGACTCCATCATCTGGGTAGCGGTGATGACGGGGCGACCCAGGGCGCGGCAGCGCTTGATCAGCTTCTTCTGTACCCCTGGCAGGCGGGCATCTCCTATCTCCACCCCCAGATCGCCACGGGCGACCATGATGATGTCGGAAGCCTGGATGATCTCGTCCATGGCTTCGACGGATGCCACTACCTCGGCCCGTTCCACCTTGGCGACGATGGCCGCCTTGCTGCCGGTGGCGCGAATGAGGGTTCTTGCCTCTTCGAGGTCAGCGGCGCTGCGGGGGAAGGAGACGGCCACGAAGTCCGCTTCCAGCTGGCGCGCGGTAAGGATATCTTCCTTGTCCTTGGTGGTCAGGGCCGGGGCGCTCAGGCCACCACCCAGTACGTTGATGCCCTTGCGGTTGGAGAGGATGCCGCCTACCAGCACGCGGGTCACGACCTGTTCCCCTTCCACCCGTTCGACATGCAGCTGGATGCGGCCATCGTCCAGCAGCAGGGTGTTGCCTGCCTGCACTTCATGGACCAGCGCCGGGTAGTCGGTACCGACCCGATATTGGTCGCCCTGATGGCTGCCGAGGCCGGCATCGATCACGAAGGAATCACCGATCTGCAGCCGGATGCTGTCATCGGCAAAGCAGGCGATGCGGATCTTGGGGCCTTGCAGGTCGGCCAGAATGCCGACATGGGTGTTGAGGCGGGCGGCGGTGGCGCGGATCCGCGTGGCCAGCGCCAGGTGCTGCTCTGCGGTGCCGTGGGAAAAGTTCAGCCGAAAGACGTTGGCTCCCGCCAGTATCAGCTTCTCCACCATGGCTTCCGATGAGCTGGCGGGGCCCAGAGTGGCAACAATTTTGGTCTTGCGCATGGGTTACTCCTGTTGCGACGACGTGAAAAAGGGTGGTCACCGGACCACCCTTTTTATGGGCAAATATCAGTAGTTGACGACTTTCTTGGCGTTCCACACCGTCATGGCGAGCAGCATGGAGACCACGGAGGCACCCAGCCAGAAGTATTGGGCGTTGCTGAAGTCGTAGCGGGTCACGCCGTCGATCACGTCGGTCTTGATCAGCGCGGAGGAGACCAGTTCCTGAATGGAGGCGGCGATGTAGGAGCACAGGCCGATGAAGCCTTTCACCGCACCGACAGCAGTCTTGGGCATCAGGTCACAGGCGGTCAGACCGGCCAGGAACACCACCAGACCACCGATGGCATAACCGATCAGGGCGAGGGCGACGGCATCCATCATGCGGCTCTGCGGGCCCCAGAACATCAGGCACATACCGGCGATGTTGGCCAATCCGTACAGCAGGGTAGGGATGTGGCGGTTGGCGTTGAACACCTTGTCGGAGATGATCCCGGCCAGGATGGCACCGAGGAAACCGGCGATGGGGTAGGCCGACATGGCGAAGCCGGCATCGATCAGGCTGTAGCCCTTCTGCTCCTGCAGATAGAGCACGGCCCAGGAGCTCATGGCGTAGCGGGACATGTACATGCAGGCACAGGCGGCGGCGATGAGCCACACGGTGGGCTGCTTGAGCACGAACAGCTGGGCACGGCGAATTTCGGCCGGCTCCACTTTCTTGGAGATCTCCGGCTCTTCACCAAAGGCAACTGCAGGTTCCGGCAGGCCGTAGGTCTGCGGACGATCCTTCAGCACCAGGTACATGCACAGGGCGGCAATCAGGGAGGCGATACCGGCGCCGATGAAGCCGGCTTTCCAGCCGAAGTAGCTGACGATGGTGGCGGTCAGGATCCAGGAGATGCCTTCACCGATGTTGCGCGAGCCGCCCCAGACCGAGTAGACAGAGCCCCGCTGCTTGGGCGAGAACCACTGGAAGATGGAGACGCAGGACGGCGCTGAGCCGACGGACTGGAACCAGCCGTTCAGACCCCACATCAGCACCAGGAAGAAGGTGGCGGTGTTCATGCCCATCAGGATGGTACAGATGGACGACAGGCCCAGGGCCACCGACATGAAGCGGCCGATGTTGGCGTAGTCGGACAGGAAGCCGTTAGAGAACTTGCCGACGGCGTAGGTGAACAGGAAGGCAGAACCGATGACGCCCAGCTCTTCCAGGGTGACCACGCCGGAGTCCAGCATGGGCTTCTTGACTACGTTAAGGCTCATACGAACCACGTAGAACATGGCGTAACCGAGTACCAGGCCCAGGAAGACCTGCCATTGGTACTTGCGGTAAATCGAGCGAATTTTATCTGGCGAGGCATCCATGACCGGTAGGTCTGCTCGCGTCTTGAAGAAGTTGAACATGGTGTTCTCCGTTTCTATTTTGGCAGCATGGTTTCAGAGGAAGCTCTGATCACGGATGCCATGATATGAAGGGAGAAATTAAGGCGGCAAAAAGTCGGAAATGAGTCACTTATGACTCGAGCGAGGGAAAACCATGAGTCAGAAATGGCATATTCTGACTGTCCTATTGATAAGCGATGAATAACAATAGTCATATCACCAGAGAGATATGAGTCAGAATTGGCTCATCCCCTCTCTAATAAAAATAATGTGAACTACCAATTATTAGATGTACCGCACATAATCCGTTTTTGATAGTGAGCAGAACGCCCCCCATGTCTCTATTTTTTCGACTGCTGCCTGTGAGTCTGGTGGCTATTTTGTTGCCCTTTGGCGCCCCTCAGGCCGGGTCACTGACCGTGCTCACCTCTTTTTCGGAGACGCCGGTAAAATCGGTGATAGACGGATTCGTTCAGCAATATCCCGGGATCCGGGTCGAGGTTATTTATCGGCGAACTATCCCCTCTTTGCGCTTATTAACGGAGGCAGAGGCGCCATCGGTCGATATTATCATGTCATCGTCACCGACATTTTTTAACACCCTCGATAAAGAAGGTTTACTGGCTCCCTTGCCAACGGCCACCATTCCACCGGATTGGTTGAGTCCCCATACCCTGGGATTAAGCAACAAGGTGGCGGTGGTGGGATATTCCAGCAGCGGCATCATGTATAACCGTCACTATCTGGCCAAATATCAATTGCCACAACCCGGCAGCTGGCAGCAGCTGGCGTCGCCGGTGTTCATGGGTCATGTCATGATGAGTTCCCCCTCCCAGTCCGGCACCACTCACATGATGGTGGAGAGCATACTGCAACAATATGGCTGGGATCGGGGCTGGGCCTTGCTGATGCGCCTTGGCAGCAACCTCTCCGCCATCACGGCGCGCAGCTTCGGAGTGAGTGACGGTATCGCCCGCGGTCTGGCGGGAGCCGGTCCGGTGATCGACAGCTATGCCCTCAACAGCCAGGCACTCTTCAAGCACATCGGCTTCAGCACCATGGCGGATTCGGTGATCCTGCCGACCTACCTCGGGGTGCCCCGCAGCACGGACAATCCGCAAAACGGTGTCCTGTTCATCCAGTACCTGCTCTCCGACAAGGGGCAGGCGATCATCGGCACCCCCGGCATGGCCAAGGCGACCCTGAGTCAGCCCGAGCTGGCCAGGCAGACCCATTACGTGACCGACAAGGCGCTGCTTTACCGGCGGGCGGGTCTGCTCAAGGCCCTGTTCGAACAGACCATCACCCAGCAGTTGCCCAAACTGAAGATGACCTGGCGGGGGATCAACGGGGCGGACACCCGAAACGATCCCGAACGGATCAAGCTGGTTGAGCAGGCGAAGGTGCTGGCGAGCACGCCGCCGCTGAGCGAGCAGGAGGCCAGGGATCCGGCGCTGCTGGCGCTGTTTGACGGCATGTACGAGCGGGATCAGAGCAACCCACAGGCCGAGCGCGTGATGCACCAGTGGCGCCAGACGACGGAAGCGCGGCTGAACGAAGCGCAGCGGCTGGTCGAGCAGGCCAGCAAGCCATGAGTCGCCTGGGGCGCAGCCTGCGTCTGCCGAGCAGCCTGGGACGGCGCCTGATCCTCGCCTTTCTGGCCATCACGACCCTGACCGGGATCATGGGGATGGCGGCCTACATGGTGTGGGATCGGCTGGGGCAGCAGGTCAACCAGATCGTCAGGGAGAGCCTGCCCGCCATCGGCAGCGCCTACCAGCTGGAGCGGGCCAGTTCCCGTCTGCTGTTGCTGCTGGCGCAGTTGCGGGATACCCGGGACCCGGTGCAGTACAAGCGGCTCTCCCTCTCGGTCTCCACCACACTGCAGGATATCCAGAATGCCTACCTGCTGGGGTCGCAGGATGATGACGAGGCGCTCTCCCAGCAACAGGCGTTCGAGGAGCTGAGTGCCCTGGTGGCGGATCATGCCAACTACCTGAAGCAACAGATCGCCCATGCCGAGACGTTGCAGCAGCTACAAAAGCGCAGCAACTGGCTGCATCAGGATCTGGTGGATGACGTGGCGCCCCTGCTGCAGGAGGTGGAGTGGCACCTGACCAGCATGGTGACCAGTTCCGACGACATGAGCGAATTTGGCAATGTCATCAAGGAGTTTTCTGCCCTGCAGGACCTCACCTTCAAGGAGAACGAGCTGCAGGCGCTGGTCAACGAGGTGATCGACCAGCGCTACCAGCAGGATCTGGAGAGTGCCTTTCTGTTCATCGGCTACAAGATCGACGAGATGGACGAACTCACCTCTCGGCTGGCCGAGTACCCCTCTACCGTCAGCTATCGCCAGATCCTGCAGGACATAGTCACCCTGGTGAAACCGAATGGCCAGCTGCACCGGCTGTTGCAGGCCGACGCCCTGACCCATCAGCGACTGATGGCCCTGCGTCCCAAGCTGGATGATGCCGTCTCGCGTTATCACCGGAAGGTCAGCCAGACGGTGAGCGAGGCGAACCGCTCTCTCCACGTGCTCGGCAACAACAGCAGCCAGATGGTGGCGACTGGCAAGCTGGTGATCCTGGTGGTGCTGGCCCTCGCCATCCTGCTCAGCATCTTCGTGCTGGTGGTGCTGATCGGGCGGCGGCTGATCGGGCGGCTCGATGTGCTGGGCCAGGATCTGGCCCAGGTGGCGGCTGGCAAGATGGATGTGCCGATCCAGACCAGCGGACGGGATGAGATTGGCCAGCTGGGGGAGAACCTGCGCCACTTCTGCCAGCAATTGCAGCAGATGGAGCGCTCCAACGCCCTGAACCTCATCAACAACACCCAGGCCTGCCTCATCACCTGTTATCCGGACGGCACCATAGAATCGGTCAACCCGAGCGCCTTGACCCTGTTCAGGCAGGCGACCATCAGCCCGGATCTGCCGTTGTGGCAGGTTTTCCCCGAGGAGGCTGGCGCCGTGCTGGCCAGCCAGTTTGAGCCTGATCAGCCGCTGCACCGGTTGGGTCACAGTGAATGCACCGTCGCCACCGGCCCCCACGACGAGCCGCGTTTTCTGCACTTCAACCTGCGCCGCTTCGAGCAGGGACGCGGCTATCGCTTCATCATCACGGTCACGGACGTGACCCGCCAGGAGCTGACTGCCAGGGAGCTGGGCCAGCTGGTGGAGGAGCGCACCCGCGAGCTGACCGAGAACAACCGCCTGCTGGCGGCGGAGGTAGTGCAGCGCCAGCAGGCCCAGCGCAACCTGCTGCAGACCCAGGATGAGCTGATCCAGGCGGCCAAGATGGCGGTGGTGGGGCAGGCGATGACCAGCCTGGCTCACGAGCTCAACCAGCCCCTGTCGGCCATGATGACGTATCTTTACACCAGCCGTACCGCCCTCGGGGCCGGAGAGTTCCAGCTGCTGGACAAGGATCTCGGCAAGATAGAAATGCTGGGCCAGCGCATGAGCCGCATCATCAATGCCTTGCGCAACTTTGCCCGCAAGTCGCCGACCGAGGAGACCCGGGTTCGGCTCGATCTCGGGGAGCTGGCGGATCAGGCGCTCCTGCTACTGGAGACCCGGGCCAAGCGGGAGGGTTGTACCCTGAAAAATGAGCTGCCCGCCGGGCTCTGGATCGAGGCCGATCCCGTGCTGGTGGAGCAGGTGTTGGTCAATCTGCTGGTCAACGGCATGGATGCCATCGCCGGGCGGGATATCCGCGAAATCCGTCTGTTGCTGCTGGAGCAGAATGGCAGCCAGCTGAAGATCGGGATCGCCGACAGCGGCGCCGGTTTTGGCGAGGCCATACTGCCCAGGCTGTTTACCCCCTTCACCACTTCCAAGGAGGTGGGGCTGGGCCTGGGGCTGACCATCTGTCGCTCCCTGCTGGCCCGCTGTGATGCCGGGATCTTGCTGGGCTCTGACTTAGGGGGAGGGGCCATGGTGATCCTGGAGTTTGGCGAGCCCCCGTCGGCCCGGTCGCAGGAGGGCGCCGAATCCAAAGCGTATTTGAATGAGGAGAAGTCAGTCGATGTTGTTACCCCGTAGCCGCCCGGCCAACGTGTTGCTGGTGGATGACGATGAGGACGTGCTGGAGTCTTATTGTCACCTGCTGAGGCTTTCCGGCTATCAGCCCAAGGCGACCACCTCCCCCCACGAGGCGCTGGATCTGCTGGCCAGCCAGTGGCCCGGTGTGGTGGTCTCCGATATTTACATGCCCGCCATGAATGGCATGGAGCTGTTGACCCGGGTTCACGAGATAGATGCCGAGATCCCGGTCATCATGATCACCGGCCATGGCGACATCCCCCTGGCGGTGAAGGCGGTGAAGCAGGGGGCATTCGACTTCCTGGAGAAACCGCTCAACCCGCAGGCCCTGCTGGGGCTGCTGGAACGGGCTTGCAAGCAGCGCAGCGAGGTGCTGGCGCGGCGCAACGAGATCCAGGAGACGATCGACGACGAGCTGATCGGCACCAGCCCACAGATCGTCGCCATCCGCAACCAGATCAACCAGTTGGCGCAGACCGACAAAGATCTGATGCTGGAGGGGCCGGCCGGCTCGGGACGCCACACCCTGGCGCTGTTGCTGCACAAGATCAGCGCCCGCAGGGAGCAGGCCTTCCACCTGCACGACTGCGCGTCGGCAAGCTCGCTGGCCGAAGTGCAGGAGAGCCTGGCGCAGGCCGAACAGGGGACTCTGGTACTGCAATCGCCGGCCCGGCTGACGGCCGAGTGCCAGCGCTGGCTCGGCAACCATCTGCTGGAGCAGGAGCGCAGAGGAGGCAAGTCGCTGCGCACCATAGCGCTGTTCGAGGAGTCACCGGAAGGGCTGGTGGAGCAGCAGCAACTGATGCCCGAGCTCTACTACTTCCTCTCCCAGGTGCGGCTCAAGCTGCCCCGCCTGGTGGAGCGCAGCTGTGACATCATCCCCCTGTTTCGCGCCTTCCTGCGCCAAGGATGCAAGCGGATTGGCAAGCCGGTGCCGGCGGTGGATCGCGCCTATCTGGAGACCCTCAAGCGTCACCAGTGGCCAGGCAACCTGAGGGAGCTTCGCAACGTGGCCGAGCTCTATGCGGTGGGCATCGTCAAGCTGGCCGGGGTAGAGCGGGCCATGCCGCTCGCCAATGCCAAGGAGCCGCTGGATGATCTGGTGGAAGAGTTTGAGCGGCGAGTGATCGAGGATACCCTGTTCCTGTTCTCCGGCCGGGTGACCGAGGCAGCCCAGTACCTCGGCATCCCGCGCAAGAAGCTCTATCTGCGCATGAAGAAGCACAATCTCGACAAGGATCAGTTCAAGCCCGCCGGCTGAGCCCTCAGAGCTTGAACTGCTGCACCCGGGTGGCCAGTTGCCGGCTCTGAGACTCCAGCTGGCCACAGGTCTGGCGAATGCTCTCCAGATTCTCCAGCATGGCGCGACCATTGCCCGCGACGACGCTCAGGTTGTGGTTGATTTCGGTGCTGACGCCGCTCTGTTCATGGGCGGCGTCCCTTATCTGGCCGTTCATCTCGTTGATGATGGTGATCGCATGGGTCATTTGACCCAGGCTCTCCCGGGTCTGGTGGGCCTGGGCGACAGCCTGGGTGCCGCTGTGGCTGCTGGCCCCCATCTTTTGCACCGCCTCCTGGCTGCCCTGCTGCAACCGCTCGATCATCTGCTGGATTTCACCCGTGCTGTGCTGGGTCTTGCTGGCCAGGGTGCGCACCTCGTCGGCCACCACGGCGAAACCGCGCCCCTGCTCTCCGGCCCGGGCCGCTTCGATGGCGGCGTTGAGGGCCAGCAGGTTGGTCTGATCGGCGATGCCGCGGATCACCTCCAGCACGGAAGAGATGTGCCCGACATCCTGCTCCAGCCGCTGGATCCCCTGCTCCGACACGTGAATGTCCCGCGCCAGTGCCTCCATCGCCGTGACCGTATTCATCAGATCCGTCGTGGCGCTCTGTACCTGGCTGGCCGCCTCGGCCGAGGCGTTCTCGGTCTGGCTGGCGTGCGCCACCATGAGGGCGCTGGTGGCACTTTGTTCCTCTACGGCGGCGGCAATCTGATCGCTCTGGCGCTGCTGCTCCTCGGCGTTGGTCACCATCCCCTCCATCAGGGAGTACAGTTGGCGTGATGCCGATTGCACCGTGCTGGCAGTCTGGCTGACGTCGCTGACGATCCTGTGCACCTGATCGATGAAGCGGTTGAAGGTGGCGCCGAGGGTGCCAATCTCGTCGCGGGAGGTGATGGTGATACGACGGGTAAGATCACCTTCGCCCTGGGCAATATCTTCAAGGGCCTGTTGCATCTGGTTGAGGGGCTTGAGGGTGAGTCGGGTGACAACCCAGGTGAGCGCCAGGGCCAGCGCAATGGCGATCAGGGTGCCCAGGCTCAGAACCTGCTGGGCGTGCTGGCTCGAATCCTGAACCTCCAGTCTGAGCTCCTGCTGGGACTGCTCGATGGCATCTTTGAGCTGGTTGAGCTGCTGGCGGATGGTAGTGAACTGCTGCTGCGAGGCCTGGAACTGGCTGGAGAGCAGGTGGCTGCTCTCGTGGGGATCGGCAAAGACGGCCTGATAGTGGGCGAGCCAGTCGTCAAATTCTCCCAGCATCAGGTCCAGCGTGGCCTGGTGCTGCTTGCCGATGAGGCCCGCATCGATCAGGGTCTGCACCTGGCTCATCCTGTCTCTCGCCTTGTTGCCATTATCAAGAAACTCCGCCTTCTGGTGCGCCACGTTGTCGGTGGTGAGGCCACCCACGATGAGCCCCTGACCTGCGGCAATGACCTGATAGAGATCGCGATAGGCATCTTCCAGTGAATTTTGCACCGGCAGTATCTGCTCGACGACGGTGCGGTTGACCCGCTGCTGCTCGGTGAAACTGGTGTAGGCGACGGCGACCACGCTGGACATGATGGTCAGCACAATCACCACGGGAAGACGGGTTTTGATCGTGAGGGACAAGCGATTGAGAAGTGTCATGACGGTGAGTCTCGCAAGGGGAGATGAATGACGTTCCATTATCGGGCTTCGGATGTGCCAGGGGTTCAGACGAGGATCACGCTATCGGGTGGGATCAGGAAAAAATTGAGTTATTACCGGCACATAATCGAGTGCAGTCAGTGTTAATTAGAGCGAAACTGTTCAGGGAATGAACAGGGAATTCAATTCTGCCGGCCAGGGGGGTGCATCATGAGATGTCCGAGGTGTCTGAAAGAGGGGGTTGATAAGGCATTGGATGAACGGGTGGGGCGGGCCTGTGCCATGGGATTTGGCGCCGCAGGCGGCTTTGCCTGTGCCGCCAGCTTCGCCAAGGTGGGAGCCGGCATGGGGGCCGCTCTGGGGGGGATAGGTGTGCCTCTCGGCGCCATCGCCGGTGCGCTGGGCGGCGCCCTGCTGGGTGGGGCGACCGGCGGTGGAGCTGGGTTGTGGCTTGGCCGCACCCTGGATCGCCAGATCTCCCGGCAATACCGCTGCCAAGGGTGCGGTCACAGTTTCGAGCGTTGACAGGCGAGCCCATGGATACCACCCGGTGTGGCATCCATGGCTAAGGGATCAGGCCGCGTTGACCTTCTCGAGGGCGAACAGCTGCTCCAGATAGACGGCGACGCCATCCTCATCGGAGCTCAGGGTCTGCTCGTGATTCGCCAGTGCCAGCTTGAGACGGTCATGGGCGTTGCCCATCACCACGCCGCGACCCACCATGCTCAGCATCTCGAAGTCGTTCATGCCATCGCCGAAGGCCACGGCCTGGGACATCTCCAGCCCGTGCTGTTCCAGCACGGCGCGCACGGCGTTGCCCTTGTGAACCCCGGCGTGCATCACCTCGAGACAATCCGGCAGGGAGAAGGTGACGTTGAGTCGATCACCATATTGCTGGTTCAGGTGCGCCTCGATCTTCAGCAGCTTCTCGTGCTCGCCGATGTAGAACACCTTGTTGATCTTGTCCATGGGATGGCTGGCGAGATCGGTCAGGCGGTAGGTGAAGCCGGAGTCGTGATGGAATTGCAGCAGCCAGGGCAGCTCCTCTTCCACCAGCCACTCGTCGCCATAGTAGACATTGAGGTGGATGGAGGGATCCCGCTCCAGCGCGATCAGCTCTGCCGCTACCGTATCCGGCAGCGCCTGGTTGTAGACCAGCTGATCCTGCTTGTCGTGCACGACGGCGCCATTGGAGGTGATGAGGTAGATGTCCAGCCCCAGGGTATCGCGGATGCTGCGCACATCCACATGGTGCCGGCCGGTGGCCACCACGAACTTCACGCCCTGTTCCACCAGACGGTGCAGGGTGTCACGGGTGCGGGGGGAGATCTGGTGCTGCTTGTTGAGCAGGGTGCCATCGAGATCGGATACAACTACCTTGAACATCATTACCTCACCATCTATTGAACGCTGGCGCAGTGTACCCCAGCGTCGTGTGTCACCCCATTTCTTTTGGGATCCAAAAAATAACCAGTTTTAGTAGCGCGCGAAGAAGGCCAGAGTCGCATTGAGCGCGGCCTGACGCTGGGGATCCGCCTCGATGAAGAGCTCGTGCCAAGCGCCCTCGATACGCAACGGCTTGCCCCCTTCACAGTTGGCCATGGCGCAGAAGGCATCCTGGGCGGCGTTGTCCACTACGCTGTCCTCACCGGCCTGCAGCAGCAACAGCGGCGTCCTGATGGCGCCGGCATCGGCAATTGCCGCATCCGCCCCGGTAATGCCCTGATGGATCCAGTGGGCGGTGGCCCCGCCCAGCTTGACCTGGGGATGCTGCTCGTAGATCTGGCGGAAGGCCTGATAGCGCGCCGTGCTGTGGGTCAGCTCGTTGTCGGCGAAGCCTTGATCCTGATAGGGGCCCTGACCCGGGCCGTAAGGGGCCTCACCAAACCAGCCACCGACGGTACCCATGGTGGCAGCCAGCCCCTTGGCCAGCCACTTGGGCAGGCCGCCGAGGTTGATGCCCATCATGGGGGAGGAGAGCACGGCGGCCTTGATGTCATCCGGCCAGCGTTCCAGATAGCGGGCCGAGATGGCGCCGCCCATGGAGTGGGCCAGCAGAAACAGCTTGGCGGGCTTGTCCGCCATGATCACCTCATCATGAAACTGTTTGAGATCGACCACATAATCGTCGAACTGGTCGACATATCCCTTCTCCCGATCGCTCAGCATGCGATCCGACATTCCCTGACCGCGGTGGTCTATGAGGTAGAGGCTGTAGCCCTGGCGCCACAGATCCCAGGCCAGCTCCTGATACTTGAGGTAGCTCTCTACCCGGCCGTTGACGATGAGGATGGCGCGATCGACCTTAAGCTGACGCAGGGCCGCATAGCGGATGCTGATCCCGTCCTTGCCCTTGAACTCCCCTTCCACCGCATGCTCGCGCCAGAAGTCGGGCAGGGTCTGTTGATAGAGGGTGGGTACGTCGGCTTCAGTGGTCAGCTGATAGGGGTTGTTCACGGCAAGGGCTCCGGCAGAAAACAGGGTCAGGGCCAGCAAGGGAAGAGAGAAATATGTCATCGGGCAAGCTCCTCTCGCCAATGGTGGTAGAGCGCCGCTATGTCGCTCGAGCAGATCAGGGGCATGGCGGCCTGCAAACGGGGCAGTGGCCAGTCCCACCACTGCATGGCTTGCAGCATGGCGATCTGCTCCTCGTCGAAGCGGCGGCGGATAGGCTGGGCCGGGTTGCCGCCGACTATGGTGTAGGGGGCAACATCCCGGGTGACCACGGCGCGGGTGGCGATGACGGCGCCATCCCCTATGGTGATGCCCGGCATGATCATCGCCTCGGAGCCGATCCAGACGTCGTTGCCAACCCGGGTGTCGCCCTTGCGCTGGAAGCCGTTGCGAACCCCCTCACCAAAGGTGCCCGGATCGAACGGGAAGGTGGAGGCCCACTCCATGCGATGACCCTGGTTGCCCGCCAGCAAGAAGGTGGCCCCCGAGCCGATGGAGCAGAACTTGCCGATGATGAGGCGATCTACGTCACCCCAAATACCGCTCTCCCAGGTGGCGCGGGTCGACCCATCGCCGAGCAGGTAGCGCACACAGTGATCTTCGAATGATTTGCCGTGGTAGTAGCCGGAGTAGTAGCTGTACTCCCCGGCCTCGATATTGGGATTGGTCAGGTGATCCCGTATTACTTGGGATTCCAGCCAGCTACCGAATGGATTTTCCATCATTGCTCCTGCCATTCATCCTCTTCCTGCTGGGCAGCCCACCCCTTGCGGGTCAGCTGCATCTGCTGCCACCAGCGCTCGTCCGCCAGGATCTCGCCGGCCGGGCCGAGCTGGGGATAGGGCATCTCTTTCTCTTTGCAGAGCTGGGCATAGACGGGGTAACCCCCCTCGAACAGTATGCTGTTCTGCTCTTCCAGGCTGAGCGGGCAGCCGCGTTGATAGCAGCCGGCCAGCTCGCGCTGGCGCTGGGCTTCGTAGAGAATGGCGGCGGCCGCCACCGAGACGTTGAGAGACTGCACCATGCCCACCATGGGGATGACGATATGGTGATCGGCCAGGGCCAGCGCCTCTTCGCCGATGCCGTGCTTCTCCTGGCCCACCAGGATGGCGGTGGGTTTGGTGTAGTCAATGGCGCGAAAGTCCACCGAGCTGTCGGAGAGGTGGGTTGCCAGGATCTGCATGCCGCTGGCTTTGAGCTCGGCCACTGCGCTGTCGATGTCCGGGTGCAGTTTCACGTCCACCCAGTTCTGGCTGCCGCGGGCGGTGCCCTTGCGCTTATGGATCCAGCTCTTGGGCCAGACGGCGTGTACCCGATGGATGCCGATGGCATCGGCGGTGCGCACGATGGCGGCCAGATTGTGAGGCTTGTGCACCTCTTCCATACAGACGGTCAAATCGAGTTGGCGCTGGGCCAGCATGTCGGAAATCCGTTTAAAGCGTTCAGGTGTCATATCAGTTTCTATGCGATGAGGCTGGTGCTGCAGATGGTCATATCGGGCTGGCATGCCGGTGGCGCGCTGGCAGCGCAGTGGGCCATTCCATTGTCTCTGTAAAAACAGCAGGCGGCTTGCGCCGCCTGTGTTCAGTTCTTCTGTCGGCTCACCTTGAGCACGTTGGGCATCACGCGGATCTTGCGCATGATGTTGGCCAGGTGGATACGGCTCTTGGTGGTGATGAGCAGGCTGACCTGATAGACCCGGCCATCCTTCTCTTCGGTGCTGATGGCGTGGATGTTGGCGCCGGTGGCGGCGATCACGTTGGCCAGCTCGGCCAGGGCACCCTGATGGTTGATGATCTCGATGCTGATGCCAGTGCGGAACTCCTGTTCCTGCTCCTTGTCCACTTCCCACTGGACCGGCAGGTACTTGTCCGGTTCCTTGCTGTAGCCCTTGATGTTACGGCAGGCTTCCTGGTGGATCACCAGCCCCTTGCCCGGGCTGATATGGGCGATGATGGCGTCCCCGGGGATCGGGCGGCAGCAGTTGGCGAAGGTGACCAGCATGCCGTCGGCACCCTTGATCGGCATCTTCTTGCTGCTGGACTTGGGTTGATCTTCCGGCGGCAGTTCGTCACCCAGCATGCGGCGCGCCACCATGACGCTCATGGCGTTGCCAAGACCCACGTCGGCCAGCAGCCCCTGCAGGTTCTCGTGCTTGGTATCGGCCAGCACCTGCTTGATGCGTGGCTCGGGGATGTCTTCGATGTTCTTGGCGCCCAGCGCATGGTTGAGCAGGCGACGGCCCAACACCACCGACTCTTCGGTGCGCAGGTTCTTGAGGAACTGGCGGATCTTGGAGCGCGCCTTGGTGGTCACCACGAAGTTGAGCCAGGCCGCGTTCGGGCGGGCGCCGGGGGCCGTGATAATTTCCACCGTCTGGCCCGAGTGCAGCGGGCTGCTCAGGGGATAGGGATGGCGGTCGACCCGGGAGCCGACGCAGGCGTGGCCGATGTCGGTGTGTACCGTGTAGGCGAAATCCACCGGGGTGGCGCCGGCGGGCAGCTCCATGATGCGCCCTTCCGGGGTGAAGACATAGATTTCGTCCGGGAAGAGATCGGTTTTGACCCCCTCGATGAATTCAAAGGAGCTGCCGGCGCTCTGCTGCAGCTCAAGCAGGCTCTGCATCCAGCGCTGGGCGCGGATCTGGGCCGTGGTGCCCGAGCTGTCGCCATCCTGCTTGTAGGCCCAATGGGCGGCAACCCCCTTGTCGGCCATCTGGTCCATGAACTCGGTGCGGATCTGCACCTCCACCGGCACCCCGTGCGGCCCCACCAGGGAGGTGTGCAGGGACTGGTAGCCGTTGGTCTTGGGGATGGCGATGTAATCCTTGAAGCGACCGGGGCGCGGCTTGTAGAGGCTGTGCATCTGGCCAAGTACCCGGTAGCAGGTATCGATATCCTTCACCTTGACCCGGAAGGCGTAGATATCCATTACCTCATGAAACTGCAGCTCCTTCTTTTCCATCTTGTTGTAGATGGAGAAGAGGTTCTTCTCGCGGCCGCTCACCTGGGCCTCGATACCCGCCTCCCGCAACCGGCCACTGATTTCGCTCTGGATGGAGTCGATGATCTCGCGGCGATTGCCACGGGCACGGCGCACCGATTCGCGCAGCACCCGAGAGCGCATGGGATAGAGCGCCTCAAAGCCCAGCTCTTCCAGCTCGTTCTTCATGGTGTGAATACCGAGGCGGTTGGCGATGGGGGCGAAGATCTCGAGGGTCTCGCGGGCGATGCGGCGGCGCTTGTCGGGGCGTAGTGAACCCAGGGTACGCATGTTGTGGGTGCGGTCGGCGAGCTTGATCAGGATGACCCGGATATCCTGGGTCATGGCCATCACCATCTTGCGAAAGTTTTCGGCCTGGGCTTCCTTGCGATCACGAAATTTCAGCTTGTCGAGCTTGGAGACACCGGAAACCAGCTCGGCCACGGCGTCGCCAAACTGCTCGGCCAGGTCGTCTTTGGTAACGGGGGTATCTTCGATGACGTCGTGCAGCACGGCGGCCATCAGGGTTTCATGATCGAGGCGCATGTCGCCCAGAATGCGGGCCACGGCGACCGGGTGGGTGATATAGGGTTCACCACTGGAACGCAGCTGACCCTGGTGAGCATCACGGGCCACCACATAGGCTTGCCTGAGCTTCTCGACCTGCTCTGCCGGCAGGTAGGAACTGGCTATTTCTTTAAGATTTTCAAATAAATACAAGACAGTCCCCGCTGCGGTGAAACGGCAATTCGTGGAATCGAGGGTATAGCCCTGAGTTTGCGAGGTTTTGGAGCGGTTGTAAATGGGGATGAACAGTCGGCACCCGGGCGGGTGCCAACCGAAAGAATGACTTAACCGCGGCCTTCGGCGATGGCAGCAACGGCAGCCAGCTCAGCGGCTTCCTGCTCTTGCTGCTCGTAACGGTCCTGGGTGTCCATTACCTGGTTGTTTACCAGACCCAGCTCGATCTCACGCAGGGCGATCACGGTCGGCTTGTCGTTCTCTTCTTCAACCAGGGGATCTTTGCCTTGAACCGCGATTTGACGGGCGCGGCGTGCGGCGACCAGCACCAGGTCAAAACGGTTACCAACCTGTTTTACAGCATCTTCTACAGTAACGCGTGCCATGCAGGACTCCAGTATGTGGGCTTTCTGTGTTTAGAAAAGCGGTGTTTAAAAATGACGCAAAAGTTTACTCGTTTTTGGCTTACTCTGCCAGTAACTGTTGCAGCAAGTTTTGTTGTGCCTGCTGTTGCTGACGCATTTCCAGCCGTTGGCACTCAATAATGGCCCTCAGCTGGAACAGTGCCAGCTCAAAGTCTTCATTGATAATGACATAGTCATATTCGTCATAGTGCACCATTTCGGCAATGGCTTTCTCCATCCGCCCCTTGATCACCTCGGCGCTGTCCTGGCCGCGGCCAATCAGGCGGCGTTCCAGCTCTTCACGGCTGGGAGGCAGGATGAAGATGGATTTGGTCGGCATCAGTTCACGGATCTGGCGGGCACCCTGCCAGTCAATATCGAGGAAGACGTCGATGCCCTGGGCCAGGCAGGCCTCGATGGCGGCGCGAGAGGTACCGTAGTAGTTGCCGAACACTTCGGCCCACTCCAGAAAATCACCGCGCTCGATCAGCGACTTGAACTCTTCCACCGGGACGAAATGGTAGTGAACGCCATTTTCTTCACCGGGGCGGGTGGCACGAGTGGTGTGGGAGACCGACAGCTGCATCTTGCCAGCCGCGTTATGGTGAGTCAGCAAGGCATTGAGCAGGCTGGATTTACCCGCACCGCTCGGGGAGGAGATGATGTAGAGAGTGCCTTGTTGCGCCATGTTATTACCTTTAATCGATAACCGTGTTTTTGGTTGTAGCAGAGGCCGCCGTCTTGTGCCCGAAAGGGAGACAGCCCAACGCAAAACGCGGAAAAATTCAGAATCAGGGGGATGTAAAGGCGGCGAATTTTAACAGAAGGTGGCGAATAAAAAAACGGCCGGAATCATATTCCAGCCGATCAAAGGATTCGTAGCTTGCTGCGGGAGCGTAACCCACATTGGTTGCCATTTTGCCGTGGCTATTGGGGCGGGGCCATCAGGTTATCCCTGCCTTATTGCTCGGGATTTTCGAATTGCCCGGGCAGATGTTTATCGGCACACAGCTTGTCAAAGGCGGCAATGACCCGCTCGCTGCTGATCTTGCCCATGGCATCCGGATCCTTGAGGCGGGTGCGCCAACCCAGTTCGGCCAGCGGCTTGCCGGTCTCCTGCTCAATCAGTTCCTGATAGACGCTGACCACATAATCGCGGCACAGATAGGGGCCGGTGCGATCCGGGTTGTGATGGGCATAGAGACCGATCACCGGCGTGCCCACCAGGGTGGCCATGTGGGCGGGGCCGGTATCGGGCGCCAGCACCAGACTGGCCTCACCAATCAGTGCCAGTAGCTGTTTGAGGTTGGTCTGACCCACCAGATCCACCGGCTTGCTGTGGCTCAGTCGCTGGATGTCGGCGGCCAGATCCCGCTCCAGTTTGGCTGGGCCGCCGCACAGATAGACCTGGAATCCCTTGCTCGCAGCGTGATCCGCCAGCGCAGCATAGCCTGCGGCGGTCCAATTCTTGAAAGGCTTGCTGGCGGCGGCGCAGATGAGCAGGGTCGGCTTGCCAGCAATCTTCTCCTGGGCCCAGGCCTGGTGCTCGGCGCAGATGGGCAACTGCCAGTCCGGCGTCAGATCCCGGATGCCGAGTTCCCTGGCGAAGGCGAGAAAGCCGTCCAGCACATGGGGAGAAGCGGGAGAGGGCACCCTGTGATTGGTGAACAGCCACTGGCCGTCGTTGGCCCGCTCCTTGTCGAAACCGAGTTTGATGTTTGCCCTGATGCCGAGGGTGGCAATGCTGGCCCGCATGGCGGCCTGCAGGTGCAGCAGGGCATCGAACTTGCGTCCCTTGAGGGTGTGCCACAGATCGCGATAGCCACGCCAACCCTTGCTCTTGTCGAAGGCAATGACCTCCACCCCAGGCAGATCGGCGAACAGGGTGGCCTCGATTTTACCGGTGATCCAGGTGATGCGGGTCTGCGGCCACTCCCGTTGAATAACGCGAACCAGTGCCAGCGCGTGGCAACAATCGCCGATGGCGGAGAGCCGCAGGATGCAGATGGAGGAAGGAGGCGTTTGAAATAGCGGCATGATGTGCGGCACGGCTGGCAAAAAGGGTGGATGGCATTATGCAAACTCCCCTGTGGATTGTAAAATTGCGCGCAATCGCCAGCCCGGTTTCGCCATGACCTCCCGGTTGTGGCTGACCTGTGCCGGCACAGGATATTGACCATATTGCAGGTGGTTGCCACGACAGCCTCATCGCAGTTGCAAACCTAGCGAGCAATGACCCACCGAGCGGGAGCTCATGATGCGAATACAGACCGAACACAACCAAATTTGCTGGTATGCCGAAGGGGCCTTTCGCGACCCCTCTCCCCAGTTATTCGATCCTGCCTGGTGGCAGAGCAATCGACAGGTGGTGGGGACCTCTCTAGGTCGCGGAGTGACCTGGTTCGTCAAGGATGAATCCCGCCATCTGGTGCTGCGCCACTACTATCGTGGCGGCATGGTGGGCAAGGTGGTACGGGATCGCTTCTGGTTCGAAGGAGTGGAATCGAGCCGCGCCATGGCCGAATACACTCTGCTCGCCAGGTTGAGCGAGCTGGGGCTGCCGGTGCCACGTCCGTTTGGTGCCCGCATGGTCAAGCAGGGGCCCTTCTATCGTGCCGACATCCTGATCGAGCGCATCCGCGGTGCCAAAGACATGGTGGCCCTGCTCAAACAGGGACCGATTGCGCCAGAGCTCTGGCACAAAGCCGGCCAGACGGTGCGCCAGCTGCACGACGCCGGCGTCTATCACGCCGATCTCAACAGCCACAACCTGTTGATCGACAAGGCGGGGAAGGTGTGGGTGATCGACTTTGACAAGGGCGCCATCCGCGCACCGGGGGAGTGGCAGAAGGCCAATCTGGAGCGACTGCTGCGCTCTTTCAATAAAGAGGCCCAATTGCATACCAGTTTCCACTTCGTACCGGAGAACTGGCAAACCCTGATGAAGGGCTACCAGGGAAAAGCGCTCTGACCCTGTTGCTCGCCGCTGGAGCCAATGTTACTTATTGAGCTGCTGCTATTTAGATCTGGTTTCGAGGTGCCCCATGGAAACACTCAAGACACCTTTGGTGGATGTGACGACCCGGCTTGACCCGGGTCTCTTGTCTGACGCCATGAATCTGCTGGAGGCGGGGCTCTGGACCTGGTCTGTGCAGCAGGGACTGCGCCGGGACCCCAGCTGCCTGCATCTGTTGGGGCTGGGGGATAGCTGGCCGGATGACATGGGCTGGCTGGATCGGGTGCATCCCGACGATGTCTCCCGGCTGGAGGAAGCGCTGCTCGCCTGCCAGAGTGGCCGCAGCGCCACTCTGCGCCTCGAGTACCGCATCCTTCATCACCACGGCCACTACATCCGGCTGGAAGAGCGCATTCGTCGTGACGAGCGCGGCTATCTGCTGGGGGCGGTGCGCCATCTTGATTCGGTCGAGGAGTCGGTTGAAGAGCGTCACGGCACGGATCCCCTCACCGGGCTGGAAAGCCGCAACAGCTTCGAATTGCTGCTGGAGGATCGTTTGGCGACCGATAGCGGCAGTTTCTGCCTGATGCAGTTTTCCGTCGATCACATGACCAAGATCCAGCAGCTGTTTGGCGAGGCGGCCTGCGACGCCATGCTGGCCAAGCTGGCGCGCATCGTGCGTCACGAGTTGCGCCGGGAAGATCCCTTCGCCCGTTGGGACGAGGATGGCTTTATTCTGATGCTCTCCCAAACCGAGCGGGCGAGCGGCCTGGAGATCGCCGAGCGGCTGCGCCTCGAGATAGCCGATGCCAGTTTGCTACCCCAGCGGCCGGTTACCGTCAGTGTCGGATTGGTGCAGAGTCAGCCCGGCGAGATGCTCGATCACCTGCTGGCCCGTCTGGCGAGCTGCCATGGCCAGGCCAGACGGGAACACAACACTGTCGTCGGTTGACGGTCGTCAGGAGGAGGTGGTTGCGTGGCGCTGGCACACCTTGAGGGAGGCCAGCATCAAGAGGCCGCCAAGGGCCAGCCGCACCAGATCGGTATCCTTGCCCCAGAGCAGCAGGTTGACCAGCAGGCCCGCCGGGATCAGCGCGTTGTTCATGATCGCCAGCACGCCGCTGCTGACCAGGGTTGCCCCCTTGTTCCACAGGAAGTAGCCAAGTCCCGAGGCGCCAATCCCCAGCCACAGCAATATGCCCCACTGCAGTTCGCTGGTCGGATACTGGGGTTTGCCCAGCAGCCACCAGGCGGGCAGGGCGACGGCCAGGGCCCCCAGATAGAAGCAGCCGAAGATCGCCTGTTGCGGCGGCTGCTCCGCCTCCCGGGCCAGCACGACCTTGTAGCCGACCTGGCCCAGGGCGAAGCAGATGTTGGCCCCCTGTACCACCAGGAATCCCAGGATGTAGCTTTCGGTCAGCCCGTCGAAACGGATGATGGCAGCGCCGGCTACTGCCAGCAGGGCACCCCACAGATAGGCAGGCTTGAAGCGCCGCTCCAGCAGATCGTGGATCAGGGTGACGTAGATGGGGGTGAAGATGGTGAACACCAGCACTTCCGGCACCGTCAGCAGCAGGAAGGAGTGGTAATAGAAGAGATACATGATGCCGAGCTGGATGGCGCCGAGTGCCATCAGCTTTAGCACCAGTTCGGGTCGCAGCCAGCGGCGGCGCAGGAAGGGGAGAAACACCAGGCTGGCGAGGGCGATGCGGGTCAGCACCGAGAAGTAGGCATCCACCTGGCCGGCGAGGTAGACCCCAATCAGGCTAAAGGAGAATGACCAGAGCAGGGTAACTCCTATCAAGTAGTTCATGTGGTTGATTTGTCGTCAGTTGTCAATTTGAAAGGGGGCTATGATGGCCGAGATGGAAGCCGTGATCCAGCGTTTATGGTGCCAGTTGCCACAGATCGGAGCATTTGCCTTTGCGGCGAACAACGGAGTGGGCTCGGCGACCGACTGGAATGGTCGCGGGGAGGGGGAGGTGCAGGTGACCGATCATCATGATGGCTGGTTGTTTGTCGAAACGGGCCGCTATACCACGCCCCATGGCCGGGTTTTGGCTATGCACAATCGCTTCTGGTGGCAGCGCACCGAACAGGGAGTGTGTCTCTCCCACCTGCGTCACGAGAAACCGGTCGAATTGTTCGAGCTGAGGCCGGGGGCAGATGGCCGCTGGTTCACCGCCGAGCCCCACCTGTGCGGTCAGGATCACTACCGTGCCGAGCTGACGCCGACCGACAACGGCTTTCTGCTCACTTGGCAGATCACCGGCCCGCGCAAGAACGAGGGGCTGAGCTATCGCTACCGGATATGAGTGCCGGCGACGGCAAGAAAAGAGGTATAAAAAAACCGGCGCAAGGCGCCGGTAGCGGGGACAAATCGGAGGTTTTTTATTTAAAACGGTCCCACAAACAGGAGAGACACACTCTCGTCACACATTCAGGTCAGCTCAGGCACTTAGCGCATAGCTCAGCATCGCCTGCAGCTTGCTGTCGAAGAACCAGGGCAGCAGCACCATCAAGAGGCCCACCACCCCGGCCAGCCGCTGGCGATATTGCCAGCTGGCAATCAACACCAGGCCGCCGCACAGGGTTGTCAGGATGCCTGACATAGCTGTGCCTCACGCTGCACCCGGCGTTGCTGGGCCCACTGGTTCATGGCGACGGAACCCAGGATCAACGCCAGTGCGACACCCGTGGTGGACTGGATCTGCTCGCCGAGGAACAGGGCACCCAGCATGACGCCGAACAGCGGCACCAGATAGTTGCTGAAGGAGGCGAAGGTCGGGCCTGCCTTCTGGATCAGCGCCATGTAGAGGAAGTAGACCAGACCGGTACAGAAGATGCCCAGTACGGCGATGGCGTTGATGGCCTGGCTGCTCGGCATGGCCAGGCTGCTCAGATCGGCGACGAAGGGTGCGGCAATCAGCAGCTGGGTGGCAGAGGAGATCAGGATGTTGCGGGCCACCACGACCGGATGGTCTTTGGCAAAGCGCTTGATCATCAGCAGGCCGATGGCGAAGCAGCTGGCGCCGAACAGGATGGCCATGGAGCCGAGCAGGCCGGCGTTCATGCCCTGGGAGAGTTTCGGCCAGAACAGGGTGAGCACACCGGCAAAGCCGATGACCACGGAGAGCAGGCCGCTCTTGGTGATTCTTTCACCAGAAATAAACAGCGGTGCCATCAGGATGGTGACAAACGGGATACAACCCATCACCACGGCGGCGATGGCGCTATCCACATACTGCTGACCCCAGGCCACCATGATGAAGGGGATGGTGGCATCCAGCAGGGCGATCAGCATGTAGGTACGCCACGGGGTGTGCTCGCTCTTGAGACGCATGAACAGGCAGAGCAGACCCAGGGTCAGGCTGCCGCACAGGGCACGACCGGCAGCCACCAGGATGGGGGGCAACTCGGCAACGGCCTGGTGCATGAAGATGAACTGGGAACCCCACAGCAGGCCAATGGCCAGCAATAACAAATAGCTACGCATTTTAATCTCCGATGTATTGAGCCTGCGCATTCTAGGTAATCTGTTACTATGTCAAAAATGAATTGTTGGCATTCAACTATGGTCATTATCGATGGAAACCTCCCTCTCCCGCCTCGACCTTAACCTGCTCACCGTGTTCGACATGCTGATGCAGGAGCGCAACGTCACCCGTGCCGCCGAGCGGCTGCACCTCTCCCAGTCCACCGTCAGCCACGCCCTGGGGCGGTTGCGAACGGCGCTCGACGATCCGCTGTTTGTCATGAGCCGTCGCGAGATGATGTCGACCGAGCGGGCCAAGGCGCTGGCCGGGCCGGTGCGTCAGGCGCTCGCCATGCTGGAGCAGGGGTTGCGTCAGGCCAAGGGGTTCGATCCCGCCAGCGCACGACGGATCTTTCGCATCGCCACCCCGGGATCGGTAGAGCATGGTCTGGTCCCCGTGCTGGTGGACCGGCTGTACCGGCAGGCGCCTCACTGTCGGCTGGAGGTGTGCGAGCTGGCGGACAGCGACTACGAACGGGAGCTGGAGAAGGGAGAGCTGGATCTGGTGATCGGGTTTGCCGGCGCCAACCACCTCTCGCCCCGGCTGTGGCGCGAGGACTGGTTCAACAACCCGCTGGTCTGCCTGTCACCGCTGGGCAGCGAATTGCCCGATGCACTGGGCCCGCACGAGCTGGTCAGCCGACCCCATATTCACACCTCCAGCTGGGGTCACAGCCAGGCCATGGTGGAGCTCTGGCTGGCCCGGTTCGGGGTGGAGCGTGAACTGGGGGTCAGGTTGCCGAGCTTTATGGCGGTGCCGCCGCTGATGGCGACCGGCCGCTATCTTGTTGTGGTGCCCGAGATGATCGGGCGCCACTTCTGCCGCTACTATCCGCTGCGCCTCCATCAGCTGGATCCCGCCATCCCCATCGTCTATCTGATGGCGGGCCACCCGCTCACCGCCCACGACGAGGCGATCGGCTGGTTCAAGAGTCTGCTGCACCGGATCGCCTTCGACCTCTATGGCGACGATGCGCTGGGCTCTCCCGCTCAGCGTAGCCTGGTGAAGTAGTCGAGTCCCAAGGAGCCCTTCACCTCGGCCAGCACCTCGCCGGTGAGAAGGCGGGCTTGCTCCGTGCCCTGATAGAGCAACGCCAGCAGGCTATCTTTGTCGGCGATGGCGGCCTGGCGCCGCTCCCGCATGGGGGCGAGCAGGGTTTGCAGGCAGTCGTTGAGCACCTGCTTGCAGCGTATGTCTCCCAAGCCGCCGCGCTGGTAGTGGGCCTTCATCTCGGCTACCAGCGTCTTGTCGGGATGGAAGGCATCCAGATAGGCGAACACAATATTGCCCTCCACCCGCCCCGGATCGCTCACCCTGAGGTGGTCCGGGTCGGTATACATGGCGAACACCGCCTGTTTGATCTCGTCGCTCGACATGCCGAGCTCTATGGTGTTGCCGAGGGACTTGGACATCTTGGCCTTGCCGTCTATGCCGGGCAGGCGGCCGGTGTCGCTGAGGATCGGCTGGCATTCGGTCAGCACCTCCCTGCCCACCAGACCGTTGAAGCGGCGCACTATCTCGTTGGTCTGCTCCAGCATCGGCAGCTGATCCTCGCCCACTGGCACATGGGTGGCGCGAAAGGCGGTGATGTCGGCGGCCTGGCTGACCGGGTAGACCAGAAAACCGGCCGGCAGGCTGCGCTCGAACCCTTTTTGCTGGATCTCCGCCTTGACGGTGGGGTTGCGCTCCAGCCGGGCGACGCTGACCAGATTGAGGTAATAGGTGGTGAGCTCGGCGAGGGCGGGCAGGGCACTTTGCAGGCAGAAGGTGGTCCTGGCGGGGTCGAGACCGGCGGCCAGATAGTCGGCCATCACTTCCAGCACGTGATCGGTCACCTTGGCCGGGTTGTGGCCATTGTCGGTCAGCGCCTGCAGATCGGCGATCATCACGAACTGGCGGTAATGGTGCTGGGCCTCGACGCGCTGGCGCAGTGAGCCGACATAGTGGCCTATGTGCAGTTTGCCGGTGGGGCGATCGCCGGTCAGGATAACGGGGTTTTGCATGTCACTCTCTCCAGTTGGGGGTGGGCCGGGAGGCGACAAGGGAGTAAAAACAGTTGACCGCCTCTCGGCGGTCACGGTGTTTTCTTCGGGAAAATTTCACATAGAAAAGCAGTGCCGCCTGTTTAGAAGCAGCACCACCAGTAGTTGTGAGTGAAGATGGTCATATTCATGGCAAATCAAGCTACGCCTGTTTGATCACTTCTGCAAGGGCACCACCAGCAGATCGCAGGGCACAGTATTCATCAGCTGGCGGGCGCTGGAGGTGAGCAGGCTCCAGAAGCTCTGGCGATGGCCGCACACCAGCAGGTCGATCTGGTAATCCTTGACCGCCTGGTTGACCCGCTCGCTGAGGTCGCCGCAGATCACCAGCTTCTTCTCGATGGGGTAGTCCACCGAGGCCAGGAAGGTCTCCAGCTTCTCCTTCGCCTCGGCGATCACCTGATCCTGCACGTTGTCGATGTCGATATCGATCATCTCGGTGTAGAGGTCCTTGAGGTCCACATCGACATGGATCACCGACAACTTGGCGCCGTTGGAACGGGCCCGATCGACCGCCTTCTCGATCACCTTGCGGTTGTCTTCCGACAGATCGATCGCGGCCAGAATGTGTTTGTAATAGGTTCCACTCATGGGATATCTCCTCACTGATCCTGAGCCCACTATACCAATCTCCGCTGAAACTAAAATGGTGCCGAGGGCACAGTTTAGGGATTTGAACGGGCTTGAATGGTTGTCAGGAGCGTGCGCTTGCTCGCAGCAACAGCATTGTTTGTACATTAAATAAACAATAGTTTGAAGCGGGTCACATCCCCCGGCTTGCTCGGCGGCAGGGAGAGGCATAGGATGTGCCCGTGCTTCGCAATGAACACAAAACAACAAAAAGCATTTGAATACCGCTTTGGGGAGCCTCGGCTCCCTTTTGTTTTTCTGCCGTTTTTCTTCTCCGGAATCCGTCCGGTATCAAGGTAATCTCCCTGCGCTTGGTTATGCTGTAGCCAATTCCCTTGGAGACACCGTCATGATCATTACTCCCCAGATCCAGGGCTGCGTCGCCCGCAACTGCCACCCCATCGGCTGCCGGGCCGCCGTGCAGCAGCAGATCGCCAGTGTCAGGGCCGCAGGCCCGTTCAACGGGCCCAAACGGGTGCTGGTGCTGGGGGCTTCGTCCGGTTTCGGGCTGGCGTCGCGCATCGCGCTCACCTTCGGCGCTGGTGCCGACACCATAGGTATCTCGTTCGAGCGCGGCCCCTCCGACAAGGGGCTTGGCAGCGCCGGCTGGTACAACAACATCTGGTTTCGGCAGGCGGCGGAGCAGGCCGGACGCATCGCCATCAACCTGATCGGTGACGCTTTTTCCGACACCATGCGCCAGCAGGCCATCGAGACCATTCGCCAGCAGCTCGGGCAGGTGGATCTGGTGATCTACTCGCTGGCGAGCGGCATCCGGGTGTTGGCCGATGGTAGCCAGGTGCGTTCCGTGCTCAAGAGCACGGGCCAGCCCTTCAGCGGCTGGGGGCTGGATCTGGAGCGCGATGCCCTGGTGCAGCAATCCCTGGCGCCGGCTACCCCGGAGGAGATCCGCGATACCGTCACCGTGATGGGGGGCGAGGATTGGCAGCTCTGGTTGCAGGCGCTGCAGCAGGCGGATTGCCTGGCGCCCGGCGCCCAGACGGTGGCCTACTCCTATATCGGCCCCGAATCGACCTATCCCCTCTATCGGGACGGCACCATCGGTTATGCCAAGGAGCATCTGCATGCCACCGCCGAGACCATCAACCTGCAACTGGCACAAATCGGTGGCCACGCCTGGGTGTCGGTGTGCAAGGCGCTGGTGACCAAGGCGAGTGCCTATATTCCGGTGCTGCCGGTTTATCTCGGCCTGCTGATGGGGGTGATGAAGGAGCGCGGGGTGCACGAAGGCTGTATCGAGCAGATGCAGCGGCTGTTTGCCGGCAAGATGTACGGGCCCAATGGGGTGGTGGCCGATGGCAACCGGCTGATCCGGATGGATGACCACGAGCTGGATCCGGCCATTCAGGCCGCCGTCTCGGCGCTCTGGCCCAAGGTAACGCCGGACAACTTCCACGCCCTGGGGGATTTCGCCGGCCTGCGCCGGGATTTCATGCAGCTCAATGGTTTCGAGCTGACTGGCGTGGATTATGGTGCGCCCGTGGATGTCGCCTCGCTCACCGAGCTGATCCCTTAAGCGAGCAGGAAATGGGATCTCCCTCCCGTTGGCGGGTTGATTCGCAACCTGAGTGTGGCGACAATCGATACCAAATCACAGTGGAGAATCAGTATGTTGGCCCAACCCATGATCGAAAAGTTGAACGAACAGATTAACCTGGAGTTCTACTCCTCCAATCTCTATCTGCAGATGAGCGCCTGGTGCGAAGACAAGGGCTTCGAAGGGGCCGCCACCTTCCTGCGCCAGCACGCGGTCGAGGAGCGCCAGCATATGGAGCGTCTGTTCACCTATGTGAGCGAGACCGGCGCCATGCCCAAGCTGGGTGCCATCGATGCGCCTCCCCACGAGTTCAAGTCGCTGGGTGACGTGTTCCGCACCACCCTGGAGCATGAATACCACATCACCAAGTGCATCAACGGCCTGGCTCATGTGGCCTTCACCACCCAAGACTACTCCACCTTCAACTTCCTGCAGTGGTATGTGGCCGAGCAGCACGAAGAGGAGAAGCTGTTCAAGAGCATCGTCGATCGCCTGGGTCTGGTGGGCGAGGATGGCAAGGGCCTCTACTTCATCGACAAGGAGCTGGCCGAGCTGGCCAAGGGCGCGCCGGCCAGCATCATGGACGGCAACGCCTGATAGTCGTGGACACTTAGTGTTCAGCCAGTACAATGACGGCCCTTTTACGGGCCGTTTTCTATTGTCTCGGGGCGAAAACCGCAGTGGTGGTGGCCGCCGGGCACAATGGCGACCCTGCTGTATTTCCCTGGGCCGTGTTGGTTGGTCGTTTGATGAGTAAGGCTGTGATGATGCAAGTGGATGTGGTGGTGATCGGGGCCGGTGCGGCCGGGCTGATGTGTGCGGCGCAGGCGGGCTATCGGGGCCGTTCCGTGCTGGTGCTCGACAATGCCAAGAAACCGGGCCGCAAGATCCTCATCAGCGGCGGTGGCCGCTGCAACTTCACCAACCATCAAGCGGGGGCCCACGCCTACCTCTCCGCCAATCCCCACTTCAGCAAGTCGGCGCTGGCCCGTTACACCCAGCAGGATTTCATCGATCTGGTGGATCGCCACGGGGTCAACTATCACGAGCGCACCCTGGGGCAGCTGTTCTGCCTCGAGAGCGCCAAGGATATCGTCGACGTGCTGCTCACCGAGTGCGACTGGGCCGGGGTGACCCTGCAGTGCCAGACCGAGATCCTCGCCGTCAGCAAGGGTGACGAGGGCTTCGTGCTGGCGACCAGCAAGGGAGAGGTGCGTTGCCACTCGCTGGTGGTGGCCACCGGCGGCCTCTCCATGCCCAAGCTCGGCGCCACCCCTTATGGCTTCAAGCTGGCGGAGCAGTTTGGCCTCAAGGTACTGCCGACCCGTGCCGGTCTGGTGCCCTTCACCCTGCATCAGGCCGAAAAAGAGGCCTTTGCCGATCTGGCGGGCATCAGCCTGCCGGTGGCGGTGACCGCCGAGGATGGCACCCGCTTCAAGGAGGCCATGCTGTTCACCCACCGTGGCCTCTCCGGCCCCGTCATTCTGCAGATCTCCTCTTACTGGCACGCCGGCGAGAAGATCCACATCAACCTGCTGCCGGAGCTCGACATTGCGGCCGCCCTGCGGGAGTGGGTCCAGGCCCATCCAGCCCAGGAGCTGAAAACCGTGCTGGGGCGCGAGTTGCCCAAGCGCTTCGTCGACAAGCTGGTGGAGCTGGGCCAGCTCGACAGCAAGCCGATGCGCCAGTACAACGAGCGGGAGCTGGAGGCTATTGCCACCCTGCTGGGAGACTGGCAGATCCTGCCCAACGGCACCGAGGGGTATCGCACCGCCGAGGTAACCCTGGGGGGCGTCGACACCAATGAGCTCTCCTCCAAGACCATGGAGGCGCGCAAGGTGCCCGGCCTCTACTTCGTCGGCGAAGTGGTGGATGTGACCGGTTGGCTCGGCGGCTACAACTTCCAGTGGGCCTGGTCCTCCGGCTGGGTCGCCGGTCAATACTGCTGATCGCCGGCAGCGTTGTGATTGCCGCCGGTTTACTAACGGAATAGGGCATGTTTGCCGCTTTTTTATGCGACGGTTTCCGACCTGCCAGAGATTGGTATAGAGTGGTTGTTCACTCTTTCATCCGGGAGGGCGCCTCTGCACAGGTGTCCTCCGTCTCTCGGGGGCAACATGTACGAACGCTTGGATGGCATTGATGTCGCGGCCTGGTCGATGACAAGAACGGAGGTGGCCGATGTTTGAGAGCCTGGGGGTCATCAACGTCTGGACCTATCTGGTGGGTCTTTTCTTCATCATCATAGCGCCGGGCCCCAACTCGTTTTACGTGCTGCGCACCGGCGCCAGCCGTGGCATTGGGCCGGGATATCGCGCCGCTCTTGGGGTATTCGTCGGCGATGCCATCCTGATCTTCTGCGCCTATCTGGGGGTCGCCTCCCTCATCCGTACCACCCCCCTGCTGTTCACCCTGGTGCGTTACCTCGGCGCCATCTATCTGCTCTATCTGGGGGTGAAGATACTGCACGCCAACTTCATCGCCAGACGGGAAGGAGAGGAGTCCGAGATAGACGCGGGAGAGCGCTATTTCAGCAAGGCCCTGACCTTAAGCCTCACCAACCCCAAGGCGATCCTGTTCTACGTCTCCTTTTTCGTGCAGTTCATCGACTTCAATTATGCCCACACCTGGCTCTCCTATCTGGTGCTGGCGGGCATGCTGGAGGCGATGAGCTTCGTCTATCTGAGCCTGCTGATCTTCGGCGGTACCCTGATGGCCCGTTTCTTTGCGCGCAAGGTGCGCCTCGCCAAGCTGGGCAACGGTCTCATCGGCCTCTTCTTTATGGGGTTTGCGGCCAGGTTGGCCACCCTCTCCTGATGAGGATTGTTTGTCAGGCCCCGCGTGCTGGCGCGGGGCTTTTTCGTTTCTGGCGCGGTGACTCGCCCTCTCTCCTTGATCCCGGTCAGCGGTGGCCGAGCTCACCATCCCTATAGTGGGCTCCTACTTGTCGCGGTCTTGAGGTATCCATGCTTGAAAATCAGATGATGCTGCTGGCGGTGTTCGAACGGGCCGCCCTGATGCTGATGACCCTGTTCTTCCTGACCCGTACCCGGCCATTCCAGCGCCTGTTTCAGAAGCGGGATCACACTCCGGCCGAACTGGTGCTGGTCGCCGCCATCTTCTGCCTGTTTGCGGTGTTCAGCACCTATACCGGCATCCCCATAGAGGGGGCGCTCATCAACGTGCGGATCATCGCCATCATTTCGGGCGGCATCCTGTTCGGCCCCTGGGTCGGCATTCCGGCCGGGGTCATCTCGGGGTTGCACCGCTACCTCATCGACATGGATGGTCACACTTCCATCCCCTGCCTTATCGCCAGCATCATCGCAGGTCTGCTGGCCACCTGGCTGCACCTGAGATGCCGCAAGTCGCGGCTCTGGCTCTACGGCATTCTGGCGGGGATGGCCTGCGAGGGGCTGACCATGCTGCTCATCTGGCAGCTGACCGAGCCCCATGCGGTGGGGGTGGAGATCGTCAACCACATCGCCTATCCGATGATCGCCGGGACGCTATGCATCGGCCTCATCATCAAGCTGGTGCAGGATCTGGATGACGAGAAGGAGCTGATCGCCGCCAAGCAGGCCAAGCTGGCGCTGGATATCGCCAACCAGACCCTGCCGTTTTTCCAGAACATCGACCGCCACTCCCTGAGCCAGGTGTGTGACGTCATCCGGCGCGAGATCAGCGCCGATGCGGTGGCCATCACCGATACCCATGACGTGCTGGCTTATGTGGGGGTGGGCAAGGATTACTACGCGCTGGACGAGCATCACGCCATCAGCGGCATGACCCGCAAGGCGGTGCTGCTCGACCAGATCATCATCAACAACGATCTGCGCCAGTATCACCTCTCCGATTTCCACTCGGTCATCATTATTCCGCTGCGAGAAAACGGCGCCGTCAGCGGTACTCTCAAGATCTACTATCGCCGCACCCACAGCATCACCAGTTCTCTCAAGGAGATGGCGGTGGGCCTCTCCCAGCTCATCTCCACCCAGATGGAGGTGTCGCGCATCGAGCAACTCAAAGAGATGACCCGCAAGGCGGAGTTCACCGCGCTGCAGAGCAAGATCAACCCGCACTTCCTGTTCAACGCTCTCAACGCCATCTCGTCGCTGATCCGCATCCGTCCCCAGCAGGCGCGCCAGCTCATCGCCAACCTGGCGGACTACCTGCGTTACAACCTCAACAAGGGGGACACCCTCATCGATATCCAGGAGGAGCTGCAGCAGGTGCGCGACTACGTGGCCATCGAGCAGGCCCGCTTCGGCGACAAGCTGGAGGTGGTGTTCGAGGTGGACGACGTGCACATCCAGGTGCCGAGCCTGCTGTTGCAGCCGCTGGTGGAAAACGCCATCCTGCACGGCATCCAGCCCCGCAGCGCGCTGGGTCGGGTCACCATCGAGGTGAAACAGCTGGCGGGTGGCATCCGGGTGGCGGTGCGGGACACGGGGTTCGGCATCAGCCAGGCGGTGATCGACGGGGTCGCCGCTGGCCGGGTGGAGAGCCGCAGCATCGGCCTGATGAACGTGCATCAGCGAGTCAAGCTGCTCTACGGGGACGGCCTGCACCTCAAGCGGCTGGAGCCGGGTACCGAAGTGAGTTTCTATCTGCCGGATCAGGAGTCGATGCCATGTTGAAGGCCATCATAGTGGAAGATAAGTGTCTGACTTGTGAGGCGTTGTCATGTTGAAAGCCATTATTGTCGAGGATGAGTATTTGATGCGGGAGGAGCTGGCCTCTCCTGCGTTCCCTCAGGGGGCAATGCCATGCTGAAAGCCATCATAGTGGAAGACGAATACCTCGCCCGCGAGGAGCTGGCCTATCTGGTGGGGCAGCACAGCACCATCGAGATAGTGGCGAGCTTCGAGGACGGGCTGGAGGCGTTCAAGTACCTGCAGGATCACGAGGTGGACGTGGTCTTCCTCGACATCCAGATCCCTGCCATCGATGGCCTGCTGCTGGCCAAGAATCTGCACAAGTCCAGCCACCCGCCCCACATCGTCTTCGTCACCGCCTACAAGGAGTTTGCGGTGGAGGCGTTCGAGCTGGAGGCGTTTGACTACATCCTCAAGCCCTACAACGAACCGCGTCTCATCAGCCTGCTGCAAAAGCTCGAGCTGGCTGACAAGGTTCAGGCGGATCTTGTGGTCGAGCCGAGGGCGCCACAGAATCGCACCGTCAACCTGGTGAAGGGGGAGCGCATCATAGTCACCCCCTGCGAGCAGATCTACTACGCGGAAGCCGACGAAAAGCTCACTCATGTCTACACCCGCGATGACCGTTACGTGATGACCATGACCCTCAGCGAGTTCGTCAGCCGGCTGCCTGCCGAAGGGTTCTTCCGCTGCCACCGCTCCTACTGCGTCAACATCAACAAGATCCGCGAGATAGTGCCCTGGTTCAACAGCACCTATCTCATCCGGCTCCATGACCTGCCGTTCGAGGTGCCGGTCAGCCGCAGCAACATCAAGGCGTTCCGTCAGCTGATGCGCCTCTGATTGTCATTCATTCCCGCCGATCTGCATTTCATGCCTTAATCGGTCGGCGGGAGTGGCGTCTTGCCTATAGTGGCCCCAGTTTCCTTAAGGCCATTGACCGAGACGCATCATGACCAAAGAGATGAATCGCACCCGCTACCTCACCCTGTTGGGGACCATCATCACCCAGTTCGCGCTGGGATCCGTTTACACCTGGAGCCTGTTCAACGCCCAGCTCTCAGACAAGCTGGACGAGCCGGTCAGCCAGGTTGCCTTCGCCTTCGGCCTGCTCAGCCTGTCGCTTGCGGTCGCCTCCTCCCTGGCGGGCAAGCTGCAGGAGCGGTTCGGGGTGCGCAACGTCACCCTGGGGGCCGGCGTGCTGCTCGGCATCGGCTTCTTCCTCACCGCCCACGCCAGCAACCTGGCGATGCTCTACCTCTGCGCCGGCATCCTGGTCGGTTTTGCCGACGGTACCGGTTACCTGATGACCCTCTCCAACTGCGTGAAGTGGTTCCCGGAGCGCAAGGGGCTCATCTCCGCCTGCTCCATCGGTGCCTATGGCCTCGGCAGCCTGGGCTTCAAGTACATCAACCTGTTGCTGCTCTCCAGCAACGGCCTGGAGACCACCTTCCAGCTGTGGGGGCTGATCGCCATGTCCATGGTGCTGGTGGGTGGCATGCTGATGAAGGATGCGCCCAAGCAGGCGGCCGCCGTGCAGCAGAGCGAGAGCCGCGACTTCACTCTGGCCGAGGCGATGCGCAAGCCGCAGTACTGGATGCTGGCGCTGATGTTCCTCACCGCCTGCATGAGCGGTCTCTACGTCATCGGCGTGGCCAAGGACATCGGCGAGAAGATGGTGGGCCTGCCGGCCGTAGTCGCCGCCAACGCCGTCGCCATCATCGCCATGGCCAACCTGGGCGGCCGGCTGGTGCTGGGTGTCCTCTCCGACAAGATGTCCCGCATCCGTGTCATCACCATCGCCCAGCTGATTACTCTGGCCGGCATGGCGCTGCTGTTGTTCGTGCCGCTCAATGCCAACCTCTTCTTCGTGGCGGTGGCCTGCGTAGCGTTCAGCTTCGGTGGCACCATCACCGTCTACCCTTCGCTGGTGAGCGACTTCTTCGGCCTCAACAACCTGACCAAGAACTACGGCGTCATCTATCTGGGCTTCGGCTTGGGCAGCATCATCGGCTCCATCGTGGCCTCCCTGTTCGGCGGCTTCATGGCGACCTTCAACCTGATCCTGGTGTTGCTGGTGGTGGCGCTGGTGCTCTCCCTCACCATCCGCCTGCCGGCTCCCGTCACTGTCTCTGCCGAACGGGCCTGACTCTTCGTCTGAAGGCAGCACCATAAAAAAGACCCGGGCCAAGGCCCGGGTCTTGTCGTTGGCGCAAGCGGCGCTTAGCGCGGCGGCAGGCCCAGCAGGGCACGCAACTGGTGCGCGGTGGCTTCGACCGTCGGCCAGTCGCGGCCGGTGACGGTGACGTGGCCCATCTTGCGACCGGGACGGGCCTCGCCCTTGCCGTAGAGGTGCAGGTGCACCCCGGGCAGGGCCAGGGCGCCGGCCCAGTCCGGGGTGCCGTCTTGCCACAGATCACCGAGCAGGTTGAGCAGGATGGCGGGTTGCACCTCGGCCTTTGCTGGCAGGGGCAGATCGCACAGGGCGCGTACCTGCAGCTCAAACTGGCTGCAGCCGGCGTTGTCGATGCTGGGATGACCCGAGTTGTGGGGGCGGGGCGCCATCTCGTTGACCAGCAGCTGGCCGCCGACCAGGAAGAACTCCACCGTCAGCACGCCCACGTAGTCGAGGGCGGCGATGATGTGCTCGGCGATGCGCTGAGCCTCGGCCTCCAGGGCAGGCACGTTGGCCGGAGAGCGGGTCTGATCCAGGATGCCGCCGCTGTGCCAGTTCTGCACCAGGGGCAGGGCGCTGATGGCACCGCTCGGGCTGCGCGCCAGCGTCAGGGCAAACTCCCCTTCCAGTGGCAGGCGTTTTTCCAGCACGCAGGGTACGCCGCTGGCGGCCAGGGCGGCCGGCAGCTCGCTGGCCTGGTGAATGGTCCACTGCCCCTTGCCGTCATAACCCTCGCGGGCGGTCTTGAGGATGGCGGGGAAGAGGTGATCCGGCAGCTCGGGCAGCGGCTCGTGGGGCAGCAGGGTCAGGTTCGGCGCGACGGGCACGCCGGCGCGGGCCAGGAAGGCTTTCTCTTCACGGCGATCCTGACAGACGCGCACCGCGCTGGCGGCCGGACGCACCGGCTTGTGCTGTTCCAGCAGGGCCAGGGAGGCGGCGGGCACGTTCTCGAACTCGCAGGTGATGGCCTCACAGCGGCGGGCAAGTTCGGCCAGGGCATCGGCGTCGTCATAGGCTGCGATGATCTGATCATCGGCAGCGGCGCCGGCGATGCTGGCGGGATCCGGATCCAGCACGATGACCTGATAGCCGAGGCGATGGGCAGACATCACGAAGTAGCGGCCGAGCTGGCCGCCGCCGAGCATGCCCAGGGTAGCGGGAGGCAGTATCATGCCGGCTCCTCCAGGGTGAGGGCCAGCACCCGATCGCGCTCCTTGGCGCGAAAGTCGTCGAGCTGCTGATGATAACGGGGAGCGTCGCCGTCCTGAGCGACGGAGAGCAGGGAGACTGCAAACAGGCCGGCGTTGGCGGCACCCGCCTCGCCGATGGCGAAGGTGGCGACCGGTACGCCCTTGGGCATCTGCACGATGGAGAGCAGGGAGTCCATCCCCTTGAGCTGGCGGGTCGGGATCGGCACGCCCAGCACAGGAATCGTGGTCTTGGCGGCCAGCATGCCCGGCAGATGGGCGGCACCGCCGGCACCGGCGATGATGGCGCGCAGGCCGCGTTCGCGGGCGCTGGCGGCGTATTCGAACAGCAGATCCGGGGTGCGGTGGGCCGATACCACGCGCGCTTCGTAGGGAACCCCGTGCTCCTTGAGGATGCGGGCGGCCGCTTGCATGACGGGCCAGTCAGAGTCAGAGCCCATTACCAGGCCGATCAGGGGAGGGGTGCTCATTACTACTCCTTGCAGTCAAACGTTTGTCTCTGGTTGGCAAAACAAGCCGGCATGCCGGCTCAGAATTTCTCGGGTCGCACTATTTCGACCGTTTGCAGGAACGCAATCATAGCGTAATCGGGGTAGTAACGGATCTTAATATGTTTCATCAATCGCTCGGCCTGCTCGCGAGTGCAGATCGCCTCCAGCCTGATATTGCCGCTTTCGCTCCAGCTGGCGTTGCGTTCACCATGGTCTCCCCGGCCCCGGGCGTCCGTGATGGTGTAGCCGCGCAGCCCTTCACGGGTCAGGGTGCGCAGCAGGGTGGGCTCCAGGGTGGCCTCTGTCACTATGGTCAACAGGGTGCGGGTCTCGGTCTGCATATGGCTACTCCATGAAGTGGCGGGCCCAGCTGTGGTAAAGCGGGATCCCCAGCATGATGTTGAACGGGAAGGTGACCCCCAGCACGGCGCTCAGCGACAGCCCGGGATTGGCCTGGGGCAGGGCGATGCGCAGGGTGGCGGGTACGGCAATATAAGAAGCGCTGGCGGCCAGGATGGCAAGCAGGGTCAATCCGCCGAGGGAGAGCCCCATCAGCTTGCCGACGGCCAATCCCAGTCCGGCCGAAGCGAGCGGCATCAGCAGGGCGAAGCCGAGCAGGAACAGGCCATGGCGGCGCAGGTCCTGGCACTGACGCGCGACGATGAGTCCCATTTCCAGCAGGAACAGGGCCAGTGCCCCCTTGAACAGGTCGACAAAGAGCGGTTTGAGGGGAGCGACCCCTTCCGGTCCGGCCAGATAGCCGATGGCCATGCCGCCGAGCAGCAATGTGACTCCCTTGCCGAGGAAGGTCTCGTGGGCCAGCATCCGCCAGCGGGTCTGGCGACTCACACCACGCGCCAGCACTATGCCGACCAGGATGGCCGGGATCTCCATCACTGCCAGGAAGATGGAGAGCTGGGATTCGAAGTCGATGCCGCGCTCGGTGAGCCAGTTCACCCCGACCGCGAAGGTGGCCACGCTGACCGAACCGTAGTGGGCAGCGGTGGCGGCGGCATCGATCCGGTTCATCTTGATACGCAGCAGGGCAAAGCCGAGCAGGGTCTGCACCACGCCGAGCAGGATCACCAGCGCCAGCTGGGGCAGCAGGGGGAGCAGGGATTGCAGGGCCAGACCTACGCCGCCCTTGAGGCCGATGGCCAGCAGCAAAAAGAGGGAGAGAGTATCGTAGAGGGCGGGCGGTAGTTTGAGCTCTGAGCGCACCAAACCGGCCAGCAGGCCAAACAGGAAAAAGAGAACAACAACATCCAACATGATGACTCGCGGGAGCAGTCCACAGGGTGGTTGCATGCTAGAGTGCATGATGTTTCGATAAAATCAGATTTTGATTGATGGTTGTTCGGTAAAAACTGATAAGGGGTCCGATGCTCAACTACAAGCAGCTCTACTACTTCTGGCATGTGGCCCGCAGCGGTGGCGTGACGCGGGCGGCGCAGCAGCTGCATCTGACCCCGCAGACCATCAGCGGCCAGGTGGCCGAGCTGGAGCAATCCCTCGGCGTGGCGCTGTTCAACAGGGTGGGCAGGCGGCTCGTGCTGACGGCGGCCGGCCGCCAGGCGCTCGAACAGGCCGGGGCCATCTTCTCGCTCGGCGCCGAGCTGGAGCACTCCTTGCGCCACGCCAGCCAGGAGCTGACCATGCAGGTGGGGATTACCGCGTCAGTCCCCCGCACCCTGGCGTTCGAACTGCTGGCGCCGGCCATGGCACTGGCGACCCCGCTTCGGCTGATCTGTCATGAGGAACGGCCAGACCAGCTCTTCAGCGAGCTGGCCAGACACAAATTGGACATGGTGCTGACCGACCGCCCGCTGCCCCCCGACAGCGGCATCCGCGGCTATAACCACGAGCTGGGGCGCAGCCCGCTGGCCCTGTTTGCCAGCCCGGCGCTGGCGGCGCAGGCCCGCAAGGGGTTTCCCGCCGCGCTGGAGGGGTTGCCTGTGCTGATCCCGGGTGAAAAGTCGGTGACTCATGATCGCTTGCTGGCCTGGTATCACCAGCAGGGTATCCATCCCCACCTGGTCGGCCAGTTCGATGACTCCGCCCTGATGAAGTCGTTTGGCAAGGCGGGGATGGGGATCTTTCCGGCTCCGCTCGCCATGGGGGAGGAGATAACCCGCGTCTATGGTGTCGAACGGATTGCCACCCTGCCCGAGGTCACCCTCTCCTACTATCTGGTCTCGGCTGGTCGTCATCTCTCCCACCCCGGCGTGAAGGCTGTGATGGAGGGGGCCAGCCAGCGATTGGCTGCGCTGGAAAATAAAAAATAGAAATCTGGATGGCTATACATCCGATATGCGTCTGCCTATAATCCCCCCGCTTTGGCGCATCATGCTTAATAGGGAATCCGGTGAAAATCCGGAGCTGGCGCGCAGCGGTAAGGGGGAACGAAGCGACATCAGGGCACTGCCGTCAGGTGGGAAGCCGTCGCCGTAGGTCATCAGCCCCCCAGCCCGAAGACCTGCCAGAGTTCGTATTTCGGGCCGAGAGAAACCGGCCACGAAGTAGATGCTTACGCGAACTTAAGGATCTCTCATGTCCAAGAAATTATTGGCGGCTGCCCTGTTGCCGACGGCGGCATTTGCCCAGCAGCTGACCATTCCTGTCAATCCCACCATGGTGGTGACCGCCACTCGCGTCGCCCAACCTGCTTCCAGCGTACTGGCTCCCGTCAATGTGATCAGCCGGGACGAGATCGATCGCCTGCAAGCCCAGACCGTGACCGATGTGGTCAAGACCCTGCCCGGTGTGGAAGTGGTCAGCAATGGTGGCCGCGGTCAACTGAGCTCGCTGCGGGTGCGCGGCGGTACCTCTTCCCAGACGCTGGTGCTGGTGGACGGCGTGCGCAGCGCCTCTCTGACCGCCGGCATGACCGAACTCAACAACCTGCCGCTCAATCAGGTCGAGCGGATCGAATATATTCGCGGCCCGCGTGCATCCATCTATGGCTCCGATGCCATCGGCGGGGTGATCAACATCATCACGCGCCCCGAGCAGGGTACCAACCAGCACAAGTTCAACCTGGGGGCTGGTTCCAATCAACAGCGCCAGGCGGCGTTCAGCAGCGCCAGCCAGGTGGGCGAGGCGGGTCAGCTCAAGGTCGCTGGCGGCTTTGACGACGAGTCCGGCTACAACGTACATCCTCTGCCCGGTATCAATGATGGCGATCGTCATGGCCACCGCGGTTATAACGCCATGCTGGACTATCAGCAGGCGCTCACTGACAACTGGGATCTGTTCGGGACGACCCGCTGGTTCCGCAACGTTGCCCAGTACGACAGTTCGTCCGCTGCTTCTGCCTGGGGGCCGGCGAATCATCAGCGCAATGAAACCTGGACCGAGAACCAGAGCTACCAGCTCGGTTCCCGCTATCACGATGATCGTTACCTGAGCGAGCTGCGCGGCGCCTTTTCCAAGCAGGACGCCTACGACTATCCGGACAACAGCGGTCGCGATCAGGCCGTTAACCGCACCTATACCCGCCAGTACAGCCTGAACTGGGTCAACAGCTTCAAGGTGAACGAGTTCTGGACCCTGGGTGGCGGGGCCGACTGGCAGCGCGACATGCTGGATGATCGCTCCCGCTCCTCCGGCGCCACCTATCCGACTGACGCCAAAGAGCGTGACAACACCGGCCTCTATGCCCTCGCCCAGTTTGACAACCAGACCTGGCAGGCCGAGTTGAGCGGACGCAGCGACGACAACGAGCAGTTTGGCCGTCACAATACCTGGCAGACTGGAGCGGGCTGGCGTTTCGCAGAGGATTACCGTCTCAGTGCCCGTTACGGCACCGGCTTCCGTGCACCGACTTTCAACGATCTCTACTATCCGGGCTCCGGCAACAGCAAGCTGAAGCCGGAAGAGTCGAAGAGCAGCGAATTGATGCTGGATGGTCAGACCGCCGGGGTGGAGTGGCGCCTGACCGGCTATCGCAACGATTTCGAGCAGATGATCCAGTGGGCCCCCGATAGCCAGGGGATGTGGACGCCGCAAAACGTGGGCAAGGCACGGATCGAAGGGGTCGAGCTGGAAGGGGAGTTCGCTACCGGCTGGTTGAGCCATCGGGTCTCTGCCGAATACAAGGATCCCAAAGACAGGATCACCGACAAACAGCTGCAGCTGATCTCCCGCAAGGGCGCCAAGTGGGTGACAGAGGCGCAGTGGCAGCAGTTTGACGGCTCCCTGAGCTGGATTTACCAGGGCGAGCGCTATGGCAACGCGGCCAACACCACCGAGCTGGGTGGTTACAGCGTGTGGAATCTGGCGGTGGGTTACAAAGTGACGCCGGCGCTGAAGGTCTCCGGCAAGATCAACAACCTGCTGGACAAGGAGTATCAGACCGCGGTCGGCTATCCGGCTGATGAGCGCGCTTACTACATCACCGTGGATTACTCCCTGTAAGCCCTATCCGTCTGATCGGAAAAAAACCGGGGCCCTGCCATTGGCAGGGCCTTTTCTATTGGCCGCGGCCGGGAGTATGATCGCCCCCTTGCACCAAAGGGGGAGCTCAAGTGGCCAATATTCTCGTGTTTGATTCCGGTATGGGTGGCCTCACCATCTATCGCGAGATCCGCCGCGTCCTGCCGGCCCACAACTATTTCTACTGTTTCGACAACGCCAACTTCCCCTATGGCGAACTGAGCGAACCCGATCTGATCGCGGTCTGTACCGGTCTGGTCAGTCACATGGTGACAGTACATGCCATCGACCTGGTGGTGATCGCCTGCAACACAGCGAGCACCATAGCGTTGCCCGCGCTGCGTGCCGCACTGGCCATTCCGGTCGTGGGAGTCGTGCCCGCCATCAAGCCGGCAGCCGCCCTGACCCGCAATGGTTGCATCGGTCTTCTGGCAACGCCCGGCACGGTCAGCCGCCACTATACCCAGGAGTTGATCGCCCAGTTTGCCCCCGGCAAGCGGGTGCTGCTCAAAGGCACGACAGAGCTGGTTATCGAGGCCGAGCACAAGCTGGCCGGACTGCCGGTCAACATGCCGCTGCTGCGCGAAGTCCTGGCTGAGTGGCTGGAAGGGGAGTGCACGCCGGATACGCTGGTGCTGGGTTGTACCCACTTCCCGTTATTGAATGAGGAGATCCAGCAACTGATGCCAGGGTGCCGGCTCGTCGATTCGGGTTGCGCGGTGGCCAAACGGGTGGCCTGGTTGCTGGCCAACGGGGGCCATGCCGCTTCCGGCCAGATTCACTGCAATGAGGTGATTGCTCGGGCTTATTGCACCCGGCTGGATGGGGAGGCTCAAAAACTGACAGCCCCCTTGCAAGCATGGGGGCTGTCATCGTTGGAAGAGGTGCGTTACTGAGGTATTCCGACACTCAGATCAGGCGTCAGCCTCGCCACCTTCCTTCTCTTCTTTATCCCGCTTGTCGTTGGCTTCGCGTACCTTCAGGGTGCGCTGTTGATACTCCTTGTCATTCAAGGCTGCAATCGCCTTGGCAGCATCGGCGGCGGGCATCTCCACAAAGCCAAATCCTCTGCGCTTGCCGGTCGCCTTGTCTTTCATCAAGCGAACGGAAATCACCTGGCCTTGCTCGGCAAACAATTCGCGCACGGCGATCTCGTTGGCCCGATATGGCAGGTTGCCTACATATAAGGTGCATGTCTCCTGATTGGCGACCGCTTCAGCGGCATTGGCCGGGGAACGCTTCAGGCAGAGCGGGACGATAAAACCGCCGATAGCCAGGCCCACGGCAAAAATAACTTCCGCCTTCAAAGAAAACTGCAGGGCTTGAGCAACCAGATAACCGATAACTGCCAATACCAGTGCAAGGATGGCGGCCTGCACATAGACGGGAAATTTGGATAAATTCATCTTAAAAGACCTTTTGTAAATGAAAGCAAAAAAGG
>NZ_CP095328.1:4377500-4522500 GCF_040581895.1 Aeromonas sp. 19NY04SH05-1 | reverse complement strand
ACTGCGAGACGGACAGGTCGAGCAGGTACGAAAGTAGGTCATAGTGATCCGGTGGTTCTGAATGGAAGGGCCATCGCTCAACGGATAAAAGGTACTCCGGGGATAACAGGCTGATACCGCCCAAGAGTTCATATCGACGGCGGTGTTTGGCACCTCGATGTCGGCTCATCACATCCTGGGGCTGAAGTCGGTCCCAAGGGTATGGCTGTTCGCCATTTAAAGTGGTACGCGAGCTGGGTTCAGAACGTCGTGAGACAGTTCGGTCCCTATCTGCCGTGGGCGTTGGATGATTGAAGGGAGTTGCTCCTAGTACGAGAGGACCGGAGTGAACGAACCTCTGGTGTTCGGGTTGTCACGCCAGTGGCACTGCCCGGTAGCTAAGTTCGGAATCGATAACCGCTGAAAGCATCTAAGCGGGAAGCGAGCCCTGAGATGAGTCATCCCTGACCCCTTGAGGGTCCTAAAGGGCCGTTGGAGACCACAACGTTGATAGGTGGGGTGTGTAAGCGCGGCGACGTGTTGAGCTAACCCATACTAATTACCCGTGAGGCTTAACCATACAACACCCAAGAAGTGTTTCTGGCCTTGTAGCAAGTGCATGAACTACTTATAAATTCAGTGATAATGACAAAGCAAACTAGCTAGGTCGTTATTCACGTCAGCTTTCCAAGATTATTCGGTTCGTCCTGAACCTCACCCTTCGGGCCCGCCTACGGCGGTTTCGATTTGTTCCGGACAAATCGATGAAGAATTTGCCTGGCGGCCATAGCGCCGTGGAACCACCTGAACCCATGCCGAACTCAGAAGTGAAACGCGGTAGCGCCGATGGTAGTGTGGCATTCGCCATGCGAGAGTAGGACACTGCCAGGCACCCAACACGAAACCCCGCTCACTCGAGCGGGGTTTTTTATTACCTGAAATTCTGCTTTTTGCTTAATATTTGCCCTTTGCTTGCCCTTATGAGTCTTGTGCCCACTGTTTCAGCTTGTGTATTTCTTTCATTTCAAACGGTTAGTGTGGGATGGGGCTACACATGGGATGCCGCTTAATGGCCATGGCTGCAAGCAAGCACCATATTGACCACCCCCTCTTCCATGTGCAGTTCGACCTTGAATCCCAAGCGCTTGGCTAGATTGATCATGCCGCGATTGCTGGGCATGGTCATGCCTGATAGCTGTTCAATCCCCTGTTCTCTGGCGTAGCGAATAATCTTCTCCATCATCAGTTTACCTAGGCCAAGCCCCTTCAAATCGGAGCGCACCAAGATGGCGAATTCGGCATCACTGTGATCAGGGGGGCTGATGGCGCGAACTACACCCAGGATCTGATCCTGAAAAACACCATCCTGGCCAACGGCCACAAAAGCCATCTCGCGGTCGTAATCTATCTGGGTCATCCGTGCCAGCTCTTCATGCCCCAGCTCTCCCACATCGGCGAAGAAGCGTTTGTACCTGTCTTCATCGGACACTTGCAGTACGAACTGCTTGTGGGCCGGTTCGTCCTCCGGGCGGATCGGCCGCAGCAGTATATGGCTCTGATCCTTGAGCCAGGCCCCCTCCTCAAGCTCGGTGGGGTAGGGGCGGATGGCCAGTAGACTGAGTGGCGATGTGCTGGGATCGGCCAGGGTGATGCTGGCATCCAGCACCACCATTTCGCTGTCGCATGCCTGCAGTGGGTGGAGATCCAGCTCCTGGATGTCGGGAAAAGCCAGTATCAGCTCGGAGAGCTGACAGAGCACCTGGCTGAGCGCATCGATATTCAGCCGCACTGGCGTCGCTTGCTCACGGATCTTGCGGCTCTTCATGGCACCGATGATTTGGTAACGAGCCAACGCCTGATTCAGTGGCGGCAGGGCCGCAACCATCTCCTGGGGCTCGGCTCCTGATTCTCCCAGCAGGATGACGGGGCCAAACACTGCATCCTGCTGGATCCGCACCCGCAGCTCCAGGCCGCCGCTGCGGCGTGCCATCCGCTGCACCAGCAGGCCTTCGATGCGGGCGCCCGGGTCGTGCTGCCGAACCCTGTCCAGAATGGCGTCGGCGGCTTGGGCCACTTCCATCGAGGTGCGCAGGTTTAACATCACGCCATGCACGGCAGATTTGTGGAAGATGTCGGGTGAACGCAGCTTGACCGCGACCGGGTAGCCAATTTGCTCCGCCGTCAAGGTGGCTTCGATGGCATCAGTGACGATCCAGGTCGGCAGAGTTGATAGGCCGGCCGCTTGTAATATGGGGTGGGCGAGATGGGTATCCAGCCTTGACTGGTTACGTTCCCTGGCCTGGCGCAACAGCTGTTGGCATAACTCGATATTGAGCTGGTTGCCTTGCAGGGAGGCGGGGGTTTCCATCAACTGCTTCTGGTTGCGACGATATTCCACCATATGCATGAAGGCGGCCATGGCGCTTTCTGGGGTGCGGTAGGTAGGAATGCCTGCCTCGGTGAACAGCCTGCGCCCCTCCTGCGCCGAATATTCCCCGGCCCAGTTGGTCAGGATATTGAGCCGACGCGCTCTGGGATGCTGCTTGAGATGGGTGATGAGATGGCTTGCCAGCGGCGCGCTGGGGGCCGTCAGCGAAGGCGCATGGATGATCAGGATAGCGTCTATCCCCTCCTCTTGCAGCAAGTGGTCCAGCGCTTCCTGATAGGTTGTGATGGTTGCATCGCTGCCTATGTCCAGCGGAGGGAGGGCAAGTTTGCCTCCACGCTCCAGCAGCACATCCACCGCCATGTTGGCCAGGCCCCGGCCATTGGAGATGATGGCCAGTCGTTCCCCCTTGAGGGTCATCGAATGGCTCAGGGTCTCTACCGCCGCAAACAGCTCGTGGGTATCTCTAACTCGCAGCATGCCGGCGCGGCGAATGGCGGCATCATAGACGTTGTCGAGGCCATGGCTTGGGTTGTGGCGACCGCTTTTGAGTATCAGGATGGGCTTGTTGCGCGACGCTGCCCGGGCGGCGGAGAGAAAGTGGCGGGCATCGTGCAGCTTGTCCATATAGAGCAGGATGGCGCGGGTTGTGCTGTCGCGGGAGAGTTGATCCAGCAGCTGGCCGAAGTCTATGTCACAGTGATCGCCGAGGGAGATGAAGGCAGAGAAGCCCAGCTCATGTTGCTTGGCCCAGTCCAGTATGGTGGCGCTGACGGCGGCCGACTGGGAGAGAAAGGCGACCTGGCCTGGCTTGGCCGTAATGGGAGAGAAGCTGGCGTTGATCCCTTGCCCGGGCAGCAGCATGCCCATGCTGTTCGGTCCCAGCAGGCGGATGCCGTATTGCTGGCAGACCCGCTTCAGCTCCCGCCGTTCCTCATCGGAAAAGTCCCCTGCCAGTATGATGGCAGCTCCCGTGCCTTTCTGGCCGAGCGCTTCCAGCAGTGGCAGGACTCGTTCCCGCTTGGTGCAGATGATGGCGAGATCCGGCACCAGCGGCAGGCTGGCAACATCGGGATAGGCCAGCACGCCGGCGATGGCCTTGTCCTTGGGGGTGACGGGAAGTATGGGTCCCTTGAACTGCCCTGCCAGCAGGTGGCGGACGATCACATGACCCGCCTTGAGCGGGTCGGTAGAAGCGCCGATCACGGCAATTGAGTGAGGCTTGAACAGACGATCCAGACCGCTTGCTTTCATGGGCACTCCCGGCGAAAGGGGGAAGATACCAGTCTAATACCTCTTTGCAGCGGGTTCTGTGACCGGTTCCTGATCACTGTTTGTTCAGGGCATTGGCGCGCAGATAAAATCTCAGCTCGCCCTGCACCTGGCGGATTGCGCCCAGATGGCGATCCTGCAGATAGATATCCCGTTCCCTGTCCAGCAATGTGTTCGGGACCCCCATGCTTTGCAGGTACTCCTCGAACAGGGTTGCCCCTTTTATCTCGACCAAATGCTGTTTCATGGCTCTTCTCCCTGAATAGTCGGTCCCTTGTCAGCAGCCCGAGTCTGCGGTTATCTAGCGGCTTTTCCTATTGTCATATTTGACACGGGACGGTTCACACATCTGTCACGCCGTACTCCCCTCGAAACCCTGGGGCGTTATAGTAATGGGAGGCGTATGACATCCGGGTGCTAGAGCATGGTCAGGGCATGGCTACTATGTATCACATTGATGGCGACCAGCCTTTCGGCAGCTGAACAGCCGATCCGTGTCTGGAATCAGTTGCTGCAGCATCCCAATCCCGCCGTTCCCGAGTTGCTGCGCCTCTCCCTCGAACTCACCATCCCCGAATATGGCCCCTATCGACTGATTGCCAGCGCACCCATGGAGCAGGGGCGTGTGGTCAAGGAGATGAGCGGTGACGGTTCGGTGCAAGTGGCCGTGTTTGCACCGGACAGCGAGCGGGAGCAGGATCTGCTGGCGGTGCATATCCCGCTGGCCAAGGGGCTGCTGGGGTGGCGGGTCTGCCTGATCCGGCAGGGAGATGAGGGGCGCTTTGCCAATATCCAGTCCCTGGCACAATGGCAGCAATCCGGGTTGACCATTGGCCAGCACAGATTCTGGCCGGATACCGAGCTGCTCAAGGCGAATGGTCTGAAGGTGGTGGTGGGCAGCCTGTACGACGTATTGTTCAACATGTTGCGCAAGCGGCGCTTCGACTGCTTCCTGCGCTCCGTCATCGAAGTCGAGGACGAACTCAAGGCACGCCCCTATCTGGCCATCGAGCCGCACCTGGTTTTTCGTTACCCGCTGGCCTTGCTGTTCTTCGTCTCGCCTAAATACCCTGAGCTCGCGCAGCGCATTGAGCTCGGGTTGCAGCGGGCGCGGCAGTCAGGTGCCTTTGAACAGGTATTCGAAGAGTCGTTTGGCAAGACAGTGCGGAATCTGAAGCTGGAGCAACGGACGCGTTTTGAACTGCATAACCCCGGATTGCCGCTGAGCAGCCGGCCCATGATGGCCGACCCAACCCTCATCTACAATCCGGATCAACGCAGCGCCCCCTGATTCTGGGCAGTGTCCCAGAAGGCACGGATGAGGGGCTCCTCAAGCCGTTTGCGTGAAACCACTATGCCGACGTCGAATGGCTTGAGTGCCGGCTTGGGTTCGACGATGCGCACCTTCTCGCCCATTGGGCTGTGATCGATGACGGCGGCGGGTACCAACCCCACACCGCAGCCAAGCGCCACCATGGCGACGATCCCCTCGTTGCCCACCACTTCGGCATAGATGTTGGGGGCTATCCCCTTGTTGCGAAACCACTGGTCACTGCGTTTGCGGGCCAGCCCCTGTTCCGAGAGGATCAGGGGCAGCCGCTCCCAGTCCGGTTCTCCCTGATGAAACCACTGGTTGAGTTGGGGGGCGTTGCGCGGGGCGATAAAGACCAGCGGGACCCGCTGCAGGCTGGCAAATTCCAGTTTGGCGGGCAGGGCATCCGGGCGGGCTGCGATGGCCAGATCGACCTCATCGGCCAGGATCTTGTCCACCGCCAGCGCCGGGTCGCCGGTTTCCAGCTTGATCTCCAGCTGGGGGTAGCGACGGCGAAAGCGCTCCAGTACCTCGGGCAGCAGAAAGTAGCTGGCGGTGACCGAGCAGAAGACTCGCAATCGCCCTTGCAGCGGTTCGTCGTTGCGTTTGAGCTCCTGCTTGAGCTGGCGCCACTCCTGCAGCAATCCACCACCAAACTCGCGCAGCTTCTCGCCGGCCGGGGTGAGGCGCACGCTGCGGTTATCCCGTTCGAACAAGACGCAGCCGGTTTCCTGCTCGAGGCGCTGGATGGCGCGGCTCAGGGTGGAGGGGCTGACCGCCATGGCATCGGCGCTCTTGCCGAAGTGGAGGGAGTCGGCGAGGTGGAGAAACAGCTCGAGGTTGCGAAGGTCCATCTTTTTTCTTCCTGCTGTGGCCTGCTTTGCCGAGTCAATCTGCCCGGGTCATCGCTTCCACCCATTCAGAAAATAGGGGGAAACAGCCCGACATTGCGCAGACTCACATTTCAATTCCTGCAACGTACTGTTTCGAATATATCAGTTCAGGCAATATGTGTCCCGCGCTATAGTGGTTCAGACAACGCCGTCACCGGCATGGAATCAATCGAACGGAGCAATCACCATGGCTAACTATTTCAACACCTTGAACCTGCGTCAGCAGTTGGCCCAGCTGGGCAAGTGTCGTTTCATGCAGCGCGAAGAATTCGCGGACGGCTGCAACGTGCTGAAGGGCAAGAAGGTGGTGATTGTGGGCTGTGGTGCCCAGGGCCTGAACCAGGGCCTGAACATGCGTGACTCCGGGCTGGATATCTCCTACGCCCTGCGCAAGGCCGCTATCACCGAGAAGCGCGCCTCCTGGCAGAAGGCTACCGACAACGGCTTTGCGGTCGGTACCTATGAAGAGCTGATCCCGACCGCCGATCTGGTGCTAAACCTGACGCCGGACAAGCAGCACTCCGACGTGGTCAAGACCGTGATGCCGCTGATGAAGCAGGGCGCTGCGCTGGGCTACTCCCACGGCTTCAACGTGGTGGAAGAGGGTCAGCAGATCCGCGCCGACATCACAGTCGTCATGGTGGCGCCCAAGTGCCCGGGTACCGAAGTGCGTGAAGAGTACAAGCGCGGTTTCGGCGTACCGACCCTGATCGCCGTTCACCCGGAGAACGATCCCAAGGGTGAGGGCATGGCCATCGCCAAGGCGTGGGCCTCCGCCACCGGCGGTGACCGAGCTGGGGTGCTCGAGTCCTCCTTCGTGGCGGAAGTGAAATCTGACCTGATGGGCGAGCAGACCATTCTGTGCGGCATGCTGCAGGCCGGTTCTCTGCTCTGCTATGACAAGCTGGTTGCCGAAGGCACAGACCCGGCCTATGCCGGCAAGCTGATCCAGTTCGGCTGGGAAACCATCACCGAGGCCCTGAAGCAGGGTGGCATCAGCCTGATGATGGACAGACTCGCCAACCCGGCCAAGCTGCGCGCCTTCGAGCTCTCCGAGCAGCTCAAGACCCTGATGCGCCCGCTGTTCGAGAAGCACATGGACGACATCATCGCCGGCGAGTTCTCCCGCGGCATGATGGCCGACTGGGCCGAGGATGACATCAAGCTGCTGACCTGGCGCGAAGAGACCGGCAAGTCTGCCTTCGAGAATGCCCCAGCCTATGCTGGCAAGATCGCCGAGCAGGAGTACTTCGACAATGGCGTGGTGATGGTGGCCATGGTCAAGGCGGGTGTCGAGCTGGCGTTCGAGACCATGGTGGCCTCCGGTATCTACGAGGAGTCTGCCTACTACGAATCCCTGCACGAGCTGCCGCTGATCGCCAACACAGTTGCTCGCAAGCGTCTGTACGAGATGAACGTGGTCATCTCCGACACCGCCGAATATGGCAACTACCTGTTTGCCAACGCCGCCGTGCCGCTGCTGCGTGAACACTTCATGCCGACCCTGAAAGCGGGCGACCTGGGTGCCAGCCAGGCCGAGAGCCAGAGCGTGGACAACCAGGCGCTGCTGGCGGCCAACGAGGCGACCCGCAACCACCCGATCGAGAAGATCGGTCAGGTACTGCGTGGCTACATGAAGGATATGAAACGCATCGCCGTCGGCGGTTAAGCCTGCATCGGGCTGGATGATGAAGGGGCGGGGATGACGATCCCCGTTACTGCCCGGCTTGGACACCTAGCCAGTCCTCCGGATCATGCAAGCAGACCGATTGATAGCTATAAAAAAGCCCCGCTCATCGAGCGGGGCTTTTGCATTCAGGTCAGCCGGGAAAATCAGGCCTTCCAGGCTTTCCAGGTGTTGATCAGGCCGTTGGTGGAGCAGTCGTGGCTGGTGACAGCCTCGTCGGTGCCCAGCTCCGGCAGGATCTTGTTGGCCAGCTGTTTGCCCAGCTCCACGCCCCACTGGTCGAAGCTGAAGATGTTCCAGATTGCGCCCTGCACGAAGATCTTGTGCTCGTACATGGCGATCAGGGCACCCAGGGTTTTCGGGGTCAGGCTCTTGAACAGGATGCTGTTGGTCGGGCGGTTGCCTTCGAACACCTTGAACGGCACCAGATCCTTGACCTGCTCCAGCGTCTTGCCGGCGGCCAGGAATTCGGCCTCCACGGCTTCCTTGCTCTTGCCGAAGGCCAGGGCCTCGGTCTGGGCGAAGAAGTTGGCCAGCAGTTTCGGATGGTGATCACCGATGGGGTTGTGGCTGATGGCTGGCGCCAGGAAGTCACAGGGGATCAGCTTGGTGCCCTGATGGATCAGCTGGTAGAAGGCGTGCTGGCCGTTGGTACCCGGCTCACCCCAGATGATGGGACCGGTCTGGTAGTCGACCTTGTTGCCGTTGCGGTCCACGTACTTGCCGTTGGACTCCATGTTGCCCTGCTGGAAGTAGGCAGGGAAGCGGTGCATGTACTGGTCGTAGGGCAGGATGGCTTCGGACTCTGCGTCGTAGAAGTTGTTGTACCACAGGCCGATCAGAGCCAGCAGCACCGGCACGTTCTGCTCATAGGAGGCGGTGGCGAAGTGCATATCCATCTCGAAGGCGCCTTGCAGCAGGGCCTCGAAGTTGTCGAAACCGACCGACAGGGCGATAGGCATGCCGATGGCGGACCAGGAGGAGTAACGGCCGCCAACCCAGTCCCAGAACTCGAACATGTTGTTGGTGTCGATACCGAACTCGGCCACGGCCTTACCGTTGGTGGAGAGGGCTGCGAAGTGCTTGGCAACGTGGGCCTTGTCACCGGCATGCCCCAGGAACCAGTCGCGGGCGCTCAGTGCGTTGGTCATGGTCTCCTGGGTGGTGAAGGTCTTGGAGGCCACCAGGAACAGGGTGGTTTCCGGATCGATCTTCTTGAGGGTCTCGGCGATGTGGGTGCCGTCGACGTTGGAGACGAAGTGCATCTCCAGGTGATTCTTGTAGGGGCGCAGGGCTTCGGTGATCATGACGGGACCGAGATCGGAACCGCCGATGCCGATGTTGACCACATGCTGGATCGGCTTGCCGGTGTAACCTTTCCACTCGCCGGAGATGACCTTCTCGCAGAAGCCCTTCATCTTGGCCAGTACGGCGTTCACTTCCGGCATCACGTCCTTGCCGTCCACCTCGACCGGGCGGTCGGAGCGGTTGCGCAGGGCCACGTGCAGCACGGCGCGCCCTTCGGTCATGTTGATCTTCTCGCCATTGAACATGGCGTCGATGGCGCTGCGCAGATCGGTCTCTTTGGCGAGCTCGATGAGCAGCTTCAGGGTTTCTTCGGTGATCAGGTTCTTGGAGTAATCCACCAGGATGTCGCCGCCGAAGGTGAGGGAGAACTTGTCAAAGCGCTTCGGGTCCTGCGCGAACAGATCCTTGAGACGAGTCTCTTTGTTAGCTGCAAAATGGGCTTCCAGTGCCTGCCAGGCCTGGGTTTGGGTTGGATTGATGTTTTTCATAGGATTCCTGAAATGCCAAGTTGTGTTTGAACCTTGCAGGCAAGGCCCCGCCAAACCTTATTATCCGAGCATTATAGCGAGCCGGCTGGCCGGCTCATGTAACAGAGTTTTACCGATTGTCTTTTACAACCTTGGGTCACCGGGGGAGTGTACACCCTGAAAGTCGGGATTATGAGTCACGAAAGCAAGCAGGATCTTGCGCTCGCTCATGAATGGGGCCAACCCGGGAATGTGAAATGGTTTTCATATCGCCGGCCGGGTTGTATGCGGTCGGGGCACCCAAAAACGACAATGCCAGCCCGAAGGCTGGCATTGTGAGCAAGGGAATGGATTCATCACTCCCCGGCTTTGGCGGTGTGCATGACCATCTGCGGGAAGGGGATCTCGATACCCTCGGCATCGAAGGTCAGCTTCACCTTCTCGTGGAAGTCGAACCAGACACCCCAGTAATCACCGGTTTTCACCCAGGGGCGCACCACGATATTGACCGAGGAGTCGGCCAGCGCGGCGACGGCGATGGTAGCGGCCGGATCTTTCAGGATGCGTGGCTCTTCGTTCACCAGACGCTCAAGGATCTGCTTGGCCTTGCGCAGGTCGGAGCCGTAGCCGATGCCGAAGGTCATGTCGACGCGACGGGTATCCATGCGTGAGTAGTTGACTATGGTGCCGTTAAGAATGGCGGAGTTCGGTACCACGACCATCTTGTTGTCACCGGAGGTGAGGGTGGTGGTGAACAGTTGCACGGACTGCACTACACCCGCAGTGCCAGCCACCTCGATGAACTCGCCCGCCTTGATAGGGCGGAAGATGATGAGCAGGAAGCCGGCGGCGAAGTTGGACAGCGAGCCCTGCAGCGCCAGACCGATGGCCAGACCGGCGGCACCAATGATGGCCACGAAGGAGGCGGTCTGAACCCCGACCCGACCCAGTGCCGCAATTACCACGAACACCAGGATGGCGTATTTGAGGATGCTGCCGACGAACTCGGTGATGGTAGCGTCGAGTTTGCGGCTCTTCATCACCTTGACCACGCCCCCGCTGATCAGGTTGGCGGCGATATAGCCCACCAGCAGGGTCAGCAGGGCGGCGGCGATGTTGACGGCATACTCGATCAGCAGGCCCTGGTTGTTGACCAGCCAGGTCTGTGCTTCGGTGATGATTTCGGGTTCCATAGGAGATCCTGTCAGATGCTAAAGATTGATAACGGATGAATCTAACATTGCAGTGCGACAGATTGGGTCGCATCTGGTGCTTATTTTCTACCGTAAAAAGTTGCCACAAAAAGGAAGGGAGGCCAAGGCCTCCGTTCTCATATGGGGTCTTGCAGGCTCAGCTTTGCAGCAGCTGGCTGCGGATAAATTGCCACTGATCTTCGAACCCGGCTGTAGGTTTGAGCTTGAACTCGGAACGGACGTACATGGTTGATCCGTCCCTCCGGTTCAGCTCTGCAGCAGCTGGCTGCGAATGAATTGCCATTGGTCTTCAAACCCGGCAGTGGGTTTGATCTTGAACTCGGAACGGACGTACATGGTTGATCCGTCCCTCCGGTTCAGCTCTGCAGCAACTGGCTGCGGATAAATTGCCACTGGTCTTCAAACCCTGCGGTGGGTTTGATTTTGAACTCGGAACGGACAAACTGGCTGATCCGTCCCTCGGTGTAGGCCAGCAGCAGATTGGCCAGCATGGTCTCGTCGAGCTGGAAGCCCTGGCCTTCCCGCAGCCGTTTTTCCCGCAGTACCTGCTTGATCTGGGTTTCCAGCTTGTCGAACAGGATGCTGATGCGATCCCGCAGCCGGTCGTGTTCACCCAGCAGGGCATCGCCATTGAGGATACGGGTGATGCCCGGGTTGCGCTCGGCGAAGACCAGCAGTAGCTGCAGAATGTGGTGGCAGCGGGCCATGGTGTCTTTCTCTTCCGTCATGATGAGATTGACCCGTGACAGCAGGGAATCCTCGATAAAGTCGATCAGCCCCTCAAACATCCTCGCCTTGCTGGGAAAATGTCGATAGAGGGCGGCCTCAGAGACACCGACCTCGGCTGCCAGGCGAGCCGTGGTGATACGCTGACCCGGACTGGTTTCCAGCATGTGGGCGAGCGCTTGCAGGATCTGGTCGCGCCGACTCTGTTTCTGATTACTGCTTGCCATGGATTCCCCTAAAAAAACAATGGCTTGATTCTGTTATTAGGCACCACCCCCAAGGGGCTGTGTGGTCTTGTTATTGGCGACCAGAGGAACCAAAACCGCCTTCACCCCGTTCGCTCTGGTTAAACTCACTGACCAGTTGGAAGCTGGCCTGAACTACCGGCATGATCACCAGCTGGGCGATGCGTTCGCCGGGTTGCATGGTGAAGCTCTCCTTGCCACGGTTCCAGACCGAGACCATCAGCTGGCCCTGATAGTCGGAATCGATGAGACCCACCAGGTTGCCCAGCACGATGCCGTGTTTGTGGCCGAGGCCGGAGCGGGGCAGGATGGTGGCACACAGACCGGGATCCTGGATGTGAATGGCCAGACCGGTCGGCACCAGGGTGGTATCACCGGGGGCCAAGGTCAGCGGCGCATCCAGCAGGGCACGCAGATCCATGCCGGCAGAGCCCGGAGTGGCGTAGGCAGGCAGCGGGTACTCGGTGCCGATACGGGCATCCAGGATTTTCAGTTCAATTTGTGTAGTCATGAATCGTTTTTTCAATTGGATCTTGTGTGGGCACCCCGTCTCTGCACTGCAAGGCGGGGTGTCATGAGTCTTGTGTTATCGGGAGCCCATGGCGACCCGGCGCTCAGCGCCGGTAGTGGCGCGCAATCAGGGCGACGAGATGACGGGCCAGCGTCAGCTTGTCGGCCAGTGGCAGCGGAGCATGACCCCCTTGCCAGAATACGGTCAGGGCGTTGTCATCGGCATTGAAGCCTTGCCCTTCGCGAGACACGTCGTTGGCGGCGATCATGTCCAGCCGTTTGCGTCGCAATTTGTCGAGGGCGTATTGTTCCACATCCACGGTTTCGGCGGCAAATCCCACCGTAAACGGCTTGTCTGGTAGTGCCCCTACGGCGGCGATGATGTCGGGATTCTTGACCAGGGTCAGCGCCATCTGATCGTTGTCGCCAGTTTTCTTGATCTTCTGGCTGGCCACCTGCTCGGGGCGATAGTCGGCCACGGCGGCGCATCCGATGAAGAGATCGCACTCGCCAACCCGGCTCATCACCGCCTCATGCATCTGCAGGGCGCTCTCCACATTGATGCGCTCCACCCCGTTCGGGGTCGCCAGTGCCACCGGACCGCTCACCAGGGTCACCTCGGCCCCCGCCTCGCGGGCGGCGCGGGCGATGGCGTAACCCATCTTGCCGGAGCTGTGGTTGCTGATGTAGCGCACCGGATCGAGTGCCTCGCGGGTCGGCCCCGCCGTCAGCAGCAGCTTGACCCCGGCCAGCAGTGGCTCGCCGGCCAGTTGCTGGCAGCAACGTTCCACCAGTTCGAGAGGATCCAGCATCCGGCCCGGACCCACGTCACCGCAGGCCTGGCTGCCCGAATCCGGCCCCCACAGCAGGGTGCCACGGCTGGCCAGGGTCTTGAGGTTGGCCTGGGTGGCGGCATTGAGATACATCTGCTGGTTCATGGCCGGGGCCAGCGCCACGGGGGCCGGAGTCGCCAGGCAGAGGGTGGTGAGCAGCTCGTCGGCCATGCCGGCCGCCATGCGGGCCATCAGGTTGGCGCTGGCGGGAGCGATCAGCACCAGATCGGCCCATTTGGCCAGCTCGATATGGCCCATGCCGGCCTCGGCGGCCGGATCCAGCAGGCTATCGGCCACCGGATGGCCGGAGACGGCCTGCAGGGTCAGCGGGGTGATGAACTCCTTGGCGGAGCGAGTCATCACCACCCGAACCTCGGCGCCCTGATCTTTCAGGCGGCGCACCAGCTCGGCACTCTTGTAGGCGGCGATGCCGCCGCTGACACCCAACAGGATGCGTTTATCGGCCAATCTCATCTGCTGTATCTCTATCCGGCTCATTCTGACTGGTCGGCTAAGATACCACAGGCTGGGAGTGACGACAGAGATTGACTTGGGGGAGTTGTGGCCGAGCTCCCGCGATTTTTTGCTATGTTTTTTCTCAACAAGGACGAGGGAGAGACAAATGAGCATCAAAGAGTGGCCGGAGGATGAGCGCCCGAGGGAAAAGCTGTTGCGCCAGGGGCCTGCGGCGCTCTCCGATGCCGAATTGCTGGCCATCTTCCTGCGCACCGGCGTCAACGGCCTGAGCGCGGTGGATCTCTCCCGCCAGCTGCTCAGCCAGTTCGGTTCGTTGCGTACCCTGTTGGGGGCCGATCAGCGTGCTTTCTGTGATGCCCATGGCCTGGGGCCGGCCAAATACGCCCAGCTACAGGCGGTATTGGAGATGGCCCGGCGCCATCTGGCGGAGCGGTTGCAACGGGGCGAAGCGCTGACTTCTCCCCAGCTGACCCGGGACTATCTGCAGGCCCAGTTGCGGGATCGGCCGCGTGAGGTGTTTGCGCTGTTATTGCTCGATAATCAGCACAGGGTCATCCAATTTGTCGAACTTTTCTACGGCACCATCGATGCGGCGAGCGTCTGGCCCAGAGAAATCGTGCAGATCGCGCTCAAACATAATGCAGCCGCTGTGATTCTGGCGCATAATCACCCGTCCGGCGTCGCCGAGCCCAGTAGGGCCGACCGCCAGATCACGGATCGGATCACGGCCGCCTTGGCCCTGATCGATATCAGAGTGCTGGATCACTTGGTGATCGGTGATGGCATCACGGTTTCTTTTGCCGAGCGCGGTTGGTTATAACTGTGCTCTGGCGCCGTATTAGTTGATCTTTGATCACGGATGCTGTATAAAATGCCGCCTTCTGTTTGCCCCGCAATCGAAGGCCAGCGGGGCAGATATTTGCTCGAGCAATGAAGTAAGATTTGGAGAGACTGACATGTCTAGAGTATGCCAAGTAACCGGCAAGCGCCCGGCAGTTGGTAACAACCGTTCGCACGCTAACAACGCTACCAAGCGTCGTTTCCTGCCGAACCTGCACACTCACCGTTTCTGGGTTGAGAGTGAAAAACGCTTCGTAAGCCTGCGCGTATCCGCAAAAGGCATGCGTATCATCGACAAGCGTGGCGTTGAAGTGGTTCTGGCTGAACTGCGCGCCAGCGGTGTTAAGGTATAAGGAATTAGATCATGGCTAAAGGTATTCGCGAGAAAATTCGCCTGAACTCCAGCGCCGGTACTGGTCACTTCTATACCACTACCAAAAACAAGCGCACCATGCCCGAAAAAATGGAGATCAAAAAGTTTGATCCCGTTGTTCGTCAGCATGTGATCTACAAAGAAGGCAAAATCAAGTAATTACTTGAATTTGTCTCAAAAACCCGGCTTCGTGCCGGGTTTTTTTATGGGCCGAATTCAGTACACTGCCGGTTCGAAGGGAGGCTTGCCATGTTCAAACTGAGCCGTAAAGGCTGGAATAACGTGATCATAGTGGCGGTGTTGATCGTGATCACCCTGCTGCACCGGTTGGAGATTGCCCAACAGGAAAACAGCGCCAAGCGGGCGCGTCCCCTGTTGCCGGCGGATGCCGTGGTACTCACTTGGCAGGGGCCGGGCTGGCAGATTGAGCGGGTCGGTCAGGGCTGGCGCAGCGTGCCGGACCTGGGGCTGGACAGCGCCCAGCTGGCAGCCCGCATCGACAGTTGGCAGGGCTGGTCGCTGCCCCCCGGCGAGGCGGTACGCGGTGCCCCTGTCACCCTCAAGGTATGGATTGCCGGCCAGAGCGATCCGCTGGCATTCGGCCTCTACCAGAACAATGGCCAGTACGCGGCCCAACTGCCATCAGGCAGCTGGCTCACGCTGAGTGCCGAGCAGTATCGCGGCCTGCTGCGTCCCGCCCCCTGATCCCTGTTGCTTGCGAGGTTGTCATGCCTGAATTGCCAGAAGTCGAAGTCAGCCGTCAGGGGATCTCCCCCTGGCTCACCGGCATCAAGGTCACCCGAGTGGTGGTGCGGGACGGTCGTCTGCGCTGGCCGGTGCCCGGTGAAATCCAGGAGCTGGTGGATCTCACCATCCATCGGGTGCGGCGCCGTGCCAAGTATCTGCTGCTGGAGACCGATTTTGGTACCGCCATCCTCCATCTGGGGATGTCCGGCAGCCTGCGGGTACTGGATATCGGTACGCCGGCCGAGAAACATGACCATGTGGATATCGAGCTCGAAAATGGCAAGTTGCTGCGGCTCAACGACCCACGCCGTTTCGGGGCTTTGCTGTGGACTCGCGAACCGGCCGAGGCGCACGCCCTGCTGGCCAAGCTGGGGCCGGAGCCGCTGACCGACGCCTTCAGTGCCGATTACCTGCGGGAGCGGGCCAGGGGGCGCAGCACCGCCATCAAGCAGTTCCTGATGGACAATCAGGTGGTGGTCGGGGTCGGCAACATCTACGCTAACGAGGCGCTGTTTGCCGCCGGCATCCACCCCAAGCGGGCGGCCGGCAACATCAGCGCCGAGCGGCTGGCCACTCTGGTGGCCGAGATAAAGCGGGTGCTGGCCGAAGCCATTCGCCAGGGGGGCACCACCCTCAAGGATTTCACCAGTGCCGACGGCAAGCCGGGCTATTTCGTGCAGAAGCTGCAGGTCTATGGCCGGGGTGGCCAGCCCTGTTACCACTGTCAGACCCTGTTGAGCGAAGTAAAAATGGGCCAGCGAACCACGGTTTTCTGCTCCCATTGCCAGCGTTGAGGCCGTTTTTTCGGCGGATCCCGTTGAAGTTGTAAGAGAGTATTTCCCGTCTGTTGAAGCTGTGTGCAGCTGTCACTAGTATTCCGGCCGTTCAGGCGGTTAGAGATATAAAAATGACAGTAAAATCAATAGACTGGGAATATTTATCCCGGCAGGAGCGCTATTGCGCAAAAAAGATGGCCCGTTACCTCTATCCGGAGGGATGTGCCCGCAAGACCTTCAACCGCGGCAAGTTCGTACTGCGCAGCCTGCTTTATCGCAAGTCGTTGCACCGGGTTTTCACCCTGTTTCAGGCCGCCCCTCTCAGGGCGTTGCCCACCCGCTATCCCGAGTTGCTCGACAAGCCGATGCGACCCTATCGCTTCGCCTGTGCCCGCGCTCGTGAGCGGGCCGAGATGCTGGAGGATCACTATCGCCTGCTGCTGGCACGCTATCCAACTCTCATTGAGCCGCTCTATCTGGGGCAGGGGGTCGAGCTGGGGCGCTATCCCCAGAGCGATTGCCGCATCCTGCTGTGCCATGATGGCACCTTTCGCCGAGAGGCCGAGCTGGCACTCTCCATCGTCGATCCACAGGGGTTGCGTCTCTACAGCTGCGCCTTCTCGCTGGCGGGATCGGCTGCCCATCCCGAGCTGATGATAGGCTCCATGCAGGGGCCCGAGCCCGCAGTCGAGCAGGCTCAGGCGCGGGTGCGCGATCTGACCAGGGAAGGACACGGCCTGCGACCCAAGTCACTGCTGGTCATGCTGGTGCTGCAACTGGCCCGGGCCATGGGGGGCGAGCGGGTGCTGGCGGTGCGCAAGCGGGCCCACGTCTTTCAGGCCAAACGCTACAGCCGCAAACAGAAGGGCAACTTACTGGCCGATTATGATGAGCTGTGGCAGGAGTTCGGCGCCGAGGATGTGGATGCCAACTTCGTGGCCCTGCAGCCGGCGCTGCGCAAACCGCTGGAGGAGGTGGCGTCCAGGAAGCGCGCCATGTACCGGCGTCGTTACGAGTGGCTCGATCAGCTGCAGGATGTGATCGATCGGCAGTTTGCCGATATACCCCAAGGCCAGGCGAGCAAACAACTGGCGCCCTGATGAAACAGGCTACCCTCGGGTAGCCTGTTTGTTGCGAAGAGCCCCTGCTCAGCGGCCCAGTTTGGTGGCGATGGCCTGGGCTACTACGGGGTCGACAAACTGGCGGATGTCGCCGCCGTGCAGCGCCACCTCCTTTACCAGGGTGGAGGAGATGAAGGAGTTCTCTTCCGCTGGCGTGAGGAAGACGCTCTCTAGCTCCGGCATCAGGCGGCGGTTCATGTTGGCCAGCTGGAATTCGTACTCGAAGTCGGAGACGGCGCGCAGGCCGCGGATCAGCACATTGGCCTGATGCTCCCTGGCGAAATCCACCAGCAGGCCGGAGAAGCCCACCACCTTGACGTTGGGCAGGTGACTGGTCACTTGCTGAACCAGTTGGACACGTTCTGCCAGATCGAACAGCGGACGTTTGCTCGGGCTGTTGGCGACGCCGACCACGACTTCGTCAAACAGCTTGGCGGCGCGACCGATCAAGTCGGCGTGGCCATTGGTCACGGGGTCGAAGGTCCCCGGATAAATTACCCTGGTAGTCATGTTTGCAGTCCTGCAACCTGGAAATTTGGTCGCATTATAGGGTCTGTCGAGGGCTTGCCGCGAGAGCGGTAGCGTCAGTTTGCCGCAGGAAGCGGCGCAAGATGCACAATTTGGTCGCTTAAATCGGGGCACTCTGGCGTCTTCACTTGAGAATAGCCCTGCATCAGGCAAGAATACCCGCATCGCGCATCAAGCCTCCTTGCATTGGTGACAGGGAGCAAAGGGATTTTTTATGAAACGTATTCTGGTCGTTCGCAATGACAAGATTGGCGACTTCATGCTGGCCTGGCCGAGTTTCGCCATGCTCAAGGAGTCCATGGAATGTCATGTGACTGCCCTGGTTCCCGCCTACACGGCGCCGCTGGCCCGGCTCTGCCCCTGGATTGACGAGGTGCTCATTGATCCGGGTGTCCGTGCCGACAAGGAGCAACAGCGCGCGCTGCTGGCGCGCATCAAGGCGGCCGCGTTCGATGCGTCCATCTGCCTCTTCTCCAACTCCCGCAACGCCATGCTGGTGTGGAAGGCGCACATCCCTTATCGCCTGGCGCCAGCCACCAAGCTGGCCCAGGTGCTCTACAACCAGCGCCTGATCCAGCGCCGCTCCCGCTCTCTCAAGCCCGAGTCTGAGTACAACCTGGAGCTGATCCGCCGCTTCCTGGCCGATCATCAGGTGGCGGTGGTAGAGCCCCATACCCCCTTCCTGCAGTTTGATGCACCGGCGCTGCGACAGGTGCGCGAACAGCTGGCCACCAGGCTGAAGCTGGATGCCAGCCGCCCCTGGCTGATGGTGCATGCCGGTAGCGGCGGCTCGGCCAACAACCTCTCCATCGAGCAGTATGCCCGCATCATCATCAAGCTGAACCAGGCCTGCCCCGAGCTGCAGTGCGTACTGACCGCAGGCCCCGGTGAGGAGAAGATGGCCGAGCAACTGGCGGCCGAGCTGCTGGCCCACGGCGGCAACGGCTGGATCTACCGCTCCAGCGACGGGCTGCCGATGTTCTGTCAGGTGCTGGCCAACGCCGCCCTGTTTATCGCCGGCAGCACGGGCCCACTGCACATCGCCGGGGCGCTGGACGTACCGACCATCGGCTTCTTCCCGATGCGCCGCTCCGCCACACCGCTGCGCTGGAAGCCGCTCAACAGTGAAGGGCGTCATCTCGCCTTCAGCCCGCCGGAGGACAGCGATCATCCGGAGGACATGAGCCAGCTCGATCCCAAGGCCATGGTGCCCGAAATGGCTCGCTGGGCCGCCCCCTTCTGGCGCGGCAACGACCCGCAGTAATGCAAACAGGGCCCCTCGGGGCCCTGTTTCGTATCCGGTGGCGAGTGCCGGAATGCCTGTTACTCCGGCTGTCCGGGTTGCTGGCGCACCCAGAGGTCGGCGTATTTGACGAAGGTGGAGTGGGCGGAGAGGATGGCCAGCAGCAGCCCCTGCTTGCCATCGAGGAAGCCCGCCTTGAGCAGATACATCTTGATGAAGCAGCCCAGCGCATGCACCAGCCCCTGGCTGAGGGAGCCCTTCTTGCCGCGGGCGGTGCGCTGATCGGCCCAGGCCCGGGCGTAACCGGCGGATTTGACCAGATAGTGCTCCAGATCCCGATAGGTGAAGTGGAGCAGGTCGCCATGGAGGTTGACGATCTTCATGTTGGCGCGTACCTCCACCTTCTCGTGCACCAGTGCCTCGTTGTAGCCGGTGAGGGCCTTGGGATAGAGGCGCAGCACCCGATCCGGATACCAGCCGCTGTGGCGGATGAAGCGGCCAAACACCCAGGAGAGGCGCGGGATCGAGTAGATGGTGTCGCTGGCCGGGTTGGCCATGACGGCGGCGATGGCCTCTTTCAGCTCGGGGGTGAGTCGCTCGTCCGCATCCAGCCAGAGCACCCATTCGGATTGCACGTGCGACTGGGCCAACCGGCGCTGCTTGCCAAATCCCGGCCACACCTTGTTGACGAAGAAGCGGGCGCCGAATTCGGCGGCGATGGCCGGAGTGTCGTCCTGGCTGCCGGAATCCATGATGACGATCTCGTCCACCAGCCCGTCGAGGGAGGCGAGACACTTGCGCAGGTTGTCGGCTTCATTCTTGACGATCAGAACGGCGGCCAGAGTCGGTTTTTTCACTGATGAGGGCTCACGGTTGCTGCCCGGCTGGCGGGCCATGCTCAAATTGGCGCCCATTCTAGCCTAAAACGACGGGCGGGGCATGGTCGGGCATCCGGCCCGAGGTGGTGCTGAGTGGCGCTCGTTTTGAGCCGTTCAGCGGGGCCACCGGGATCTTCTGTTATTTCTCCGACCATTCTTGGGGCATAATCTCGGCCAGTGATGATCAACAGCCGGGCCAGCCCCGAGAGAAGACGCGTGATGAAAATATTGGTGATCGGCCCCTCATGGGTCGGCGACATGGTGATGTCCCAGAGCCTCTACAAGGCGATCAAGGCCAACCACCCGGAGTGCGAGCTCCACGTGATGGCGCCCGCCTGGTGCTGCGCCCTGCTGGAGCGGATGCCCGAGGTGGACAAGGCGATCACCATGCCGCTCGGTCACGGCGACTTCAAGTTGCTGGCCCGCCGCCGCCTCGGCAAACAGCTGGCGGCCGAAAAGTACGATCAGGCCATCGTCCAGCCCAACTCCATGAAGTCTGCTCTCATCCCCTGGTTCGCCGGCATTCCGGTGCGAACTGGCTGGAAGGGGGAGCAGCGTTTCGGCCTGCTCAATGATCTGCGCAGCAACAAGTCCGCCTTCCCGCTGATGGTGGAGGGCTATCTGGCGCTGGCTTATCCCAAGGCGCAGATGAAGAGCCGGGCCGATATTCCGGCCATTCCCCATCCCGCGCTTCACGTCGACCTGGTCAATCAGGACAAGGCGCTGGCGCGGCTCGGGCTGGATCGGCGTCGCCCCGTGCTGGTGCTCTGCCCCGGCGCCGAGTTCGGCCCGGCCAAGCGCTGGCCGGAAGGGCACTACGCCGTGGTGGCCCAGCAGCATCTGGACGAGGGCTGGCAGGTGTGGATCTTCGGCTCGAACAAGGACGTGGCGGTGGCCAACACCATCCGGGATCGGGTCAACATGCTGACTCGCCCCAACTGCCACGTGCTGGCGGGCAAGACCAGCCTGCACGAGGCGATCGACCTGATGGCGCTGGCCGGTCGGGTTATCTCCAACGACTCCGGCCTGATGCACATCGCCGCCGCCCTCAACCGGCCGCTGGTGGGAGTCTATGGCTCCACTTCGCCGCTCTATACCCCGCCGCTGGCGGATCGGGTCGAGATCGTTCACACCGACATCGAATGCCGCCCCTGCTTCAAGCGCACCTGCAAGTTCGGCCATCTCAAATGCCTGATCGATTTGCCGCCGGAGCAGGTGATCGAGGCGTGCAACAAATTGGAGCAGAGCGAGTAAGATGCCCTATCGCCTGCTCTACAACCTGCTGATCCATCTGGGATTGCCCCTGGCGCTGCTGGCGCTCTACAAGCCGAAGAAAGGCAAGCCCGGCTTTGGCAAGCGCTGGGCCGAGCATCTGGGTCGGCTGCCCGCCACCGGCCAGGAGGCGCCGTTCTGGATCCATGCGGTGAGCGTGGGGGAGACGTTGGCCATCACGCCGCTCATTCGCGCCCTGAAAGCGGAGCGGCCCGATCTGCCGATCCTGCTCACCACCACCACCCGTACTGGCGCCGAACAGGCAGCCAAGCTCGGCGACCTGGTGGTACACCGCTATGCGCCCCTCGATTACCCCTGGGCGGTGGCGGCCTTTCTCGACACCTTCAAGCCGCGCGCGCTCTGGGTGATGGAGACCGAGCTGTGGCCAAACTGGCTGGCGGCCTGCGAGGCGCGCCACCTGCCGGTGACCATCATCAACGCCCGCCTCTCGGAGCGTTCCTGCCAGCGCTATGCCCGCTTTCAGGGGGCCTTTGATGCCCTCAGCCGGCCGTTGACCCGCTTGCTCTGCCAGCATCAGGACGACGCCGATCGCTTCGCCCGGCTCGGCATCGAACGCGATCGACTGGCGGTGACCGGCTCCATCAAGTTTGATATCCAGTTTGGTGACGAGGTGCAGGCCAGAGGCCGCGCCCTGCGCCAGCAGCTGGGCGCGGAGCGGCCAGTCTGGATCGCCGCCAGCACCCATCAGGGAGAGGACGAGCAGGTGCTGGCCGCCTTCGACCAGGTGCTGACCAGTCACCCCGATGCCTTGCTTATCCTGGTTCCGCGCCATCCTGAGCGCTTCGATCGGGTGGCCGAGTTGTGCGCATCTTATGGTTGTGTGCGCCGCACCAGCGCCGCCCCGGTCACCGCAACCGACAAGATTTATCTGGGCGATACCATGGGCGAGCTGCCGCTGATGCTGGCGGCGGCCGATCTGGCCTTCGTCGGCGGCAGTCTGGTGAAGGTGGGGGGCCACAACCTGCTGGAGCCGGCGGCGCTCGGCAAACCCTGCCTGACCGGCCCCGTCTACTTCAACTTCAGCGACATCACCCGCCAGCTGGTGGCACAGGGTGGCGCCGCCGTGGTGGCCGATGCGGCCGAGTTGGGGGAGAGGGTGAGTGCGCTGCTGGCCGACGAGAGCCGGCGTCGCGAGATGGGAGAGCATGCCCGCGCCGTGGTGCTGCGCAATCAGGGGGCCCTGGCCCGCACCCTTTCCCGCTGTCTGGCTGATCTCGAAAGCCAGTAGGACGATTTACGGAGCGCCGTGGCAGATATGCGCTGCTGTGCTGATTTGATGCTTCATCTCGAGGAGAGACTCATGTTCAAGGCCCTGTTACTGGAAAACCAAGACGGCAAGACGGTTCCGACCCTCACCCGGCTGGCCGAGAGCCAGTTGCCGGAAGGCGAAGTACGGGTAGCGGTGAGCTACAGCTCCATCAACTACAAGGACGGGCTGGCCATCACTGGCAAGGGCAAGATTGTCCGCCAGTGGCCGCTGGTGCCGGGCATCGACTTCGCCGGTACCGTGCTCGAATCGGCCGACAGCCGCTATCAGCCCGGTGATCAGGTGGTGCTGACCGGTTGGGGCGTGGGTGAAGGACATTGGGGCGGCATGGCCGAGCAGGCGCGAGTCAAGGCGGACTGGCTGGTGCCGCTGCCGGCCGGACTGGATGCCCGTCAGGCCATGTGCATCGGGACCGCCGGTCTCACCGCCATGCTCTGCGTGCTGGCGCTGGAGGAGGCGGGGCTCACCCCACAGAGCGGCGAGGTCCTGGTGACCGGCGCCGCTGGCGGGGTGGGGTCCACAGCGGTCGCGCTGCTGGCGGCAAAAGGCTACAAGGTAGCGGCCCTGACCGGTCGACCCGAGGAGCAGGGTGAGATGCTGACTGCCCTGGGGGCCAGCCGCATCGTGCCGCGCAGCGAACTGCTGGAGCCCGCCAAGCCGCTGGAGAAGCAGCTGTGGGCCGGGGCAGTCGATACCGTCGGCAGCCAGGTGCTGGCCAAGCTGCTGGCCCAGATGAACTATGGCGGCGCCGTGGCGGTCTGCGGTCTGGCGGGGGGCTTCGATCTGCCCACCACCGTCATGCCCTTCATCCTGCGCAACGTGCGTCTGCAGGGGGTGGATTCCGTGATGTGCCCACTGGCGCGCCGTCAACAGGCGTGGCAGCGCCTGGCTCAGGATCTGCCCGCCAGCTTCTTCGAACAGGCGGTAACCGAGATAGGGCTGGAGCAGGTGGTTGAGGCCGCCGAGGCCATCACGCAAGGCCGGGTCGCGGGTCGCACCTTGGTCAAGCTTTGATCTTTCCCTGACTGGCGAGCCCCATTTTTCTGGATAGACTTTGAGTGCGGGTGCACTATCCAAGGAGAATGAGCATGGGTGGACACAAGCCGGATTACGATCTCGATGATGAATGGGAGCCGGAATCCTGGGAAGACGAGTTGGAGCAATGGGAAGACGAAAGCTGGCAGGATGACGACACTTTCGATGACCAGTGAACCACGACATGACACGAACAGGCGGGCATTGAGCCCGCCTGATTTTTTTGTGCGGCTCACAGGAATGGGGACGAAGGCTTGGTGAGGGGCAAGGCTCTGGCTAGAATGAACTGCTCAAACGACACTCAAGGATGATTATGCGACTCACCGTCATACTGGTTGCCGCCCTGCTGGGGGGCTGTGTCTCCAACGATGATCCCTGCGAAAAGGTGTGGAGCGAGGTGGGGGAGGCTGACGGCAAGCTGGGCTTCACCACCGAGCGGATCGAGTTCCATCGTGCCCAGTGTGGCGACAAGGTGGATGGCGAGCTGTGGCAGCAGGGGCATCAGAAAGGGTTGGCCTGGTATTGCCGCCCGGAGCATCTCTATCTGGCCGGGCGCTCCGGGGAGGAGTACCGCGGCGTCTGCCCCAACGACATGCAGGCGCGCAGGCTGTTCGAACAGGGGCGCCAGGGCTGGACCGATCAATAGGGCCTCGTCGGGTTTTGCCCTACTCCTCTTTTTTCAACCGCAGCGGCTGGCACAGATAACTCTTGTCGTTGGCGCTGCGGGCACACTTGCCGCAGACGAATTTGGGTTTGCGCACGATTTTGCGCAGCGCCTTGAGATCCGCGGGGATTTCGTGGCGACGCCACTCACACAGGGTCTTGCTGCCCATAACGACTACCTCTACGACTCGACGAGCGTATTGTAATCAATTTTCATTTCGAATAAACAGGCGCCAGACGCTTATTGGCCTGAATGCCAATAAGCGTCTGATCCGTGGGAGATTACTGATAGAGGAACTTGGTGAAGATCAGCTCGCGGACGGCTTTCTTGCCGGTTTCCTTGAGCAACAACTCGTTGACCTTGGTCTCGCACTCTTTGCGCAGTTCCTCGCGGCTGACCAGAGACTTGATCTGATCGGCGCTCTTGCTGCCCATCAGGCGAATGATGGCGTCGCGGATCAGGGGGTCATGCTGCTCCAGCAGCTTGAGGTCGGCATCGTTTTCGGCCATCAGCTCCACCGTGACCCTGACGTAGCCGAGGGTTTTGCCGTTGCTCAGGTAGTTGGTGATGATATCCGGATCGAGCGCATGGTAGGCAAATCCGGGTTTGGCGGCTCCCTCGGCCCCTTCGGCGGCGGGTTCCTCATCGGCAGCCCGTACTTGCAGGGCGCCCACGCTCAGCAACAACACCAGCAAAATTTTGAAGATCTTCATATAGATGGCTCATCGGCGGAAGATACACCATTTTTGATGCTGCCAAAGGGGGCGTCAAGCACGGATGTTCTTACATTTCGCTATTGATTTACGGATAATAAACCGGATTTTAACCTGAACACGGAAATCTCTGGATGGTGAAGCTGTGAAGTCCGAGTTGACTGTTCCCCTCACGCCGTTAACCGGGTGGTTGGCCCCCGACAGTTGCGAATTGCCGGCCAGCCTGCGTCCCTGGCTGCTGGAGCCCGGCTCCATGACCCGGCGTCTGCGCCAACACAATCGGCACTTCTCGGTCGAATGGCTGGGCAATCGCCCCGTCTCGCTGGCCACCGATGAGCAGTGGCTGGTGGATGCCGTATCCCCTGCCGGGATCTGCCGGGAGGTGATCCTCCACGGCGATCTGGGTCCGGCCGTGCTGGGCTGGACCCTGCTGGCCGACGCGGCGCTGCAGGGCAGTGGGCTGGCCGAACTGGGGGAGCAACCCCTGGGGGAGCGGGTGTTTGGCAATGAGCCGGTGCGACGTGATCATCTGCAGCTGGCCCGTTTTGCCATTGCCGACAATCCCCGTTGCTCCGCCGCCATCGTCTGGGGACGTCGTTCCCGTCTGTTTCTGGGGCAGTGGCCATTGCTGGTTCACGAGCTGTTTCTGCCCTCTCTCGTCTGTGACAAGGAGCTGGAGTGAATCTGTTAACCAAGGAGCGGGGTCTGGCATATCTGCAGTTGGCCCGCATCGACAAGCCCATCGGCACCCTGTTGCTGCTGTGGCCGACCCTGTGGGCACTCTGGCTGGCGGCCGACGGCCTGCCAAACCTCTGGGTGCTGACGGTGTTTGTGGTCGGCGTGTTTCTGATGCGCTCGGCCGGCTGCGTCATCAACGACTATGCGGATCGCAACTTCGACGGTCACGTCAAACGCACCTCGGGGCGTCCCCTGCCGACCGGCAAGGTGGATCCCCGCGAGGCACTGGCGCTCTTCTTCGTGCTTGCCCTGATCTCGTTTGGCCTGGTACTGACCCTCAACTCCCTCACCATCGCCATGTCGTTCGTCGGCCTGCTGCTGGCGGTAAGCTATCCCTTCATGAAGCGGTTCATTCCGATCCCCCAGCTGGTGCTCGGCATGGCTTTCTCCTGGTCGATCCCCATGGCCTATGCGGCGCAGGCCAACGCACTGCCGGCCGTGGCCTGGCTGGTGTTTATCGCCAACCTGCTGTGGACCGTGGCCTACGATACCCAGTACGCCATGGTGGACAGGGATGATGACCTCAAGCTGGGGCTCAAGTCGAGCGCCATCCTGTTTGGCCGTCACGACAAGCGGATCATCGGCGTGCTGCAGCTGGCTACCCTGTTGATCCTGCTGATGGTCGGCCAGCTGATGGCGCTGGGCAGCAGTTACTACTGGGGATTGCTGGTGGCCGCCGTGCTGTTTGTCTATCAGCAGCGGCTCATTCGCGAACGGCAGCGGGAGGCTTGCTTCCAGGCGTTCCTCAACAACAACTATGTGGGGGCTCTGGTGTTCGCCGGGCTGGTGCTCGACTACCTGCTGGGGTGACCATTCCCCGAACAAAAAGAAGGCCGCATGATGCGGCCTTCTTCATTTGTAGTGAGGATCAGCGCTGGTTGCCGGCCCGGATGGTGCGGCGGATCTTGGTGCTCAGGAGCGGCACTATGTTGTCCGCCAGCGCCTGGAAGCGTCCCAGATCCGGCTTGCTCTCGGCGGAGAGGTAACCCTCCTTGCGCAGGGTGTGGATCAGGGTGCTGAACAGCTTCTGGTCGAAGAACTCGGGGGCGTTGATGCCGTGCAGGGTGCCGAGGCGCTCCGCCATCATCAGGCCGTCTGCCTCCAGCTGCTCTGCCTCTATGTAGGGTTGGGCCAGCACCCGGGTCAGCACGATGGCGTAGCGCTGCAGGGTCTCCTGGATGCTTTCGGCCAGCAGCAACAGGCGCATCTGGTTGCCCGGGTTGACCCAGTAGCCACCGTCACGTGCCTCGATCAGCTGCTGACGCTGCAGCTCGGCCAGCAGGGCATCGATAAGCTCCGGCAGCTCTTCCTCTTCGTAACGCAGGAACAGCTCGGTCTTGAGCAGCGGATAGATGTCGACGCAGCGGGCGATGATCTCGCCGCGGCTGATCCCCTCGCAGCGGTCGATCAGCGCCGCCACCAGAGAGGGCATGGCAAACAGGTGGAGGATATTGTTGCGGTAGTAGGTCAGCAGGATCGCCTGGTAGCGATCCAGGCTGATGATCTGGCCCAGCTTGTCCTCGCTCACCTCGAACTTGTTGAGTTCCAGTGCCTGATCCAGCAGGGTGCCGGCATCCTCGTCCGGGATGGTGCTCTGGGCGCTGTAGGGCACCGCTTTGAGCAGATCCAGATAGGTGTTGAGCTGGGCCTGCAACTCGTCACGGGTCAGGGCGTGGCGCTCGGCGGCCAGCAGCGCCAGGGCGCTCAGGGTCAGGCCGTTGACAGCGGCGGCGCCGTTGATGCGGGTCATCAGCAGATCGGCCAGGGTATTGACCGTGCCGGCCATCCACTCCGGGCGTTCCTCTTCCCCGATGTGATCCTTCCAGTCCGGAATATGCTCGCTCAGGTAGCTGTTGAGGGTGAGCGGCTCGCCGAAGTTGACGAAGCCGCGGCCGTAGTTGCGCAGCTTGCGCAGGATGCCGAGTACCTGCAGGAAGCTCTCCTTCTCCTTGCGGCTGCCCTTGAGCTCGTTGTGGTAGGTGTTCACCTCCATCACGTGCTCGTAGCCGAGGTAGACGGGCACCAGGGTGACCGGGCGGTCAAGCCCGCGCATCATGGCCTGCAGGGTCATCGCCAGCATGCCGGTCTTGGGCGGCAGCAGGCGGCCGGTGCGCGAACGCCCCCCCTCGGTGAAGAACTCCACCGAGTAGCCCTTGGCGAACAGCAGGTTCAGGTACTCGCGAAATACCGTGCTGTAGAGCGGGTTGCCCTTGAAGGTGCGGCGGATGAAGAAGGCACCGCCGTGGCGGAAAATGGGGCCCGCCGGCCAGAAGTTGAGGTTGATGCCCGCCGCGATATGGGGCGGCACCATCCCTTGGTGATAGATGACATAGGAGAGCAGCAGGTAGTCCATGTGGCTGCGATGGCAGGGCACATAGACGATCTCGTGCCCTTCCTGAGCCAGCTGGCGCACCTTTTCGGCGCCGTTGACCGAGAGGCCACGATAGAGCTTGTTCCACAGCCAGCCAAGGAAGCTCTCGCCGAGGCGGATCAGCCGGTAGGAGAAGTCGGAGGCGATCTCGTCCATGTAGCCGTGGGCGCGTTTCTGCGCCTTCTCCAGGCTGATGTTCTCCCGCTCTGCCTCTTCGGCGATGGCCTGCTGGATCACGCTCGAATCCAGCAGTTGTTTGAACAGCAGGTTGCGGTTCGGCAGTTTCGGTCCGGTGGCCGCCAGCTGCTGGCGGCTGAAGTGGGTACGGGCTACCCGCGCCAGCTTGTGGGCGATGGCCTCGTCGGTACCGTGTTTGTCTGCCATGTAGCGCAGGGAGAGCGGCGGGGAGAAGCGTACCAGGTTTTCGCGACCCTTGAGGATCACGATGAGCGCCTTCTTCAGCCGGTTCGGCGCCAGGCTGCTGATGATGTTGAGGCCGGAGGCCTCTTCCCCTTCCCGGCCCGGGGCGCGGCCCCAGAACAGGGTGACGGGCACCACCTGGATATCCAGCGCCGGATCCTGCTTGTGCAGATCCAGCAGCTGGTGGAACTCATGCAGGAAGGGGAGCGGCTTGCTGCGCTTGCCGAAGAGGGGAGGCGGACGATCCAGACAGACATAGCGCGGCAGCAGCTGGCCGTTCAGTTCCAGCGGCGTGAAGGGGCCGGGCAGACCGAGATCCTCGCAGCATTGCTGCAGGGTCATCAGGTCGGTGATCGAGCTGGTTTTCAGGGCGTAGACGATGGGTCTGGCCGGATCCAGCTTGAGTTCTGTGATGGGATTTTCCGGCAGGCTTTTGTGATTGACCAAGCCGCTGACCGGCCATTGCAAGATGGCTCTGGAAATCTTCTGTCCTGGGGACATGTGCGTCTGCTCTCCAAAAAAATGCGGCGTGAGCATAGCAAATCACCGGCCCCTTGTCGCCGAGAGGTACGATGAGTTCAGTCGTGCGGGATCAAAACAGGGTGAAATTGCCGGTTGGGCGCGACAAATGTCAGCTGCGCCTTGCCTTGGCCACTGCACTGTATATACTGCCAGTGTGCTGTATAAAAAGACAGGTGCCAATTCTATGAAACCCCTTACCCCCCGCCAGGCCGAAGTGCTGGAGCTGATCAAGGTGAACATGAACGAGACCGGCATGCCGCCGACTCGTGCCGAGATTGCCCAGAAGCTTGGTTTCAAGTCGGCCAATGCGGCCGAAGAACATCTGAAGGCCCTGGCCAAAAAAGGGGTCATCGAGATCATGCCGGGCACGTCCCGCGGCATCCGTCTGCTGCTCGAAGAGGAAGAGGCTCTGGAAGAGAGCGGCCTGCCGCTGATCGGCAAGGTGGCTGCCGGTGAACCCATCCTGGCCCAGGAGCATATCGAGAGCCATTATCAGGTGGATCCTGCCCTGTTCCACCCGCGCGCTGACTTCCTGCTGCGGGTGCAGGGGATGAGCATGAAGAACATCGGCATCCTGGATGGCGACCTGCTGGCGGTGCACAAGACCCAGGAGGTGCGCAACGGCCAGGTGGTGGTGGCGCGGCTTGACGAGGATGTCACCGTCAAACGCTTCCAGCGCAAGGGCAGTCAGGTGTGGCTGCTGCCGGAGAACGAAGAGCTCTCCCCCATCGAAGTGGATCTCGCCAGCCAGCATCTTACCATCGAGGGGCTGGCGGTCGGGGTTATCCGCAACGCTGACTGGATGTAATCTCTTCTCTCGCCACACGGCCTCCTTCGGGAGGCCGTGTCGTTTCTGCGCCTCTTTCCTGCCAATTCAAGCAGATCCTGAACCTCGCCCTTTTTGTCCCCCGCGCCAGCCCGCAAACCGCCCGTTTCGGATATATGCTCAGATCAGGGCCAGACCGCCAGGGTCTGGCTGCTCCGCCCCACGGGGCGAGCGCCGCACAATGACAACCGCAAGCAGACCTTCACGGGATAGAAGGGGAGTGTCGCAGGGCCGGCCGGCACATAGGCCAGGGTCATCCTGATCTCACTCGAAGCAAGGCAGGACGTTGCCAGGGGATGAGTCGACGTACCTGAGTGACCTGTCAGTCAAGGAGGAGTGGCATATGGCATCGAACACGCCATGGGATTCGAAGCGCTGCGTACCGGCGCCTGAATCCTCCATCACCCGTTTTATCAAGGGAAACCGGATGACCTGGTTTTACGGACTCTGGCTTCATCACAAGGGGCCGCACTGGGCGCTCTGGCTCGGCTGCCCGAAGGAGAAAGTGGTGCGCCTGGTGCTGTTGTTCAAGCGGGGTCATGGTGCCCAGGCTGTCGACAGCGTCCGGCTGGCCCCGGTGGTGCCCATCGGTCGTGCCCTCGGCAAGGGGTGGCAGCAGGGGCGCAACGCCAGACCCTGAGCTGCGCCTGTCGCAGAAGTCGAGCATGACAAAGAAGGGAGCCGCCGGCTCCCTTCTTGTTTACAGCAGGAACAGGGTGGCCAGCCCCAGAAAGATGAAGAAGCCGCCGGTGTCGGTGATGGCGGTGATCATCACGCTGGCCCCCACCGCCGGATCGCGACCCAGCCGGCTCATGGTCATGGGGATGATAACCCCCATCAGCGCCGCCACCAGCAGGTTCAGCACCATGGCTAGGGTCATCACGGCGCCCAGCGCCGCATCCTGATAGAGCAGGAAGGTGACGACTCCCATGATGCCGCCCCACACCAGACCGTTGATGAAGGCCACCCCCAGCTCCCGCAACAGCAGGAAGGAGAGGTTGCCCGCCTGAATGTGTTGCAGCGCCAGCGCCCGCACTATCATGGTGATGGTCTGGTTGCCTGTGTTGCCGCCGATCCCGGCGACGATGGGCATCAGGGCCGCCAGCGCCACCAGTTGCGAGATGGTGTGCTCGAACAGGCCGATCACCCGTGACGCCACGAAGGCGGTGCAGAGGTTGAGTGCGAGCCAGGCCCAGCGGGTCTTCACCGCCTTGGCGACCGGTGCGAACACATCCTCCTCCTCGCTGATCCCCCCCATGCGGCGCAGATCGGTGTCGCTCTCCTCATAGACCACATCCACGATCTCCTCGACGGTGAGGCGGCCCATCAGCTTGCCCTTGGCATCCACCACGGCGGCAGAAAGCAGGTCATCCCGCTCGAAGGTACGGGCCGCCGCCTCGTCGTTGTCTTCGGGATCAAAGGTGATGGGATCCTGTTCCATCACCTCGCTCACCAGGGTGGCGGGTTTGTGCAGCAGCACAGTGGTGAGGGCCAGTTCGCCGAGCAGGTGGTTTCGCCGATCGATGACAAACAGCTTGTCGGTGTTGGCGGGGATCTTGCCCCGCAGCCGCAAGAAGCGCTGCACCGTAGCGAGGCTCACGTCGGGGCGTACCGTGATGAGCTCGAAGTCCATCATGGCGCCGACCGTGTGCTTGCCGTAGCGGATCACTTCGCGTACTCGATCCCGATCGGCGGGGGCCATGGAGGTGAGCAGGCGTCCCATCAGGTTGCGCGGCAGGTACTGGCCCAGATAGATCTGATCGTCGATGTCGAGGGAGCGCAGGGCATGCAGCAGCTCGCGGTCGCTCATGCCGCTGATGAGGCTCTCCCACACCGTCTCCGATGCCTCGACCAGCACCTGGCCGCGTTTGTCTTCGCTCACCAGATGCCAGAGGGCGTGGCGTTCATCGGGAGGCAGGGATTCGAGGGCATCGGCGATGTCGGCGGCGGGCAGGCCGTTGACCAGCCCGCTCAGCTGGCTGGTCTGGTCGCGTTGACCCGCATCCTGTTCAAGCTGGGGGTCGATCAGGCTGTCGGTGAGGGCATCGTCGCCCAGCAGCAGGGTGAGAATGCGGGATCTGTCTTCCGCGCGCTGCTTGGCGCTGTTTTTGAGGGGCAGAGACATGAAAAAATTCCTGAGCTGGTGGCCGATAGGCCGAATGCCCATAGGATACCAGACTTAAAACAACAGGTTATGACCGGGATTTAGTGATGGCTGGATAAAAATGAGGCCACCTTGCGGTGGCCTCATGACTCACATGCCAAGACCGTTCAGGCGAGGGCCTGGCGGGAGAGGGCTTGTTGGTCTTGTCCAAACCAGGCAAGTTGTTCGGCCAGTGTTACCACGGAGCCCACCATGATAAGGGCCGGGCTCTCGACGCCCACCGCCAGCTCGGGCAACTGCTCCAGGGTGCCGCGAATGACCCGCTGGCTTGGCTGGGTGCCGCGCTCGATGAGCGCCACCGGGGTGTCGCCCCCCTTGCCATGGGTCAGCAGCTGTTCGCGGATGGTGGCGCAGCTCGAGAGCCCCATGTAGAACACCAGTGTCTGCTTGTCTTTTGCCAGCAACGGCCAGTCGAGATCCTGGGCGCCCCCCTTGCCGTGGGCGGTGACGAAGCGCACGCTCTGGGCGTGATCCCGGTGGGTCAGCGGAATGCCGGCGTAGGCGGCACAGCCGCTGGCCGCTGTGATCCCCGGCACCACCTGAAAGCCAATGCCAGTACCAACGAGCGTCTCCAGCTCCTCGCCGCCACGGCCGAAGATGAAGGGGTCGCCCCCCTTCAGCCGCACCACCCGCTGTCCCTTCTTCGCCTCCTCCAGCAAGAGCTGGTTGATCCCCTCCTGGGGTACGCAGTGGTTGCCCGCCTGCTTGCCGACGAAGATGCGTTTGGCGTCGCGGCGCACCAGCGCCATCACCTCGTCGGAGACCAGGCGGTCATAGACCACCACGTCCGCCTGCTGCATCTGACGCAGGGCGTGCAGGGTGAGCAGACCCGGATCGCCGGGGCCGGCACCGACCAGCACCACCTCGCCGTGAGCCTTGCTCTCCTCGGCAAACAGGGTATCGGCCAGCTGATTGGCGCAGGCGCCATCGCCGCGTGCCAGCGCCTGCCCGAGGCGATCGGCCCCGAGCAGCCGCTCCCAGAAGCGGCGTCGCTCCCCCATGCTGGCGAAACGCGCCTTGACCCGATCCCGCAGGCTGCCGGCAAAGGCCGCCACGGCCCCCAGGTGCTGGGGCAGCATGGCTTCGAGCTTCTCCCGCAGCAAGCGGGCCAGCACCGGCGCCTTGCCGCCGGAGGAGATGGCAACCATCAGCGGCGAGCGGTCGATGATGGACGGCATGATGAAGCTGGAGCGCTTGGGATCATCCACCACGTTGGCAAAGATCCCGGCCTGGTTCGCGCTCTGGTAGACCAGGGCATTCACCTCGCGCCGATCGGTGGCGGCCACCACCAGCCACTTGCCCGCCAGTTGTTCCGGTGCGAATTCACCGGCCAGCCACTCGATGCTCCCGTTGGCAGCCAGTTCCGCCAGCTCGGGGTCGAGCTCGGGGGCCACGACCGTGAGGTGGGCACCGGCATCCAGCAGCAGGCGCGCCTTGCGCTCCGCTACCTCGCCGCCGCCGACCAGCAGCACAGGTTTGTTGTCGAGTCGGCAAAAGATGGGCAAGTAGTCCATGGGGCCTCCTGATCAGGCGGTTTGGGTCTGGCTGGAGTTAGTGGCAGCGTCGGTCATCGTGACCGGGCGCTCAGCCTTGGGGGTGGCATACCAGTAGCCCAGACCCATGAAGAGGGCGCCGGAGACGGTGTTGCCCAGGGTTACCCACAGCAGGTTGTGGCCGATGCCGCCCAGGGTATAGGCCTCGGAGTGGGCGCCGAACCAGGAGAGGGCGAACAGAGTCATGTTGGCGATGGAGTGCTCGTAGCCGGAGGCGATAAAGGCCAGCAGGCACCACCAGATGGCGATGAAGCGGGCAGCCCCTTCGGTGCGCAGCGCCATCCAGATGGCGAGGCAGACCAGCCAGTTGCAGAGGATCCCTTTCATGAACAGGGTCAGGGCCGGTGCCTGGGTCTTGGCCAGCGCCACCTTGTGGGCCAGGCTGCCCGCATCCGGCAGCAGGCTGCCGCCGTAGGAGTAGATCAGCGCCACGACCACGGAACCGAGCAGGTTGCCGGCCCAGGTCTGGGGCAGGATGCGCAGCAGGTCACCCATGGTGATCTTGCCCGTCTTCACCCCGAAGGTGAGGAACATGGTGTGACCGGTGTAGAGCTCGGAGCCGGCGATGATCACCAGGGTCAGGGCGATGCCGAAGGTGGCCCCCATCACCAGCGGCCGGATAGCGGGATCCACCAGATTGCCGAGGGTGAAGATCAGGATGATGCCGAGGCCCACATAGGCCCCCGCCATGGCGGAGCTGAGCCAGAAGCCGAGTTTGTCGCTGCGCTCGAAGCGGTTGATGCGGGCCGCGTTGGCGGCGCACTTGTTGATCGTTTCCGTGTACATCTTTTGAGTCCTTGAAAGGGCTGCCCTCAGGCAGCCCGAAAGAGAGTGAAATCGGGTTTAGACGGCGACCCAGACCTGCTGGTCGCGCACTTCGACGGGATAGCTCTGTACCGACATCGCCGGGTTGTCGAAACAGTGGCCATCGCTCAGGCGAAAGCGCTGCTTCTTGAGCGGGCTGGCCACCCAGAGCTCGTCGTCGTGTTCACAGATAAGGCCCCGCGACAGCACGTTGGCGGCGAAGAAGGGATCCCGGTTGTCGATGGCGAACACCTCGGCCGCAGCACTTGGGCGGAACAGGGCGATCTGGCGACCTTCAATAAGTGCGCAGACGCCGGTGCCCGGCAGGATGTCGTTGAGTTGGCAGGCAAGTTTCATCGCTTAATCTCCACCTCGAGTTGGATGGACTGGCTATCGAGCAGGGCGCAAACGTCCATGCAGCCCGGCAGGATGTCGTTGAGTTGACAGGCAAGTTTCATCATTTGGTCTCCATCTCGATCTGGTAGACGGGGATGCGCTCGGCCGGGGTGGCCGGTCGGTGCTGGTCACGCTCGGCAACGAACTGAACGTCCGGATCGCGCTTGTCGCTGTTGATGAAGTGGCTGAAGCGCCGCAACGCCTGCTCTTCATTGAGGGTGCGCGACCATTCGCACTCGTAGCTGTCGATGAGGCGCTGGATATCGCGCTCCAGGGTCTCGGCCAGCCCCAGCTTGTCGTCGACGATCACCTCGCGCAGGTAGTCGATGCCCCCTTCCAGGTTGCCGAGCCAGACCGAGGTGCGCTGCAGTTTGTCGGCGCTGGTGACGTAGAACATCATAAAGCGATCGATCAGCTTGATCAGGGTCTCGCGATCGAGGTCCGATGCCAGCAGGTCGGCGTGACGCGGCTTCATGCCGCCGTTGCCGCCCACGTAGAGATTCCAGCCCGCGTCAGTGGCGATGATGCCGACGTCCTTGCCCTGGGCTTCCGCACATTCACGGGTGCAGCCGGAGACGCCGAACTTCATCTTGTGGGGGGTGCGAATGCCCTTGTAGCGGTTCTCGAGGAAGACCCCGAGGCCGACGCTGTCCTGCACGCCGAAGCGGCACCAGGTGCTGCCGACACAGGTCTTGGCCATGCGCAGCGCCTTGGCGTAGGCCTGACCGGTCTCGAAGCCGGCCGCCAGCAGCTTGCGCCAGATGGCGGGCAGATCATCCTTCTGGGCCCCGAACAGGCCGATGCGCTGGGCGCCGGTGATCTTGGTGTAGAGCTTGTAGTCGCGGGCCACTTCGGCCACCGCCAGCAGCCCCTCCGGGGTCACCTCGCCACCGGCCATGCGCGGGATGACGGAGTAGGTGCCGTCCTTTTGCATGTTGCCGAGGAAGATGTCGTTGGTGTCCTGCAGAGGTGTGTTGAGCGGGCTCAGCACGTACTCGTTCCAGCAGGAGGCGAGGATGGAGCCGACCGTCGGTTTGCACACCTCGCAGCCATGGCCCTGACCGTGTTTGGCCAGCAGCTCGTCGAAGCTCTTGATCCCCTCCACCTTGACCAGGTGGAACAGCTCCTGGCGGGAGTGGGGGAAGTGGGCGCAGAGGTGGTTGTTGACCTCGATGCCCTGCTTCACCAGCTCGGCGTTGAGCACCTGGCTGATGAGGGGCACGCAGCCGCCGCAGCCAGTACCGGCCTTGGTGTGCTGCTTGATGGCGGCGAGTGTGGTGTGACCCTCGGCGACGGCCTGGGCGATGTCCCCCTTGGTGACGTCGAAGCAGGAGCAGATCTGGGCGCTTTCCGGCAGGGCATCCACCCCCAGGGTCGGCTTGGCACCGGCGTAGGCGGGCAGGATCAGGGTGTCCGGATGGCTCGGCAGCGGCAGGGCGTTGAGCATCATCTGCAGCAGGTTGCCGTAATCCTCCACGTCACCTACCAGCACGGCGCCGAGCAATCGGCTGTTGTCCTCGCTCACCACTATCTTCTTGTAGACGCCGGCCTGGTCGTCCTGGAACACATAGCTGTGGCTGCCCGGGGTGCGGCCGTGGGCATCGCCGATGGAGCCGACGGAGACGCCGAGCAGCTTGAGCTTGGCGCTCATGTCCGCCCCTTCGAAGCGGCTGTCGCCGCCAAGCAGATGGTCGACGGTGATCTGGGCCATCTTGTAGCCCGGCGCCACCAGGCCGAAGAAGCGGCCCTGCCAGGCGGCACACTCGCCGATGGCATAGATGTCGGGGTCGGAGGTGAGGCAGTGATCGTCGATGACGATACCACCGCGCTCGGCGATGGCCAGATCGCCGTAGCGACCGAGGGTGTCTTGTGGGCGGATGCCGGTAGAGAAGACCACCACGTCCACTTCCAGCTGGCTGCCGTCGGCAAAGGCGAGGCGGTGTTTCGCCTGCTCACCGCCATGCATCAGGATCTCGCTGGTGCTCTTGCTGGTGTGCACCTGCACGCCCATGGATTCGATCTTGCGGCGCAGCAGCTGGCCGCCCTGACCGTCGAGCTGTTCGGCCATCAGTACCGGGGCAAACTCCACCACATGGGTCTCGAGACCCAATGCCTTGAGGGCACCGGCGGCTTCGAGGCCAAGCAGGCCGCCCCCGATCACCACCCCGCTCTTGCCGCTCTTGGCGGCGCTGCGAATGGCTTTCAGATCCTCGATGGTGCGGTAGACGAAGCACTCGTGGTGCTGGCTGCCCTGAATGGGCGGCACCCAGGGGTAGGAGCCGGTGGCCAGTACCAGTTTGTCGTAACCGACCACAGTGCCCTTGTTGGAGTGCACTTCGCGGGCCGTTTTGTCGATTTTTTTCACCGCTTCGCCGAGCAGCAGGCGGATGCCGTGCTTGTCGTAGAAACCGGGTTTGACGAGGGAGAGATCTTCGCTGGTGTGGTGGGAAAAGTAGGAGGAGAGATGGACGCGATCGTAGGCGGGACGGGGTTCTGCACCGAAGACGGTGATCTCGTACCGGCCCGGGTCGGCCCGTTCGATCAGCTCTTCGATGAAGCGGTGCCCCACCATGCCGTTGCCGACAACGACCAGTCTGACTTTGCTCATAATTGCCTCTAGCTTGGAGTAATAAAACGACATTCTGAGGTTAGGCTACCCAGTCGGAGGGAGCGGACAATTGATGCAAATCAAGTGTCCATTTATATATCTCGTCAGGGGTAATTGGAGAAAATTCAATCATATACATAAATAGGTATATGGATGGAGTATTCAGACCATGCTTCGGCACAACCTGAAAGGGGCTTGTTGGGAATATCTATCTGACGAAAAAGATAAAAAATTCTGTGATTGGCGGGCAGGGGCGGCGCTTTGCGTCAGGACCCCTTGAGTGAGGGATTGTGGGACCTGTTCACGCGATATGGCGGCGAAACAGGGCGAGTGCCAAGGAGAGGCTGACGCCGCCGATGGCGATGAGCGGCCACAAGAGCGGCCAGGCCGCCGACCAGCCGAGCCCCTTCAGGAAGACCCCCTTGAGCAGCACGATGAAGTGGGTCAGGGGATCGATGGCGGCGAGCCACTGGAACACTTGCGGCATGTTCTCCACCGGCGAGACATAGCCCGAGAGGATCACCGCCGGCACCATGAAGCAGAAGACCCCGAGAAACGCCTGCTGCTGGGTCGAGCAGAGGGACGAGATGAAGAGCCCGATGCCGGCCAGTGCCAGGCCGTAGCAGATCATGCCGGCCAGCAGCAGGGTCAGGCTGCCGGAAAACGGCACCGCGTAGATGAAGCGGGCCGCCAGCGCGACGATTGTGCCCTGCCCCACCGCCACCAGGATGCCGGGCACCGCCTTGCCCGCCATGATCCAGCCCGGGGTGAGGGGGGAGACCAGCAGCTGGTCGAAGGTGCCCTCTTCCCGCTCGCGCGCCACCGACAGGGCGGTGACGATGAGACAGCCGATGGTGGTGATGATGGCCACCAGAGAGGGGAGCACGTGCCAGCGAAACTCGATGTTGGGGTTGTAGAGGTGGCGCACCAGCAGCTCGGGTGCGCCGCGCCCCTCGCTCTGCCAGCGGGCGATCACCTGGCTGATGTAGCCCGCCGCCACCTGGCCGCCGTTGGAGCGGCGCCCGTCGACGATGAGCTGCAGCGGCGCGCTCTGCCCACGTGCCAGCCGGCGCGAGAAGTCGGGGGGGATGACCAGCGCCAGCAGGGCCTGCTGCTCGGTGATCGCCGCCGTCACGCCGGCATCGCCCGCTACCGGCAGCACTGTGGTGAAGGCGGGCATATGGGTCAGGCGCTCCAGCAGCTCGTGGCTCTCGGCGCCGCCGTCCTGGTTGTAGACGGCCAGCGTGTTGCCGGTCACCTCCAGGGTGGCGGCGAACGGGAACAGGGCGGTCTGCAGCAGCACCGGCATGATCAGCAGGAAGCGCCCCTGGGTGTTGCCCAGCAGGATCGAGAGCTCTTTTCGCACCAGCCACCAGAGTCGAGTCAGCATGGTTACTCCAGGGTTCGCCGCGTCTTGCGGGCGGTGAGGGCCAGCCAGAACGCGGCCAGCAGCAACAGGCAGAGGGCGTTGACCAGCAGGATCGAGATCACGTTGCCCGCCTGATAGAGGGTCTGCAGGGAGCTCGCGAAGTAGCGGGCCGGAATGAGGTGGGTGATGGCCCGCAGCAGGGGTGGCATGCTGGCGATCTCGAACACGAAGCCCGAGAGCATCATGGCCGGCAGGAAGGCCGCCGTCAGGGCCGCCTGGGCGGCGTTGAACTGGCTGCGCATCACGGTGGAGAGAAACAACCCGAGCCCCAGGGCGCTGCCGAGAAACAGGCTGGTGACCAAGAACAGGACGGCCAGGGAGCCGCGCCAGGGCACCCCCATCACAACCACCGAGAAGAGCAAACAGATGAACATGGCGGCGATGCCGAGCCCGTAGTAGGGGATGAGTTTGGAGAGCAGCAGCTCGGCCTTGGTCACCGGGGTGGCGAGGAGGGCCTCCATGGTGCCGCGTTCCCACTCCCGGGCCACCACCAGGGAGGTGAGCAGGGCGCCGATGATGGTCATCACGACGGCAATGGAGCCCGGCACCAGGAAGTTGCGGCTCACCAGTGCCGGGTTGAACCAGGCGCGGGTGCGCAGCTCCACCGGCTGGCTCCGGGGCTTGCCCTCACTGAGAAGCCAGCCTTGCCAGATCCCCTGCACATAGTTGGTGACGAAGTTCGCCGTGTTGGGCTCGGATCCGTCGGTGAGCAGGGCGATGCGCGGCGCGCTGCCCCCCTGGCCCGCCAGGGCGCGGGAGAAGCCCTCGTCGATCACCAGGAGCCCCCGGATCTCGCCGCGCTCCAGGCTCCCCAGCAGCGCTTCCTTGCTCGCGCCCCCGTGCACCTCCAGCGCGGTCGAGCCGCGCAGGGCCTGCTCGAAGCGGATTGCCGGCGCCCCGCCGTCGGCACGCCACACTCCGAGGCGCAGGTGGTCCACGTCCAGGTTGATGGCGTACCCCATCACCACCAGCAGCACCACCGGCATGATGAAGGCGACCAGTATGCTGCTCGGGTCGCGCACGATCTGCAGCGACTCCTTGCGGCACAGGGCCAGCAGACGGCGGCGGCTGATGCTCATGCGTCCTCCTCGCTGGCCCGCTCGACCAGGGTGATAAAGGCCTCTTCCATGGTGGGCAAAGAGGTGGTGGGTAAGGCCATGGTTTGTGACGAATTGACGGGCATGGCCTGCGCCGCCTGCCCCTTGAGCTCGTCCGGGGTGCCGAGGGCCAAGAGCTTGCCCCGATAGATGAGGGCGATGCGGTCGCAATACTCCGCCTCGTCCATGAAATGGGTGGTGACCAGCACGGTCACCCCGTGATCGGCCAGGGCGTTGATGTGGGACCAGAACTCGCGCCGGGTGACCGGATCGACACCCGAGGTGGGTTCGTCGAGAAACAGCAGCGGCGGCGCGTGCAGCAGGGCGCAGGCCAGCGATAAGCGCTGGCGCAGCCCAAGCGGCAGGGCCTCGGCCTGCTGGCCGAGCCAGGGCCCGAGGGCGAAGGCCTCCACCATGGCGTCGATGCGCGCCTGCTGGGCGCGGCCGAACAGGCCGTAGATGCCGGCGAAGAACGACAGGTTCTGGGCCACGGTGAGCTGCTTGTAGAGGGAGAACTTCTGGGCCATGTAGCCGAGGTGCTGGCGTGCCGCCGACGGGCTGTGGGCGAGATCGATGCCGGTCACCAGGGCCTGGCCGCCGCTTGGGCGCAGCAGGCCGCACTCCATCTTGAAGGTGGTGGACTTGCCCGCCCCGTTGGGGCCGAGCAGGCCGAAGATCTCGCCGCGGCGCACCGCAAAGCTGACGTCGTCGGTGGCGGCAAAGTCCCCGAAGCGCTTGGTGAGGTGGCGCGCCTCGATCACCGCCTCGGGGGAGACCCCCGGCGGCAGCTCGGCCTCGACCATGGTGGCGGCCAGGCTCGACTCCCCGCCCGGCCCGCCGCCGAGCAGATCGATGAAGGCATCCTCCAGCCGGGCCGGGGTCGGTGCGAAGGCCCCCTCGGAGAGCCCCAGCTCGCCGAGGGGAGGCGGCGCTGCATCGGGGCGCAGCAGCAGGCGCACCCGCTCCCCGGCCACGGCGCCGTCCATCACGGTCGGGTGGGCTAGGGCCCGGCGCAGCAGGGCGCGCCGGGCCCGCCCGTCCAGGTTGCCCGCATCCAGCAGCCAGCAGCGGCTCGCCATGGCCCCCATCAGATCCGCCGGGGTGCCGCTGGTGCGCACCGCACCGTCCGCCATCAGCAGCACGTGATCGCACAGCTCCGCCTCATCCAGATACGCGGTGCTCCAGAGCACCGTCATGCCCCCCTGGGCGAGTTCGCGCACCATCTTCCACAGGGCGCGGCGGCTGATGGGGTCGACCCCGACCCCGGGTTCGTCGAGCAGCAGCACCTCGGGCTGGCCGAGCAGGGCGCAGGCGAGCCCGAGTTTCTGCTTCATCCCCCCCGACAGCTTGCCCGCCGGGCGGGCGGTGAAGCGGGCGAGATCGGTGAAGGCGAGCAGCCGGGCAAACGTCGGGCTGCGCTCGGGCTCCACCACGCCGCGCAAGTCGGCGTAGAGGGTGAGGTTCTCCAGCACGCTGAGATCTTCATACAGGCCGAACTGCTGGGGCATGTAGCCGAGGCGCTGGCGCAAGGCATCGCCTTCCTGCACCGGATCGAGCCCGAGCACCCGGCTCTGCCCGGTCTCCGGCACCAGCAGGCCGGCGAGCAGGCGCAGCAGGGTGCTCTTGCCCGCCCCGTCCGGCCCCACCAGCCCCGTGATGCCGCCGCTCGGTATGGTGGCCGAGATGGCATCCAGCGCCACGCGCTCGCCAAAGCGCTTGGTCAGCCCGTCGAGCCGGATGGCGGCGCTCATGGGGCCAGCCTGACGGTGACCGGCATCCCCTGGCGCAGGGCCGGGTCCGGATCCTGTACCACGATGCGCAGCCGATAGACCAGGTGGGTACGCAGGTCCGGCGTCTCCACCGATTTGGGCGTGAACTCGGCACTGGGCGATACGAAGCCCACCACCCCCTGATAGGGCTGGTCCGGTCGCGAGTCGGTGGTGAGCTGCACCCTGGTACCGCTCGGGAAGTGGCCGAGCCAGGGCTCTTCGACGTAGGCGCGCACCCAGACCGGGGTGGTGAGTGACAGGTTGAAGGCGGTGGCGCCGGCCTGCACCATGCTGCCCGTCTCGACGGCGCGGGTGAGGATGATGCCGTCGCTCGGGGCGGTCAGGGCCGCGTCCGCCAGGGCCAGCTCGGCGCTGGCAAGCGTTGCCTTGGCCCCTTCCAGCTGGGCATCGGACTGGGCGATCTCCTCGGGGCGGTAGCCGGTCTCGAGCTGGGCCAGCTGCTCGCGGGCGGCGCGCACCTGGGCCCGGGTCTGATCCCGCTGGGAGCGGGCGCTGTCGAGCTGGCCGCGAGAGATGGCGCCGGTGGCGGCCAGGGCGCTCTGGCGGCGCCACTGCTTGTCGGCCTCGAGAGCCGCGGCCTCGGCGGCGCTGAGGGACGCCCGGGCTCTGTCCGTCTCCTCGCTGCGATACCCCTTGTGCATCAAGGCGTTGGCCGCGGTGAGCGCGGCCAGGTTGGCCCGCGCGCTGTCGCGGTTATGGATGAGCGGCGCCGGGTCGAGACGCGCCAGCAACTGGCCGGCCTGCACCGCGTCCCCCTCGTCCACCAGCACCTCGCTGACCCGGCCGCCGACCCGAAACGCCAGGTTCACGTCGCGGATGTCGACGTTGCCGTAGAGGATGGAGCCGTCGGCGGGCCGCCCCTGCCACCAGAGATAGCCACCGATCAGGGCCAGTACGAGGGCCACAAGCGCGATGCGTTGCTTCATAGGGGTTCTCCTTGGGGACGGCGCAGGCCGCGCAGTGCCCAGACCAGCCGCTGCTGGGCGGCCTCGGGGTTGTCGATGTGGGCGAGGAAGGGGGCAGCCTGCTCGGGCAGCCAGCCGAGCTGGCGTCCGCCACCGGCGATCACCAGGGGCAGGCCGACCGCCCCCATGATGAAGATCATCAGTTGCACCGGGTTGCCCGCCACCAGCGATCCTTCGGCCTGGGCCCGCTGTACCTGCTCGAGCAGCAACAGGGGGTGGCGGCGCGGCAGGCTGAGCAGGAAGCGCTGGGCGGCGCCTTCCCCTGCCAGGGCATCGCCAAACAGGTGGTTGATGAAGCCGCGCTGGCGCCCCACCAGGGCGATCAGCGCCTGCATGGTGGCCTCGAACTGGGTGAGGGCATCGGGGTAGGCGCCGCGGGCGGCCACAGCCTTGAGTTCGTCGTAGAGGGGGGCGTACCAGAGCTCCACCAGCTCGTCGATGAAGGCGTCGCGGTTGCCAAAGTGGTAGACGAAGGAGCCGAGGTTTACCCCGGCGGCGGCCGCCAGCTCGCGCACCGTGAGACCGCGCAGCCCCTTGTCGATGGCAAGCTCAAGGCCGGTGTCGAGCAGTTTCTGGCGGGTCGGGTGCATGGTGCCCTCTCCATGGTATACAGATTTTGCATGATTATTATACGTATGTATAAATCAAGGTGGTAAAAGAGGAAAGCGCTTTTTTTGAGCAGGGATGGGGAAGGAAAGAAAATAAAAACGCCTCCACAAAGGGAGGCGATAAAGATGCGGCTTATTGGCTGATTTCCCAGTCAGGAAACTCGAGATACCAAGTATCGTGAACTATTTTGTCGATCTGCCCACGCTTGCCGATTTTCTTTCTAAGTGTGCCGATGTGGGCACATTCAAAATCCAGGCTGCATCCTTTTTGCCGAGATAGTGACTCAAGCCATTGCCAATCACTGCTGTCGGGATCGATGCTCAGGCGGATTTTTTGTCCCGTATCTCCGAGTTTAACCCCACCACCGCCTTGTGCTTTTAGTAAGTTCAGGGGCATGAGGGGTCCCTCTATATGGATATCCATGAAATCAATCTGACGGCCATTCAGCATCACAACATCCGGTCCAAGCTCAGTCATGAGTAGTCTCCACTAGAGTGAAATATAAATAATATCAGTGCTTTAGTTGACAGTCCCGTCAATGGGTGTAAGAGCTCACCAGCTATCTTGAAATGCAAAACGCCCCCATTTCTGGGGGCGTTTGTTGCAATCAGAACTTCGTACGTTTACAGGATAAAGCGGCTCAGATCCTCGTCTTCAATCAGCTTGCCGAGGTGGGCATTGACGTAGTCGGTGTCGATGACGAAGGTCTGACCGGACTTCTCGGAGGCGTCGTAGGAGATGTCTTCCATCAGTCGCTCCATCACGGTGTGCAGACGACGGGCGCCGATATTCTCGGTGCGCTCGTTGACCTGCCAGGCCGCTTCGGCCAGACGGCGGATACCATCTTTGGTGAACTCGATCTTGACCCCTTCGGTGGCCATCAGCGCCTGGTACTGATCGGTCAGGGAGGCGTTCGGCTCGGTCAGGATCCGCTCGAAATCTTCGGTGGTCAGCGCAGTCAGCTCGACCCGGATCGGCAGACGGCCCTGCAGCTCGGGGATCAGGTCGGACGGCTTGGCGATCTGGAAGGCGCCGGAGGCGACAAACAGGATATGGTCGGTCTTGACCATGCCGTGCTTGGTGTTGACGGTGCAACCCTCGACCAGCGGCAGCAGGTCGCGCTGTACCCCTTCACGGGAAACGTCCGGGCCCGAGCTCTCGCCTCGCTTGCAGATCTTGTCGATCTCGTCGAGGAAGACGATGCCGTTGTTCTCGACCGCGGCGATGGCCTTCTGCTTCAGCTCTTCCGGGTTGACCAGCTTGGCCGCTTCCTCTTCGATCAGCACTTTCATGGCCTCTTTGACCTTGATCTTGCGCTTCTTCTTCTGGTTCTGGCCCAGGTTCTGGAACAGCCCCTGCAGCTGGTTGGCCATCTCTTCCATGCCCGGCGGGGTCATGATCTCGACGCCCATCGGGGAGGCGGCCAGATCCAGCTCGATCTCCTTGTCATCCAGCTGGCCTTCGCGCAGCTTCTTGCGGAAGATCTGGCGGGTGTTGGAGTTGTCGGCCTTCTCCTCCTCGCCCCAGGTGTTGCGCGGGTTGGGCAGCAGGGCGTCGAGGATGCGCTCTTCGGCGGCCTCTTCGGCGCGGTATTTCATCTTCTCCATCTCGGTCTCGCGCACCAGCTTGATGGCGACATCGGTCAGATCGCGGATGATGCTGTCCACTTCCTTGCCCACATAGCCCACTTCGGTGAACTTGGTCGCTTCGACCTTGATGAAGGGGGCATTGGCCAGCTTGGCCAGGCGACGGGCGATCTCGGTCTTGCCGACGCCGGTCGGGCCGATCATCAGGATGTTCTTCGGGGTTACCTCGTGGCGCATCTCTTCATTGAGCTGCATGCGGCGCCAGCGGTTGCGCAGGGCCACGGCCACCGCGCGCTTGGCGTCGGCCTGGCCAATGATGTGGCGATCCAGTTCGTGGACGATTTCTCTCGGGGTCATCTCGGACATGATGGCGTTCCTGTATCCGGGACAGGCAGGGCCCGCCCCTTGGAAAATGGGGTGGCTGACTTACTTGTCGCTATAGTCCAGCACTTCAATGGTGTGGTTGCCGTTGGTGAACACGCAGATGTCGCCCGCAATCTTGAGGGACTTCTCGACAATGGTCTTGGCATCCAGCTCGGTGTTTTCCAGCAGGGCGATGGCCGCGGACTGGGCGAAGTTGCCGCCCGAGCCGATGGCGATGAGATCGTGCTCCGGCTGCACCACGTCACCGTTGCCGGTGATGATGAAGGATTTGTGCTCGTCGGCGACGGCCAGCAGGGCCTCGAGGCGGCGCAGGGCGCGATCGGTACGCCAGTCTTTTGCCAGTGCCACGGCGGCGCGTTCCAGGTTGCCCTGGTGGGCCTGCAGCTTGGCTTCGAAACGCTCGAGCAGGGTGAAGGCATCGGCAGTACCGCCGGCGAAACCTGCCAGCACCTTGCCGTTATAGAGACGGTGAACCTTGCGGGCATTGCCCTTCATGACGGTGTTGCCAAGAGAAACCTGGCCATCGCCACCGATGACGACCTGACCGTTGCGGCGAACTGAAACTATGGTAGTCACTTTACTTACCTCGCTTGAGCCGAATAACGGCCTGAGTGTGCATGAGAGCAGAGATGGGGACGGCATCCGGGCTTTTCAACCCCGCCCGTCGCAGGGCGCCAGTTGGCTGGGGGTAAGGCAGGCATGAAAAAGAGGGGCCGGGTTTTGCAACCCGGCCCCTCGCTGTCAGGAGACACTTACCCTTTCTTGGGAATGCAGCCGCTGATGCCCGAGCTTTGCAGCTTGCGGTTGGCCGCATCGGCGGCCGCCTTGCCGTTGAAGGGGCCCACCATCACCTTGTAGACGGTGCCGTTGGCACCGTTGATCACCTGCAGGCTGGAGGAGAGCCCGGCGGTGAAGGCGATGCGCGCCTTGAGCGACTCGGCAGAATCCTGCGAGCGCAGGGCTGCACACTGCATCATGTAGCGACCGCTGTCGGCGGCGGCAGTCTGGGCCGCCTTGGCCTTGGCCGCTTCGGCACGTTCCCGTTCCAGCTCGGCACGGATCTCGCGTTCCATTCGTTCCCGTTCGGCCTTGCGGTCGATCACCTGCTCCTGGGCGCTGGCGACCGGTGCACCCGTGGCCGGGTTGGACGGATAGGGTTGCTGGCCGAGCGGTGTGCCCGGCTGGGGAATATTGGTCGGTACCGGTTGTGGCAATTTATCCGGCTGCAGGGTGACGGTCGGTGCCGGAGGTGGTGGCACACCCGGTTGGGGCGGCGGTTCGATCACATCGACCTGCTTGTTCTCCAGCCGTTCGATGTAGCTCCACTTCTCCTGCGGCAGGCCGTTGTTCTGGGCCTTGGGCTTGTTGGCCTTCACCTGCTCTTCGATGGTGGGGGCATCGTTGCCCTTGCCATTGATCATGTAGAGGAAGGCTCCAAAACCCGCCAGCAGTGCACCGGCCAGCAGGGCCGGGATAACAGGAAAGCGGCGAGGCGCCGCTTTCCTGGTGTTGCGACCACCCGCCCGACGTCGCGGGCGGTTGCCGACATAATCCCGGGTTGCCATCTATTACATGCGCTCCAGGGTGTGAATGCCCAGTACGCCGAGGCCCAGTTTCAGCACCTTGGCGGTGGCGGCGCACAGCAGCAGACGGCTCTGGCGAGTGGCCTCGTCGACGCCATCCTTGTTGATCGGGCAGGCTTCGTAGAAGGTCATAAAGTTGCCGGACAGCTCGTACAGATAGGTACAGAGCAGGTGCGGCATGCCCTTGTCCGCCACGCCGTTGACCGCGTCGGAGAACTGGATCAGCTTCTGGGCCAGCACCTCTTCCGCCTCTTCGCTCAGGATCACCTTGCCGGTCAGAGTCTCGGCATTGATGCCGGCCTTGCGGAAGATGGACTGGATCCGGGTGTAGGCGTACTGAAGGTAAGGGGCTGTGTTGCCTTCAAACGACAGCATCAGATCCCAGTCGAAGATGTAGTCGGTGGTGCGGTTCTTGGAGAGATCCGCATACTTGACCGCACCCATGGCGATGGCGTGCACCACCTCGGCCTTCTCCTCGGCGGAGAGATCGCTGTTGCGGCTCTCCAGCAGGGCGGCGGCGCGCTCCTCGGCTTCGTTCAGCAGGTCGACCAGCTTGACAGTACCGCCGGAACGGGTCTTGTAGGGACGGCCATCCTTGCCCAGCATCATGCCGAAGGCGTGGTGCTCGAGGGGCACGGAGTCCGGCACATAACCCGCCTTGCGAGTGATGGTCCAGGCCTGCATCAGGTGCTGGTGCTGACGGGAGTCGATGAAGTACATGACACGGTCGGCGCCCAGGGTTTCATAACGGTACTTGGCACAGGCGATGTCGGTGGTGGTGTAGAGGAAGCCGCCATCGCTCTTCTGGATGATGACGCCCATGGGCTCGCCATCCTTGTTCTTGAACTCGTCCAGGAAGACGACGGTGGCCCCTTCGCTCTCGACCGCCAGCCCGCGGGCTTTCAGGTCGGCCACGATTTCCGGCAGCATGTCGTTGTACATGGACTCGCCCATGATGTCCTTGTCGGTCAGGGAGACGTTCAGGCGGTCATAGTTGCGCTGGTTCTGCTCCATGGTCATGTCGACCAGCTTCTTCCACATGGAGCGGCAGTACTCGTCACCGCCCTGCAGCTTGACCACGTAGTTACGGGCACGCTCGGCGAAGGCTTCGTCTTCGTCATACAGGCGCTTGGCCTGGGTATAGAAGGCTTCCAGATCCTTGAGCTGCATGTCGCTGGCGTGCTCGTTCTCCATCTTCTCCAGATAGGCGATCAGCATGCCGAACTGGGTACCCCAGTCACCGATGTGGTTGGCACGAACCACTTTATGGCCGAGGAACTCCAGGGCGCGAGCGGCCACGTCACCGAGGACGGTGGAGCGGATGTGGTGCACCGCCATCTCTTTCGCCACGTTCGGGGCTGAGTAGTCCACCACCACGGTCTGCGGCGCAGGCAGCTTCACGTTGGCATTGGCACTGGCCACCACGGCTTCCACCTGACCGGCCAGCCAGCTGGGGTCGAAGAAGAAGTTGATGAAGCCGGGGCCGGCGATCTCGACCTTGGCGATCAGATCGGAGGCGGGCAGGTGCTCGATGATGGCGGCAGCCAGCTCACGGGGATTCTTGCGGGCCTGTTTGGCCAGCAGCATGGCCAGGTTGGTGGCCAGGTCGCCGTGAGCTTTTTCCTTGCATCGGTCTACTTGCACGCGGGCTTCCAGGTCCGCCGGCAGGATGCCCGCTGACTTGAGATTGGCTACCGTTTGTTCAAGTAGATGATGAATATGCTCTTTCATAACTGACCACCAAGGTTGCGCGTCGAAAAATGACTGATATATAAGGGCGTGAATTTTACCCGCATCGGCCGGAGAAAACTATAGGGATGACCCGCCGCTCACAGTCGGGCGGATAATTCACTGTTTTTGGCGCCAATATCCGGAAAATTAACCGCAATATGGTGCTTATCCATTTCTACTGCATATCGAAGCGGCTTGTCCAGGCTATTTTCCCCTGATTGTTAAGGGTTTTTTCCTTGCCATGACGGAGCAACCCTGCTCCAGCGACAGGATCAGCGCAGCCTGCTCTTCTGCCCGGTCGTAATGGAGATGAAGGATTTGTTCGAGGCTTTTTGGTTGGGGCTGGCAGATCGGGGGTGTAGAGAGCATAAAAAAGGGACCGATATGGTCCCTTTTTTGTTTGGCTGGCGCAGGTTGTCAGGCCACGAACACCAGATAGACGGCGAAGGCCACCACGAAGCGGTAGATGGCGAACGGGATGAAGTCGAGGCGACGGATCAGCGCCAGGAAGGTCTTGATGGCAAACATGGCCACCACGAAAGCAGTGATGAAGCCAACCGCGAACATGGGGAAATCCGCCATGGAGAGGAAGTCGCGGCTCTTGTAGAGATCCAGCGTGCTGGCCGCCATCATCATGGGCACCGCCATGATGAAGGAGAACTCGGCCGCCGCGTGGCGGCTGATCCCCATCAGCATGCCGCCACTGATGGTGGCGCCGGAGCGGGAGAAGCCTGGCCAGAGGGCCAGACACTGGAACAGGCCGATGCCGAACGCCTGCTTGTAGCTGATGTCGTCCAGGGTATCGGCGGTGACGGCGGGACGGAACTTCTCGGCGATGATCAGCAGGATGCCGCCTGCCACCAGGGCGTACATGACGGTGACCGGGCCAAACAGGTTGGCCTTGATCCAGCTGTGGATAGCCAGACCGATGACGATGGCGGGCAGCATGCCGAGGATGACGTGGATCAGCGACAGGGTGGAATGGCCAGGTGCCGGCTTTTGGCCGAAGTGGATGCCGATGAGGCCAAACAGACGGCGCCAGAAGACGGCGACTACCGCCAGGATGGAACCCAGCTGGATCACCACTTCGAAGGTGGCAGCCTTGGGCCCTTCAAAGCCCAGCAGATGGCCGACGATGATCATGTGGCCGGTAGAGGAGACGGGGAGGAACTCGGTCAGCCCCTCGACGACGCCCAGAATAAAGGCGACCAGCAGGCTATAGGTATCAGTCATCGAACAAAAAGTCCTTACTTCGTTGATGTAAAAGCCGGGTTGATGCAAAAAATCCCCGAGAGTGCTCCCGGGGCGGCTTATCTTGCTCGATTGTCAGTAAGGTGGCTATGTAAAAATGATGAAACCTTTAAGTCAGTCGCGGATGAATCGGTAGCGGGTTTGATGGCGGTATTGCTGGCCTGGCAGCAGCCAGACATCCCCCAGTTCGGGACGATTCGGGCTGTCCGGAAACTGCTGTGCCTCCAGACAGAAGCCGTCGTGATCCCGCAAAATCTGGCCATCGCGACCCGCTGTGCCGGCCAGCCAGTTGCCAGTGTAGAACTGCAGCGAAGGCTGGTTGGTGTAGACCTCCATCGCCAGTTGCCGATCTGCGGAAACCACCCGGACCGCCCACTCCTGCTCGGGGCCATTTAGCACAAAGGCGTGATCGTAGCCTTTGGCCTGGCGCTGCTGGGGATGGCTCAGCCAATCCTGGCCGATGGGGCGCTCATGGCGCAGGTCGAAGGGGCCTGCCACCGGCGTGACCGTGAGCGGCAGGCCGCTCGGGTCGGTGGGCAGGAAATGATCGGCATTGAGGCTGATGGTGTGACCGAGTACGTCGCCGCCGTCCGGACGGTTGCCATCCAGATTGAAGTAGGCGTGGCTGGTGAGGCTGACCGGGGTCGGCGCATCTGTGCTGGCACTAAACTCCACCACCAGATCGCTTTGCTCCAGCCGGTACTCCAGGGTCACCCTCAGGTTGCCGGGAAAGCCTTGATCCCCCGCCTTTGATAGCAAAGCCAGCCTGACCCGATCCGCCTCAAGCTCCCTGATCTGCCAGGTACGGCGATGAAAGCCCTCCCTGCCGCCGTGCAGGCAGTGGGGCGGCTGGTTGGCATCGAGGGGCCAGCGCTCGCCCCCTCGTACCAGCTCGGCTCCGCCGATGCGGTTGGCAAAGCGCCCAGCCACGGCCCCCAGCCACACCTGTTGGTCGGGGTAAGCCTGATCGGCGCAGCCCAGCAACACCTCGCGTCGCTCCCCCGCGACCGGCAGGGTGAGGGAGGTGAGGGTGGCTCCGAAGTCGAGGCCGCGCAGGTGCAGCCCCTCCTCGTTTTCCAGTTCGAAGGCCGTCATAGCCTGCCTGCTCCGGCACTGGCCCGGCAGACATAGCAATCGGCCTTGAGGCCAAAGCGGGCCGGGTACTCGGCATCGACCGCCGCGATCACGCTGGCCACCTTGTCCGGGCGCAGCAGGGCGACCACGCAGCCGCCAAAGCCGCCTCCGGTCATCCGCACGCCACCTTCGTCGCCGATATTTGCCTTGATGAGTTCCATCAGGCCGTCGATGGGGGGAACCGTGATCTCGAAATCATCGCGCATGGCGGCATGGGACTGGGCCATCAGCTCGCCGAGACGCACCAGATCGCCGCGCTCCAGCGCATCGGCGGCGGCCAGCGTGCGCGCATTTTCGCCCACCACATGGCGGGCGCGGCGATAACAGGCCTCATCCAGCCCGGCCTTGCCCGCCTCCAGGGCGGCCAGATCCAGATCGCGCAGCGCCTTGACCCCGTAGTGACGGGCGGCGGTTTCACACTGCTCGCGGCGAGTGTTGTATTCGCTGTCCACCAGGCCGCGGCGCACGTTGGAGTTGACGATCAGCACCGCCAGATCGGCCGGCATGGTGATGAGGCGGGTTTCCAGCGAGCGGCAGTCGAGCAGCAGGGCGTGATCCTGCTTGCCACTGGCGGAGATCATCTGATCCATGATGCCGCAGTTGCAGCCGACGAACTGGTTTTCTGCCTGCTGGCCGTTGAGAGCGATCTCAGCCTGGCTGATGGCGAGACTCTGGGCCTCCTTGAAGGCCTGGCCGATGGCCACTTCCAGCGAGGCGGAAGAGGAGAGCCCGGCCCCCTGGGGCACGTTGCCGGAGACCACCAGATCGAGGCCGCGCAGGGCATGACCACGCTCTTGCAGGTATTTCACCACGCCGCGGATGTAGTCGCTCCAGCGCTGGCCGGGGTGGTGCTCGATGGGCTGGTTCAGGTCGAACTGATCGCGCTGGTTGTCGTAGTCGGCGGCGATCACCTGCACCAGGCTGTCATCGCGCAGGCCGATGGCGACACAGGTTTCATAGTCGATGGCGCAGGGCAGCACGAAGCCGTCGTTGTAGTCGGTGTGTTCGCCGATGAGGTTGACGCGGCCGGGGGCGCGTACCAGCAAGGAGGGCGCTTTGGCAAACTGTTCGGCAAAGACGGCGCTGACGCGTTGGCTCGGGGTCATGGGGTTTCCTCATTGGCTGGGGTGATCTGGTTGTAATGAACGGGAGAGAGGGCGCGCAGTCGCTCGGCCGCCTGCTCCGGGGTCAGGTCGCGCTGGGTCTCGGCCAGCATCTCGAAGCCCACCATAAATTTGCGCACGCTGGCTGAACGTAAAAGCGGCGGATAGAAGTGGGCGTGCAACTGCCAGGCCTCGGGGCAATCCGAGCGGGGCGGCGCGAAGTGCCAACCCATGGAGTAGGGGAAGCTGCATTCGAACAGGTTGTCGTAGCGGCTGGTGAGCTCCTTGAGCGCTACCGCCAGATCCTGCTGCTGGGCCGGGGTCATATCCAGCATGGAAGGAATATGGGCCTTGGGCAGCAGCAGGGTCTCGAACGGCCAGGCGGCCCAGAAGGGAACCACCGCCAGCCAGTGTTCCGTCTCCACCACGATGCGGGATCGGTCGGCCAGCTCCCGCTCCACATACTCCAGCAGCATGGGGCGGCCGTGCTCGGCCAGCCAGTCGCGTTGATGTTGATCCTCGCGGGCGATCTCGTTGGGCAGGAAGTCACTGCCCCACAGCTGGCCATGGGGGTGAGGGTTGGAGCAGCCCATGACGGCCCCTTTGTTTTCAAACACCTGCACCCATTCCCACTGCTCTGACAGCTCGGCGACCTGCGCCATCCAGGTGGTGATCACCCCCTCGATGGCAGGCAGGGGCAGCTCGGGCAGCGTCTTGCCATGATCCGGCGAGAAACAGATGACCCGGCTGGTGCCACGGGCGGCCTCCAGTTTCAGCAAGGGGTCACCGGCAGTGTCGGCGGCCGGGGTGTCCTGCATCAGGGCGGCGAAGTCGTTGGTAAAGACGAAGGTGCCCTGATAGTCGGGGTTGATGTCACCAGTGACCCGCTTGTTGCCTGCACAGAGGAAACAGTCGGGATCGTGGGCTTGTTGGGGGGCCTGGCTCACCTTCTCCACCTGTCCCTGCCAGGGGCGCTTGGCCCTGTGGGGAGAGACCAGCACATACTGGCCGGTCAACGGGTTGAAGCGGCGATGGGGATGATCGACGGGGTTGAACATCATCTCTCCTGATAAGGTATTGAAAATAAGGTCATTGTTTCGCGGGAGTCGGCATGCCTACTCCTCGTAGCCATTGGGGTTGTTGGCTTGCCAGCGCCAGCTGTCGGCACACATGGCGGCGACATCCCGGGTGGCCTTCCAGCCCAGCTCGCACATCGCCTTGGACGGATCGGCCCAGCAGGCGGCGATGTCGCCCGGGCGTCTTGGCTCGATGCGGTAGGGGAGCGGCTTGCCGCAGGCGGCAGAAAAAGCAGTGACCAGTTGCAGCACGCTCTGGCCCTGGCCCGTGCCCAGATTGTAGGCATGTACGCCGCCATGACCGGCGCAGCGCTGCAACGCCTTGACGTGTCCCTCGGCGAGATCCATCACGTGGATATAGTCGCGTACCCCTGTGCCATCCGGGGTAGGGTAATCGTTACCAAAGACAGAGAGGCAGTCGCGACGGCCGATGGCTACCTGGGTGATGTAGGGCATCAGGTTGTTGGGGATCCCCTGGGGATCTTCTCCCATGGTGCCCGACTCGTGGGCGCCGACCGGATTGAAGTAGCGCAGCAGCGTCATGCTCCAGTGGGACTCGGCGGCTTGCAGATCTTCCAGGATCTCCTCGATGATCAGCTTGGATCGCCCGTAGGGATTGGTGGCGCTGCGGGGGAAATCCTCCCGGATGGGCAGGCTGGTGGGATCGCCATAGACGGTGGCCGAGGAGCTGAACACAAGGTTGTGGACGTCGGCCCGCTTCATCGCCTGCAGCAGGGTGAGGGTGCCGCTCAGGTTGTTCTCGTAGTAGTCGAGGGGGATGCGGGTCGATTCGCCCACGGCCTTCAGCGCGGCGAAGTGGATCACCGCATCGATACTGTGTTCGGCAAAGATGCGATCAAGCAGGGCCTGGTCGCGAATATCCCCTTGATAAAAAACGGGTAATTGACCGCTGATCGCAGCTACCCGAGTCAATACGCCGGGCTTGCTGTTGCAGAGGTTGTCGACAACCACGGGGATCATGTCTGCTGCCTGCAAGGCCAGACAGGTATGGCTGCCGATATATCCGCAGCCGCCGGTGACCAGAACCTTCATCTTGCTCTCCACTGAAAACGTGTCTGGAAGGAGTCTAGCCGAGGGGACGGCGAGCAAACTGTGAGCTTGCTTGCAAAACAGTGTAAACGATTACACTGTTTTTATGATCCCAATGATGACAGATATTCCTTTCGTCACTATTTTCAATGAGTTTGCTGGGTATAATGGCGCCATTGTGGACTGTGAAATAAGTGAAAACAGCATGAGTACTATCAAGGATGTCGCCCGTTTGGCGAATGTGTCGGTGGCAACGGTTTCACGGGTGATGAACAACTCGCCCAAGGCCAGTGCGGCATCCCGTGCTGCGGTACAACAGGCCATGGCGGAGCTGGGTTATACCCCTAATGCCAACGCACGGGCACTGGTGAACCAGACCTGCGACACCATGGGTGTGGTGGTGGGCGACGTGGCCGATCCCTTCTTCGGCGCCCTGGTAAAGGGGGTATCTGCCGTGGCTGTCGAGCAAAATCTGCATCTGCTGATGGGCAACGGTTTTCACAAGGCACGCCAGGAGCGCGAGGCGATCGAGCTGCTGATCGGCAAGCGCTGCGAGGCGCTGGTGGTGCACAGCAAGGCTCTCAGCGATGAGGAACTCTGCGATTACGCCATGCGGGTGCCCGGCATGGTGCTGATCAACCGAGATATCCCGGCCCTTCGCGGGCGCTGCATCGCCCTCAACAACCGTCTGGGAGCGGCCACGGCCACCCGTCATCTGATCGAGCTGGGGCATCGCCATATCGCCTTCATCAGTTCGGATCATGCCATCGAGGATGCCACCTTGCGGCAACAGGGATATCAGGATGGCTTGCGGGAAGCGGGTCTGGTCGCCGATCCGGAGCTTGTCGAGAGCGGGCCTCCCAACGAGGAAGGGGGCGAGCAGGCCATGCTCAATCTGCTGGCAAAAGGGGTTCGGGTGACAGCCGTGGTGGCTTACAACGACGCCATGGCGGCGGGGGCCATCTCTGTGCTGGCTGACAATGGCCTGCGGGTGCCGGAGGAGGTCTCTGTGGTGGGGTTCGATGACATCATCTACGCGAGATACTTGCGGCCCAAGCTCTCGACCATGCGCTATCCCATTGAACTGATGGCATCCCAGGCAGCCAAGCTGGCGTTGCAGCTGGCCGCGGGGGAGGGTGAAGCGCAGCAGAACCGCATCTATACCCCTACCCTTATCAACCGCCATTCGGTCGCGCCGGTGCGGGCCGGATAGGGGGAATGGGTGAGCCATGGTTAACCATCCCGGCTGATGGCGCTGTAGTTTTACCGATTTTAATTGTTTTTACTCCGTTTTACTTAACAGAATCAGTGTAATCGTTTACATTGCTGTGAGCGAGATCGCCGTTCCCTGCGTCGGACTTCTCTAAACTGAATACGTTTTCGTATCGGTGGAGAGTATCTGAATGCTCAGGGAGATAGTGGCGCGTCAGGATTGGCAGAGCCAGGCGATTACCTCGGTGAATCGCTTGCCTGCCCACACCCCCTTGTTCAGCTGGCGCAACGAGGAGGATGCCCGGCTCGACAGGGCCTCGCTCTCCAGATTGTCACTGGATGGTGAGTGGCGTTTCTCCTTCTTCGCGGCCCCCGAACTGGTGCCGGAGGCTTGGCTAAAGGGCGATCTGGCGGATGCCTGCCCCATCCTGGTGCCCGGCAACTGGCAGCTGGATGCAGCCTACCCTGGGAAGCGCCCGCTGACCGACGGTCCCATCTACACCAACATCAAGTATCCGTTTCCCTGCGATCCCCCCAGGGTACCGGCCGACAATCCGACCGGCTGTTACTCCCGTGAGTTCGAGTTGCCCGCCGACTGGCTGGCCAGCGGTCAGAGCCGCATCATCCTCGACGGGGTAAGCAGCGCTTTTCATCTCTTCTGCAATGAACACTGGGTCGGCTACTCCCAGGACAGCCGACTGCCCGCCGAATTCGATCTGACCCCCTGTCTGCGAGCGGGCAAAAACCGGCTGGCGGTGCTGGTGCTGCGCTGGTCGGACGGTGCCTATCTGGAAGATCAGGACATGTGGTGGCTGTCGGGGATCTTCCGCTCCGTCAGCCTGCTTCATAAGCCGGTCCGTCATCTGATGGACATGCGGGTCACACCCGTGCTCGATGCTTGCTATCGGGATGGTCGCCTCAAGATTGAACTGCAGGCGGCCAATGCCGCCGGGCTGTCGGTAGTGGCCAATCTCTATGACGGCAGCGAGCGGGTTGCAACTCTGCGCCAGCCGATCGGCACTCAAGCCATTGACGAGAAAGGGGCTTATGACGATCGCGCCGAGTTGTGGCTGGCGCTGGCGGCGCCGCGCAAGTGGAGCGCCGAGACCCCTCACCTTTATCGCCTGACCCTGACTCTGCTGGATGAGCAGGGTGAGGCCATCGAGAGCGAGGCCTGCGACGTGGGCTTTCGGGTGGTGGAGATCCGTGACGGCTTGATGCGGGTCAACGGTCAGCCGCTGCTCATTCGCGGCGCCAACCGTCACGAGCACCATCCCGCCAGGGGCTATGCCATCGATCTTGCCACCATGGAGCAGGATCTGCGGCTGATGAAGCAGCACAACTTCAATGCCCTGCGTTGCTCCCACTACCCCAATCATCCGGTGCTCTACCGGTTGTGCGACAGGCTGGGGCTCTATGTAGTGGACGAGGCGAATCTGGAGACCCACGGCATGACCCCCATGGGGCGGCTGGCGCGAGATCCCGCCTGGAGCAACGCCTTCCTGGAGCGTGCCACCCGCATGGTGGCCCGTGATTTCAATCACCCCTGCATCATCATCTGGTCCCTCGGCAACGAGTCCGGCTATGGCCCGGCCCACGATGCCATGTATGGCTGGATCAAGCGCAGCGATCCGAGCCGTCCGGTGCAGTATGAGGGGGGCGGAGCCGATACCCAGGCCACCGACATCATCTGCCCCATGTATGCCCGAACCCATCAGGATCAACCCTTCCCGGCGGTGCCCAAGTGGGCACTGGGCAAGTGGATTGGCCTGCCCGGCGAGACCAGGCCGCTGATCCTGTGCGAATACGCCCACGCCATGGGCAACAGCTTGGGGGGCTTTGCCCACTACTGGCAGGCGTTTCGTGATCATCCGAGACTGCAGGGAGGCTTTGTCTGGGACTGGGTCGATCAGGGGCTCGACAAATACACGACCGACGGTCGCCACTACTGGGGCTACGGTGGTGACTTTGGCGATCGGCAAAACGATCGCCAGTTCTGCTGCAACGGCCTGCTGTTTCCCGATCGCACGCCTCATCCTGGTCTGTTCGAGGCAAAACGGGCCCAGCAGCCATTCCGGTTTGAGCTGGTGGGGCATGCGCCGCTGCGGGTGCAGATTGAGAGTGAATATCTGTTCCGTGCAACCGACAACGAGCAGCTGCACTGGCAACTGTGCGAAAACGGGCGCGTGATGCATGGGGGAGAGATTTCCCTCGCGTTGGCGCCCCTGGGCCGGTGCGAGCTGACGCTGGTCGATACCTTGCCGGAATTCGCGCCTGGCGCTCTGATCTGGCTCGATCTGGCCATCGTTCAGCCTGCCGTCACTCCTTGGTCCGGGGCGGGCCATGAGGTGGCCCGTCAGCAATTTATGTTGCCTGCCCCCTTGGCGTTACCGGCTCCAGTCACCCCGGCAACCCTGACCGAATCTTCCGAGGGATGGCTTGCCTGCGGTGGTGACAACCAGTGGCGGCTGGACAGAGCGAGCGGCCGCATCATCAGCTGGCTGAAGGGGGGGCAGGAGCAGTTGCTGGCGCCGATCGAGGATCACTTCTACCGGGCGCCGCTCGACAACGATATCGGCACCAGCGAGGCGGATCACGCGGATCCCGACTCCTGGATCGCCCGCTGGCAGGCCTGCGGCCTTATCAACTGGCTGCATCGCTGCCTCGGCATAGTGGCATCAGAGGGCGAGATCCGGGTGTGCCACGGTTATTTCCACAATGGGCAATTACTGGTGGTCAGCCAGTGGCGACACGGCTTCACCAGCGAGGGGGCCATGACCCTCGAGATAGAGACAGAGCTGGCGCCTTCACTCCCCTCCCTGCCCCGTATCGGCCTGCTGCTGCAGCTGGCCGGTGTGCCGGAGCGGGTCGATTGGTTGGGACGCGGCCCCCACGAGAACTATCCGGATCGTCTGCTGGGGGCAGATCTGGGGCACTGGAGTGCGCCGCTGGCCGCCATGCACACCCCTTACATCTTCCCCTCCGACAACGGGTTGCGTTGCGACAGCCGCTGGTTACAGCTGGGGGAGGTGAGGGTGACGGGGACCTTCCATTTCAGCGTCAGCCGCTTCAGCCAGCAGCAGCTCGCCGCCGCGCGTCACCAGAGCGATCTGGTGACAGAAGAGGGGATCCATGTCTGCCTCGATGGCGCCCACATGGGGGTCGGCGGGGATGATTCCTGGAGCCAGAGCGTGCGGCCCGAGTACCAGTTGACGGCACGCCGCTACCACTGGCGTTGCACCCTGATGTAAGCCGTTTTGACAACCTGGCCACAACGACTAGCCTCAACAGACCAGGATTGATTGAGTCTCAAAGATTGTTCTTGAATTTATGTATTTGAAAAATAACAAAAAGATTTCAATGTAACAAAGTGTAATCGTTTCCATTTCGTTGTGAGGATCACAGAAGGAATCACAACAAACCGATTACATTTACTGGCGCTTGCTCAATTGCTCGCCACCCTACAACACAGATAGATACATCGGAGCACACATAATGAAAAAACTCACCACAGTTGCCACCCTGTTGATGGGCCTGATGGCCGGTGCCACTGCCCATGCCGAAACCCGGATCGGGGTCACCGTTTACAAATACGACGACAACTTCATGTCGGTCGTACGCAAGGCCATCGAGAAGGAGGCTGCAGCCAATCCGGACGTGGAGCTGTTGATGAATGACTCCCAGAACGATCAGTCCAAGCAGAACGATCAGATCGACGTGCTGCTGGCCAAGGGGGTGAAGGCCCTGGCCATCAACCTTGTTGACCCGGCGGCGGCCCCTGTGGTGATCGAGAAGGCCCGTGGTGAAGACGTGCCTGTGGTGTTCTACAACAAGGAACCGAACGCCACCGACCTGGCCAGCTATGACAAGGCTTATTACGTAGGTACCGACTCCAAAGAGTCCGGCATTATCCAGGGTCAGCTGATTGCCAAGCACTGGCAAGCCAATCCGGCCTGGGATCTAAACAAGGATGGCGTCATCCAGTTCGTGCTGCTGAAAGGCGAACCGGGCCACCCGGATGCGGAAGCCCGCACCACCTACGTGGTCAAGACCCTGAACGAGGGTGGCATCAAGACCCAGCAGCTGCACATGGATACCGGTATGTGGGATACCGCCATGGCGAAAGACAAGATGGATGCCTGGATCTCCGGCCCCAACGCCGACAAGATCGAAGTGGTCATTGCCAACAACGACGGCATGGCAATGGGCGCTGTTGAATCCCTCAAGGCTCAGGGCAAGACCGCCATTCCGGTGTTCGGTGTCGATGCGTTGCCGGAGGCCCTGGCGCTGGTCAAGAGCGGTGCCATGGCCGGTACCGTGCTGAACGATGCGACCAACCAGGCCAAGGCCACCTTCGATCTGACCAAGAACCTGGCCGAAGGCAAACCCGCCGGTGAAGGCACCAGCTGGAACATTGTCGACAAGGTCGTCCGTGTTCCCTACGTCGGTGTCGATAAAGACAACCTGTCCCAGTTCCAGTAATCCTCCCCTTCAGGGCAAGGGAGATCCCCTTGCCCTCTGTTTCAACCAGATGTGATGGCTGATATGACAACACAGCAACAATCAGAATGGCTGTTGGAGATGATTGACGTCAGTAAGAGCTTTCCTGGCGTCAAGGCACTCGATAATGTCAATTTACGGGTCCGTCCTCATTCTGTGCATGCGTTGATGGGCGAGAACGGGGCGGGGAAATCTACGCTGCTCAAGTGCCTGTTCGGCATCTACGAGAAGGATCAGGGCAAGATCTTCTTCAAGGGGCAGGAGATCAACTTCACCTCCTCCAAGGAGGCGCTGGAGAACGGTGTCTCCATGGTGCATCAGGAGCTGAACCTGGTGCTGCAACGCTCCGTGATGGACAACATGTGGCTCGGTCGCTACCCCACCAGGGGGTGGTTCATCGACCATGACAAGATGTATGACGACACCAAGCAGATCTTCGACGAGCTGGATATCGACATCGACCCCAGGGTCAAGGTGGCGACCCTGTCGGTCTCCCAGATGCAGATGATCGAGATCGCCAAGGCGTTCTCCTACGATGCCAAGATCGTCATCATGGACGAACCCACCTCCTCCCTGACCGAGAAAGAGGTCAACCACCTCTTCAAGATCATCAACAAGCTCAAGGAGAAGGGGTGCGGCATCGTCTACATCTCCCACAAGATGGAAGAGATCTTCCAGCTCTGTGACGAGATCACCATATTGCGGGATGGCCAGTGGGTGGCGACCCAGCCCCTCAAGGGGATGACCATGGATCAGATCATCGGCATGATGGTCGGTCGCGAGCTCACCCAGCGCTTCCCGGAGAAAACCAACCAGCCGAAAGAGGTGATCCTCGAGGTCGAGCACCTGACGGCGAAGAACCAGCCCTCCATCCAGGACATCACCTTCAACCTGCACAAGGGGGAGATCCTTGGCATCGCCGGTCTGGTGGGGGCCAAGCGTACCGACATCGTCGAAACCCTGTTCGGCATCCGTGAGCATGTGGAGGGTTGCATCCGGCTTCATGGCAAGGAGATCGCGAACCACAACGCCCACGAGGCGATTCGCAACGGTTTCGCCCTGGTTACGGAAGAGCGTCGTTCCACCGGCATTTATTCCCGTCTCGACATCGCCTTCAACTCCCTGATCGCCAACATGGACAACTACAAGGGCTCCATGGGGCTGCTCAGCGACCAGAAGATGAAGAGCGACACCCAGTGGGTCATCGACTCCATGCGGGTCAAGACACCGACCCAGCAGACCCAGATCGGCTCCCTCTCGGGAGGCAACCAGCAGAAGGTGATCATCGGTCGCTGGCTGCTGACCCAGCCGGAGATCCTGATGCTGGACGAGCCGACCCGCGGCATCGATGTAGGGGCCAAGTTCGAGATCTACCAGCTCATTCTGGAGCTGGCGAAGAAGGACAAGGGCATCATCATCATCTCGTCCGAGATGCCGGAATTGCTCGGGATCACCGACCGCATCCTGGTGATGAGCAATGGCCGGGTCGCCGGGATCGTCAATACCAAAGAAACTGACCAGAGCGAGATATTGCGTCTGGCATCTCTGTACCTCTAGAGACAGGAAGACATTTATGGAGTCGGCAAAAAATTTCAACCTGATGCAGGCGCTCAAGGAGAACGGCATCTATGTGGTGCTGCTGGTGCTGCTGATGATCATCGTCATCAAGGAACCCTCGTTCCTGAGCCTCACCAACCTCAGCAACATCCTGACCCAGTCCTCGGTGCGGGTCATCATTGCCCTCGGGGTGGCGGGCATCATCATCACCCAGGGGACTGACCTGTCGGCCGGTCGCCAGGTGGGCCTGGCGGCGCTCATCGCGGCGACCATGCTGCAGGCGCTGACCAACGTCAACAAGGTCTTCCCGACCCTGGGCGAGGTGCCCATCCCGGTGGTGATCCTGCTGGTGTGCGCCGTCGGGGCTCTGATTGGCCTCATCAACGGCCTGATCGTGGCCTACCTGAACGTGACCCCCTTCATTACCACCCTGGGGACCATGATCATCGTCTACGGTATCAACTCCCTCTATTTCGATTCGGTGGGCGCTTCACCGGTAGCCGGCTTCGATCCCCGCTTCTCCAGCTTTGCCCAGGGCTTTATCCGGATAGGCGGATTCAAGCTGTCGTATCTGACCTTCTACGCGGCCATCGCCAGCGTGTTCGTCTGGGTGTTGTGGAACAAGACCCGCTTTGGCAAGAACATCTTCGCCATCGGTGGCAACCCGGAAGCGGCCAAGGTCTCCGGTGTCAACGTGGCGGTCAACCTGGTGATGATCTATGCCCTGGCCGGTGTCTTCTACGCCTTCGGCGGCATGCTGGAAGCGGGGCGGATCGGCAGTGCCACCAACAACCTGGGCTTCATGTACGAGCTGGACGCCATCGCTGCCTGCGTAGTGGGTGGGGTGTCGTTTGCCGGTGGCGTGGGTACCGTGGCCGGGGTGATCACCGGGGTACTCATCTTCACCCTGATCAACTACGGTCTGACCTATATCGGCGTCAGCCCCTACTGGCAGTTCATCATCAAGGGCGGCATCATCATTCTGGCGGTCGCGCTGGACTCCATGAAGTACGCCAAGAAGAAGTAATGGCAACTGCCTGCGGGCAGTACGGCAATAAAAAAACAGGGCCTTCCGGCCCTGTTTTTTTATGTGTTTCTTACGGTTTAACCGGCCTTGCGCTTCAAATAGACCCCGGCTTCCATATGGTGGGTCCAGGGGAACTGGTCGAACAGGGCGAAGCGGGCGATCTCGTGGGTCTCGCCGAGTACCTGCATGTTGGCCTGCAGGGTCTCCGGGTTGCAGGAGATGTAGAGGATGTTGTCGTAATCCTGCACCAGCTTGACGGTGGCATCGTCGAGACCGGCACGGGGCGGGTCGACGAAGATGGTGTTGCACTGGTAAGCAGAGAGGTCGACCCCCTTGAGGCGGTTGAACTCCCGCTCACCGCGCATCGCCATGGTGAACTCCTCGGCGGACATGCGCAGGATGATCAGGTTGTCGACCCCGTTGGCGGCGATGTTGTACTGGGCTGAATCGACGCTCGGCTTGGCGATCTCGGTGGCCAGCACCTTGCGGAAATTCTGGGCCAGGGCGATGGAGAAGTTGCCGTTGCCGCAGTAGAGCTCCAGCAGGTCGCCCTCGCTGCCTCGGGTCACGTCCAGCGCCCAACCCAGCATCTGTTCGTTGATGGCGGCGTTGGGCTGGGTGAAGCTGTTTTCCACCTGCTTGTAGGTGAACTGGCGACCGGCGACGTTCAGCTGCTCGACGACGAAATCGTTGCCCAGGCAAATCTTCTGCTTGTGAGCGCGGCCAATCAGCTGCAGATCGAACCCCTTGGCACGCAGGTCGGCCTGCAATGCCTCGGCGGCCTGTTGCCACTCGGTCTCGAGCTTGCGATGGTAGAGCAGGCTGACAACGATCTGGCCGGACTGGGTCGAGAGATAGTCGATCTGGAACAGTTTGCGGCGCAGCACCGGCTGCGGACGCAGCCCCTCCAGCAACACAGGCATCAGCTGGTTGATGAGGCGGCTGGCGGTGGGGAACTGGTCGACCCGGATGATCTCTCTGGTGGCAGGCGCATACATGCAGTGGAAGAGGTCATCCCCTTCGTGCCAGATGCGAAATTCGGCGCGCATCCGGTAATATTCGGCGGGCGAGGCGTGTACCTCCAGCTTTGGGAGCGGGTAGCCGGCGAACAGTCGGGTGAGTCGCTCGCATTTTTCGTCGAGCTGGGCCTGGTAGTCGGCAGGAGTCCGCAGGGGCTGGGAGTCAGCGGAAGCCCGTTGGGATTGGGTCATAGATACCTCATATGCACACCGGCCGGGCCGGAACGAAAACGGGGGAAGGCAACAGGCCACCCAAAGGGGCCCGATTTTAAAAGGCCGCTCTGGATTGTCCAGTATTTTGTGGTCAAGAAGTGTGCAATCGGGCCGATATCCGATCTACAGGCATGATGGGAGGACACATGATGCAAATCGATGGCGTGGGCGCAGCCCAACCCAAGGGAGTGGGTGTTTCTCCCAAATCGCCCCAACAGGCACAGGCAAAGCAGAATCAGGGCGGGGAGGAGGTCTCCCTGCACCAGCCGCCGAAGTGGGCTCAGGTGCTGATCCAGCAGGCGCTGCAATTCTCCCTGGAGATCAACGGCCAGCATTATCAGGCGCCCAAGACGAAGGCGCCGGAGGAGATCACCCCAGAGACCCTGTTCGACTTCCAGTCGGTGGCCGACAACGTGCTGCAGTTCGTCACCGGCCGGCTGGGGGCCGCTCGTGCCGATGGCAAGTCCGACGACGAGCTGACCAAGATGATGGAGCAGGCCCGCAAGGGGGTCGATATGGGCTTTAAGTCAGCCAAGCAGCAGCTGGGGGATCTGGCTACCGACAACGAGGACATCAAGACCGGCATCGAGCAGAGCTACAAGCTGATCCAGGACGGGCTCGAGGAGTTTGAACGGGAGTTTTTCGGCAAGGTCTCCCCCACCGAGCGGGCCGCTATCGAGATGGCCAGCCGCCAGCAGGGCATTCTGGAGATCGAAACCAAGGATGGCGACAAGGTGCTGCTGCGTTTCAATGACAGCTGGCAGATGAAGTCCAGGCAGGGTGAGGGGGGCAGCCAGTTCAGCCTCAAGTCGAGCCAGAGCTTCAGCTTCTCCCTGGAAGGGGATCTCAGCAGCGAAGAGATGGACTCTATCGGCAAGCTGGTCAAGGGGATCGACGATCTGGCGGGGAGCTTCTTCTCAGGCAACTTCGACGATCTGCTCAAGAAAGCGGGCGAGCTGCAACTGGATGACAGCCAGCTGGCCTCCTACTCGCTCAAGCTCAAGCAGAGCGTCAAGCTGAGCCAGACCTATCAGGGGGCCCACTCCCTGCAGGAGATGCTCAAACCGCTGGCCGACTACCTGCCCAAACTTGATCAGGTGCAGCAGCAGGCGGATACCCTGTTGCCCGCCTCCCAGCAACAGGCGCTGGTGCCCGCCGTGCTGGCCGCCAGAGGGGAGGAGGACTCGGCCCAGGTCAGCAGCTTCACCAGTTTCAACCAGCGCATGCTGGAGGCGTTGCGGATGATTGGCCAGTTCCAGCCCGCGACCGGGACCGACAGCCAGTACGGCTGATAGCCGGCCTCACTCCTTAATAATCAGCCGTTTGCCACGCCCGCCGGGGGCTGGCAAACTGGCCTTTTCTTCAATCCGGTCGTCCCATGAACCCCAAGAAGCCCAGAGACAAGCGCGAGCTCTGCTACCCCTTTATTTTCGAAACGTCGCTCAAATGTGATTTTGAAATCGCCACCGACGAGCTCTGCTGTCAGGTGGGCGCCGTGTTGTCACACCTTGCACCGGATGCCGATATTCGGCCCATGCTGGCGGATCTCGCAGCGTTGCAACGGCTTATCTACAACCTCAACGGTTCGGTGCGCGGCAAGCTCGGCATCTTCGAGGAGGATCTGGACTGGCTCAAGGGGCGTTACGATCACTACAACGAGGCGAGCCGTGGCCGGGTCACCGGTTTCGTGTTGCCCCAGGGGCCGCAACCCATCCCGACCCTGCATCTGTGCCGCTGTGGCAGCAAGAAGGTGGTGCGACTGCTGGTGCGGCTGGAGGAGAGTGGCGTCGCATTCGACCCCATCCTCTATCGTTTTGCCAACCTGTTGGCCAACTTCTTCTTCGTGCTCACCGTCTACCTCAAGCAGCTGTGGCAGGTGCCGGAAGTGCCCTACGTCAGCATCAACTACTGATACGATCGGGCCGTCATAGGGCGCTGCCCGCCGCCATGTGCGGGGTTGCCAGCCAGCGCCGATTGCACAAACGAAAAACCGGAGCACTGGGCTCCGGTTTTTATTCTCAACTGGCGAGCGTCACTCTCAGCTGGACAGCAGCACCCTGGCCGAATTGGCGGGGACGGTCAGTTGCAGCTCTCCCTGCACCACTTCGAACTTGTCGCCGTTGAAGGCATCGGTGAAGCGGCTGGCCGGGCTGGCGGTCTGCCACAGGGGCAGGCTGATGGTGCGCGGCTCGCTGGGATGACGGTTGCAGGCCACCACCACCTGATCGCTTTGCAGGGTGCGGGCGAACACATAGCTGTGGGGGCCGGCGTAGAGGGTCTGGATATCGCCACGGCGCAGGGAGGGGCGCTGGCGGCGGATCTGGATCAGGCGGCGGTAGTGGTCGTGCAGCACGTGATCCCAGGCGGTGGTTTCCCACGGGAAGCAGCGACGGCAATCCGGGTCGTTGCCGCCAGAGAGCCCCACCTCGTCACCGTAGTAGATGGAGGGCACGCCGATATAGGTGAGCAGCAGGGTGGCGGCGAGGCGCATCCGCTGTTTGTCCTCTCCCAGCAGGTGGAGGAAGCGGGCGGTGTCGTGACTGTCCAGCAGGTTGAACTGGGCCAGCTGGTTCTTGAACGGGATGTGGGCCCGCGCCAGCCTGAGCCAGCGATCCAGCTCCTCGGCGCTGATCTTGATGGGGTGATAGGCGATATCCTGCCCGGCCAGGAAGGCGCGGATCGGGTGGGCGAAGCCATAGTAGTTCATGGCGCCGTCTTCCTGATCTCCCTGCAGCCACTGGCTTGCCTCGAAGAAGTGTTCGCCGAGCACGTAGGCGTCCGGGTTCTCCTGCTTCACCGCGCCGCGAATGGCGCGCACATGGCCGCTGTTGCCCTCGGCGGTGCCCCGCTCACCCAGCATGTGAATGACGTCGAAGCGCCAGCCGTCGATCTGGTAGGGCGCACGCATCCAGTAGCGCAGGATGGCATCATCGGCCCGGTAGACGGCGTCCTGTACCTGCTCGCTGGAGAAATCGAGCTTGGGCAGGCTGCGAATGCCCTTCCAGCTGACGTAATCCCCATCGCCATCAAAGGTATAAAAGCTGCGCCATGGCGAATCCGGGTTGCTCTGGGCCCCCTGCGGCGGGCAGAACCAGGGGTGCTCGGTGGAGGTGTGGTTGACCACCGCATCCAGGATGATCTTCATGCCGCGCTGGTGCAGGTTGCGGGTCAGCTCGGCGAACTGGGCGTTGGTGCCCAGATGCGGGTCGACTTTGAAATAGTCCTGGGTGTCGTACTTGTGGTTGCTCGGTGAATCGAAGATGGGGTTGAGGTAGAGCGCCGTCACCCCGAGGGACTGCAGGTAGTGCAGCTTGGCATCGATGCCCGCCAGATCGCCGCCATAGAATTCGCAGGCGCCGTGCCCCTCGTCGTGGCGACTGACCGGCTCGCCCCACGCCTTGCTGATGACCACCTTGCCACGATATTCGTACTCGTGATGCTTGACGCTAAGCGACGGGTCGCCGTTGCAGAAGCGGTCGGGGAAGATCTGGTAGAACACCTGATCCTGCACCCAGGCTGGCGGCTGGTGCAGGCTGTTGAAGCGAAAATGCTGTTCCCGCGGCGGCATGGCCGCGCTGACGCCGGCGCCGTGCAGCCACCACTGCTCCTCGTCGGTGAGGCACTTGAAGCAGTAGAGGTGGATGTCCTGCCCCTTGTGAAGCGGCAGGGTGCCCTGCCATACCTGCAGCCGATCGCGGGTGGAGACCGCCGTCATCGGCACCAGATACTCCTCGTTGTCCGGCTCGTGGCGCAGCCACACCTCGCGGATCGGGGCGTCCAGTTCGCTGAACAGGGTGAGTTGCAGGGCATCGGCGCTCTCTTTGAACCAGGGCGCCACCTGGGGATGAAACAGAAACGGATGGGTCATGATCACTTATTGAGTCAGAAGCTCGGCAAGGGCGTTGCCCTGTTCGTGCAGCGTTTCGAGCTGGTTTGCCAACGACTTGGGGTCCAGCCCAAGCTGGTCGGCCAACGGTTTGGGGAAGCGGGCTATGATGGCCTGGGCAGGCACCCCCGCATTCCAGGCGAAGGAGATAAACACGGCGAGGCGGATCAGCACCGCCTCCTTGCTGATCGGATCGTGGGAGAGGGGATCCAGCTGCTGGGAGATGGCCTCGACGAAGCTCTCCGACAGGTTCCAGCGCCGTGCCAGCTCGGCTCCGAGCTGGGCGTAGTCAAATCCAAGCATCTCCCGCTGGGCCTCGACCCGGCTGCTCCCCTTCTGGATCGCCAGATTGATGAGTTCGGCCTCTTCCGGCAGGGTGCTCTGGATGAGCAACTCGCCAATGTTGTGGATCAGCGCGCAGGTGAAGGCGGTTTCGGGATCCAGCACATTGGCCTCTTTGGCCAGCGTCCTGGCGATGGTGGCCACTTGGAAGGTCTCGGTCCAGAACTTGTTCTTGTCAAAACTGGGGGGCGTCTTGAAGCTGCCTATGATGCCGGAGGCAACCACGATGGAGCGCAAGCGGTTGAAGCCAAGGCGGATCACCGCCTGCTCGACCGAGGTCACTTCATTGCCACGGCGCAGGGCGGCCGAGTTGGCCATCCTCAACACCTTGACACTGATCACCTGATCCATGGCGATCTTGGCCGCAATCAGGTCGATGCGGGCGTTGTCATCGTTGAAACTCTGCATCAACTCGTGCAGCAGCTTGGGTATGGTGGGGAGTTGCTTGATCTTGTCAAACAGACGGTCCATCGACATGGCTGAGGCAGCCTCCATTGCGAATTCTGCCTCATATTGTGCCACAGCCGGGCAACATGTTCCTGTTTGTGATGCGGCTTTTGAGCGTCAAAACACCCAGTCGCGCAATTGGTATTCCAAACGGTGCTGCTTGCCCTGCAGGATCAGGGTCTGGCTGTCGCCGCTCAGACGCGCCCCCTCGGTCAGGGTGGTGAGCACCGCCTGTTCGATGGCATCGAGGGGGGGCGTGCAGGCCCTGACCGTGCTGCCGAGGCTGGTGACCCACAACTTGTCTTTTTTCAGATGGCCCTGGCCGAAGTAACGGTTGCAACCTGCGATGCCGTTGACGGTGAAGTGTTCGCCGATCTCGAGGTCGGGGGGATTGTCGCGCACCGACGCGACCGGTTGGCCATCCAGCTTGCTCAGCACCCAGTGATGATGTTGCAGATCCAGCTGGACAAAGGCAGTCGAGCTGCATCCGGCGAGCATGAAAAGGGGGATCAGCAGGGCGGGCAATCTGGACATATCAAGGCTCCGTTGGGGGGAGCGACAAGCATATCCTGTCGGGGCCGCTTGCAGCAGGGGCAGAGGAGAGCAAGCCGACCGCTTCTGTCGCCGCCATTTCGCTCCCGTGTCGTTAAATGGCGACATCTATCTGCTTGTTGCCGGCAATGTGCCCGATCTGCTGGGTAAACAACCGGTCGGGCAACAGACAACAGAATGCCAGCTCCCCATGCAGACAACAGATGATCAGGGGCGTTTGGGAACGTGCTCCCGTCGGTCATTTGGTGCCATCAATGCCGGGTGTGATAAAGTGCCGCAACGATTAACGCCTTGATGAAACATATAAAATGACCACCGAGCAGCTGGACTCACTGTTTGACCGCCTGTTTCCCATCTGTCGCAGCATCTCGGGGGCGGGGCTGCGCGAGAGTCTGGCCATCTTCGCCGAGCAGATGCCATTGCAGCTGGAGAGCACGCCTTCCGGCACCCAGGTCTTCGATTGGACTGTCCCGCACGAATGGCATATCGATTCGGCGACACTGACTGCGCCAGATGGCCGCGTGGTGGCCGATTTTGCCGATCACAACCTGAGGGTGGTCAATTATTCGGCGCCGGTTGAGGGGCGCTATTCGCTCGAGGAGTTGCGCCCCCGGCTTCATACCCTGCCGCATCTGCCGGATCTGATCCCCTACGTCACCTCCTATTACCAGCCCAACTGGGGGTTTTGCCTTACCCACAACGAGCTGGCGCAGCTGGCTCCCGGTGACTATCAGGTGCGCATCGACAGCCGGTTCCAGGCCGGCGAGATCAATTACGGCACGGCCCTGCTGGGCGGCGAGAGCCGGCAGGAGTTTCTGCTGTCGAGCTATCTGTGTCACCCCAGCATGGCGAACAACGAGCTGAGCGGCCCCCTGGTGCTGCTCGGCTTGTACCACAGGCTGGCCCGCTGGCCGAAGCGGCGGTTCAGCTACCGCTTCGTGCTGGCGCCCGAGACCATAGGGAGCCTCTGCTACCTGCATCGTTATGGCGAGCACCTGAAGTCCCACTGCATCGGTGGTCTGGTGCTGACCTGTCTGGGAGGGCCGGCCAGCGCCCTCTCCGTCAAGCTGGCCAGGCAGGAGGAGTGCCTGCTCAACCAGCTGGTACGCCAGCTGGCCAGCGAACAGCCCGAGCGCTGGGCGGTTCGCGAGTTTACCCCCTGCCACGGGTCGGACGAGCGCCAGTACTGCTCGCCGGGCTTTGACCTGCCGGTGGCGCAGGCGGCCCGCACCGTCTACGGCAACTTTGCCGAATACCATACCAGCGGTGATACCAAGGAGTTCATGCAGATCTCCCGCCTGATCGAGGCCATCGATCAGCTCGAACAACTGCTGTTGCAGCACGAGAATGCCGGAGTATTCGAGCGCACCAACCCCTACGGCGAACCCCAGCTCGGCAAGCGGGGGCTCTACCCCAACCTGAATTCGCCTGCGAGCTACAGCAAGTCGAGCGATCAGCTGCTGGATGGCCGTACCCAGCTGATGGCGATGCAGTGGATCCTGAATCTGGCCGACGGCCGGCACACGCTGCTGCAGATGGCGCGTCGTGCCAGGATGCCGCTGGCCACCCTGCTGGCCGTAGTACCCTTGCTGGAAGAGGCTGAGCTTATCCGGTTTACTGCCCCGCAGTGCCGCTGATGGGAGAAAACATGTCGATAGTCCTGATTACCGGAGATCACCCCCGTCACCGCTACCTGGCGCGCCAGGTGATGGCCAGCGGCCTGCCGGTGACCTGGTTCGCCGAACGGCGGGAACACTTCACCCCGGTGCCACCGGCTCATCTGAACGGGCGCCTGGCCGCACTGTGGCAACACCACTTCCGCTTGCGTGACGAGTGCGAGCAGCACTATTTTGCCGCCCAGGGGGCACCGCTGGATGTGGCCATCAGCATCGGGCATGACGAGCTGAACGGGCCCGAGATGATCCGCAGGATCAGCCAGTTGCAGCCGATACTGCTGCTCTCCTACGGTTGCCACAAACTCTCCCCCGAGTTGCTGAACTGCTTTAACGGCATGGCGTGGAACGTACACGGCGGCCTCTCGCCCTGGTACCGTGGCTGCATCACCCACTTCTGGCCCAGCTATATGTTGGAGCCCCAGATGACGGGGATGACGTTGCACGAGACGACCGAGGCCATCGATGGTGGCAATATCCTCTACCAGACGGCCGTCACGCCTCGACGTGGCGATCGGCTGCATGATCTGGCCTGCCGGGCTGTCAGGGAGTTTTGCGATACGCTGCCCTCCGTGCTCGGAACCCTGCTGGCCCGGGAGCAACCCGTGTCAGGCATCGCCGCCACCAGCACGGGGCGCATCTGGACGGCCCGCATGTGGCAACCCCAGCATCTGGAGGTGGTATACGGCCAGTTCGAGGACAAGATAGTCGACTACTGCCTCGATTCCGGCATCGCCATGCCGCCGGCCAGGTTGCTTTGCGTCGACGGCCTCGACATGACCAGCCCTCAGCAATGAGGGTCTGCATGATGAACAACAGGGAGGCCATTGGCCTCCCTGTTGTTTTGTGGCACTCCTGAGCCGGAGCGGTTATTCCCCCTGGTTCGCCGAAGCGAACAGCCGCTCCGCGTAACGGGCCAGGCCGGCGGCAACCGAGCCGAAGTCATCGCCCCCTTCCAGCGGAATAGCCGGGAGCTTCTGGCGGATAAAGCTGGCGATCAGCGGCGAGCGGGCGCTGCCGCCGGTGACGAAGATGCGATCCGGCTGTACGCCGGCGGCGGCGATGGCCTCATCCATCAGCTCGCCGATCTTCTCCAGCAGCGGCGCCGAGGCGCAGGCCAGCTGCTCGCGATTGAGTTCTGCTGCCAGCCCTTTCTCCAGCTCGTCCAGGGATTGGCGGTTCAGATCCTGCTCCGAGAGGGCGATCTTGCCCTGCTCGGCGCGCCACACCAGCTGGTGGCTCAGCTTGTGGGCCCGCAGGTTGGCAAGGCGCGATAGCTTGCTGCCGGGCTGGCTGTCGAGCTGCAGATCTTGCAGCTGGCGGGCGGTATCCAGGCTGTAGAAGCGGCTCTGGGCGCTGACGTCGTTGATGGCGGCCGCATCCCAGAACAGGGGGTGGGGCAGCGGCTTGCCGGTCTTGAGGGTCTCGTGCATGCCGAGCAGTGGCATCATGCCTTCCACCGTCAGGCGGATGTCGAAGTCGTTGCCGCCGATGCGCTGGCCGCTGTGGCCGAGGAGATCGCCGCTGCGATCCAGCTGGTCACGATAACTCGGGCCCATGCGCAGCATGGAACAGTCTGTGGTACCGCCGCCGATATCCACCACCAGTACCACGGCATCTTCGGTGAGGCGCGCCTCGAATTCAAAACCGGCCGCCACCGGCTCGTAGAGAAATTCCACCTGCTCGAACCCGGCGAGGCGGGCCGCCTCGGTCAGGATGGCGATGGCCTGGCGGTTGCTCTCCTCCCCCGCCAGCCCCTGGAAGTTGACCGGGCGGCCGATCACCGCCTGGCGGATGGGGGCTCCGGTCTGCTGCTCAGCCTGCTGGCGAACGTGCAGCATCATGGCGCAGACGATGTCTTCGAACAGGGCAATCTGGGGGGCCTTGAGGCCATAGGCGCCGAGGAAGGATTTCGGCGACTTGATGTAATAGCCCTCGTCCGGCTCTTCCAGATAGCGCTCCAGCGCCGCGGTGCCAAAGCTGAGCTCGTCGATCAGCCCCTCTTCCCGCATCTGGCGGCGCACGCTCTGGGCCCGGGTAACCACGGGGCCGCGCAGCTTGAGGTATTCCGCCTGGCGGGTCGGGGCCAGTCCTTCGGCCAGCAGGCCCGCGATGGCATCCCGATGGGGGGCGTGCAGGGTGGAGGGGAGATAGCGAGAGGCGCCGAGATTGAGCAGCCTGGGGCTGCCTTGCTCCATCACGGCAACGGCACAGTTGGAGGTACCGTAATCAAATCCGATAAACATGGGCAGCCAGACTCCTGAATAAAAAAGGGGGGCTAGCCTACCCGATGGCGCCGGGTCTCACAACCCGGCGCAGGGTGAACAAAGGGGTTATCCCTTACTCCACCTCGTTGTCGCAGCGACCCTGGCCGTCGAGCGCCCGGATGTTGCTGAGGGTGGTATCGGCGATGGCGTGCAGCGCCTCGCGGGTCAGGAAGGCCTGGTGGCCGGTGAACAACACGTTGTGGCAGGCCGACAGACGGCGGAACACGTCATCGGTGATCACCTCGTTGGACTTGTCGGCGAAGAAGAGATCTTCCTCTTCCTCGTAGACGTCCAGCCCCAGGGCGCCGATGCGGGCGGTCTTGAGTGCCTCGATGGCGGCGTTGGAGTCGAGCAGGCCGCCCCGGCTGGTGTTGATGATCATCACCCCGTCCTTCATCTTGTCGAACGCCTCCTTGTTCAGCAGGTGGTAGTTCTCCTTGAACAACGGGCAGTGCAGGCTGATGACGTCGGACTGGCGGAACAGGGTGTCGAGATCCACGTACTCGGCCCCCAGATCGAGCGCCGCCTGGTTCTGGTACGGATCGCTTACCAGCAGCCGCATGCCGAAGCCCTTGAGAATGCGCAGGGTGGCGATGCCAATCTTGCCGGTGCCTATGATGCCGGCGGTGCGGCCATGCATGTTGAAGCCGACCAGCCCCTCCAGCGAGAAGTTGGCGTCGCGGGTGCGCTGATAGGCCTTATGGATACGGCGGTTGAGGGTCATCATCAGCCCCACCGCGTGCTCGGCGACGGCCTCCGGCGAGTAGGCCGGTACCCGCACTACCTTCATCCCCAGCTCCCTGGCGGCAGCCAGATCCACATTGTTGTAACCGGCGCAGCGCAGGGCGATGACCTTGGTGCCGTTGGCGGCCAGCTCGGTCAGAACCTCGCGATCCGCATCGTCGTTGACGAACAGGCAGACGACCGGGAAGCCGTGAGCCAGTCGGGCCGTCTTGGCCTCCAGACGAACATCGAAAAACTCCAGGTTGAAGCCGTACTGGCTGTTGGCCTGGTTGAAATGCTCTTTGTCATAGCTCTTGCTGCTGAAAACGGCGACTTTCATGTTGGAACTCCGTATCGGTTGATGGCGTCACGTTACTACAAACCGTGATCCTGATCACCATGCCCGCATGGCGTACTCACTCCAGCTCGAACGGCGGCCGGAAGGTCATCTCGTGGACGATCACGTCCGCCGGCAGGTCAAGCAGGGTGGTGATGGTGGTGGCCACGCTGGCGGGTTGCATGTAGTGAGGCTTGGCCTCGACCCGAAACGGGGTATCGACGCCGCCCGGGTAGAGGGTCGAGACCTTGATACCGTGGGGCTGGGCCTCCTTCATCATCACCTGGCTCAGGCTCGCCAGGCCGCTCTTCATAGTGCTGTAGATGCCCATGGGGGTGGGGTGGCGCAGGGCGCAGGTGCTCACCACGTTGATGATGTAACCGCTGCCGCGCGGGATCATCTCGCGCAGGGCCTCGCGTCCGAGCAGATAGGGGGCGCGCAGGTTGAGGGCGTACTGCAGCTCGAACTCTTCCAGCGTGGTGTCGGTGATCGGCGCCTTGCGCGGGTTGGCGCCGGCGTTGTTGATCAGCACATCGACCCGCCCCAGCGTTTCGCGAGCCCGCTGATAGAGGGCCATGGCCTGCGGGGGATCGGTGAGATCGGCGGTGCTGCCGAGACAGCCGGTGGCGGCCATCAGCTCGGCCAGGGCTGCCTCATTGCGGCCGGTGGCATAGACCCGGTAGCCGCGTGCGCACAGGTCGTGCACCAGGGCGTGGCCGATGCCGCTGGTGGCGCCGGTGATCAGAACGGTTTCGTACATGCTTGCCTCCTTGCGGGGATCAGCCCCAGGGCATGATGGGCACAGCGCTGACGGCGCTCTTGTAGGAGCCGTCCACCAGCTTGGTGCTGTAGGTGAGATAGACCAGCGCATTGCGCTTCTGGTCGTAAAAGCGCACCACCTTCTGCTCCTTGAACACCAGGGAGGTGCTGACGTCGAATACCTCTTCCCCCGCCTTCAGTTTCTCGGGCAGGGTGATGGGGCCGATCTGGTGGCAGGAGAGGGAGGCGTGGGACGGATCTTCCGCCAGTCCCAGCCCGCCCTTGACGCCGCCGGTCTTGGGACGCGCCAGATAGCAGGCGACGCCGTCGATTCTGGGGTCATCGAACGCCTCCACCAGGATCTTGTGGTTGGGGCCGAGCAGCTTGAACGAGGTGCTTACCTCGCCGACGGGATCGGCCTTGTCGGCGAGGGCCGGCATGGCCAGCAGGCAACCCGCCAGCAGCAGGCTCATCTTGGTCTTTTGCATATCAACTCCTGGGCGCGGTGGAGAGTGGCCAACCCGGCGTTGGAGCGGCCGCTTGCGACAAACGCCCCTTTAGCGGGGCGGATATTGCCAATATTGGGCCGGAATGCGTTGGAGCAAGGGGGTCATGTCCGGATTATCCAGCTTGATGGTGACCCGCCGATCCAGGTTGGCGCTGGCCAGCGCCTCGCGGATCCTGGGGTTCTCATTGAAGAACTTCATGAAGCTGCCGTCGGCGTAGGCCCGCTCCAACCCGGTCTGGATCGCCTTGGCCAGCTTGGGATTGTAGGGACTGACGAAGAAGAACTGGGCGAAGGGGTAGCGCAGCAGCAGGTGTTGCTCGATGGCGAGGCGGGGATATTGCTCGGCCAGTTCGCCATGCTCGGCGAAGATCTCCACCAGGCTGCGGGGGAAGAAGTCCACCTTGTCGCCGTCATTGATGAGGCGGAACAGGTTGCTGTAGCGACCCGAATAGGTAGGGATGCCGGCATTCTCCAGGATCCTGTTGTCGGCCCAGCCGACACCCTGCAATGCCTTCATCTGCTTGAGATCGGCCAGGGTGTTGACCTGGTTGAACTTCTCCTGGGCATCTTGGTGGATGAACGACAGGCGCAGCCCTTCCAGCCCGCGAAACAGCGGGATCGGGACGGCGATGAGGGCGGATTCGAGGGCGCTGGAGGTACCCATCCAGAACACATTGATCTTCTTGCCCTTGACCAGCTGCTGCTGCAGGGTGAACTGGTTGAGATCGAGTTCGACGGGGTCGATGCGAAAGGGTTGTCCGGAGCGGGTCAGGGCCAGTTCCAGCAGCTTGATCTGGTACTCCTGATCCAGGCTGTTGATGGGCCGGCTGGGGATCTTGACCTGCAGAACCTGTGCTTGTGCCAGCAGGGGCAGACACAAGCACAGCTTGATGAGCCATTTCACTCTCTGTTCTCCTCTAGAATCCGGGGCTAGCCCGGAGTCTATCAGAACTTCTCCGCGATCTTGTGGTGAAGTCATGAGCAAGGCGTTTCGCCGTCAGGCTCGCGGTTCATCGAGATGAACCGGATACCTTGGGCCGTGCAGCCTGCCCGCGATTCACCGCGGATCGCGACGGTCTACAGAGATCAGGCGACGCGGCGGAATACGTGAGTGTCGTTGAATTCCTTGGTGCTCTGGCACTCGACGCAGAAACGGGATTCTGGACGGGCCTGCAACCGCTTGAGAGAGATCTCGTCACCGCAGGATTCGCAGTAGCCGAAGTCTCCTTCGCTGATGCGCTTCAACGCGCCACGCAGTTTGCGCAGGTGCAGTTTGTCGTGCTCGATGCGGTTCAGCTCCAGACGGCGGGCCTCCTCGATACTGGCACGGTCAATTTCATCAGCCATCTCGTTGGTATCGGTGGCGATGGCCTGGCTGGCCTGGGAGTTGAGGCGTTCCTCGAGCTCGACGATCTGTTGCTCGATCTGCCCCTTGTAAAAGGCCAGTTGGTCTTCAGTCATGAAATCACACATACGATTTACTACCAGTCAGTTTACTAACCCAATTATCCCTGTTTATGGGGGCTGTCTGCCTGCAGACCAAGCCCTTGTGTCTGATTTGCACCCGAATCGTGCAAGAGAGTGCAAATCAGGGCGGGCCTTGTACCAAAAAAATGCAGCCAAGCAAAGCAAATGGGACAAGGATTGTGCGCCCTTGCAAAGAAAAGCCCATTCGGATCACTGTTCGGCCGGGTTCTGTCGCGTCCTGAACCCCCTGTTGGCACTGGCTTTGCAATGAGCTGAGTCCGGGATGAAGTGTTTAGTATTTGGTGCCGTCTTGGTCATTATATGCACCGATATTTATATTTTTTTAAACAGTTCACCTTGACATTGCCCTTGATGGCGGGCTTTTATGGTGATGTTGATTACAATTTGATAACAAGGGTGTTCCATATATTAGACACCCTTGCCAATGACAATCGAAAGTCGGGGTTTAACATGGACAGTATCAAAGGCTGGATGGAGAACAATCGCATCACGGAGGTGGAGTGCCTGTTTCCGGATTTCACCGGCAACGCCCGGGGCAAGATCATCCCAGCCAACAAGTTTCTACGCGAGGGGGGCATGCGCCTTCCCGAGGTCATCTTCACCCAGACGGTAACCGGCGAATACCCGGACGATGACAGCATGATCGACCCACTGGAGCGGGACATGCAGCTCTATCCCGATCCCAACACCATCCGCTTCGTGCCCTGGGCGCTGGAGCCGACCGCCCAGGTGATCCACGACTGCTTCGACGTCAATGGCAAGCTGATCGACATCGCCCCCCGCTCGGTACTGCGCCGGGTTCTGTCATTCTACGAGAAGCAGGGCTGGAAGCCGGTGGTGGCACCCGAGCTGGAATTCTACCTGGTGACCCGCAACGAAGATCCCGACTATCCCCTGGTGCCTCCCGTGGGACGCAACGGTCGCCCGGAGACCGCCCGCCAATCGTTCAGCATCGATGCGGTCAACGAATTCGACCCCATCTTCGAGGACATGTACGACTACTGCGAGGCTCAGGAGCTGGAGGTGGATACCCTGATCCACGAATCCGGCGCAGCCCAGATGGAGATCAACTTCCTGCACGGGGATGCCATCGATCTCGCCGACCAGGTGTTCCTGTTCAAGCGCACCATGCGGGAAGCGGCTCACCGCCACGGTATCTACGCTACCTTCATGGCCAAGCCGATGAGCAATGAGCCCGGCTCCGCCATGCACATCCACCAGAGTCTGGAGGACATGGACGGCCGCAACCTGTTCGGCACCGAGAGCGGTGGCCACTCCGAGCTGTTCATGCACTTCATCGCCGGGCTGCAGAAATACACCCCGGCGGTGACCGCCCTGCTGGCGCCGAACGTCAACTCCTACCGCCGCCTTACCTTCGGCGAGAGCGCGCCGCGCAACGTGCAGTGGGGGGTGGAGAACCGCACCTGCGGGTTGCGGGTACCCTTCTCCGAGCCCAATGCCCGCCGGGTGGAAAACCGCTTCGCCGGTGCCGATGCCAACCCCTATCTGGCGCTGGCCGCCACCCTGGCCTGCGGCTATCTCGGCATGATGGAGAAGCTGGACCCGTTGCCCGAGATGAAGTCGAGCGCCTACGAGCTGCCCTACAGCCTGCCCCGCTCGCTGGAGGAGGCGCTCAGCCATCTCGAGCAGTGCGAGCCGATCAAGGAGATGCTGGGCGAGCGCTTCACCCGCGCCTTCGTGGCGGTCAAGCGCAAGGAATACGAGACCTACTTCGGGGTGATCAGTCGCTGGGAACGGGAATTCCTGCTGCTGAACGTGTGACCCGGATGCGTGCCCGTCACGCATCCCCCCTGTGGGGAGGCTGAACCTCCCGCTCATATCGAGAGTGCTGGCAGCGCGCCAGCAGCCTCTCGATTCACGAAACAAAGCGCTTGAGTCGAAGGAACCGAGGAGCAAGAAATGCAGCACACCACCCGTGAGTGGCAGCAACTGGATGCCAGCCACCACCTGCACCCCTTTACCGATTTTCAGGCCCTGAACAAGAAGGGCAGTCGCATCATCACCAAGGCCGATGGCGTCTATCTGGAGGACTCCGACGGCAAGCGCATCCTCGACGGCATGGCGGGTTTGTGGTGCGTCAACATGGGTTATGGCCGCCAGGAGCTGGTGGATGCCGCTACCCGCCAGATGCAGCAGCTGCCCTACTACAACCTCTTCTTCCAGACTGCACACCCGCCGGTGATCGAGCTGGCCACTCTGCTGACCGAGGTGACGCCGGCCCATCTCAATCACGTCTTCTTCACCGGCTCGGGCTCCGAATGCAACGACACCGTGCTGCGTATGGTACGTCACTACTGGGCCAGCAAGGGGCAGCCCGACAAGCAGGTGATCATCAGCCGCCACAACGCCTATCACGGCTCCACCGTGGCGGGGGCGAGCCTTGGCGGCATGAAGGGCATGCATGCCCAGGGTGGCTTGCCCATCCCCGGCATAGTGCACATCGATCAGCCCTACCACTTCGGCGAGGGACAGGGGATGAGTGCCCACGAGTTCGGCCTGGAGCGTGCCCGCCAGCTGGAGAAGAAGATCCTGGAGCTGGGGGTGGACAAGGTGGCCGCCTTCATCGGCGAACCGATCCAGGGGGCCGGCGGCGTCATCATTCCGCCCGACAGCTACTGGCCCGAGATCCAGCGCATCTGCGATCAGTACGGCATCCTGCTCATCGCCGATGAAGTGATCTGCGGGTTTGGTCGCACCGGCCACTGGTTTGCCAGCGAAGGGTTTGGCATCAAACCGGATCTGATGTGCCTGGCCAAGGGGATCACCTCCGGCTATCTGCCGCTGGGTGCCGTGATGGTGAGCGATCGGGTCGCCAAGGTGCTGGTGGAGGAGGGGGGTGAGTTCAACCACGGCTTCACCTACTCGGGTCACCCGGTGGCCTGCGCTGTGGCGGTAGCCAACATCCAGCTTATGCAAAACGAGAGCATAGTTAAGCGAGTGCATGATACTATCGGCCCCTATTTGCAGCGTCGCTGGAGCGAGCTGGCCGACCATCCTCTGGTGGGCGAAACTCGCGGCAAAGGCCTGGTGGCCGCGCTGGAAATTGTCCGGGACAAGCAGACCAACCAGCGTTTTCCGGCCGAGGCAAATGCCGGAATGACGTGTCGGGAATTCTGCTTTAACAATGGCTTGGTGATGAGGGCGGTCGGCGATACCATGATTATATCGCCCCCCTTGGTCATCACCGAGGAACAGGTTGATGAATTGGTCAAACTGGCAAGGCTCAGTCTGGATCTGACTGCTGCGAAGCTGAAGGGATAGCTGGTGCCAGGCAGGTTGGCATGCGCATACAATTTGCTTAGGAGACAAGGATGATGTCTTTCAAAACGGGAGTGATCGCTGCCTCTGTGGCGTTGGTCATGGCAAGCGCCGGAGCAATGGCTGAAGAGAAGGTGTTGCACGTCTACAACTGGAGCGACTACATCGCCTCGGATACCCTGGATAACTTCCAGAAGGAGACGGGCATCAAGGTGGTCTATGACGTGTTCGACAGCAACGAGGTATTGGAAGCCAAGTTGCTGGCAGGCAAGTCTGGCTACGATATCGTGGTGCCGTCCAACCCCTTCCTGGCCAAGCAGATCAGGGCGGGCGTGTTCCAGAAGCTGGACAAGTCCAAGCTCCCCAACTGGCAAAATCTGGATGACAACCTGCTCAAGGCGCTCGAGCCTAGCGATCCGGGCAACCAGTACTCCATCCCCTATCTGTGGGGCACCATCGGCTTTGCCTACAACCCCGAGAAGGTGAAGGCCGTACTGGGTGACAAGGCCCCGGTGGATTCCTGGGATCTGGTGTTCAAGCCGGAAAACATGGCCAAACTCAAGGAGTGCGGCGTCTCCTTCCTCGACTCGCCGACCGAAATGCTGCCTGCGGCCCTGCAATATCTGGGCTTCAAGCCGGATAGCCAGAAGCCGGCCGAGCTGAAGAAGGCCGAGGAGCTGTTCCTCTCCATTCGCCCCTATACCGCTTATTTCCACTCCTCCAAGTACATTTCGGATCTGGCCAACGGCAACCTGTGTGTGGCGGTCGGTTACTCCATGGACCTGCAACAGTCCAAAGCACGTGCTGCCGAGGCCAAAAATGGTGTCGCGCTGACCTACATCATTCCGAAGGAAGGCGCTGGCAGCTTCTTTGACATGATCGCCATTCCGGCCGATGCCAAGAACGTCGAATCTGCCCATACCTTCATCAACTACCTGATGAAGCCGGAGGTGATCGCCAACATCACCAACCAGATCCAGGCCCCGAACGGCAATAAGGCTGCCACTCCGCTGGTGGATGAGGCGATCCGCACCGATCCGGGTGTCTACCCCGATGCGGCGACCCTGCAGAAGATCTACACCTTCCCGGATCTGCCGGCCAAGGTGCAGCGGACCATGACCCGCAGCTGGACCAAGATCAAGTCCGGCAAGTAAGTGACGAGTGCTCCTCCCGGTCCGCAGTTCGGCCGGGAGGATTGTGATGCCATCCCTTCGGGATGGGCCGCGCGAAGGGATGTGCAGCCGGAATACCACAAAACAGGAGAACTGACACAGTGCATACTACCAAGTTGATCACCCTTGCCCTGACCATGGGGCTGGCGAATGTGGCCCAGGCAGCCCCTGTGGTGCACTTTTACAACTGGTCCGATTATATCGGCGAGACGACCCTCAGCGATTTCCAGCAGGCGACCGGGATCAAGACCGTCTATGACGTGTTTGACTCCAACGAGACCCTTGAGGGCAAACTGCTGACGGGACGGACCGGGTACGACCTGGTGGTGCCCTCCAACAATTTCCTGGCCAAGCAGATCCAGGCGGGGGCGTTCCAGAAACTGGACAAATCCCAGCTGCCCAATCTGGCCAACCTGGACCCCGTGCTGCTCAGCCAGCTCGACAAGGTGGATCCGGGTCAGCAATACGCGGTGCCCTATCTGTGGGGAACCAATGGCATCGGCTACAACGTCGACAAGATCAAGGCGGTACTGGGGGTCGACAAGATTGACTCCTGGGCCACCATCTTTGAACCGGAAAACATGGCAAAACTCTCCCGTTGCGGCGTCGCCTTTCTCGACTCCGCCGACGAGATGATCCCCGCCGTCCTCAACTACCTCGGACTCGATCCCAACAGTCACGAACCGGCCGACATCAAGAAAGCCGAGGCCCAGCTGTTGAAGGTACGACCCTATGTGGCCTACTTCCACTCCTCCAAGTACATCGGCGATCTGGCCAATGGCGACATCTGCGTGGCGGCCGGTTTCTCCGGCGACATCCTGCAGGCGGCGGCGAGAGCCGAGGAAGCGGGCAAAGGGGTGAATATTGCCTACAGCATTCCGAAGGAGGGAGCCAACCTCTGGTTCGACATGATGGCCATCCCGGCGGATGCCCACAATGTCAAAGAAGCCCACGCCCTCATCAACTATGTCCTGCGGCCCGAGGTGATCGCCAAGATCAGCAACTATGTGGGCTATGCGAACCCCAACGCCAAGGCCGGAGAGTTCATGGATGAGGAGGTGCGCAAGGATGAGCGGGTCTACCCGCCTCAAGCGGTGCTGGAGCATCTGTTTGTGCAGGAGGCACATCCACGTGCGGTACAGCGCCAAATGACCCGGAGTTGGACGAAGATCAAGTCCGGAACCTAACCTTGGTGCCCGCTCTGGGGCGCCAGATCGCTTTTATGAATCGACCCTCTGGTCGGTGTCACGCTTGGGAGTTTGGTAATGGCGATAGCCTCCAGTGCCTACAAGAAAGCCCTCGAGGGCAGTCAGCAGCGCAAAGAAGTGCTGGTCAAGATCGATCGGGTCAGCAAGCAGTTCGATGAAACGCTGGCGGTCGACAATGTGTCGCTCAACATCCACAAGGGCGAAATCTTCGCCCTGCTCGGTGGGTCCGGTTCGGGTAAATCCACCCTGTTGCGGATGCTGGCCGGGTTCGAGCGCCCCACCGAGGGACGCCTGTTCCTCGACGGGGTCGACATCACCGACATGCCGCCCTACGAGCGCCCCATCAACATGATGTTCCAGTCCTATGCCCTGTTCCCCCACATGACGGTGGCGCAGAACATCGCCTTCGGCCTCAAGCAGGATGGCCTGCCCAAGGCCGAGATCGATGCCCGGGTGGAGGAGATGCTCAAGCTGGTGCAGATGACCCAGTATGCCCGCCGCAAGCCGCACCAGCTCTCCGGTGGTCAGCGGCAGCGGGTGGCCCTGGCTCGCTCCCTGGCCAAGCGCCCCAAGCTGCTGCTGCTGGACGAACCCATGGGGGCACTGGACAAGAAGCTGCGTTCACAGATGCAGCTGGAGCTGGTTGAGATCATCGAACGGGTCGGCGTGACCTGTGTCATGGTGACCCACGATCAGGAAGAGGCCATGACCATGGCCGAGCGGATCGCCATCATGCATCTCGGTTGCATCGAGCAGATCGGCAGCCCGATGGACATCTACGAGACCCCGGCCAGCCGGCTGGTGTGCGAGTTCATCGGCAACGTCAACCTGTTTGACGGCATGCTGGTGGAGGATGAGCAGGACCACGCCACCATCGCCTGTGCGGATCTGGAGCAGCCCATCTATGTGGGCCACGGTATCAGCTCCCGCGCCGAAAACAAGAAGGTGACCTATGCCCTGCGGCCGGAGAAGCTGCTGATGAGCCTGCAAAAACCGGTCGAGATCGAGCACCCTGATTTCAACTGGACCAAGGGCGAGGTCTATGACATCGCCTATCTGGGCGGCCACTCCGTCTATTACATTCAGCTGCCCTCGGGCAAGATCGTTCAGGCTTTCATCGCCAACGCCGAACGCCACGGCAAGCGGCCGACCTGGGATGACCAGGTGTTCCTCTACTGGGAAGATGACAGCGGCGTGGTGCTGCAATCATGAATGCATTGAAACGACTGAAGATATTGGGCGGGCGCCAGTTGGTGATCGGCATCCCGTTCTTCTGGCTGTTCCTGTTCTTCCTGCTGCCCTTCATCATCGTAGTGAAGATAAGCTTCGCCGAAGCAGATGTGGCGATCCCGCCTTACACCGATGTGGTGAGCTGGGCCGACAACCAGCTCACCATACTGCTCAACATGGGCAACTACCTGTTGTTGCGGGAAGATGAGCTCTATATCGCGGCCTATCTCGGCTCCCTCAAGATGGCCTTCATCAGCACCCTGCTCTGTCTGCTCATCGGCTACCCGATGGCCTATGCCATCGCCCGGGCCAACAAGGAGACCCAGACCGTTCTGCTGCTGCTCATCATGATGCCGACCTGGACCGCGATCCTGATCCGGGTCTACGCCTGGATGGGCATCCTCAGCAACAATGGCCTGCTCAACAGCCTGCTGATGGGGATAGGCCTCATCGACGAGCCGCTGCAGATCCTCAACACCAACCTGGCGGTCTACATCGGCATCGTTTACTCCTACCTGCCGTTCATGGTGCTGCCGCTCTATGCCAACCTGGTCAAGCATGACCAGAGCCTGCTGGAGGCGGCTTCCGATCTCGGTGCCCGCAACCTCACCCGTTTCTGGCAGATCACGGTACCGCTCTCCAAGAACGGCATCATCGCCGGCTGCATGCTGGTGTTCATCCCTGTGGTGGGCGAGTTCGTGATTCCGGAACTGCTGGGCGGCCCCGAGACTTTGATGATTGGTAAAGTGCTGTGGCAGGAGTTCTTCAACAACCGCGACTGGCCGGTGGCCTCTGCCCTGGCGGTGGTGATGCTGGCGGTGCTGATCGTCCCCATCATTCTGTTCAACCGCAACCAGGCCAAAGAGCTGGAGGGTAAAGCATGAAGCGCTTCGGTTTTGCCAAATTGATGCTGTGGCTGGGGCTGCTGTTCATCTACCTGCCCATGGTCATCATGGTGATCTACTCCTTCAACGCCTCCAAGCTGGTGACCGTATGGGGTGGCTGGTCGCTCAAGTGGTACTTCGGCCTGCTGGACAACAAGCAGCTGATAGGCTCAGTGCTGCGCTCGCTGGAGATCGCCTTCTACACCGCGATTGCGGCGGTGGCACTGGGGACGGTGGCGGCCTTTGTGCTGACCCGGATCCCTCACTTCCGCGGCCGGACCATGTTCGGCGGCATGGTGACGGCACCGTTGGTGATGCCCGAGGTGATCACCGGTCTCTCCCTGCTGCTGTTGTTCGTGGCCATGGCCCAGCTGGTGGGCTGGCCCGCCGAGCGGGGCATGGTGACCATCTGGATTGCCCACACCACCTTCTGTACCGCCTATGTGGCGATTGTGGTGTCGGCCAGGTTGCGGGAACTGGATCTCTCCATCGAGGAGGCGGCCATGGATCTGGGGGCCAAGCCCTGGAAGGTGTTCTTCCTGATCACCATCCCGATGATCGCCCCCTCGCTGGCGGCGGGCGGCATGATGTCGTTTGCCCTGTCGCTGGATGACCTGGTGCTGGCGAGCTTTGTCTCCGGCCCGGGCTCGACCACGTTGCCGATGGAGGTCTTCTCGGCGGTGCGTCTCGGCGTGAAACCCGAGATCAATGCGGTGGCCAGCCTGATCCTGCTGTCGGTATCCCTGTTCACCTTTGGCAGCTGGTATCTGATGGCCAAGGCGGAGAAACGCCGCCGCGCCGAGATCGCCATGACAGCCCAGATGCAGGCTGTCGCCTGACCTCGTGTTAAGATCCGCCTACTCTCGTCAATTCGGAGGATGAGTATGCGGATCTCTCTCTTTACTGGCCGTGGCGCCGAACTGGTGCCCGGTCTCACGACAGCCATCCACAAACACCCCGCCACGGCGCCGCTGTTTTGCGGTCAGTTCGGACTGGAGGGGGATGAGCAAAGCGATCAACGTCATCATGGCGGCCCGGATCGGGCGCTGCACTACTATCCCGCCGATCACTACCCCTGGTGGCAGACCTGGCAAACCGCGCTGGGCTTGCCTGCACCCAAAACGCCATGGCAACCCGCCGCCTTTGGCGAGAACCTCTCCGGTGTCGGGCTGACCGAAGCACAGGCCTGCATCGGCGATGTCTATCGACTCGGCGAGGCGCTGATCCAGATAAGCCAGCCCAGATCGCCCTGTTTCAAACTCAACCAGCGCTTTGGTTACGGTCAGATGTCCCAGGTGATGCAGCTCAGTGGTCGCTGTGGCTGGTTGCTGCGGGTGCTGGAGGAGGGCATGGTCGCACCGGATCAGACTCTGGAGCTGGTGGACAGGCCCTATCCAGAGCTGACGGTGAAGCGCACCGCCGATATCCTGCTCAATCAGGTCCGCAACGAAGCCGATCTACTGCTGTTGCTGGAGAACCCGGCACTGTCGCCCAACTGGCGTCAGAATGCGGCCAGCTGGCTGGAGCACGGGATGGTGGCTGACTGGCGACTCCGTTTACTGGGGCCCGAATCGCTGCAGTTGCCTTGAGCCCGGTTGCCGGAATGTCACTACTTGGCTGCATTCCGGTAAACACGCGCGTAAAACGCTGAATAGTTGAGCGAGCAGCACTTTTTTTCCCTTTTAATGCAAAAAAGGCTTGTGTCGGGTCGGGGCTTTCGGTAAATTCCCGTCCCGCAGACATCGGTGTGTAGCGCAGCTTGGTAGCGCACTTCGTTCGGGACGAAGGGGTCGGAGGTTCGAATCCTCTCACACCGACCACATTTGAAAAGGCCGCTCAATGAGCGGCCTTTTCGCATTTCTACTCTCCCCCTTTTCTTCTCTCTGCCAGCCGGCACTTCTCTTTCCTGACGTAGCTTGGGCCATCTAGTTCCGCATCCGGAATATCTGAGGCATTTCCGGGCCGAGCACTGCCGATGATGGCTGAGTCGTGACAGTATTTTGTGATCACAAGAAGTGGGCGAGTGCTGAGTGGCAGGGGGGATTGCTGCAGGCATGAAAAGGGCCACCACCCGGTGGCCCATGGGTGGAGTCTGATCCTGACTCCGGCACTCTCAGATTGTGGTAATCTCGCTATGGGTCTTGTCTATAGTGCCCTCCTTGCGCGCCAGGCGCTTACTCAGATATGCCAGTGCTGATGCCGCAATGCCTTGAAGCTGTGCTGAGGTTGCAAGGCCGCGTGCTTGGGGTACTCACTAATGAAATGTTCGATTCCCTCCATCAGTTGTGCACGTAATGAAATCACGGGCTCATGCCAGGCTTGCAGGCATAGATGGCCGGGGATCAGCTGCTCCTGATAATCTTCCAGCAGCTGTTCTGGCCAGGGCTCAATACCGGAATTGCGTTGCAGCAAATAGTGGGCGGCGGGTTCACGGGCATAGATGAACTGAATTTGGGCCAGATCGCGTTGGCATAGCGTTTGACTGTTGATATGACAGGTCAAATATTTTCCCGTCTTCAGATCCAAAAAGTGACCGCGTTGCCGGCAGGGAACGATGCGATACCAGGGCAGGGGCGAGGAGAGCGCATAGCCCTCAAGCTCCTGTTCCAGCCAGTGACGACACTCGGGTGTCTGTACCTCGTCGAGCATGGACTCGATACGCATCAACAAGGCTCTGGATGGTGTGGTCGCCAGTTTCGCACTCATCGCCTGCAATCCTCCCTCTGCAAACAATCCCGAATCTCAGTATGGCTCTTTATCGGGCGGAGGGGGTAAGGAATCTAATGATTAAAAGTGGATTAACAGAGTGGTTTTTATGCATTAAGCGGGCTCATCCAACCAGATAGGTACCGGTTCCGAAGGCGATATGGGTCCCCTCCTCGTTGTGCAGCTCCATGCGGGCAACGGCGACCTTGCTGCCAGCGCGGATGATGTGGGCGGTGGCGATGAACTCGTTGCCCCGGCCCGGGCGCAGATAGTCCACCCGCAGATCGATGGTGCCGAGGCGGGAGAAGCGCTCCTTGAGGTAGCTGGGGGAGAAATCCTCCAGCTCGTCGATGCAGGAGGCGGCGACTATCATGCCGCCGGCCACGTCGAGCAGGCTGGCGGTGACGCCGCCGTGCAGGATGTTGTGGAAGGGGTTGCCGATGAGCTTCTCCTCCATCTTGATGCGCAGCTCCACCTTGTTGAAGTCGTAGTGGGTCACCTGCATGCCGATCAGCTTGTTGAACGGCATCTTCTCGGCAAACAGGTTGGCAATGCCACTGAGCGCCATCTTCTTGAGCATCTGTTTCATCCTTGATCCCGATCCCTGTCAGCAAAGCCGAGTAAAAACTCCAGCCAGTCTGCAACACTTCCTTAACAGTCGCAATGGCAGGTTTATTGTGGGCGGCGGCTGCTTTAGAATGGCGACCCCAAAGGAGAGCCCATGACCGCGATTGCCGAAACCCTGCCTGACCCTCAGCCAGAGACACCGCTAGCCCTGCTGCAAGCGGTCTTCGGCTATCAGCAATTTCGGCCGGGCCAGCTCGAGATCATCGAGCAGATAGTGGCGGGGCGCGATGCCCTGGTGCTCAAGCCCACCGGCGGCGGCAAATCGCTCTGCTACCAGATCCCGGCGCTGCTGCGACCGGGGCTCGGGGTGGTGGTCTCACCCCTCATCTCGTTGATGAAGGATCAGGTCGACACCCTGCGTGCCAACGGCGTGGCGGCGGCCTACATCAACTCGGCCCTGAGCCGGGAGGAGATGATCCAGAACTTTGCCGCCATGCGCCGCGGCGAGATCAAACTGGTTTATGTTTCCCCAGAGCGCTTGCTGCAGCACGAGTTCATGGACCGGCTGGCCGAACTGCCGCTCGGTCTGTTCGCCATCGACGAGGCCCATTGCGTCTCCCAGTGGGGGCACGATTTTCGGCCGGAATATGCGGCGCTCGGGCGGCTCAAGCAGTGGTTTCCCCAGGTGCCCGTGGTGGCGCTGACCGCCACTGCCGACGAGGCGACCCGTAGCGACATGTTGCACCGGCTGGAGCTCAACGATCCCTTTATCCACACCGCCAGCTTCGACCGGCCCAACATCCGCTACAGTCTGGTGGAGAAGTTCAAGGCGGCCGAGCAGCTGCTGCGCTACGTGCAGAGCCAGAAGGGCAACTGCGGCATAGTCTACTGCTCCAGCCGCAACCGGGTGGAGGAGGTGGCCGAGCGGCTCTCCCGTCACGGCTGCAAGGCAGCTCCCTATCATGCCGGCCTGCCACTCGAGCTGCGCCAGCAGACCCAGGAGGCCTTCCTCAAGGATGACATCGAGATAGTGGTGGCGACAGTGGCGTTCGGCATGGGCATTGACAAGCCAAACGTGCGCTTCGTGGTGCACTACGACATCCCCAAGAACATCGAATCCTACTATCAGGAGACCGGCCGTGCCGGCCGCGATGGCACCCCCGCCGAGGCGCTGCTGCTCTACGATCCCGCCGACATCGGCCGGGTGCGCCGCCTGCTCGACAACATCGAAAACCCCCAGCAGCTGCAGGTGGAGCAGTACAAGCTCAACGTGATGGCGGCCTTTGCCGAGGCGCAGACCTGCCGGCGCCAGGTGCTGCTCAACTACTTCGGTGAGTACAACGACAAGCCGTGCGGCAACTGCGACATCTGCCTCGATCCGCCCAAGAGCTATGACGGCACCGAAGACGCCCAGAAGGCACTCTCCTGCGTCTGGCGGGTGGGCCAGAACTTCGGGGTAGGCTATGTGGTGGAGGTGCTTCGCGGCTCGCTCAATCAGCGCATCAAGGATCACGGCCACGACAAGCTCTCGACCTACGGCATCGGCAAGGATCAGAGCCACGAGTACTGGATGAGCGTGATCCGCCAGCTGATCCACAAAGGCCTGCTGACCCAGAACATCACCCGCAACCTGGTGTTGCAGCTGACCGAGGCGGCCCGCCCCGTGCTGCGCGGCGAGGTGAAGCTGGAACTGGCGGTACCCCGCCTGCAGCCCATCTCCAGTCGCAAGGAGAAGCGCAACGGCCTGCTCGACAACGCCAACTACGACAAGCGGCTGTTCAAGGAGCTGCGCGCCCTGCGCAAACAGATCGCCGAGGATGAAGAGGTGCCGCCCTACGTGGTGTTCAACGATGCGACCCTGGTGGAGATGGCACAGCTCATGCCGATGACGGAAGACGAAATGCTGGCGATCAACGGCGTCGGCCATCGTAAGCTGGAGCGCTTCGGTGAAGCCTTTATGGACCTGATAATCGACTACTGCCGGCGCTAGGGTTGATTAGCGAAGCATCATCGACTGCGGCAGACTCAGGCCGGGAGGGGGCACATCAGGGGGAAGGCGCCCATTATCCGGACGCCGTGAATTATTTCAGGCTGGCGTAATAGGCCGCCAGGTTTTCCATGTCCGCCTCGCTGAGCGGGGCCATGAAGGGAACCATCAGTGGCTCCTTGCGACTGCCATCCTTGAAGGCTTTCAGCTGTTTCAACAGATAGGCCTCCTGTTGGCCCGCCAGGTGAGGATAAACCGGCACGCTCGCCTTGCCTGCGACGCCGTGGCAGGCGGCGCACACCGCAGCCTTGGCCTTGCCAGCCTCGATATCCGCCGCCCTGGCGTTGTGTCCCCAGGCCAGAGCCAGCAAAGGCAGGGCATACACCCATTTCTGCATCTTCTTCTCCTTGATATGAAATACGCGATCGCCTGTTAGCCGGAAATGGCCGGGGGCGGTATAAAGAGTGACACGAGCATACGCAGGGACGACCCGCATCACCATGAAGTTGATCAACACTTTTGCCACCGAACTGCCCTGGGCCTGCGAGCCCGTGGCGCCCCAGCCACTGCAGGATGCAAGACTGCTGCACCTCAACCGTTCGCTGCTTGGTGAACTGGGACTGGACGAGGTGAGCGAGGCAGACTGGCTGGCTTGCTGCGGCCTGGGTCAGCCCCAGCCCGGTATGCAGCCGGTCGCCCAGGTCTATGCCGGCCACCAGTTCGGCGGTTACAGCCCGCGCCTTGGTGACGGACGGGCACTGTTGTTGGGAGAACAACTGGCGCCGGATGGCCAGCGCTGGGATCTGCATCTGAAAGGGGCGGGCAAGACACCCTTCTCCCGCTTTGGCGATGGTCGTGCCGTGCTGCGCTCCAGCATTCGCGAGTATCTGGCCTCCGAGGCGCTTCATGCTCTCGGCATCCCGACTACCCGGGCGCTGGTGCTGGTGGGCAGTCAGGAGCCCGTTTACCGGGAACAGGTGGAGACGGGGGCGACCGTGCTGCGTACCGCCCCGAGCCACCTGCGCTTCGGCCACATCGAGTATTTCGCCTGGAGCGGGCAGGGGGAGAAGATCCCCTTGCTGATCGATTATCTCCTTCGCCACCACTTCCCCGAGCTGAGCGACGGAGCAGAGCTGTTTGCCGAGGTGGTGCGCCGCACCGCGCGGCTCATCGCCAAGTGGCAGGCTGCGGGGTTCTGCCACGGGGTGCTCAACACCGACAATATGTCGCTGCTCGGCCTGACCCTGGATTACGGCCCCTACGGCTTCATCGATGCCTATGTGCCGGATTTTGTCTGCAACCACTCGGATCCGGGCGGCCGCTATGCACTGGATCAGCAGCCGGCGGTCGGCTACTGGAACCTGCAAAAGCTGGCCCAGGCGCTGGCGGGTCATGTCGAGGGAGACGCCCTGGCGTCGGCCCTGGCCCAGTATGAACACCAGTTGATGCTGCACTACTCCGAGCTGATGCGGGCCAAGCTTGGGCTGGTGGTGTGGGAGGACGATGATCCGGCGTTGTTTCGCGAGCTGTTCCGACTGCTGGCGGCACACAAGGTGGACTACCACCTGTTCCTACGTCGGCTGGGCGAACTGACCCGACAGGGGGAGTGGCCCGCCTCCCTGCTGGCCTTGTTGCCGGATCCTGCCGCCTGGCAGGGGTGGTTGACGGACTATCGTGAGCGCCTAGCCCGGGAGGGGAGCGAGGACGCTGTTCGCAAGACGAAGATGGATGCGGTCAATCCGAAATATGTGCTACGCAATGCCTTGGCCCAGCAGGTGATCGAGGCTGCAGAGCGAGGGGATATGATGCCGTTTGAGCGGCTGTTTGCAGTCTTGCAAAACCCCTTTGATGAACAGCCTGAATATGAGGAGCTCGCCACGCCGGTTGTCGCTTGGTATTGCGGTGGCGAGCTGTCGTGCAGCAGTTGAGAGGCAAGGAATGAACTGGCGAATTACACAGACAGATACGGACGCCGGCGTGGTGATGCTGGCGTGTGATGGGCTTGAGTGGGACAACTTTCCCGCCCGTGCCGAGTTGTTGCTGGCCGCGTGGGAGCTGGTTGTGATCGAACGGGAATGGGGGGCAGACCGCCACAGCTGGCTGCTGGAATTTGAAGGCAGCCGGCTGCGACTCGAGTATGAACACTACAGCGGTTGCTGGCTGACCGCGGTTCACCCGGCCGATCAGGAGGTGCTGTTCTGGCTTGCTGAACAGCATAAAGATTGAACTATCGATAGGGGGCGGTATAATGCCGCCCCTCAATTATCGCCAATGGTGGCGGTATGGGTTCCCTAACCCCATTAACCAAAAAGGTCACAATATGAATCTGACCCCTGCTCAGCACCAGACGGCGCTGGTGCGTCTCTCGTTGTTCCACATCCTGATCATTGCCAGCAGCAACTATCTGGTTCAGCTGCCGATCACCATCTTCGGCTTTCACACTACCTGGGGTGCGTTCAGTTTCCCGTTTATCTTTTTGGCTACCGATCTGACGGTGCGGATCTTCGGTGCCGGCTTGGCGCGCAAGATCATCCAGACCGTGATGTTGCCCGCTCTGGCTATCTCCTATGTGCTCTCGGTGCTCTTCTTTGAAGGGAGCTTCCAGGGGGTCAGCCATCTGGCCGAGTTCAACCTGTTTGTGGCACGCATCGCCCTGGCCAGCTTTATGGCCTATCTGGTGGGGCAGTTCATGGACGTGGTGGTGTTCAACCGGTTGCGGCTGCTCAAGCACTGGTGGATTGCGCCGGCTGCCTCCACCCTGTTTGGCAATCTGGTGGATACTATCACTTTCTTCAGCATCGCCTTCTGGCGCAGCACGGACCCCTTCATGGCTGAACACTGGGTCGAGATCGCGACCGTGGACTATGTATTCAAGCTGCTGATAAGCTTGGGGTTGTTCGTTCCGCTCTATGGTGTATTGCTGCGTTACCTCAGCCGCAAGCTGGTGGGCGAGGCTGGATTGGCCAGCCTGCAGACGGCCACACGACAAGCCTGACGAAATTGACCACCCTTAGCGGTGGTCAATTTTTTTGCTTTTTTGGCAAATAAGGGTTGCACAGTTAAATGAGAATGATTATTGTTAACTTGTTTTCCGGGAAAGACTTCATTTGTTCCAACGTGATGGACTTCTTGTGAAGGCACGACATTGCTCACATTGCTTCCAGTTAAAGGGCCAGTTTTTACTGGCCCTCTTTTTTTGTCTGCGTCTGGCGGAAAGCGGCCATAAAAAACGGGAGCCTTGGCTCCCGTTGTCACTCTGGTTGCGGCTTACTCGATATCGAGCGCCTCGGGGGAGAGGATCACCCCAGTCGTATCCGCGTAGAGATGGTCATCCGGCAGGAAGGTGACACCACCAAAGTTGACCGGCAGATCGGTTTCACCAACGTCCTTGCTGTCGGCACCCACGGGAATGGCCGCCAGTGCCTGAATGCCGATATCCAGATCTTCCAGGATGTCGACTTCGCGCACGCAGCCGTAGCAGACGATCCCTTCCCATTCGTTCTCGGCAGCCGTGGTGGCGATCTCGCTGTCTATCAGGGCGCGGCGCATGGAGCCGCCGCCATCGATCAGCAACACGCGGCCAACGCCGTTCTCCTTGACGATTTCACGGATCAGGCCGTTCGATTCGAAGCATTTGACCGTGGTGATGACGCCGCCGAAAGAGGCGCGGCCGCCGAAGGAGCAGAGCATGGGTTCGAGCACATCCACCATATCCTGATAGATGTCGCACAGTTCTGAAGTGTTGTATTCCATTGTGTCAAATCCACCGCCGGAAACAGGTGGATCCAGTATAAGGAGTGAGCCCGGCATTTCAATGAATATTCCTTGAACAGGTCGGCACGCTCCCGCTTTTGTGCCAGCACCTGCACCATGTTGCCAGCCGGTGTCGCTTTCTTGTCTGGTCGGTCAAGATTGGCGAGGAAGGGAATTTTCATCATCTCCGTATGTCTCTTCCCACAAGGTTTTTGCCCCAGAGTGGCCAGGATTTGATCCTGATGGCTGTTATTGACGGGATTCGCTCATATAATCGCCGCCACTATGATGATTCGGAAGGATTCGATGGCAAAATTGCTGGCGGCCGTGCTCGGGCTGCTCTGCTCCTGTCTGGCGTTGGCAGGAACATCCCCCGGGAATGGTTCGCCCACGTCGAGCATGGAGCCCTTGCTCTCCTGGTTCAGCGGAGAGTTCTCGAGCAAGGAGCAGGCCAGCTATGATAGTCGCTTTACCAGCGCCGAGCTGCGGCTGATGGAGATCTGGCGCGGCCGCCAGGGCTATCGCTGGGTATATGCCGAGCAATATCTGACCCAGCGTGCGGTGCGTCCTTTTCGCCAGCGCATCTACCGCTTCTCGCCCTCGCCCGACGGACGCATCCTGATGGCCGAGCTGACCATGCCGATGGCGACCGATTTTGCCGGCGCCTGGCACAACCCTGCCTTGCTCGATTCTCTGACTCCGCAACAGCTCTCTTTACGCCAGGGGTGCGAGATCTGGCTGGCACGCACCTCCGCCGGCGAATATGCCGGCCATACCCGGGTCGGGCACTGCGCCACCAACTTTGGTGGGGCCGCGACCCTGGTGCAGCATATCTGGATTGGGCCGAACAGCGTCAGGCTGCTGGATCGGGCATATGATCTGAAAGGCAAGGCGCGCTGGGGCAGCCCGGGAGAGGGATACGTCTATCTGCGCCGAAGCGAAGAACGCGGACAATGATCCGGTTATCTGGTGGGTGAATTTGGGATGTAAAAAAGGCGCCCATCGGGCGCCTTTTTCAGAATTCTTCAGAAGTAAGATTACTTCTTGGTGGTCATCGCACCGAAACGCTTGTTGAACTTGTCTACGCGGCCGCCGCTAGAAACTTCTTTCTGCTTGCCGGTGTAGAACGGGTGGCACTCGGAGCACACGTCCAGGTTCAGATCTTTACCAACGGTAGAGAAAGTGTTGATGACGTTACCGCAAGAGCACTTGGCGGTGATGGCTACGTAGTCAGGATGGATACCAGCTTTCATGGACAACCTCAATTAATAGGCCGTGTCGCCATCCGATCTCTTGTCGGACACCACACGATTGTTGAACACAGTTTCAAAGGCTGCGAATAATATAGGAAATGCCTGAGATCAGGCAAGTGGCTTCGCAGAAAAAATAGGCAACCCCTGGTGAATTCTTCCCAAACGCTGGATCTGGTTCGTGTGGCTGTGCCGGTGCCGTTACGCCGTCATTTCGACTATCTCTCCCCCCTGCCTCTGCCCGAACCCGGTTGCCGGGTCGAGATCCCTTTCGGCCCCCAGACTCTGGTCGGTCTGGTGGTGGATCACCCGGCCGAGAGCCAGGTGCCCCGCAACAAGCTCAAGCCCATCAAGCGCGTACTCGATGCGACGCCGGTGCTGGGGCCGGATATCCTGGCACTGATGGCCTGGAGCGCCGGTTACTACCAGCATCCGCTGGGCGAGGTATTGCCCCACGCCCTGCCGGTGCTGGTGCGCAAGGGAGAGCCCGCCGCCTATCGGGAGCTGGAGTTCTGGTTTGCGACCGAGGCCGGTATGGCAGTCGATCTCAACGAGCTCAAGCGGGCTGCCAAGCAGCAGCAGGCCCTCGCCCTGCTGCGCAAGGGGCCGCAGACGCCCTCCGCCCTCAAGCAGGAGGAGATCCAGAGCGCTGCCCTCACTGCGCTGGAGAAGAAGGGGCTGCTGGAGAAGCGCAGCCTGGAGCCGAGTCACGACGGTGACTGGGCCGCCCATTTTGAGTCGGGCGAGGGGCTTCGCCTCAACGGCGAGCAGGCGCTGGCGGTCTCTGCCGTCACCAGCCAGAGCGACAAGTTCGGCGCCTTTTTGCTGGATGGCATCACCGGCTCCGGCAAGACCGAAGTCTATTTGAGCATCCTCGAACCCCTGCTCAAGGCGGGCAAGCAGGCGCTGGTGATGGTGCCGGAGATCGGCCTCACCCCGCAGACCATCAATCGCTTTCGCCGCCGCTTCAACGTGCCCGTGGTGGCGATGAACTCCGCCATGAACGATCGGGAGCGTCTCGATGCCTGGCTCGCCTGCCGTGACGGGGGCGCCGCCATCCTGATCGGTACCCGCTCTGCCGTGTTCACCCCGTTCAAGCACCTCGGCATCATCATCATCGACGAGGAGCACGACGGCTCCTTCAAGCAGCAGGACGGCTTTCGCTACCATGCGCGGGATCTCGCCGTGATGCGGGCCCATCGTGCCGGCATTCCCATCCTGCTCGGTTCGGCCACCCCCTCGCTGGAGACGCTGCACAACGCCCGCAGTGGCAAGTATCACCACCTCAGCCTGACCCGCCGCGCCGGTAACGCTCAGACCGCTCGCCAGGTGATCCTGGACATCAAGAACGTGCGGCTGCAGGCCGGGCTTTCGCCCCAGCTGGAGCAGCTGATGGGGTCGCATCTGGCGGCTGGCAATCAGGTGATGCTGTTTCTCAATCGCCGCGGCTATGCGCCGGCCCTCATCTGCCATCAATGTGGCTGGAGCGCCGCCTGCGAGCGTTGCGATGCCTGGTACACCTGGCACCAGGCCAGACGACGGCTGCACTGTCATCACTGCGACAGTATTCGTCCTTTACCCCATCATTGTCCCGAGTGTGGCAGCAGCGAATTGATTGGCTCAGGTGTCGGCACCGAGCAGCTTGAGCAGCTGCTCACCACGGTTTTTCCGCAATATCCTGTGGTGCGCATCGATCGGGACAACACCCGCCGCAAAGGGGAGCTGGAGACCCATCTCGGCGACATCAAGGCGGGCAAGTACAAGATCCTGATCGGTACCCAGATGCTGGCCAAGGGACATCACTTTCCGGATGTGACATTGGTAGGACTGCTGGATGTGGATGGTGCCCTGTTCAGCGCCGATTTTCGGGCAGCCGAACGGTTGGCCCAGCTTTATACCCAGGTGGCGGGTCGTGCCGGTCGCGCCAGCAAGCCGGGTCTGGTGGTATTGCAGAGCCATCACCCGGAGCACGCCCTGCTGCAGGATCTGACCCAGAATGGCTATGGCCACTTTGCCGATACGGCGCTCAAGGAGCGTCGCCTGCTGGGGCTGCCGCCGTTCAGCTATCAGGGGCTGTTTCGGGCCGAGGCCAACGGCCGTGACGAGGTGCAACTGTTCCTCAGCCGTCTCGCCGAGACGCTACGCAGCGCCCGTTATCCCCATGTGCAGGTGCTCGGGCCCATCAGCGGCTTCATGGAGCGCAAGGCAGGGAAGTTTCGCATGCAGTTGCTGGTACAGGGGCCCAGCCGGGCAACCCTGGCCCAGCTGCTGGATTGGGCGGTGAAGGAGCTGGAGGGCTGGCCCGAGACCAAGAAGGTGCGCTGGAGTCTGGATATCGATCCCACCGAGCTGAGCTAAGCCGATTCAAGCGGTCACTGGCACGTCTCGTCAGTGGCCAAGCTTGCGATCTTGCATCTGGGTTCAGACCCTCAGATCGATCTGCTGTACCCAGCCCCCCTTGCCTTGTTCGGTCACATAGAGGCCGGACTGGCGCAACACCCCCTGACTGCCGCTCTCGCCAAGGTGGTTGAAGGGGGTATCGAGGGGGCGCAGCAGGATGGCGCCGATCCCCAGCTCCACCAAGGCGATGGGGGCCTGCTCCGGCTGCCAGAACTGCAGCGCCGAGAATTGGCTGTCCCGCTCGTCCAGCACACCATTGCCATCTTCATCCAGGGTAGCCAGCTCGCCAAAGCCGTTGCCGGAGCGGGCGCCAAACAGCTCGCCGCCGTCATCTATGGTGCCGTTGCCGTTGCGATCCAGTGCCACGAAGCCACTCCCCTCGCCGAGGCCAGGCAGGCTGTCCGCCTTGCCATCCTGATCGATGTCGAAATTGACCCGGGCGTCGGTCAGATCGGCTATCTTGCCGTCCAGGCTGAGCACCAGCGGATCCTTGAGGGCATTCAGGGTGGTGCGGCGCTGGCTCACCTCCAGCTGACGCCAGTCGAGCACAAAGCCCAGATCCAGCTGCAGGGTCTGGCCATCGTTGGTCTGGACGCTGGCCGATGCGATCACCTTGAGTTGTTCCTGTTGCAGCAGGGTGTCGGTCACCTCCACTACTTGATCCTGACTGGCAGCCTGGCCGGTTGACCCTCTTTGAGTGGAAGCTGCCCCCTCCTGATGGCTCTGCTGGATAGGGTCGGGCACCTCGATCTCGTGGCCGACCATGGCTTCGATCATCAGCTTGATGAGGCGCTGGCGGTTGTCGAGCCCGTCGTTGGGGATGCCGTCCTGTTCCTCGCTCTTGCCGGTTTCGGCGGGTTTGGCCAGCGCTGGATTGGGGGTGGCCTGCGGCTGACTGGTGGCGGCACGGCTGGTCCCTTGCCGTGTCAGGGAGTTGGTCTGTGTCAGCATGAGGCTGGTGCGCGCCTCGCTGGTGGTGAGGGGCGTTTGCGTGTCTGCCGGGTTGATAGCCGCGGCCGTGGGCCCCAGGTTGCGTACCTTGCGGGCCTGCGCCTGTTGCTGCTGGTATTGCACCTCCCCCTGGAGGTCGTAGTGATCGATGCGCATCCCTGTGCCCTCGGCGCTATCCACCTGGTCATTTATCGACCGCATGCAGAAGAGGGATTAACACCGAATCGCACTAAGCGGCGACTCTGTTATCTTGATGTTGCAAAGTGGCCGTCAGACAGCATGATGGTGAGGCCCGCATGCGGGTATGGAGATGGCGCCCTGTATGAGCTCTGCTGACGGCTGGGCGGCGTCTGAATTGAGCGGGACGGAGGTGGTGATGCGTGATTGTCTGGTGATGGGAGCGGCGGGTTATATAGGTTCTTATTTGGTGCCTCATCTGCAAACGCTGGGCTACAGGGTGATTGCCGGGGCGCGGCGTCCCTGCCGGCTGCCGCCCGGGGTGGAGTTTCGTCTTGCCGACAGTCTCAAGCCTGCGACCCTGCCATCGGCGCTGGCAGGCATAGATACCGTCTTCTATCTGGTACACGCCATGGGGGCGGGGGCTGATTTTCACCGGCTGGAGCAGCAGGGGGTGAAGAACTTCGCCGCCGCCGCATGGGCCGCCGGGGTGCGCCGCATCATCTATCTCGGCGCCATTCAGCCGGAGCGGTGCAACAGCCGCCACCTCAACTCCCGCCGTCACTGCGGCGAGCTGTTCCGCGCCGCCGGCGTGCCGACGGTGGAGCTGCGTGCCGGCATCATCATTGGGCCCGGATCCGCCGCCTTTGAGGTGATGCGGGATCTGGTGTTCAACCTGCCGCTGATGGTGACACCCAAGTGGGTGCGCTCGCGCACGCCCCCCATCGCGCTTTCCAACCTGCTGCACTATCTGGGGGGGCTGGTGGAAGCTGAGGGGGTGGACGGCCATATCTTCAACGCCGCCGGCCCCGAGCTGCTCAGCTATCAGCAGCAGTTGCAGAAGTTCGCCGCCCACATCGGCAAGCGCTGCCCAATAGTGCCGCTGCCGTTTCTGAGCCCGCGCCTCTCCGCCTGGTGGTTGCAATTTGTTACCTCGGTGCCGCAGCCGGTGGCCAAGGCGCTGGTGGGGGGGCTCAAACACGATATTCCGGCGGATGACGGTCCGCTGCGGACCCTGCTGCCGCAAACCCTGCTCAGCTTCGACGAGGCGCTGACGGAGAGCCTGGCGCTGGAGCAGCGGCTTGGCGCCGAACAGCAGGGGGAAGAGACGCCGCTCGGTCTGCGCTGGCGCCATCCCGAATACGGCTTCTATGACCGTACTGCCAGCGGGGAAGCCATCTGCCTCGCCGCCCCCGAGGTGGTGTGGCAGGTGTTGCAACAGCTGGGGGGCGAGAAGCGCTACTTCTACATGAACCAGCTGTGGGTGGTGCGCGAATGGATGGATCACCTGATCGGTGGCCCGGCCCTGACCCGTGGTCGCACCAATCCGGATCGTTTCGTGAAAGGGGACATGCTGGACTCCTGGCAGATCCTCGGGGTGGACGAGGGGCGCAGGCTGGATCTGTTGTTCAACATGAAGGCGCCCGGTGTCGGGCGGCTTGAGTTCAACATACTGCCGGAGGAGTCTGGCCTGACCCGGCTCAAGGTGACGGCTCACTGGCATCCGCAGGGGGCCTGGGGACTGGCCTACTGGCTCGCCATGCTGCCGTTTCACCTCTTCATCTTTCAGGGGATGACGGAGGCGATTGCCCGGGAGGCGGAGGCGATGGCGGGGATACCCGTCATGGATTGAAACCATATCTATAACTAAATAGGTATTATTGACTGGTATGACATGCTGATTACTGGCTTGTTGGTGCCATGATGGCGATACTTTCCTCTGTGAAAGCCCGCCGGTTTTCTTTATGATCCCCAGCCCTCGCCATCGGCGAGCCAATGCACCACTCATTCACATCCGTATCGGGGTCACCCATGTCCGATCAGCGTCACGATCTTCGTCAACAAGCACTCGATTACCACGCCCAGCCCGTACCGGGCAAAATTGCCATCGCCCTCACCAAGCCCGCCGAGACCGCCCGCGATCTGGCGCTGGCCTACAGCCCGGGCGTGGCAGAGCCGGTACGCGAGATTGCCGCCAACCCGGCCGATGCCTACCGTTATACCGGCAAGGGCAATCTGGTGGCCGTCATCTCCAACGGCACCGCCATCTTGGGGCTGGGTAATCTGGGTCCGTTGGCTTCCAAGCCGGTAATGGAGGGCAAGGCCCTGCTGTTCAAGCGCTTTGCCGGCATCGACGCCATCGACATCGAGGTGAAGCACGAAACCAGCCAGCAGTTCATCGACACGGTCGCCGCCATTGCCGATACCTTTGGCGGCATCAACCTGGAAGACATCAAGGCTCCCGAGTGCTTCAAGATCGAGCAGGCGCTGATCGAGCGCTGCGACATCCCGGTATTCCACGATGATCAGCATGGTACCGCCATCGTCACCGCCGCCGGCCTGCTCAATGCGCTGGAAGTGCAGGGCAAGGAGATTGGCTGTAGCCGCATCGTCTGCATGGGGGCGGGAGCTGCCGCCACCGCCTGCATGGAGCTGTTGATCAAGTGTGGCGCCAAGCCGCACAACATCTTCATGCTGGACCGTCAGGGCGTCATCCACACCGGTCGCACCGATCTGAACCAGTACAAGCTGCGTTTCGCCAACGACACACATCTGCGTACCCTGATGGAGGTGATCGACGGGGCTGACGTATTCGTCGGCGTCTCCGGCCCGGACGTGCTGCCCGCCGAGGCGGTGGCCCTGATGGCCCCCAACCCGGTGATCTTCGCCTGCTCCAACCCGGATCCCGAGATCAAGCCCGCCCTGGCCCACTCGGTGCGCGATGACCTCATCATGGGCACAGGCCGCTCCGATTATCCGAACCAGATCAACAACGTGCTCTGCTTCCCCTTCATCTTCCGTGGCGCCCTGGACGCCCGTGCCAGCCGCATCAACGACGCCATGAAGATTGCGGCGGTCGAGGCTATTCGCGGTCTGGCCAAGGAGCCGGTACCGGCCGAGGTGTTGACTGCTGCCGGCGTGAGCGAGCTCGCCTTCGGCAAGGATTACGTCATTCCCAAGCCGATGGATGCCCGTCTGCTGCCGCGCGTCGCCCGCGCCGTGGCGCTGGCGGCGGTGGAATCCGGCGTCGCCCGCACCGAACTGCCTGCCGACTATATGCTCTCTTGAGTCAGCGCCAACGGCCCCGTCATCGGGGCCGTTTTTTTATAAGCAGGATTGGGCTGAGGGGGTGAAGGGGGCTGGTGCCGACAGGTCAATCCGGGCGCAGAGGTGGTCAAACAGCGCTCCCCTCTGACACAATGTCTGCATGACGACGCTTACGAGAATCAAGATGCAGCAGCAAATTCACGGCCGTTTGGCCCACACCCTCTCCTTCTTGCGCCACGATGGCCGCCACTTCATCCAGTTTGTCTGGGGCCGCTTCCAGCAGGACAGGCTGACGGTGACCGCCGGTTATCTCGCCTATGTCACCCTGCTCTCCCTGGTGCCCATGATCGCCGTGGTGTTCGGCATGATGTCCGCCTTCCCGGTATTCCAGAGCATCAAGCAGCAGATGGAGCGGTTCGTCTACCACAACTTCGTGCCCACTGCGGGCGATATGGTCAAGGAGTACATCGACGGCTTCGTGGCCAATGCCACCAACACCACGGCGGTGGGGATCGGCGCCCTGATCGTGGTGGCCCTGATGCTGATTTCGGCCATCGACAAGAACCTCAACTACATCTGGCGCTCGACCCAGAGCCGGCCGCTGGCCCAGGCATTCGCCATGTACTGGATGATCCTGACCCTGGGACCCGTGCTCATCGGGGCCAGCATCGCCATCTCCTCCTACATACTGTCGCTGCGCTTCCTGTCGGAGGAGAGTCTGTTCGGCGCCGGCTACCTGCTGCTGCGCAGCCTGCCGTTCCTCTTCTCGGTGCTCACCTTCCTGCTGGTCTATACCGTGGTGCCCAACTGCAAGGTGCGGCTGGTGCACGCCTTTATCGGCGCCCTGGTGGCGGCCACTCTGTTCGAGCTGGCCAAGCGCGGCTTTGCCATCTACATCACCAACTTTCCCTCCTATCAGGCCATCTATGGCGCCCTGGCGACCATTCCGATCCTGTTTGTCTGGGTGTATCTGAGCTGGCTGGTGGTGCTGCTTGGCGCGGAAACCACCGCCTGCCTCGGTGAATACGAGAAGCCGGCGAGCGAGGAGCTTGCCTGAGCCGTCGCCTTGCCGGCGGTTTTATTGGTAGCATCGACGACCGCCCTTCCCGAAGGGCGGTCGTTCTGTTTTGAGAGGAGAGGGATGTGATTGCATTGATTCAGCGGGTGTCCGAGGCCAGCGTAACGGTAGAGGGCGAGGTGACCGGGGCCATCGGTCGGGGGCTGCTGGTGCTGCTCGGGGTGGAGCAGGGGGATGACGAGGCCAAGGCAGACAAGCTGCTGCACAAGGTGAGCGGCTACCGGATCTTCTCCGACGAGAATGGCAAGATGAACCTCAACGTGGGCCAGGCCGGTGGCAGCCTGCTGGTAGTCTCCCAGTTCACCCTGGCGGCGGATACCGGCAAGGGGATGCGCCCGAGCTTCTCCGGTGGGGCCCATCCGGCGGAGGCCGAGCGGCTCTATGACTACTTCGTGGCCAAGGCCCGGGCGGGGGAGATCCCGACCGAGACGGGGCGTTTTGCCGCCGATATGAAGGTGGCGCTGGTCAACGACGGCCCGGTGACCTTCTGGCTACAGGTCTGATTCGTCGCCCTGGCGCGGTTGGGTGTGGACGATCACGTTGACGAAGCCGGGCACCGGATAGGGGGTGGTGGGGCCGACCCACTGCTCCAGCAGCAGCAGGGCCTGGCTCAGCTCGAGCCGGGTGCGGGGCAGCAGGTTGACGATGAGATCCCCGCTCAGGCGGGGAGCCAGCGCCCGATAGATCCGCTCCTGAAACAGTTGCAGCGGGTTGCCATCCTGGCTGAAGAGATCGAGCAGCACCAGATCGTAGCTGGCCTCGCTCTGCTCGAGGAAGGCGAGGGCATCGGCCTGATGCACCTGGGGCGCGCGGTTATCTTCTTCCCCGGGATGCTGGAAAAACAGGCGATAGAGGGTGATCACCTCCTCGTCCAGCTCGACGCATTCGTGCCTGGCCGCGGGCCAGCGGCGCCGGATATGGCGCGTCAGATCGCCGCCACCCAGTCCCAGCTCGAGGATGTTGTCGGCCTGCTGTGGCAGCAGGCAGGCGATCACCTGCTGGTGGGGCAGGCAGAGGGCGGCGGGGTCGTTCAGTGACATGGCGGATTGCACCACGCCGTCGATTTCGAGCCAGCGATGGTGGGCATTTTCCTGCACCGAGAGACGGCGCCGGGGTTGGACACTGAGGTGCAATAAGTGATCGGCTTGGTACGCTTGCAGATTGAAGTCCATGAATTTGCACGGCAAGATGGTTTTCGACCAGTGTAACTCAAGGATGGAACTATGTACCGGGTGGTCACCCCCCAGACGGCAGCCGAGCTGGATGCCTATTACCAGTTGCGCTGGGAACTGCTGCGTAAACCCTTCAATCTTCCCCTCGGTTCCGAGCGGGACGAATACGACTCCGTTGCCATTCATCGCCTGATGCTGGCACCCGATGGTACTCCCATTGCCGTCGGCCGTCTGTTTGTCGGCGGTGACGAGGCGCAGATCCGCTTCATGGCGCTGCGCCCGGAATATCGCGGCCAAGGGCTGGGCGCCCGCATGGTGGAAGATCTCGAGCAACTGGCCCTGAGCGAGAAGGTCAAACGACTGGTGATGAACGCCCGTCAGGAGGCGGTGGAGTTCTACCGCAGGTGCGGCTTTCTCGAGGTGGGTGAAGGGCCCGTCTCCTTCGGTCGCATTCCGCACCGTCAGATGATCAAGTCCCTGACCCCCATGCAGACCATCCAGTACCGTCCCGAGTGGTGCCAGGACCTCACCACCCGCTGGTCCAGGGGGATCCCCATCAGCGAGAAGATGGGGATGCACATCACCCACTACGACGGCCAGACTTTCCACCTCAAGGCCAATCTGGCGGCCAACCTCAATGTGCACGACACCATGTTCGCCGGCAGCATCTACAGCCAGTGCGTGCTGGCGGGTTGGGGCCTGATCTGGCTGCAGCTCAAGGAGGCCGGGCTGATGGGGGACATAGTACTGGCGGAGGGCAACATCAAGTACTACCGCCCAGTCGACGAGGAGCCGGAGGCGAGGGTCGCCCGGGAGGGCATGCCTGCGGTGCTGGAGCCGCTCAAGAGCGGGGAGTCCGCCAAGTTCAGTCTCAAGATCAAGCTGTTCAGCGGTGACAAGCTGGCGGTGGAATTCGTTGGCCAGTACGTGGTGCAACCCATCAAGCGGCGCGGTCAGGCGCCGGTGCTGTAACCGGTTGTGCGATGCAAACAAGGCCTCATGATGAGGCCTTGTTGTTTACTGCTCTGTCGGCGCATCCTGCCCGGTCTGGGCTTTTGCCGCGGGTTCCGGTCGCCAGAGCGGGGCGCTGCGACCCTGGGCGGGGTAGCGTACACCCACCTCCCAGCCACATGACGCCTGTTTCTGCGGGAAGGCCCAGGTCAGGGTTGGCGCCGAGAGCGGTCCGCGCCACTGACCGGTCAGTTCGGCGCAGCGCTTGCCATTGAGCACGCCCAGATCCAGCTGCCACTGTTCGTTGACCAGGTCGATCCCCCCCTGCAGGGCCAGCAGGTGGGTGATGGTGGAGGCGCCCGCCTGTTCGACGCTCAGCTGGCCATTTTCGATCTTGCCTTGCAGCCTGATGCGGTAGAAGGGGGTATCTCCCTCCTGCATCGCCTGCCACAGCTGCTCCGGGGAGAGAGTGGGTGGGGTCGCCCCCTTGAACCACTCATCCAGCAGGGGATCTATCTTCACCTTGTCCCAGAAGGGCTCGTCGGCGTCGAGGGCGAAGCTTCCCTGCAGGGTGCTGCGCCACTCGCCGGCGCTCTTGCCGTGCGTCGCCTGCAGATCGGCGCTGAGATCCGCCTTGCCCGCGAAGGAGACGGGGGAGTGCAGTATCTTGCCCCACTGATCCAGATCCAGCCTGGTGGCGTTCAGTTGCAGGCGGCTGAGCTGGCCCGGCTCCCGTCCCCACTGGCCATTCAGGGTGAGGCTTCCCTCATCCGGCAGCGAACTGGTGAGTTTGTCGAGCTGCCAGGTGCTGGGGGTCAGCTCCCCATCCAGCTCGCCGTTGCGGGCGCTGAGACTATCCCATACCAGCTCGAACCACTTGCTCTCGACGCGGGCGCGGCCGAACAGGGGGCCGGGCTGGTTGCCTCGCAGGGAGAGATCGGTCAGGTAGAGCTGCCAGCCGGTCAGCGACAGGGGCAGGCTGTCATCGAAGGAGAGCACCTTGAGCTTGTCAAACGCCAGCTTGCGGATGTCGATCTGCTGTGGCCGCCAGCTCTGCCAATCCTGCCACCACCCCTGGGGCAGGCTGATGTCCATGCCGCTCAGGGCCATGTCTTTCAACGTCAGCTTCTGCTGCTGGCTATCGAGGGCCAGCTCCAGGTTGAACTCCCCCTCGTAGGCCTTGCCCTGCAGTTCGCCCTCGATCTGTTGGGGGGAGAAGGCGAGCTTGCCCTTGATGGCTTCCAGCTGGAACAGGCCACGTCCCATGTCACCCAGGGTGCCGGCCAGATAGCCGCTCGGCTGGCTGCCCGCCTGCCAGTTGAAGGCGGTCAGCTGGCCGCTGAAGTTGTTGAAGGCGAGCTCCTGCCTGATGTCGTTGATGCTCACCTCGTCGAACTGGCCCCGATCCAGGCTGACCTGGCGCAGGGGGAGGGGATGTAGTGCCAGATCCCCCATCTCGACCCGCATGCCGCGTGCCTTGAGATCGCGCAGTTGCAGGCTGCGGGCGGGCCAGTCCAGTACCAGACCCGTCTCCAGCAGGCCGTCGAACAGGTTGGTGATCAGCTTGTCGCTGGACAGTACCTCCCCTTCCAGCCGCCCCTTCAGGTTGAGGCGGGCGAAGGTGAATTGCGGTGTCTCCAGCTGGCCTATGTTGAGGGTCAGGTTAGCCTGTGGCTGGCGTTTCGGGTCGAGCAGTTCCCAGTCGCTCAGGGTGGCGTTGAGGCCGCGCAGGGTCAGGGCGTCACTCTGCAGGCTGAGGCGATCTATGGTGCTGTCGGCGATGGTGAGGGAGCGGATCGGCAAGTCTGGCAGCCGGTTTGGCAGCGGCAGTTTGATGGCCGGGCGAATGAGATCGAGATGGGCGATGCGCACGTCCCGGTTGAGCCAGTCGATATCCTCGATTTCCAGATAGAGCTTGTCGAGGGTGACCGCATCACCGTAGCGCACCTGTTCGGCCAGCAGGGTATAGGGGTGGAGCGGATTGAACACCAGCCGGCCTATGCTGACGGGCACCCCGGTCTGCTGGCTGATCCAGCTGGCGATGGGCCCCTTGGCCCGTTCGGCGTCGAACAGCCCGAGAGCGACCCAGACAAACAGCAGCAGGAAGGCGAAGGTGTAGAGCAGGCCGCGTAGCCAGGAATTCATGAGTGCTTTCCTCCTGTTTCTGTTTGCGTGATCACGCGTTGGAGTAGTGATCCCGTAGCCCCAGCCAGCGGCGGATCAGGGGCTCGACGTGACTCGGGTGCTTGTCCATCAGGAAGCGCGCCATCTTCTGTACCTGCGGGATAAGCGGCTGGTCGCGCACCAGATCGGCGATCTTGAGATCGGCCAGCCCGGTCTGACGGGTGCCGAGCAGTTCCCCCGGGCCGCGCAGTTCCAGATCGCGCTGGGCGATCTGGAAGCCGTCATTGGTCTCGCGCAGCACCCCGAGCCGGCTCTGGGCCGTCTTGGACAAGGGAGCATGATAAAGCAGCACGCAATGGGAGGCCACCGCCCCCCGGCCGACCCGGCCGCGCAGCTGATGCAGCTGGGCCAGCCCGAGCCGCTCAGGGTTCTCGATGATCATCAGGCTGGCGTTGGGCACGTCCACCCCCACTTCGATGACGGTGGTGGCGACCAGCAACTGCAAAATACCCGCCTTGAACTCCTCCATCACCCGCTGCTTCTCGACCGGTCGCATCCGGCCGTGCACCAGGCCGATATGCAGACCGGGCAGCAAGGCTTGCAGCTCGGCGGCAGTGTCTTCGGCGGCTTGGCACTCCAGCACCTCGGACTCCTCGATCAGGGTGCAGACCCAATAGGCCTGCTTACCCTCGGTACAGGCGAGCCTGACCCGCTCGATCACGTCCTGGCGGCGGCTGTCCGGTAGCGCCACCGTGGTGATGGGGGTGCGGCCCGGCGGCAGCTCGTCGATGACCGAGGTATCGAGGTCGGCATAGGCGGTCATCGCCAGGGTGCGGGGGATGGGGGTGGCGGTCATGATGAGCTGATGGGGATGGACCCCTTCCCGCTCCCCTTTCTCGCGCAGGGCCAGGCGCTGGTGCACGCCGAACCTGTGCTGTTCGTCGATGATCACCAGCGCCAGACGCTGGAACACCACCTGCTCCTGGAAGATGGCGTGGGTGCCCACCACCATCTTGACGCTGCCATCGGCGATGGCAGCCAGCGCCTCCTCCCGCGCCTTGCCCTTCTGCTTGCCCGCCAGCCAGCCGACCTGGATGCCAAGCGGTTCCAGCCATTTGGCGAAATTGATGGCGTGCTGTTCGGCCAGGAGCTCAGTCGGTGCCATCAACCCCACCTGACAACCATTGCCGATGGCCTGCAGGGCGGCCAGGGCCGCCACCAGGGTCTTGCCGGAGCCCACGTCTCCCTGCACCAGCCGCATCATGGGGTGGCTCTGCTGCAGATCCTTACCTATCTCCGCCACCACCCGGCTCTGGGCTCCGGTCGGCTTGAACGGCAGGGCGCTGAGCAGCTGTTTGACCAGCTCAGGCGCCGGTTTGAGGGCGCGGGCCAGCTGGGTTTGCGACTGGGCGCGTACTTTAAGCACCGAGAGGTTGTGGGCCAGCAGTTCCTCCAGCACCAGTCGCTGCTGGGCCGGATGCTGGCCGTTTTCCAGCAGCGGCAGCGCCACCGAGGGGGGCGGGCGGTGCAGCAGGCGCAGGGCGGCGGCCAGCTCAATCTGATGGGGGTAGAGGCCGGCGGGCAGCAGCTCCTCCACCCCGTAGAGATCGAGCTGGGCCAGCGCCTGATCCGTGAGGTTGCGCAGGGTGAGCTGGCGCAGCCCTTCGGTGGTCGGATAGACGGGGGTGAGGGCCGATTCGGTCTGGCCCGCCTGATCGTCGCCGAGCAGCTTGTACTCGGGGTGGGCCATCTCCAGCCCGTACTTGCCTGGGCGCACCTCGCCGAAGCAGCGCATCAGCCGGCCCTGGGCCAGGCTGTTCTTCTGGGCGGCGGTGAAATTGAAGAAGCGCAGGGTCAGGGTGCCGGTGCCGTCGCTGATGCGGCAGACCAGCATGCGGCGGCGCCCCATCACCAGCTGGGTATCCTGGATTTCGCCCTCGACGGCGCCGTGCAGGCCGGGCGGCAGATCGCCGATGGGCCACACCTGGGTGCGGTCCTCGTAGCGCAGAGGGAGGTGGAACAGCAGATCCTGCACCGTGGCCAGCCCCAGCCGCTCGAGTTTCTCCAGCATCTTGCTGCCGACACCCTTGAGGCTATCGAGAGGAATTTTATCCAATTTCATCAATTAGATGCCCGAAAACACTGTAAATATGTCCAGATAATAGGGGCTATTGATGTTGCGGCGCAAGCCGCGTTGCCGTGGCAAGGATGGGATGAAACAGGTGAAAGAGGCTGGTCGGGGCCGTTTTTGAGCAAGGCCTGCCGGGAATAGCAGGCCTTGTGGCAGGCTGCGAAGGGGCGGTAGCGCCTCGCGTCAGATGATGCGCTTGAGCAGCAGATGGGCCTTGACCCTGTGGATCCTGGCCAGCAGTTTGCGCACTTGATCCGGGTAGTCCTTGATCTGCTCTACCTGGTCGAAGTGGCTGATCCGCTTGGTGTTGGTCAGGATGTTCTCGCGCTCGGCGTTGAACTGGGGACGCAACAGGTGGCGACGGTCGTGGATCAGCAGGCCGTTCTCCAGATCCAGCGCCCAGGCGCGGGGGTTGAGATTGTTGCCGGTGAGCAGGGCCCACTCGTCATCCACGAAGATCCCCTTGAGATGGTAGGAGTTGCGCTCGCAGCACCAGAGCATCAGGTTGAGACGGCCATCATCGATGTGATGCTGGTTGCGCTCGGCAAACTTGCGCAGGTTGGTCTCGTAGAGATAGGGCAGGCCGCCGATGGTGGAGAACTTCTCCTCCGGCGGAATGAAGAAGTCGTTGGCGGTCTTGTCGCCCACCACGATCGTCACCTTGCAGCCGCGGGCCAGCAGCTCCTCGATATCCTTGTTCAACTCCTTGGGCGGGTTGAAGTAGGGGGTGCAGATGAAGATCTCCCGCTCGGTGGCGCGCACCAGGTTGCGGATCATCTGGTTGAGCTGGTTGCCTCGCTTGCCCAGACCGGCCAGCGGTGTGATCGCCACCTCCTGGGTGTTGACCGGCGTGCTCTCGAAGCGGTACTGGCTACGGCGCAGCTGCTGCTTGAAGCGGCGGATCGGCCCCTTCAGCTGCTTGGCGCTGGGGATGTCGGTGCGATCCAGGCGCTGCACCGCCTCGCTCTTCACGAACTGGTCGTCCAGATAGTTGACCAGGCTGCGGGCCAGCTCGGGGCTGGCAATCTGGTGGTAACGGTCGAAGCGGTAGCGATCCTGCTGGTGCAGGTAGATGTCGTTGAGGCTGGCGCCGGAGTAGAGCACCACGTCGTCGAAGACGAAGCCCTTGAGGTGGAGTACACCGAGCAGCTCGCGTCCCTTGACGGGCACGCCGTAGATTTCAATCTTGTGCTCGTGGCGGTCGGCCATCTCCTGATACATCAGGTGGTTGCCCCCCTGCTTGCCCTTGCCGATCAGGCCGCGCTGGGCGCGATGGAAGTCGACGAACACCTTGATGTCGAGGGCGGGGTTGCGTTGTTTGGCGGCGTAGAGGGCGGCGAGGATCTCCCGTCCGGCTTCGTCATCCTGCAGATAGAGCGCGACCAGATAGATGCGGCGGGTAGCGCTGGCGATGAGCGCAAGAATGCGGCGCTTGAAATCCTGGGCACTGTAGAGCACTTCAAACTGATCCGCCGCGACGGCGATCTGGGGCAGGCGTGCAAGCAGTTGTCGATAATGGGCCGATGAATGCATAGAGAAACCTGAAATCACGGGGTTAAGCGTTCCACTCGGAGCGATGAATAGGCGATTCTAACAATCTCGCCCTTCCAGCCAAAGAAAGAATCGTCAGAAAGATGAAAAAGGCCTCACGAAGGAGGCCTTTTTCCGGGGGATGACAGCAACGTTTAGAGGAAGCTGTAGATGATCATCGCCATCACGCCGCCTGTGGTGCCGATGATGGTTTCCATCACGGTCCAGGTCTGCAGGGTCTGCTTCTCGGAGAGGCCTAGATAACGGTTGGCCAGCCAGAAACCGGAGTCGTTGACGTGGGAGAGCACGATGGCACCACCGCCGATGGCGATGGTCACGGCGGCCAGTTGGGCACCATTCAGACCCAGCGGCTCCAGCATTGGCAGCACCAGGCCGCAGGCGGTCAGCATGGCCACGGTGGCAGAACCCTGGATGACCCGCACCGCGGCGGCCAGGATGAAGGCCAGGGCGACGATGGGCAGGCCGGAGTCCGCCAGCATGTTGCCAAGAGCCGCGCCCACACCGGAATCCACCAGTACCTGCTTGAACACGCCACCGGCACCGGTCACCAGGATGATGACGCCGGCGGGCTGGATGGCGCTGTTGCAGACGTTCATCACCTCGTCACGGGACATGCCGCGACGAATGCCCAGCAGATAGAAGGCGGCCAGACAGGCGACCATGATGGCGGTGAAGGGGTGGCCGACAAATTCCAGCCAGCCGTGCAGGGTGGAACCTGTCTCGACGAAGCGACCGACGATGGTCTTGAGACCGATCATCAGCAGCGGCAGACCGATGAGGCCCATGGCCAGCCCGAAGGAGGGGAGGGACTTGCTGTCGTCATGGACGCTATTCTGGGCATCGGCGGGCAGCGGCACGTCGACGATCTTGCTGATGAAGTCACCGAACAGCGGGCCTGCCAGGATCAGTGCCGGCACGGCGGCGATCAGGCCGAACAGGATCATGTAGCCAAAATCGGCACCCAGCTGGGAGGCCACCAGGATGGGGCCCGGCGCCGGGATGAGGAAGGCCTGGCAGGTGGCGATGCCCGCCAGCAGGGCGATACCGATCTTCACCACGCTGCCGCCGCCACGACGCACGATGGCAAACGCCACCCCGATCAGCAGCACCACGGCCACGTCGAAGAAGAGCGGCAGCGCACAGACGAAGCCGGTCAGCGCCATGGCCCAGTTGGCGCGCTTGACGCCGAACTTGCCAAGCAGGGTATGTGCCACTCGGTCGAGGGCGCCGGTCACTTCCATCACCTTGCCGAACATGGCGCCGAGCGCCACCACCACGGCCACGAAGCCCAGAGTACCGCCCATCCCTTTCTGGATGGTGGCGGCAATATCGGCCGGGTTCATGCCGGCGGCCAGACCCGCCACCATGGAGACCAGGATGAGGGAGACGACGGCGTGCAACCGGGCCTTCATCACCAGGAAGAGCAGCAGCACGATGGACCCGGCTGCCGTCATGATCAAAGAGATATCCGACATTGTTCTCTGTTCCTTTTTTAGTTGTTCAGTGGCAATGCCGCAGGACTCAGCACCAAACATAACATCATGATTTATTTATATATATGTTTTGGTCTGTGGCATTTCGCACGAGGCCGGAGAGTATGGGTTACTGTCTGTGGCCGGCTTCACATTTTTTGTAGTTACCGGTAACATGTTACCGGTAACGTGTTAGATTAGAACCCATCAACAGCTGGTTTTTTGAAAAGTGGGACAGAGGTCAAATTATGGCGGGTAAGTGCATTATCGTGATGGGAGTGTGTGGCAGCGGCAAGTCCAGCGTCGGTCTCAAGGTGGCCGAGGCACTGGGGGCCAAGTTCATCGATGGCGATGATCTGCACCCGAAAGCCAACATCCAGAAGATGGCCGGTGGCACCCCTCTCAACGATGAGGATCGCGCTCCCTGGCTGGAGCGGATCCGCGATGCGGCCTACAGCCTGGAACAGAAGAACGAGGTGGGTGTCATCGTCTGCTCCGCCCTCAAAAAGCAGTACCGCGACCAGATCCGCGAGGGCAACGAGTCGGTCAGCTTCCTCTTCCTGGATGGCGACCAGCCGCTGATCCTTGAACGCATGCGGGCTCGCAAGGGCCACTTCATGCGGGAAAGCATGGTACAAAGTCAGTTTGATACCCTGGAGCGCCCGGATGGCGAGGCAGGGGTCTTCCATATCGATATAGACGGCACCTTCGAACAGGTGGTTGATCGCGCCGTCACCGCGTTGGAGCAAGCCGAATGACACACAGCGTCATCTCAGAGGTTACTGCCCGCATCCGCGAGCGCAGTGCCAGCCGTCGTCAGGCCTTCCTGGCCCGCATTCAACGTCAGGCCGAGCAGGGCAAGACCCGTGCCGCCCTGGCCTGTGGCAACCTGGCCCACGCCGTCGCTGCATCCAGCTGTGACGAGAAGGGGCGCATCCTCGACATGACCCGCGCCAACGTGGGCATAGTCACCGCCTACAACGACATGCTGAGCGCCCATCAGCCCTATCAGGGCTATCCGGACCAGATCAAGGCGGCGCTGGCCGAACTGGGCCACAGTGCCCAGGTGGCCGGCGGTGTGCCCGCCATGTGTGACGGCGTGACCCAGGGTCAGCCGGGGATGGACATGTCCCTGTTTTCCCGGGATCTTATCGCCCAAGCGACCGCGTTGTCGCTTTCTCACAATACCTTTGATGCCACCCTGCTGCTCGGCATCTGCGACAAGATAGCCCCGGGCCAGATCATGGGGGCGCTCTCCCATGCCCATCTGCCGACCGCCTTCGTGCCGGCCGGTCCCATGGCCAGCGGCATCAGCAATGACGAGAAGGTGAAGGTGCGTCAGCAGTACGCCGCCGGCGAGGTGGGGCGCGATGCCCTGCTGAAGATGGAGTGCGGCGCCTACCATTCGGCCGGTACCTGCACCTTCTACGGTACCGCCAATACCAACCAGCTGGTATTTGAGGCCATGGGCCTGATGCTGCCGGGCTCCGCCTTCGTGCATCCCCACAGCGAGCTGCGCCGTGCCCTCACCGACGAGGCCGCCCGCCGCATCAGCGCCATGATCCCGGGCTCTCCGGCCTATCGTCCGCTGAGCAAGGTGATCGACGAACGTTCCCTGGTCAACGGCCTGGTGGCCCTGCTCGCCTCCGGCGGCAGCACCAATCACAGCATCCACATGGTGGCGCTGGCCCGCGCCGCCGGCCTGGTGCTGACCTGGGACGACATCAGCGATCTCTCCGACGTGGTGCCACTGCTGGTTCGCATGTACCCGAATGGTCCGGCTGACGTGAACGCCTTCGAACAGGCGGGTGGTGTGCCGGGCCTGATGCGCCGGCTGGCCGAAGCCGATCTGCTCAACATGGACGCCGTACCGGTGTTTGGCGAGATGGCGGACTACCTCACTCGTCCTGCACTGGTCGATGGCAAGCTGGTATGGCAACCGGTCGGCGAGAGCCGGGATCCGAGCGTGCTGTCCCCCTCGGGGGCCGTATTCCAGGCCACCGGCGGCACCAAGCTGCTGGCGGGCAATCTGGGCCGCGCCGTGGTCAAGGTCTCTGCGGTCGCCCCCGAATACCGCGTCATCGAGGCGCCTGCCCGGGTCTTCTCCTCCCAGCATGCGGTGGAGGCGGCCTACAAGGCGGGGGATCTCAATCAGGATGCCGTTATCGTGGTGCGCCACAACGGCCCGGCCGCCAACGGCATGCCGGAGCTGCACAAGCTGATGCCGGTGCTCGGCAACCTGCAGAAGGCGGGCCACAAGGTGGCGCTGGTCACCGACGGTCGTCTCTCCGGCGCCTCCGGCAAGATCCCGGCCGCCATCCACGTCACCCCGGAAGCGCTGCACGGCGGGGCCATCGGCCTGCTGCAAGACGGTGATCTGCTGCGGGTGGATGCCGAATCCGGCCGTCTCGACTGCCTGACCGATTTGAGCGGCCGTACCCAGGCCGAGATTGACCTCACTCTGGAGCAAGAGGGGTGGGGCCGTGAACTGTTTAGCGTGATGCGTCGCGCGGTATCGAGCGCCGAGTGTGGCGCCACTATTTTTGACTAAGAGCCTTTGACTAAGGAAGAGCTATGCAGAACTGGAAAGTGACCCCAGCCGAGGTGTTTGCCGCCTCCCCGCTGGTACCCGTGATGGTCATCAACGAACTGGAGCAGGCGCTGCCGATGGCGAAGGCGCTGCTCGATGGCGGCATCTCTGTGTTCGAGATCACCCTGCGTACCCCGGTCGCGCTCGATGCGATTGCCCTTATCGCCAAGGCGATGCCGGATGCCATGGTCGGTGCCGGTACCGTGCTCAACTGCGCGCAGTTTGATGCCGCCGTGGCCGCCGGTGCCCGCTTCGTCATCTCCCCGGGCATGACCCCGGCGCTGCTGGCCCACGCGGCCAACAGCACGGCCCCGCTGATCCCGGGGGTAGCCACTCCGTCCGAGGTGATGCAGGCGCTGGAAGCGGGCTATGACCACCTGAAATTCTTCCCGGCCGAGGCAAATGGCGGCACCAAGGCGCTCTCCGCCATCGCCGCGCCGCTGCCTCAGGTGAAGTTCTGCCCCACCGGCGGTATCGGTCCGAAGAATGTGGCCGACTATCTGGCGCTGAAATGCGTGGCCACCGTTGGCGGCTCCTGGATGCTGCCGGCCGATGCGGTCAAGAGCGGCAACTGGGAGGAGGTGACCCGCCTCTCCCGCGAAGCGGTCGAACTGGTGAAATGCTAACGGACAATCATGCTTGCCAAGCTGACAGGCCACCCTCGGGTGGCCTGTTCTGTTTATGGCGCAGTGCGGGCGATTTCCCCCAGGCTCTCACCAAGATAGAGGGTGAACCCCATGTCCTTGCGGGTCTCCGCCAGGGCTTTGCCATCGAGCCGCGCCAGCAGCATGGTGGCCGCCTCGCGGCCGATCGCCTCGCGGGGGGTGGCGATACTGGCCAGCTTGGGGGTCATGGCATGGCCGATGTCGAGGGCGTTGCAGCCGGCGATGGCGATCTGCTGGGGGACCGGGATCCACTTGGCCTGACACTGCAGCAGGGCGCCGACTGCCAGGTCATCGTTGGTGCAGAACAGGCCGTCGAGATCGGGGTAGCGCACCAGCGCCAGATCCAGCAGCTCGCCCCCCAGGGTGAAGGTGGAGGACTGCTCGGTCAGCAGGTGCCGCCCCTCCAGGCCGAAATCCGCCATCGCCTGGTAGTAGCCCTCCATCCGCAGCTGGGTGCGCACGTCGAGGCGGGCCCCGAGATAGACCAGCTTGCGGCGGCCGCGCAGCAGCATCTCTGTTACCATGGCCCGGGCTGCGGCCTTGTGATCCATGCCGACCACCATGTCGATGGGATCCTGTGGCAGATCCATGGTCTCCACCACCGGAATGCCGGCGGTGGCGATCATCTTGCGAGTGCGCTCGGTGTGCTGGCTGTCGGAGAGGATGAGACCATCTACATGGTAGGAGAGCAGGGAGGCCACCTGCTCCTCTTCCCGTTCCGGGTTGTAGCCATAGTGGGCAAGCAGGGTCTGGTAGCCTGCGGGACGGGTCACCGACTCGATACCGTGGATCGCCGCCGAGAAGACCTGGTTGGAGAGGGAGGGGATCAGAATGCCGATCGCCTTGCTGGTGGCGTTGGAGAGAATATCCGGCGCCCGGTTGGGGATGTAGCCGAGCTCCTCCACCGCCGCCGCGATCCGCTCCCGGGTCCCCTCGGCCACGGTCTGGGGATCCCGCAGGTAACGACTGACGGTCATCTTGGTCACGCCGGTCAGGTCGGCGATGTCTTGCAGGGTGGGGCGGCGCTTGCGGGTGGTCGTCATGTCGGTGTCCAACGTGGATGTTACGTGTAACATTACCGTTTTTACCGGACAAAGTCAGCATATGAAACCGTAGTGGAAGGATTTTCCGATGATCAGAGGCAAACATTTCGAAGGGGCTCGCTTCGAGCAACAGGATGTGGAGGGCGAGCATTTCTCCGAGTGTCACTTTATCGGGTGTGACTTCTCCTGGCTGGATCTGGGCGAGTGTCGCTTCGTCGATTGCTGCTTCTATGACAGGGAGCGCGAGCTGGGTTGCCAGTTGCAGGGCTGCGATCTGAGGGAGGCGAGCTTCCTGCGCTGCGATCTTACCCTGGCGGATGTCAGCCGCAGCCAGTGTCTGGGGCTGGAGATGCGTGATTGTCAGGCGATGGGCATCAACTTTGGTCACGCCAGCTTCGCCAACCAGATCACCGCCAGGAGCTACTTCTGCGAAGCCCATCTGACCGGCAACAACTTCAGCTATGCCAGCTTCGAGGGCTGCCTGCTGGAAAAATGCGAATTGAGCGGCAACCGCTGGCAGGGGGTAAACCTGCTGGGGGCTTCGTTGGCGGGATCCGATCTCAGCGGTTCCGAGTTTGGCCAGATAGAGTGGACCAGTTTCAAGCTGCAGGGTTGTGACCTGCGCCAGTGTGATCTGCCCGGGCTGGATCTGCGGCGGGTCGATCTGACCGGAGTGCAGATAAATGAAGATCAGCAGCAGGCCCTGCTGGAGCAGATAGGGCTTGTTGTCTTTCCCTGAGAGGGCCGAAAAAGAGGTAATTTTTCATCACTTTGCCGCCTCTTGTGCCACACGTGACAAATAAAAAAGCCTGCATTATGCAGGCTTTGTCGTTCTTGGTTCGCCGCTTTCGATGGAAGCGCGAGGCCGGGATCCCTGGTCAGCGTTTGGCCAGCCATTTGGCGGGGTTGATGGCTTCTCCCTGATAGCGGATCTCGAAGTAGAGGCCGGGCCTGTCCTGGCCGCCACTGTCGCCGACCAGGGCCACGGGTTCGCCTTGTTCCACATTCTGGCCGACCTGGCGCAGCAGCGACTGGTTGTGGCCATAGAGACTCATGTAGCCGCGACCGTGGTCGATCACCAGCAGCATACCGAAGCCGTCCAGCCAGTCGGCGTAGACTACCTGGCCCGGCGCCACCGCCTTGACCTGGGTCCCTTCGCTGGCACCGATCAGGGTGCCCTTCCACTTGAGCTGGGCGGTACGGGGTGAGCCGTAGGAGATGAGGATGGGGCCCTGAACCGGCCAGCGCAGATTGCCATTGGTCTTGAGGCCGCTGTAGTGGCCGGCGCCGCTGATGCTGGAGCTGGGTTCCGGCTCTTTGCTGGCCACTTGCTGCTGACTGGCCTGCTCCTCGGCACGGCGCTGCTCCGCCAGTTTGCGCTGGCGTTCCTGCTCGGCCTTCAGTTTGGCGAGGCGTTCCCGCTCGCGGCGCTCCTGCTCTTCCCGTTTGCGGCGCAGCTCCTCCAGCCGGGCTTTCAGGGCTTTCTCCGCCTTGACCAGCTTGGCCAGCTTCTGCTCGTCATCCTGCACCGACTGTTGCAACTGGTTGCGCACCTTGGCGCGGCTCTGCTGGCTGGCCAACAGGGCCTGGTGGTGCTCCTGCTGCTCGCTCAGCAAGGCCTGCAGCCGGCTCTCGGTCTCTTTGGTCGCCTGCTGGTTTTTTGCCAGTTTGGTGCGGGTGGCACGCAGCGCCTCGATGGCTTCGATACGAGCCTTGTTGAGGTAGTCGTAGTAGTCGAGGGAGCGGCTCAGTTTGGCTGGGTCCTGCTGGTTGAGCAGCAGTTTGAGATAGTCGTGGCTGCCCGCCTGGAAGGCGCTTTCCGCCTGCCTGGCCAGCAACTGCTTCTGATGTTTGGCCTGTTCTTTCAGGTCCAGCTTGTCTTGCTGCAGACCGGCCAGCTTCTGCTGGTTCTGCTTGAGTTGCTGTTTGGTTTGGTTGAGCTTGGCGGCAGCTGCCGAGATGGCTTGCTCATCGGCCTTGAGCTGGGCATTTAGCTTGGTCAGCTCCTGCTTGCTCAGCTTGATGGTCTTCTGCTGTTCCTTGATCTGGGTCTGCATGGTACCCAGCTGCTGGTTGGTTGCCCAGGCCTGGCCCGTGCCGCCAAACAGGCAAAAAAACAGCGCGCCGGCCAACAGGCCGACGCGACTGGTTTTCTGTGAAATAACTTCGCATCCCCGCATGGGGAAGGATTATTTCAGAATCATCAGGGGCTTGCCAGTCATTTCCGGCGGCACCGGCAGACCCATCAGGGTCAGCATGGTGGGAGCCAGATCGGACAGTTTGCCACCTTCTACCACCTCGGCTTTGCGACCGAAGTAGATGAGGGGAACCGGCAGGTTGGTGTGGGCGGTGTGAGCCTGACCAGTCTCTTCGTCCATCATCTTCTCGGCGTTGCCGTGGTCGGCGGTGATCAGGCACTCGCCACCCACTTCGGCCAGCGCGTCGGTAACGCGACCGATGCAGTGGTCGACGGCTTCACACGCCTTGACGGCTGCATCGAACACGCCGGTGTGGCCAACCATGTCGCCGTTCGGGTAGTTGCAGATGATGACGTCGTACTTGCCGCTCTTGATGGCCGCGACCAGCTTGTCGGTCAGCTCGCCGGAACTCATTTCCGGCTGCAGGTCGTAGGTGGCCACTTTCGGGCTCGCCACGATCTCGCGATCTTCACCGGTGAAGCAGGCCTCTTCACCGCCGTTGAAGAAGAAGGTGACGTGAGCGTACTTCTCGGTTTCGGAGATGCGCAGCTGGGTCTTGCCCTGCTTGGCCAGCCACTCACCCAGGGTATTGACCAGGGCGGTCGGCGGGTAGGCGCAGGCGGTTTTGATGTCGGCCGCGTATTCGGTCAGCATCACGAAGTTCAGCTTGGGTTCGGCGGCACGAGCAAAGCCGGTAAAGTCGGTATCAACGAAGGCGCGGGTGATTTCACGGGCGCGGTCGGCACGGAAGTTCATGAAGATCAGGGCATCGCCGTCAACCATGGGAGCGGCTTCCCCGATGCGGGTCGCCTTGACGAACTCGTCGTTCTCGTCGCGAGCATAGGCGGCAGCCAGGGCCTCGGTGGCGGAAGCAGCGGTAAACTCGCTCTTGCCCTGGGTCATCAGGTCATAGGCCTGCTGTACGCGATCCCAGCGGTTGTCGCGGTCCATGGCGTAGTAACGGCCGATCATGGAGGCGAAACGCCCCTTGCCCAGCTTGGCGAACAGGGCATCGAACAGCTCGATGGAGGACTGGGCGGAGCGCGGCGGCACGTCACGGCCATCCAGGAAGGCGTGGAAGTAGATCTTCTCGGCACCACGTTTGGCGGCCATCTCGATCATGCCCATGATGTGCTCTTCGTGGCTGTGTACGCCGCCCGGGGACATCAGACCCATGATGTGCACGGCCTTGCCATTGGACACGGCAGCGTCAACAGCCTTGGCCAGTTCGACGTTGTCGAAGAAAGGACCATCCTGGATGTCTTTGGAGATGCGGGTCAGCTCCTGATAGACGATGCGGCCGGCACCGATGTTGACGTGGCCGACTTCGGAGTTGCCCATCTGGCCATCCGGCAGGCCCACGTCCAGGCCGGAGCCAGAGATCAGGGTGCTGGTGTAGTCACGAGCCAGACGATCGAGATTGGGAGTCTTGGCGGCGGCGACGGCGTTGTGCTCTTGCTTGGTGCTGTAGCCCCAACCGTCCATGATGACCAGAACCAAAGGTTTCTTAGCTGTTGACATAAGGCTATGTCCTCTCGGATTGGAAAAAATGCGGGAAATGAAACTAGCGTAATATTACTACATCTGCCGAAATAGTCACCTGATAGCCAAGGCGGCCTCCCATCGCCTGGTAGGGGGCTCTCCGCTCCTCCTGATCGGGCTAGCGCATGATGGGAGCCTGCTCGCGCTTTGCCGCCAAGATGGCTGATCTTAGCCACACCCCCATGTATACTCGGGCCCTTGTCTTGGTCCCTGGATAGTAGAAGATGCAAGAGTATTTGGATTTTGCGGCCCGCAACCCGCTGCTGACGGCAGCCTGGTTGGGCCTGGCGGGCACCCTGGTTTACACCACTGTGCGTGCCCGTTTGTCTCCGGTGAAAACCGTCAACAATCACACTGCCACCCTGCTGATCAACCGTGAGAATGCCACCGTAGTGGATATTCGCAGTCAGGAAGAGTATGCCAAGGGTCATCTGGCCGGAGCCCAGCACCTGCCGCTCGCCCAGATCCAGAGCAATAACCTGGGTCCGGTTGAAAAGCATAAAGATGCCCCCATCATAGTGGTGTGCGAGTCGGGAATGACTGCGGGCGGCGCCGGCCGTCAGCTGAGCAAGGCTGGCTTCAAGCAGGTATATGTGCTCGGCGGTGGCATGGCCCAGTGGCGTGCAGAGAATCTGCCGGTCACCAAGAAACGCTGATGTAAGGGCCTGTGCCCACTTATCCATATAAAAAGGAATCAAACGAAATGGCTGACGAGATCAACAACCAGGAAGTACAACCGGAATTCCACATCCAGCGTGTTTACACCAAGGATGTCTCCTTCGAAGCGCCCAACACTCCGCACATCTTCCAGAAAGAGTGGCAGCCGGACGTCAAGCTGGACATGGATACCAAGACCAACATCCTGGCCGACAGCGTCTACGAAGTCGTACTGACCCTGACCGTCACCTGCAAGCTGGGCGAAGAGACTGCCTTCCTGTGCGAAGTGCAGCAGGCTGGCATCTTCACCATCGGCAACCTGCCTGAGCCGCAGCTGGCTCACTGCCTGGCTGCCTTCTGCCCGAACATCCTGTTCCCGTATGCCCGTGAAGCCGTGGCCAACATGGTGAGCAAGGGTTCCTTCCCGCAGCTGAACCTGGCACCGGTTAACTTCGATGCCCTGTTTGCCCAGCACATGGCGCAAGCTCAGGCCCAGCAGGCGACCGCGGAAGCCTGATAATGGCTGACCAGATCGCTATCTCGGTCTTGGGGGCGGGGTCTTACGGCTCCGCCCTTGCCATTTCTCTGGCGCGCAATGGCCATCCGACCCTGTTGTGGGGTCACGATCCCGCCCATGTCGCCGAGCTGGAACAGGACCGCTGCAACAAGGCTTTTCTGCCTGATGTCCCCTTTCCCGCCGATCTGCGACTGACGGCCGATCTGCAACAGGCGGTGCAGGCCGCGCCCGTTTTGCTGCTGGTTGTGCCGAGCCATGTGTTTGGCCAGGTGCTGGCCCAGGTCAAACCCTTCTTGCGTCCCGATACCCGTATCGCCTGGGCCACCAAGGGTCTGGAGCCGGACAGCGGCCGTCTGTTGCAGGACGTGGCCCGCGAGGTGTTGGGTGATGCCATGCCGCTGGCGGTGATTTCCGGCCCCACTTTTGCCAAAGAGCTGGCCGCCGGTCTGCCGACCGCCATCTCGGTCGCCTCGACCCACGATGACTTTGCCGAGGATCTTTCCCAACTGCTCCATTGCGGCCGCTCGTTCCGGGTCTATACCAACCCGGACTTCGTCGGCCTGCAGCTGGGCGGGGCGGTCAAGAACGTCATCGCCATCGGGGCCGGTCTCTCCGACGGGCTGGGGTTTGGTGCCAATGCCAGAACCGCCCTCATCACCCGGGGCCTGGTGGAGATGCAGCGCCTGGGCGCCGCGCTTGGCGCCGATGGCAAGACCTTCATGGGGATGGCGGGGCTCGGGGATCTGGTGCTCACCTGTACCGACAACCAGTCGCGCAACCGCCGCTTCGGTCTGGCCCTCGGGGCGGGCAAGGATGTGGACACTGCCATGACCGAGATCGGTCAGGTGGTGGAGGGGTATCGCAATACCAAGGAGGTGCATCTGCTGGCGGCCCGCTGCGGCGTCGAGATGCCCATCTGCGAGCAGATCTTCAAGGTGCTCTACGAGGGGAAAAACCCGAAAGAGGCTGCCATCGCTCTCTTGTCACGAGACAAGAAGGACGAGTAATCTGCCGATTGCCCGATGCAAAAGGCCCCGCCAGTTGGCGGGGCCTTTTTTGCCACTAAGGCAAGGCGTCATCAGTAGTAGGAGTGGTCGCCGCGCTGGTGCTCGGTGGCGTCTTTCACGCCTTTGAGCTCGCCCGGGAACTTCTCCAGCAGCTGCTTCTCGATCCCCTCTTTCAGGGTGTAATCGACCATGGAGCAACCGTTGCAACCACCGCCAAACTGCAGGATGGCGTAGCCATCTTCGGTCAGCTCGGTCAGGGTCACCTTGCCGCCGTGACCGGCCAGCATGGGGTTCACCTCGGAGATGAGGGCGTACTCGATACGTTCGATCAGCGGGGCATCGTCGGCCACCTTGCGCATCTTGGCGTTGGGGGCCTTCAGGGTCAGCTGGGAACCCATCTGATCGGTGACGAAATCGATGGTGGCATCCACCAGGAAGGGGGCACTCAGGGGATCGACCATGCAGTCGAAACCGCTGAAAGGCAGGTGCTGATCTTCCGGATCGACTGCATCGGGCGGGCAATAGGAGACGCCACACTCGGCATTCTGGGTTCCCGGATTGACCACAAACACCCGGATATTGGTGCCGTCAGGCTGTTTTTCCAACAGTTTACGGAAATGTGCCTGGGCGGCGTCGGAAATGCTGATCATCACTATCCTCACAAACCTGAGTGTACGACTAGGGTATTCATGATAACGCGGTTATCCGGGCTTGGGTAGCATGCAGAGGGTTACTTGATGTGCTTGAGAGTACGGCATATTGCCCACACTTCCACCTTTGTGATGCCGCTCTCATGGAGCAGGCGGGTGAGCTGGCCCGCGGTGGCGCCTGTGGTCACTACATCATCAAGCAGGGCGACGTGACGATATTGATGGGAAGAGACTCTGAACGCGCCGCGCAGATTGCGCCGTCGCTGGCCGGCGGTGAGCCGGGTCTGCTGCGGGGTGGCCTTGATGCGCTGCAGCAACCGCCTGTCGAGCGGGATGCCGGTTATCTCGCCGAGTGCGCGACCAATCTCTTCCGCCTGGTTGAAGCCTCGCCACCAGTGACGCCACCAGTGCAGGGGCACTGGGATGATGGCTTCCGGCGGATCGCTTTGATCGAGATGGTCCGCCAACAGGCGGGCGAGCAAGGGGGCCAGCAAGGTCTGGCCTGCGTATTTCAACCGGGGGATAAGCAGGGGGTAAGGCGTCTGATAGTCGCCAATGACCTGTAACCGTTCCCAGGGGGGAGGGCGACACTGGCAGCGGCCGCACACCCATTGGCTCTCTTTCATATATTCCGGCAAGGGCGCGGCACACAGGCGGCATCTGGGATGAGGCTGCCACAGAGCCTCTCGGCACCAGCTGCACAACAAGGGCTCGGCATCACAGGGTTGATGACAGAGCAAACAACTCCCTTGCCAGTCACTATGGCTGCCAAGCAGCGGACTTGCTTTGACGAGCAGTCGCTTTAACATGCTGACCCCAGAGACATGAACAAGGATCTTGAGTCTAGATGAGCGTATCGGTAGAGCGATTTGGTCAGGGGCCCGATCTGGTGCTGTTGCACGGATGGGGGATGAACGGTGCCGTCTGGCATGGCATTGTCCCGTCATTGGCGGAAAATTACCGGGTACATCTGGTGGATCTGCCGGGGTTTGGCAACAGCCCGCTGGCCGATACGGTAGATTACAGCCTCTCCTGGCTAGCAGAGCAGGTTGCGGCCGTATTGCCGGAAAAATGCCATCTGCTCGGCTGGTCCCTCGGTGGTCTGGTCGCCAGCCAGATTGCCCTGAGCCATCCCGAGCGTGTCGCAAGCCTTATCACGGTAGCCAGTTCCCCCTGCTTTATGGCCCGCGACGAGTGGCCCGGGATCGCCCCCAAGGTGCTGACCGGTTTCAACCAGATGCTGGCAGGGGATTTTCGCCAGACCATAGAGCGCTTCCTCGCGATCCAGGCGATGGGCAGCGAACATGCCCGCGACGATATCCGGCAGCTGCGCCATTGGCTGGCTGAACGGCCGGCTCCGCAACTGGCCGCGCTGGAGGCCGGGCTCGGTTTGCTGGCCGACATCGATCTGCGCGATGAGTTGGCGTCGCTCTCGCTGCCCTGGCTACGGGTCTATGGCCGACTGGATTCATTGGTGCCCAAGGCAGTCATTCCCCTGCTGGACGAGCGTTACCCCGCCAGTCGCAGTGTGACCTTCAACAAGGCCTCGCATGCGCCTTTCATCTCCCATCCAACGGAGTTTGTTGAAGCCATCAGGCATTTTGTTGGCTAAAAAACAGCCTGAAAGCTTCATTAATCCTCCCGGGTGACGGATAATTAATCTGTTCCCAGAGGAGTTACATCATGCGTATTGAATCTGCCTTCAACAGCGGGGTGCAGGGGTTCCAGCGAGCCGAACAGATCGCCGATCGGGCGTCCAGCCAGATCGCCCGCCTCAACACCCCGAGTGGTGATCAGGTGCAAGTGACGGATGAGCTGGTCAACCTCAAGGTGGCGGAGATTCAGGCCGGTGCCTCCACCAAGGTGATGCAGACCGCCAGCGATATGATGGGCACCCTGATCGATATCCGGGTGTGATATGAACGTCAATGTCAGCCTGCCCACGCTGATCCCTACCCAGCTGCAACCCCAGGTGGAAGCGGCCAGGACGGATAATCGCCGGGCCGAGCTGATCCCGCAGACCCGTTCCGGACAGGCGTCCAGCGCCGAAACCGAAGTGGGTTCCCAGAAAGAGAAATCGAAAGCCGGTCAGACGGCCAGCAACACCTCGCCGACTCAGAACAATCGTGAGTCAACTCAACTCACGATTCCCCATGCCCTGGATCACCGTTTTGTCGAGGCTACCGGTGAAGATGGGCAGCGCAAGCAACAGGATCCCAAGCAGCAGGAACAGCAACAACGGCAGGAGCAACAGGTCAAGGAGCTGAATGACCGAGACCAGGAGGTGCGTACCCATGAGCAGGCGCACCAGTCTGTGGGTGGGGCTTATGCCGGTGCGCCTACCTACCAATTTTCATTGGGGCCGGATGGCAAGCGTTATGCAACCGGCGGTGAAGTGTCTATCGATACTGGCGAGGTGGCGGGAGATCCCGAAGCCACCATTGCCAAGATGCAACAGGTTCGTGCCGCGGCCCTTGCTCCTGCCGAACCCTCTGCCCAGGATTTGAGTGTGGCCCGTAGTGCGGCCGCAACAGAGGCCAAGGCCCGCAAGGCGCTGATGGCCGAGCATGATCCCGCAGCGACCAAGGGCGTGCTGAGTACTTACATGGATCGACGCAACCAAGTGATTGCCGGTCGCTACCAGCAGGCGGTCAGTCCGGCGGCTGGCCACTCCCTTAATCTCCAGGTCTGAATTCCCTGCGCGATACTTTTCTTTGTCCCCGGTTTTGCAACTAATCTGAAGGTCAGGCCCATCCTATCTAGCAGGAGCTGTCATGCACTTTGATGAAGTCAAACCGGAAGATTTCGCCACCTTCTCCCGTGTTCCTCCGCCACACCTCCAGATGGAACAGTTTTTGATGCAGCTGGGTGGCGGCGGGACCGAGGGGACCCACTTCAAGAAGAAGGTAATGCTGGCGGCGGGTTGGAGCCATACCGGCGTAGTCTCCTATGGCAAGTATCCGCAGGAGGCCTGCAAGGCATTCAATCGACTGCGGGAGGTGCTGGCCCAGCATCAGGATCCCGAGAGCATCCTGAACACCTTGAGCCAGTAAACTCGCGCCTGATGCAAAAAGCCCCGCGAGGGGCTTTTTGCATTTTCTGGCTGCGCTTTATTTCTTGGCCTTGGAGAGGGCTGCAGCAAAGGCGTTGCCCATGGCGCCGCCCATAGGGGCATTTTGACGTGATTCATGTCTGGGCTTGGCATTGCCACCATGGGAGTGATGCGGCTGTGCCGGTTTGCGCGCCGGCTGGCCGGCCTTTTCATCCAGACGCATGGTCAGGCTGATCCGTTTGCGCGGCACATCCACCTCCAGCACCTTGACCCGCACTATGTCGCCTGCCTTGACCACCTCGCGGGGATCCTTGACAAAGCGATCGGTCAGGGAGGAGATGTGCACCAGGCCATCCTGATGGACGCCGATGTCGACGAAGGCGCCGAAGTTGGTGACGTTGGTGACGACCCCCTCCAGCATCATTTCGGGCATCAGATCGCTTAACTTCTCCACACCCTCCTTGAAGGTGGCCGTCTTGAACTCGGGGCGGGGGTCGCGACCCGGCTTGTCCAGCTCGCCTATGATGTCGGTCACGGTAGGCACGCCAAACTGCTCGTCGGTGTAGTCGGCGGGCTTCAGGCTGCGCAGCAGGCTGCTGTTGCCGAGCAAGCTATCCACCGTCTGTTCCAGTTTGGCAAGGATCCGCTCCACCACGGGGTAGGATTCCGGGTGCACGGCAGAGCCATCCAGCGGGTTGCTGCCGCCGCGAATGCGCAGGAAGCCGGCACACTGTTCGAAGGCCTTGGGCCCGAGTCGGCTCACCTTCAGCAACTGTTGCCGGTTCTGGAAGGCGCCATGTTCATCGCGATAGGCGACGATGTTCTGGGCCAGGGTCTGGGAGAGGCCGGACACCCGGTTGAGCAGGGCGACTGAGGCGGTGTTCACATCTACCCCGACCGCGTTCACACAGTCCTCGACCACGGCATCCAGTCGGCGGGCCAGCTGGCTCTGGCCGACATCGTGCTGGTACTGACCGACACCTATGCTCTTGGGATCGATCTTGACCAGCTCGGCCAGCGGATCCTGCAGGCGGCGGGCGATGGAGACGGCGCCGCGCAGGGAGACGTCGAGATCCGGAAACTCCAGAGAGGCGAGCTCGGAGGCGGAGTAGACCGAGGCCCCGGCTTCGCTCACAACAATCTTCTGGGCCTTGGCGGCGGGGTAGCGTTCGAACAGGTTGCTCACCAGGCGGTCGGTCTCCCGTGAGGCGGTGCCGTTGCCGATGCTGATAAGCTCTACCTTGTGCTTCTGGCACAGTTCGCTCAGGGTCTTGAGGCTCTGATCCACCTGGCGTTTCGGTTCGAACGGATAGATGGTCGCGGTATCGACCAGCTTGCCGGTGTGATCGACTACGGCCACCTTGACCCCGGTGCGGATGCCGGGATCCAGCCCCATGGTGCAACGCATGCCGGCCGGGGCTGCCATCAGCAGATCCTTGAGGTTTATGGCGAACACCTTGATCGCCTCCTCTTCCGCCGACTCACGGATGCGGCCGATGAGCTCGGTCTCCATCTGCAAGGAGAGCTTGATCTTCCAGGTCCAACTCACTACCCCCTGCAGCCACTTGTCGGCGGGGCGGTTTTGCAGATTGAGCTTGAGATGGTGGGCGATGATCCCCTCGCAGGGGCTGGCGCTCTCATCCTCGCCTGTGACTAGCGCCAGGTTGAGCAAGCCCTCGTTGCGGCCGCGCAACATGGCCAGCACCCGATGGGAGGGGGCCTTGTGCAGCGGCTCGTCGTGTTCGAAGTAGTCCTTGAACTTGGCCCCCTCCTGCTCCTTGCCGGCCACCACGCGGGCACGCAGGGTGGCGTTCTGCCACAGATAGTCGCGCAGCTTCTCCAGCAGATCGGCCTGCTCGGCGAAGCGTTCCATCAGGATGTAGCGGGCGCCGTCGAGGGCGCTCTTGCTGTCGGTGATGCCCTGTTCGGCATTGAGGAAGGCGGTGGCCTCCTGCTCCGGATCCCGCATCGGGTCGTCCAGCAGCAGATTGGCCAGCGGTTCCAGCCCGGCCTCAATGGCCATCTGTCCCTTGGTGCGGCGCTTGGGTTTGTAGGGCAGGTAGAGGTCTTCCAGCCGGGTTTTGCTGTCGGCGTCATTCAGCTCGCGCATCAGTTCGGGGGTGAGCTTGCCCTGCTCCTCAATGGAACGCAGGATCACCTGGCGGCGGTCTGCCAGCTCGCGCAGGTAGCCGAGGCGGCTCTCCAGGGTGCGCAGCTGGCTGTCGTCCAAGCCGCCGGTGACCTCTTTGCGGTAACGGGCGATAAAGGGAACGGTGGCACCTTCATCCAGCAGACGAATGGCGGCTTCGATTTGTTGCGGGCGAGCGTTCAACTCACCGGCGATCTGTCTCTCAATGCTTTGCGTCATGGTATCTGTTGAGCGCCTCTGTTGATCGATTCGCGCCATCCGGCGCCGAATGTGAGCACTATATGGGGTCGCACGGGTGGATGCCACCCTATCGCACCGGGGGCAAGCCGCTTCGAGCCGATTGGGGGGATGCTGCACCGGCTGGGGGAGGGGAATGTTGTTTCTTCCCCCTGCTTGCTACTTGGTGTAGCTGATTTCGTTGACATACCAGCAGGCATCACCGACCGGCGTGCGTACTATGGCCTCGTCGCCGACCTCTTTCTTGAGCAGGGCGCGGGCCATGGGGGAGTCGATGGAAATGTAATCCTTGCGACCGAAGATTTCGTCATAGCCGACGATGCGAAAGCGCTTGATCTCGCCCTCTTCGCTCTCCACCTCCACCCAAGCGCCGAAGAAGACCTTGCCCTCCTGGGTCGGGGAATAGTCGACGATCCCCAGCTCCTCCAGACATTTACGCAGATAGCGCACCCGCCTGTCGATCTCTCGCAACCGCTTCTTGTTGTACTGGTAGTCGGCATTTTCGCTGCGATCCCCCAGGCTTGCCGCCCATGCGACCTTCCTGGTGACCTCGGGGCGCTCCTGACGCCACAGGAAATCGAGTTCTTCCTTCAGCTTGTTATAACCTTCGCGGGTGATCAGCTTTGTCTTCATGGTGATCCGTGATCTGGTCAAATGGAGGAGGTAGAGTCTAACTGCACGGGAATATTAGCTTTTGTCATCCCTCTGTCGAGGGAAATCGTGGTCCGTAGCCAGGGGGCTGAGTCTACTTTGTCCCGGTGGGGAGGTGGGTTCCAGGTAATAACCGGTAACACATTTATGCTTTTCTCCCGTACTGACGGCCCCTAGTATTGAGGCAGATGATATTGAGAGGCAAAGCGATGAGTCAGCAGCAATACAAGATCCTGGTCGTGGACGACGATCTGAAACTACGCTCCCTGCTTGAGCGCTACCTGACCGAACAGGGGTTCGTGGTGCGCGGTGTGGCCAATGGTGAGCAGGCCGATCGTCTGCTGACGCGCGAAAATTTCAGCCTGATGGTGCTCGATCTGATGCTGCCTGGCGAAGACGGCCTCTCCATCTGCCGTCGTCTGCGCGAGGGGGGCAACCAGATCCCTGTGCTGATGCTGACCGCCAAGGGAGATGAAGTGGATCGCATCGTTGGGCTCGAGATGGGGGCCGACGACTATCTGCCCAAACCGTTCAATCCGCGCGAGCTGCTGGCCCGGATCCGTGCCGTACTGCGCCGCCACACCGTCGAGTTGCCGGGGGCGCCCTCTACGGCCGAAAAAGTGGTCAGCTTTGGTGGTTACCAGCTCAATCTGGCGACCCGGGAACTGAGTCGTGATGGCGAGCCCATGGCCCTGACCAGCGGAGAGTTTGCGGTGCTCAAGGTGCTGGTCAGTCACCCTCGCGAGCCGCTCTCCCGCGACAAGTTGATGAATCTGGCCAGGGGGCGCGAATACACGGCGACCGAGCGCAGCATAGACGTGCAGGTCTCCCGCTTGCGCCGCATGCTGGAGCAGGATCCGGCCCAGCCCCGCTATCTGCAGACTGTCTGGGGATTGGGTTACGTCTTCGTCCCGGACGGTGAACGCACATGAAAAAAGCGGGTAGCATGTTCTCCCGCATGCTCTGGTTTCTAGCCGCCGTGCTGGTGGTCTATCAGATCGTTTCTTATGCCACTTTCTACAACTATCTGCTGGCGCCGACCGTCAAGCAGATCAGCCATCTGCTGGCCAACCAGGTCAAACTGATTTTTCCGGTCGAGAGCAACCAGCTGGAGTTGAGCGACGATGCCGAGGCGCTGGTCTATGTGGCGACCGGCAGCGACATCTACACCCAGAGCGAGGCGGAACAACATGGGCTCAAGGAGTCCAAGCCCTATCGTTATCTGGCAGAGAACATCAGCAAGGAGCTGGGTGGCCCGACCAAGGTACGGGTCGAGATCCAGGATCACTACATCATCTGGATCCAGCCACCTCAGGCCAGCAAAATCTGGGTGCGTATCCCCCTGACCGAGATCGAGGATGATGACATAGAGCCGCTGATCCTCTACATGAGCGTCTTGCTGGTGATCACCCTGTTTGCCGCCTGGCGTTTCGCTCGCCAGCTGGTGCGCCCGCTGGAAGATCTGGAAGCCGGGGCTGTCTCGGTGGCGAGGGGCAACTTCCCCGATGCGCTCGGGGAGCAGGGATCGCGGGAGGTGCGTCGGCTGACCCGCACCTTCAACCACATGTCCAATTCCATCAAGGGATTGATTGAGGAGCGCAACCTGATGATGGCCGGAGTCTCCCACGATCTGCGCACGCCGCTGACCCGTATCCGGCTGGCGACCGAGATGATGTCGTCCGGGGATGAGTACCTCAAGGAGAGCATCAACGCCGATATCGACGAGTCCAATGCCATCATCGATCAGTTCATCGACTACATCCGTCCGGACGAGGTGAAAAATCTGGACCCCGTCGACCTGACCCAGCTGGTGCATGATGCCTTGCTGATGCATGCCGAGCAGGGGTTGGAAGTCGAGCTGGCCCTGCCGGAAGAGGCGGTCAGGGTGGCGTGCAATCCGGTCAGCATGCGCCGGGTGCTGAGTAACCTGTCGGGTAACTCATTGCGCTATGGCGCAACCCGGCTGCTTGGCGAGTTGAAGGATGATGGCCACTGGGTGCGCTTGCGCCTCTCTGATGATGGGCCCGGGATCCCGGAGCAGGACCACTTTCGAGTGCTCAAGCCATTTACTCAGGGCAATTTGGCGCGTACCACAGGGGGGAGCGGCCTTGGACTTGCCATCGTCGCCCGGATCGTGGCCCAGCATCACGGTACCATTCGGCTGGGGCGCTCGGAGTGGGGAGGGCTGCAGGTGGAGATCCGCTTGCCGAAGCATCAGCCGCAGGAGTGGATGGATTGAAAAGGGGGCGTATCGAGTGATACGCCCCTTGCATTATCAGGCTTGAGGTTCGCTCGCCTTGCGATAGCGCTTGCCGTATTTCAGCTGCTGGATCAGCAATGCCGCCACGATCAGCGCCAGCCCGATAGGGGTGGCCGGGTGGATGGTCTCGCCGATCAACAGGTTGAGCAGTACCAGGGAGGCAAAAGGCGAGATAAAGATAAGGTTGCTGATGGGGGCCGTGTTGGTGGCATGGCGCAAGGCCATCAACCAGAGCACGAAGCCGAACCCCATCTCGAACAGCCCCACATAGATGGCGCCTGCCCATCCCTGCCAGGCGGTCATGGCGAAATCGGAGAGCAGCCAGGTCGCCACGACAATGAACGGCAGGCTGATGGTGAAACCGAGCAGCAGGCTGACGACAGGATCCCCCTGATTGCGGGTGTTGAGGATCCAGTAACTGGCCCAGATGAGGGTGGACACCAGTGCCAGCGTCACACCTAGCGGGCTGTCAAACTGCAGGGAGAAGACATCCCCCCTGGTGGCGATCACCAGGGCACCGAAGTAGCCCAGCACGATGGCGATGCCATCACGGCGGCGCAGCTTCTGACCGAGGAAGGGGACGGCCAGCAGACTGAGGGTAATGGCCCAAGTGTAGTTGAGAGTCTGTGCCTGCTGGGCCGGCAACAGGTCGTACGCTTTGAACAGCAGCAGGTAATAGAGGAAAGGGTTCAGTACTCCAAGCGCCAGATAGTAGAGGGGGCGAGCTTTGATGTAATCCCGCAGCAGTGCCAACTTGCCTTGTTTGGCAACGATGGCGGTCAGCGTCAGCGTCGAGGTGAGGGCTGCAACCAGCAGCAACTGAACCGGTTCGAAATAGGTGAGGGAGATCTTGAAGGCACTGGCAACCGTCGACCAGAGGGCCACGGCGCAGAGCCCGTACTGATAGGCTTTCTTTTGATCTTTAAGCATTGAAAGTCGTTCCGTTGACGAAGGCGGGGGCCAGTGTATCAGCCAGTTTGCGAGGTTGTCGTGGCTCCCGTTCGTGCGCCAAACGAGCAGGTTAGTGCGAGATCCATCTGTCACATAAAATTGCGCACAATCTGTTCGCTTTCCCTTGCGCAAATTTGAAAAATCCGTATAATCCCCTCCGCTTACCCATGAGGTAAGCCAGACGATATGTCTGCTTGCTGAGTTTCCCCGGTTACGGGCACCAGCCATACAGTCCTCCCGATATGGGAGGAAACGTGAAAAATCACACCTCTGGCGGGAGCAATCTCGGTCGGGCGGTGTTGGTTTATGTTCTTTTATCTATTGGAGCTCTGTCAATGCAGAACCAAAGAATCCGTATCCGCCTGAAGGCTTTTGATCATCGTCTGATTGATCAATCCACTGCGGAAATCGTTGAAACTGCTAAGCGCACTGGCGCGCAGGTTCGCGGTCCTATCCCGCTGCCGACTCGCAAAGAGCGTTTCACCGTCCTGATCTCCCCGCACGTCAACAAAGACGCGCGTGATCAGTACGAAATCCGCACTCACAAGCGTCTGGTAGACATCGTTGAGCCGACTGACAAGACCGTAGACGCCCTGATGCGTCTGGATCTGGCAGCTGGTGTAGACGTCCAGATCAGCCTGGGTTAATTACGGAAAGAGGTTGATAACAATGACAATCGGTCTTGTAGGTCGCAAAGTGGGTATGACTCGCATCTTCACTGAAGATGGCGTCTCTATCCCGGTGACTGTTATCGAAGTTGAAGCTAACCGTGTAACTCAGGTCAAATCTGTAGAAACCGACGGCTACAACGCTATTCAGGTTACCACTGGCTCCAAGAAAGCTAGCCGTGTAACCAAGCCGGAAGCAGGCCACTTTGCCAAAGCTGGTGTAGAAGCCGGTCGCGGTCTGTGGGAATTCCGCCTGAACAACGGTGAAACTTTCACTGTTGGTAGCGAGCTGAAAGTAGATCTTCTCGCTGACGTTAAGCTGGTAGACGTTACCGGCACATCCAAGGGTAAAGGTTTTGCCGGTACTGTTAAGCGCTGGAACTTCCGCACCCAGGATATGACCCACGGTAACTCTCTGTCCCACCGTGTACCTGGCTCCATCGGTCAAAACCAGACCCCGGGCCGTGTATTCAAGGGCAAAAAGATGGCTGGTCACATGGGTGCTGAGCGTGTAACGACTCAGAACCTGGAACTGGTTCGTGTTGACGCTGAACGCAACCTGCTGCTCATCAAAGGTGCAGTACCGGGTGCAACCAACGGCAACGTGATCGTTAAACCTGCCGTCAAAGCGTAACGTCTGAGGAGATAGTAATGGAATTGGTAATGAAAGACGCCAAGAGCGCTCTTGAAGTTTCCGAGACTACCTTCGGGCGCGAATTCAACGAAGCTCTGGTTCACCAGGTTGTCGTTGCTTATGCCGCTGGTGCCCGTCAGGGTACTCGTGCGCAGCTGACTCGCTCTGAAGTGTCTGGTGGCGGCAAAAAGCCGTGGCGTCAGAAGGGTACTGGTCGTGCCCGTGCTGGCTCCATCCGTTCGCCCATTTGGCGTTCCGGTGGTGTGACTTTTGCTGCTAAGCCGCAAGATCACAGCCAGAAAGTAAACAAGAAGATGTACCGCGGCGCTATCCGTAGCATCCTGTCCGAGCTGGTACGTCAAGAGCGCCTGATCGTTGTTGAGAAGTTCGGCATCGAAGCTCCGAAAACCAAAGAACTGATCGCCAAGCTGAAAGAAATGGAACTGTCTGACGTTCTGATCGTGACTGCTGAAGTCGATGAGAACCTGTTCCTGGCTGCTCGTAACCTGTACAAAGTTGACGTGCGTGACGTTGCCGGTATCGACCCGGTCAGCCTGATCGCTTTCGACAAGGTTCTGATGACTGCTGACGCAGTTAAGCAAATCGAGGAGATGCTGGCATGATCCGTGAAGAGCGTCTGCTGAAAGTTCTGAAGGCTCCGCACATCTCTGAAAAGAGCACCATGGTTGCAGAAAAGCAGAACACTATCGTGTTCAAAGTTGCTGTTGATGCCACCAAGGCGGAAGTCAAAGCTGCAGTTGCGAAACTGTTCGAGGTCGAAGTTGAGACCGTCCGTACCCTGAACATGAAGGGTAAGACCAAGCGCGCAGGTGCACGCGTAGGCCGTCGTTCCGATTGGAAAAAGGCTTATGTGACCCTGAAAGCTGGTCAGGACATCGACTTCATGGGCGCAGCCGAGTAAGAGGAGTTCTGAAAAATGGCAATCGTTAAGTGCAAGCCTACTTCTCCGGGCCGCCGCCACGTCGTCAAGATCGTCAACCAAGACCTGTACAAGGGCAAGCCCTTTGCAGCTCTGCTGGACAAGAAAGACAAGTCCGGTGGTCGTAACAACAACGGCCGCATCACCACCCGTCACATCGGCGGTGGTCACAAGCAACACTACCGTATCGTCGACTTCAAGCGCGACAAAGACGGTATCCCGGCCAAAGTAGAGCGCCTGGAATACGATCCGAACCGTACCGCTAACATCGCTCTGGTGTTGTACGCAGACGGTGAGCGTCGTTACATCCTGGCTCCAAAAGGCCTGAAAGCTGGTGACGCTATCGCTTCTGGTGCTGATGCAGCCATCAAGGTAGGTAACGCCCTGCCGATGCGCAACATCCCGGTCGGTTCTACCGTTCACGCCGTTGAGATGAAGCCTGGTAAAGGTGCCCAGCTGGCTCGTTCCGCTGGTACTTTCATCCAGATCCTGGCTCGTGAAGGTAACTATGTAACTCTGCGTCTGCGTTCCGGCGAAGTACGTAAAGTTCTGGCCGAGTGCCGCGCCACCATCGGTGAAGTTGGTAACTCCGAGCACATGTTGCGTCAACTGGGTAAAGCCGGTGCAAACCGCTGGCGTGGTATTCGTCCGACTGTTCGCGGTATGGCGATGAACCCGGTAGACCACCCGCACGGTGGTGGTGAGGGTCGTAACAAGGGCATGCAGCCTGTGTCCCCATGGGGCCAGAAGGCTAAAGGCTTCAAGACCCGTAAGAACAAGCGTACCGACAAGTACATCGTACGTCGTCGTAACAAGTAATTGTTAACATAGAGGAATCACCATGCCACGTTCTCTCAAGAAGGGTCCATTTATCGACCTGCACTTGCTGAAGAAGGTAGAGAAAGCGGTGGAAAGCGGGGATAAAAAGCCGGTTAAAACCTGGTCCCGTCGTTCAATGATCATCCCGAACATGATCGGTTTGACCATCGCTGTCCATAATGGTCGTCAGCACGTTCCGGTTTTCGTTACCGAAGAAATGATCGGTCACAAACTGGGTGAATTCGCACCTACTCGTACTTATCGCGGCCATGCTGCTGATAAGAAGGCTAAGAAGCGCTAAGGGATAAATGATGGAAGCTATCGCTAAACACCGTTATGCCCGTACTTCTGCCCAGAAAGCTCGTCTGGTAGCCGATCAAGTACGTGGTCTGTCCGTAGACAAGGCTCTGAACATCCTGACCTTCAGCCCGAAAAAGGCTGCTGTTCTGGTGAAGAAAGTGCTGGAATCTGCCATTGCCAACGCTGAGCACAACGAAGGCGCCGACATCGACGCACTGCGTGTTGCCACTATCATGGTTGACGAAGGTCCCTCCATGAAGCGTATCCGTCCTCGTGCCAAAGGTCGCGCGGATCGTATCCTCAAGCGTACCGCTCACATCACTGTAGTGGTATCCGACGCTAAGGCTGGGAGATAAGCAATGGGTCAGAAAGTACATCCTAATGGCATTCGCCTGGGTATTACCAAGCCTTGGAATTCTACCTGGTTCGCGAACACCAAAGACTTCGCTGACAACCTGTACAGCGATTTTCAAGTACGCCAGTTCCTGACCAAGGAACTGAAAAACGCGTCCTTGTCCAAGATCACCATCGAGCGTCCGGCCAAGAGCATCCGTGTGACCATTCACACCGCTCGTCCGGGTGTTGTGATCGGTAAGAAAGGCGAAGACGTTGAGAAACTGCGCAAAGCTGTAGCCGCAATTGCTGGCGTGCCTGCTCAGATCAACATTTCCGAAGTCCGCAAGCCGGAGCTGGATGGCAAACTGGTTGCCGACAGCATCACTTCCCAGCTGGAGCGTCGTGTAATGTTCCGTCGTGCTATGAAGCGCGCCGTACAAAACGCCATGCGCCTGGGTGCCAAGGGCATCAAAGTGGAAGTTTCCGGTCGTCTGGGCGGCGCTGAAATCGCGCGTACCGAATGGTACCGTGAAGGTCGTGTGCCTTTGCACACCCTGCGTGCCGACATTGACTACGCAACTTCTGAAGCCCACACCACTTACGGTGTGATCGGCGTTAAAGTTTGGATCTTCAAGGGCGAAGTTCTGGGTGGTCTGGCTGCTGTCAACGCTGCCGCTGCTCAAGAGCAAGCTCCTGCGAAGCCCAAGCGTGACAACAAGCGCCGCGCTGCCAAGTAAGGAGATTCGGTAAATGTTGCAACCTAAGCGTACTAAATTCCGCAAGACCCACAAAGGTCGTAACCGCGGTCTGGCCAACTCTGGTAACGAAGTATCCTTCGGTACCTTTGGCCTGAAGGCGACATCTCGTGGTCAGCTGACTGCTCGTCAAATCGAAGCAGCCCGTCGTGCCATGACCCGTCACGTTAAGCGTCAAGGTAAGATCTGGATCCGTGTGTTCCCGGACAAGCCCATCACCGAGAAGCCCCTGGAAGTTCGTATGGGTAAAGGTAAGGGTAACGTGGAATACTGGGTTTGCCCGATCCAGCCTGGCAAGGTTCTGTACGAGATGGACGGTGTACCTGAGGCTCTGGCGCGTGAAGCGTTTGCCCTGGCCGCAGCTAAGCTGTCTGTTCAGACCACTTTCGTAATTAAGACGGTGATGTGATGAAAGCCCAAGATCTGCGTCAAAAGAGCGTCGAAGAACTGAACCAGGAACTGCTGGGCCTGCTGCGTGAGCAATTCAACATGCGCATGCAAGCATCCACCGGCCAGCTGGCTCAGACTCACACTCTGAAACAAGTGCGTCGTGACGTCGCACGTATCAAGACTGTACTGACTGAGAAGGCAGGTGCGTAATGACTGACAAAATCCGTACTCTGCAGGGTCGTGTAATCAGCGACAAGATGGACAAGTCCATCACTGTTGCCATCGAGCGCAAGGTAAAGCACCCGATCTACGGTAAGATCATCAAGCGTACTACCAAGCTGCACGTACATGACGAAAACAACGAGTGCAAAGCTGGCGATCTCGTGGAAATCCGCGAGTGCCGCCCGCTGTCCAAGACCAAGTCCTGGACCCTGGTTGCTGTCGTAGAAAAGGCCTAATCGGTACTTTTTTGCCCAAACGGCCCCTTCCAGGGGCCGTTTGTTTTTTAGGCTACCTTTTCTAAAAATCCTGTGTTATAGTTTCGCGCCTTTTGAAGGCAGCCAGATCCCGTTGGGGATAAGAAGTAAACAAAGCGGAGCACTAAGATGATCCAGATGCAAAGTATGCTGGGTGTTGCCGACAACTCCGGCGCTCGCAGTGTAATGTGTATTAAGGTTCTGGGTGGCTCGCACCGCCGTTACGCCGGCATCGGCGACATCATCAAGGTTTCCATCAAGGAAGCCATTCCTCGCGGTAAAGTGAAGAAAGGTGATGTGTATAACGCGGTGGTCGTACGCACCCGTAAAGGCGTTCGTCGTCCGGACGGCTCTGTCATCCGTTTCGACAACAATGCGGCTGTGTTGCTTAACAACAACCAACAGCCAATCGGTACTCGTATTTTTGGCCCGGTGACCCGTGAACTGCGTAATGAGAAGTTCATGAAGATTGTGTCCCTGGCACCCGAAGTACTGTAAGGAGTCGAACGATGGCAGCTAAAATCCGTCGCGAAGACGAAGTGATTGTTCTTACCGGCAAAGACAAGGGCAAGCGTGGCAAAGTCACCCAGGTCCTGATTGCCAAAGGTAAGGTAATCGTGGAAGGCATCAACCAGGTGAAGAAGCACCAGAAGCCGGTACCCGCACTGGGTCAGGCTGGCGGTATCGTCACCAAAGAAGCCCCCATCGATGTATCTAACGTAGCGCTGTTCAACTCTGCCACTGGCAAAGCTGACCGCGTTGGTTTCCGGATTGAAGACGGCAAGAAAGTTCGTTTCTTCAAATCCACCGGCGAACTTGTGAAGTAATTGGAGTTTAACGATGGCGAAACTGCATGATTACTACAAATCCGATGTAGTAAATGAACTGTCCAAGCAGTTCGGTTACAAGACTATCATGCAAGTCCCTCGGATCGAGAAAATCACCCTGAACATGGGTGTTGGTGAAGCGATCTCTGACAAGAAGTTGCTGGAAAATGCTGCTGCCGACATGGCTGCCATTTCCGGTCAGAAGCCGCTGATCACCAAAGCTCGCAAATCTGTTGCGGGCTTCAAGATTCGTGAAGGCTACCCGATAGGTTGTAAAGTAACCCTGCGTGGCGAGCGTATGTGGGAGTTCCTGGAACGGCTGATCTGCATCTCCGTACCGCGTATCCGTGACTTCCGTGGCCTGAACGCTAAAGCGTTCGACGGTCGTGGTAACTACTCCATGGGCGTGCGTGAGCAGATCATCTTCCCGGAAATCGACTATGACAAAGTCGATCGCGTCCGTGGTCTGGATATCACCATCACCACTTCCGCGAATACCGATGAAGAAGGCCGTGCTCTGCTGGCTGCCTTTAACTTCCCATTCCGCAAGTAAGGTTAGGGTTATGGCTAAAACATCCATGAAAGCGCGCGAAGCAAAGCGTGCCAAGCTGGTAGCCAAGTACGCGACCAAGCGTGCCGAGCTGAAAGCTATCATCGTTGACATGAACGCTTCTGAAGAAGCGCGTTGGGATGCTGTTCTGCAACTGCAACAGCTGCCCCGTGATTCCAGTCCGTCCCGCCAGCGTAACCGTTGCAATATTACTGGTCGTCCGCACGGTTTCCTGCGCAAGTTTGGCCTGTCTCGCATCAAGGTGCGTGAGCATGCCATGAAGGGCGAAATTCCGGGCCTGAAAAAGGCCTCTTGGTAAAGAATCTCGGGAGTTAGACTATGAGCATGCAAGATCCGATCGCGGATATGCTGACCCGCATCCGTAACGGTCAGGCGGCGAGCAAAGTTGCGGTTTCCATGCCTTCTTCCAAGCTGAAAGTGGCTATTGCCAAAGTGCTGAAAGAAGAAGGTTACATCGCTGGCTACAACGTAGCTGGTGACGTGAAGCCGGAACTGGAAATTGAACTGAAATATTTCCAGGGCAAGCCGGTTGTAGAACTGATCCAACGCGTGAGCCGTCCTGGCCTGCGTATTTACAAGCGCACTACCGATCTGCCGAAAGTAATGGGTGGTCTCGGTGTTGCTATCGTGTCCACGTCTAAAGGTGTGATGACCGACCGTGCTGCTCGCAAAGCAAGCATGGGTGGTGAGATCATCTGCTACGTCGCTTAATAGGAGGTCGGAAATGTCTCGCGTTGCTAAGGCACCCGTCACTATTCCTGCTGGCGTAGAAGTGACTCTGAACGGTCAGGAACTGTCCATCAAAGGTGGTAAAGGTTCCCTGGTTCGTTCTATCCACGCCGCTGTAGAAGTGACCAAAGAAGACAATGTACTGAAGTTCGCCCCGCGCGACGGCATCGCTGGTGCTGACGCTCAGGCCGGTACTGCCCGTGCATTGGTCAACAACATGGTAATCGGTGTTACCCAAGGCTTCGAGCGTAAGCTGCAGCTGGTTGGTGTAGGTTACAAAGCCTCCATCAAGGGCAATGCTGTCGCGCTGGCTCTGGGCTTCTCTCACCCGGTAGAGCATGAGCTGCCGGCTGGTGTAACCGCTGAGTGCCCGTCCCAGACTGAAGTTGTTCTGCGTGGCGTTGACAAGCAGCTGGTTGGCCAAGTCGCCGCCGATATCCGTGCTTACCGCGCTCCGGAGCCCTACAAGGGCAAGGGTGTACGCTATGCCAACGAGCAAGTGCGTACTAAAGAAGCTAAGAAGAAGTAAGGTAACACTATGGACAAGAAAGCAGCTCGTCTCCGTCGTGCTACTCGTGCTCGGAAAAAGATGCAGGAACTGGGAGCCACCCGTCTGGTTGTGCACCGTACCCCGCGTCATATCTATGCGCAGGTTATTGCAGCCAACGGTTCCGAAGTTCTGGCCTCTGCTTCCACAGTAGAGAAAGCCATCAGTGAAGCTCTGAAATACACCGGTAATGCAGACGCTGCTACCGCTGTAGGTAAAGCTATCGCTGAGCGTGCTATTGCCAAAGGCGTTCAGAACGTATCTTTCGATCGTTCCGGTTTCAAGTATCACGGTCGCATCGCTGCTCTGGCAGCTGCTGCACGTGACGCTGGTCTTCAGTTCTAAGCTAGGAGTCGAAGATGGCTAAAGTCGAATCTCAAGCCGGCGAACTGCAAGAAAAGCTGATTGCAGTAAACCGTGTTTCGAAAACTGTTAAAGGTGGTCGTATCATGTCCTTCACCGCGTTGACCGTGGTGGGTGATGGTAACGGCCGTGTAGGTTACGGTTATGGTAAGGCCCGTGAAGTTCCGGCTGCTATTCAAAAAGCAATGGAACAGGCCAAGCGTAACCTGAACAAGGTTGAGCTGAACAACGGCACCCTGCACCACCCGGTGAAAGGTGTTCACTCCGGTTCTACCGTGTTCATGAAGCCGGCCTCTCAAGGTACTGGTATCATCGCCGGCGGCGCTATGCGTGCCGTTCTGGAAGTTGCTGGTATCCACAACGTGCTGGCCAAGACCTACGGTTCCACCAACCCAATCAACGTCGTTCGCGCTACTGTAGACGCTCTGGTTCACGGTCAATCACCGGAACAGATCGCCGCCAAGCGTGGTCTGCGCGTTGAAGAAATTCTGGGGTAATGTGACATGGCTAACACTGTAAAAGTAACTCAAACTCGCAGCTCTATCGGCCGTCTGCCCAAGCATAAGGCGACTCTGCGTGGTCTGGGCCTGCGTCGCATTGGTCACACCGTTGAGCTGGAAGATACTCCTTGCGTACGCGGTATGATCAACCAGGTTTACTACATGGTTAAGGTGGAGGGCTAAGCATGCGTCTGAATACTCTGTCTCCGGCCGCTGGTTCCAAGCGCGTTAAGCACCGTCCGGGCCGTGGTATCGGTTCCGGTCTGGGCAAGACTGGTGGTCGTGGTGTGAAAGGTCAAACCTCTCGTTCCGGTGGCGGTAAAGTCCGCAACGGTTTCGAGGGTGGTCAGATGCCTTTGAAAATCCGTCTGCCGAAGTTCGGTTTCTTTTCTCGCAAATCTTTGGTTTCTGCCGAAGTGCGTCTGAACGAAATCGCCCTGGTAGAAGGTGATGTGGTCGATATGAGCACTCTGAAGCAAGCCGGTGTTGTTACCAAAAACATCGTGTTCGCTAAAGTTGTTCTGTCTGGCAACATTGACCGTGCTGTGACTGTTCGTGGTCTGTCCGTCACCAAAGGTGCACGCGCAGCCATCGAGGCCGCTGGCGGTAAAATCGAGGAATAATCAGTACAATGGCTAAGAAACCAGGATTGGATGTTAAAGCACAGGGTGGTCTGAGTGAACTGAAGAGCCGTCTGCTCTTCGTTCTCGGGGCGATTATCGTTTTCCGTGCAGGCTCTTATGTGCCGATTCCTGGTATTGACGCCGCCGTACTGGCCGAGTTGTTCCAGCAACAGAAGGGCACCATCATTGAGATGTTCAACATGTTCAGTGGTGGTGCACTCTCGCGTGCTTCTATTCTTGCGTTGGGGATCATGCCGTACATTTCGGCATCGATCATTATCCAGCTGCTGACAGTGGTTCACCCCGCTCTTGCTGAACTCAAGAAAGAAGGTGAATCCGGCCGTCGCAAGATTAGCCAATATACCCGTTGGGGCACGCTGGTTTTGGGAACTTTCCAGGCCATTGGTATCGCAACCGGTCTGCCGAACATGATGCAGGGACTCGTGACTAATCCGGGTCTTGGCTTCTACTTCACAGCCGTTGTGAGTCTGGTCACCGGTACCATGTTTTTGATGTGGTTAGGTGAGCAGATTACCGAGCGTGGGATTGGTAATGGTATTTCGCTGATTATTTTCACGGGTATCGTTGCCGGTCTGCCGCATGCCATTGGCGCTACGGCCGAACAGGCACGTCAAGGGGAATTGCACATCCTGCTGTTGTTGTTGCTGGGCTTGATTGTTTTCGCAGTGACTTACTTTGTGGTGTTCGTGGAGCGTGGTCAGCGTCGTATCGTCGTGAACTATGCCAAGCGTCAACAAGGCCGCCAGGTATTCGCAGCGCAAAGCACACACCTGCCGTTGAAAGTAAATATGGCCGGTGTGATTCCTGCGATTTTCGCATCCAGTATCATCCTGTTCCCAGGGACCATCACCTCTTGGTTTGGTCAGGGTGAGGGTAAAGTTGCTGATATTCTGCAGCAGGTCTCTATGGTCCTGCAGCCGGGTCAACCGCTTTACGAGATGCTGTATGCAGCAGCCATTATCTTCTTCTGCTTCTTCTATACTGCGCTGGTGTTCAATCCGCGCGAGACAGCAGACAACCTGAAGAAGAGTGGAGCCTTTATCCCGGGGATTCGCCCGGGCGAGCAGACAGCACGTTATATCGATAAGGTTATGACTCGCCTGACATTGGCAGGTGCACTCTATATAACCTTTATCTGTCTGGTACCCCAGTTCCTGATGACTGCCTGGAACGTACAGTTCTACTTCGGTGGCACTTCGCTGCTGATTATCGTGGTAGTTATCATGGACTTCATGGCTCAGGTTCAGACCCATATGATGTCTCATCAATATGGTGATGTCCTGAGGAAGGCCAACCTGAAGGGCTACGGCCGCTAAAGGTCGGCGTAGTTACGGAGTTAAGCAATGAAAGTTCGTGCTTCCGTTAAGGCAATCTGCCGTAACTGCAAAATCATCAAGCGTCACGGTGTGGTGCGTGTGATTTGCAGCGAGCCTAAGCATAAGCAACGCCAAGGCTAATTTTTTACGGTTAGTACTTGCAACAAATAGTTGTGCTGGCTAATATAGCCAGCCAACTTTTGTTGTGTATTGGTTGACCGCCACGTATCCGCTCACGGGCTTTGTGGTGGTCGTAATCTACTATATGTAGGAGTGAATAGTGGCCCGTATCGCTGGCATTAACATTCCTGACCATAAGCATGCTGTCATCGCTTTGACTGCTATTTATGGCGTCGGTCGTACCCGCTCCAAGGCCATCTGTGCCGCAGCCGGTATCGCTGAGAATGTGAAAATTAAAGACCTGGACGAAGCTCAGATCGAGAGTCTGCGTGAACAAGTAGGTAAATTCACCGTTGAAGGTGACCTGCGTCGTCAGATTTCCATGAACATCAAGCGTTTGATGGATCTGGGTTGCTACCGTGGTTTGCGTCACCGTCGTAGCCTGCCTGTTCGTGGTCAACGTACCAAGACCAACGCTCGTACCCGTAAGGGTCCGCGCAAGGCTATCAAGAAGTAACGGGAAGGTAGAAAATGGCTAAAACTCCGACTCGTGCTCGCAAGCGCGTTAAAAAGCAAGTGAGCGACGGTATTGCGCACGTTCATGCATCTTTCAACAACACAATCGTGACCATTACTGACCGTCAGGGCAATGCTCTGTCTTGGGCTACCTCTGGTGGTTCCGGTTTCCGTGGTTCCCGTAAGTCCACTCCGTTTGCTGCCCAGGTAGCTGCTGAGCGCGCTGGTGAGATCGCCAAAGAATACGGCGTGAAGAACCTGGAAGTCATGGTCAAAGGTCCGGGTCCCGGTCGTGAGTCTTCCATCCGCGCTCTGAACGCGGCTGGTTTCCGCATCACTAACATTACTGATGTGACTCCGATCCCGCACAACGGTTGTCGTCCTCCCAAGAAGCGCCGCGTGTAACGCGTTTAGCTACTTGGTCTAGGATTGTTGGAGAAAGAAGATGGCAAGATATATCGGTCCTAAGCTTAAGCTTAGCCGTCGTGAGGGCACCGACCTCTTCCTGAAGTCTGGTGTTCGTGCGATTGATTCTAAGTGCAAGATTGACACCGTTCCTGGTCAACACGGTGCGCGTAAAGCGCGTCTGTCTGACTACGGTGTTCAGCTGCGCGAGAAACAAAAAGTTCGTCGTATCTACGGCGTATTGGAAAAACAGTTCCGCAACTACTACCGCGACGCTGCCCGTCAAAAGGGTAACACCGGTGAAAACCTGTTGCAGCTGCTGGAAGGTCGTTTGGACAACGTTGTTTACCGTATGGGCTTCGGCGCTACCCGTGCTGAGTCTCGTCAGCTGGTGAGCCACAAGGCCATCATGGTCAACGGTCGCGTTGTGAACATTCCTTCTTTCCAGGTTTCCCCTGAGGACGTGATCTGCGTTCGTGAAAAGGCTAAGAAGCAAGCGCGTATCAAAGCTGCCCTTGAGGTTGCTGGTCAGCGCGAGAAGCCGACTTGGGTAGAGGTTGATGCCGCTAAAATGGAAGGTGCCTTCAAGCGCCTGCCGGAGCGTTCCGACCTGTCTGCCGACATTAACGAACAGCTGATCGTCGAGCTTTACTCCAAGTAAAGCTAGCTTCTAAAGAGAGGACACAATGCTGGGTTCTGTAACAGATTTTCTTAAACCGCGGCTAGTTGACATCGAGCAAGTTAGCCCGACTCATGCGAAAGTGACTCTTGAGCCACTTGAGCGTGGCTTTGGTCACACGCTGGGCAACGCCCTGCGTCGTATTTTGCTGTCTTCTATGCCCGGTTGTGCAGTTACTGAAGTCGAAATTGACGGGGTACTGCATGAGTACAGCAGCAAAGAAGGTGTACAGGAAGACATTCTTGAAATCCTGCTCAACCTGAAAGGTATCGCTGTGAAGCTGGAAGGCAAGGACGAGGTAACTCTGTCCCTGACCAAGTCTGGAACAGGCCCCGTTACCGCTGGTGATATCACTCACGGTGATGAAGTCGAGATCGTAAACCCGGAGCACGTAATCTGCCACCTGACTGGTGCCAATGCTGAAATCAGCATGCGCCTGAAAGTTCAGCGCGGTCGTGGTTATGTGCCTGCTTCTGCTCGTGTTCACAACGATGATGAAGAGCGTCCTATCGGTCGCCTGCTGCTGGACTCCGCGTTCAGCCCCATCGTTCGTATTGCCTACAATGTTGAGGCAGCACGGGTTGAACAGCGTACCGACTTGGACAAGCTGGTCATCGACATGGAGACCAATGGTACCCTGGATCCTGAAGAAGCCATCCGTCGTTCTGCCACTATTCTGGCCGAGCAACTGGAAGCCTTCGTGGATCTGCGCGATGTC
>NZ_CP095328.1:4102500-4372500 GCF_040581895.1 Aeromonas sp. 19NY04SH05-1 | reverse complement strand
GGAGGTGCAACGCTGAGACACGAGACGAACGCACTACGGTGCGGAAGCCATTGATGCCCTGCTTCCAGGAAAAGCCTCTAAGCTTCAGATTACAAGTCATCGTACCCCAAACCGACACAGGTGGTCGGGTAGAGAATACCAAGGCGCTTGAGAGAACTCGGGTGAAGGAACTAGGCAAAATAGTACCGTAACTTCGGGAGAAGGTACGCTCTTGTTGGTGAAGTCCCTTGCGGATGGAGCTGACGGGAGTCGCAGTGACCAGATGGCTGGGACTGTTTATCAAAAACACAGCACTCTGCAAACACGAAAGTGGACGTATAGGGTGTGACACCTGCCCGGTGCCGGAAGGTTAATTGATGGGGTTAGCGCAAGCGAAGCTCTTGATCGAAGCCCCGGTAAACGGCGGCCGTAACTATAACGGTCCTAAGGTAGCGAAATTCCTTGTCGGGTAAGTTCCGACCTGCACGAATGGTGTAACCATGGCCATGCTGTCTCCACCCGAGACTCAGTGAAATCGAATTCGCCGTGAAGATGCGGTGTACCCGCGGCTAGACGGAAAGACCCCGTGAACCTTTACTACAGCTTGGCACTGAACATTGAACCTACATGTGTAGGATAGGTGGGAGGCTTTGAAGGCGTGACGCCAGTTGCGCTGGAGCCGTCCTTGAAATACCACCCTTGTATGTTTGATGTTCTAACGCAGGCCCCTGAATCGGGGTCGCGGACAGTGCCTGGTGGGTAGTTTGACTGGGGCGGTCTCCTCCCAAAGAGTAACGGAGGAGCACGAAGGTTGGCTAATCCTGGTCGGACATCAGGAGGTTAGTGCAATGGCATAAGCCAGCTTAACTGCGAGACGGACAGGTCGAGCAGGTACGAAAGTAGGTCATAGTGATCCGGTGGTTCTGAATGGAAGGGCCATCGCTCAACGGATAAAAGGTACTCCGGGGATAACAGGCTGATACCGCCCAAGAGTTCATATCGACGGCGGTGTTTGGCACCTCGATGTCGGCTCATCACATCCTGGGGCTGAAGTCGGTCCCAAGGGTATGGCTGTTCGCCATTTAAAGTGGTACGCGAGCTGGGTTCAGAACGTCGTGAGACAGTTCGGTCCCTATCTGCCGTGGGCGTTGGATGATTGAAGGGAGTTGCTCCTAGTACGAGAGGACCGGAGTGAACGAACCTCTGGTGTTCGGGTTGTCACGCCAGTGGCACTGCCCGGTAGCTAAGTTCGGAATCGATAACCGCTGAAAGCATCTAAGCGGGAAGCGAGCCCTGAGATGAGTCATCCCTGACCCCTTGAGGGTCCTAAAGGGCCGTTGGAGACCACAACGTTGATAGGTGGGGTGTGTAAGCGCGGCGACGTGTTGAGCTAACCCATACTAATTACCCGTGAGGCTTAACCATACAACACCCAAGAAGTGTTTCTGGCCTTGTAGCAAGTGCATGAACTACTTATAAATTCAGTGATAATGACAAAGCAAACTAGCTAGGTCGTTATTCACGTCAGCTTTCCAAGATTATTCGGTTCGTCCTGAACCTCACCCTTCGGGCCCGCCTACGGCGGTTTCGATTTGTTCCGGACAAATCGATGAAGAATTTGCCTGGCGGCCATAGCGCCGTGGAACCACCTGAACCCATGCCGAACTCAGAAGTGAAACGCGGTAGCGCCGATGGTAGTGTGGCATTCGCCATGCGAGAGTAGGACACTGCCAGGCACCCAACACGAAACCCCGCTCACTGAGCGGGGTTTTTTATTGCCTGCTATTTAGCGCCTAGGCATCGTCCCTGCTGCGCTCGTCATGGCAGCCTTGCCCGATGTACTGATCCATTCTTGACTCACCGGATACCCTGTGCCGCTTCCGGCTGTGATTCCCCAGTTCCCTCCAGAACGTCAATAATCCATATAAAACATAATGTTATGCTTAGCTATGTATTGAGCTCACAAAACATCAAATGATAATGATTATTGTTCGATCTCCATCGCAATGATCGTTACAATTCGGCCTGATTGATAAGTTGTTCTTCATATGAACCTTATTTATCCCCTTCCTGGCAGGAGACCGGGATGGTGTAACGACTGAAGTAAGGGAATACGCCTCTTTCCTACTTAAACGTTCAGGCCAGAAGATGATAACAGTGAAACCGAACAAGCTTGCCTTGCTGATCTGCTCCACGCTCTCCATGCAGGCCCTTGCCGCCGAGTCCGAAGTGATGGTGGTGACGGCTTCCGGATTCCAGCAGAAAATTGAAGACTCTGCGGCATCAATCTCCGTCATTACCCGTGAACAGCTGGAAAAACGCGCCTATCGCGATGTCACCGATGCGTTGAAGGATGTGCCCGGGGTAGTGATTACAGGCGGAGGCAGCAGTAGCGATATCAGCATCCGCGGCATGGGCTCGAAATACACCCTGATGCTGGTCGATGGCAAGAAGGTAGATAGCCGCGGCACCCGCCCCAACAGCGACGGTCCCGGTATCGAGCAGGGCTGGTTGCCGCCGTTGCAGGCCATCGAGCGGATCGAAGTGGTGCGCGGACCCATGTCTTCCCGTTATGGTTCGGATGCTATGGGCGGCGTCATCAACGTCATCACCCGCAAGACTACTGGCATGGCGTGGCAAGGCTCGGTTCGCGCTGATGCCACCTTCCAGGAGAACAAGGATGCGGGCAACAGCTTCCAGACCGATGCCTACGCCGCCGGCGCCTTGATCGACAATGTGCTTGGGCTGCGCTTCAACGGCCAGCTGGCCCATCGTGATGAAGACAAATTCGCCCAGGGCTTTGCCGAGCAGGAAACCCTCAGCGGCACCGCCGTGCTGAGTTTCAATCCCAACGAGCATAACCGTTTCGATCTGGAGGCCAGTCGCAGCCTGCAGGATCGGGATCGTACCCCGGGCAACTCCGTCGCTGACAATGCCAAGCCCAGCCTCAACCGCTATGAGCGTACCAACTACGCGCTGACACATACCGGCCAGTATGACTTTGGTTCTTCCAGTAGCTACCTGCAGCAGGAGATCAACACCAACCCGGGCCGTCAGATGGAGTTGACCAACACCATATTGGATACCCATACCCAGTTCATTCTGGGGGATCACTATCTGAGCGTCGGTGGCCAGTATCGCTATGAAGATCTGCAGGATCAGGGTAATACCCTGAAGGTGGCGAACCCGGCCAGTGAGCTGACCCGCTGGAGCTGGGCACTGTTTGTCGAGGACGAGTGGTCGCTGACCGAGACGTTTGCCCTGACCGGCGGTGTCCGGATGGATCGGGACCAAAACTACGGTACTCACTGGAGCCCGCGTCTCTATGGGGTATGGCACCTGGATGATGCCTGGACCCTGAAGGGGGGCGTCTCTACCGGCTATCGCTCGCCGGATCTGCGGATGTCTGCAGCCAACTGGGGTCAGGTCACGGGTGGCGGCACTCTGGACGGCATGCTGGTCGGTAATCCGGACCTGAAGCCGGAGACCAGCGTGAGCGAAGAGATCGGCCTGCTGTGGGATGGCGGCCAGGGCCTCAACGCAGGTGTGACCCTGTTCAATACCGACTTCAAGAACAAGATCTCCGAGGTGCGTCGCTGCTCCAGCAAGAATGATCCCGCCTGCACCCTCAATGGTCACAGCTACGACTTCATCAGCGATCGCATCAACGTCGACAAGGCGAACATGCGCGGCGTCGAGAGCATGATGGAGTGGGCGATCAATGAGGATTGGTCGGTCAGCTCCAGCTACACCTTCACCCAGTCCGAACAGAAGAGCGGCCCGCTGGCCGGTCATGCGCTGAACCAGATGCCCCGCCACATGTTCAACGGCAGTGTCGATTGGCAGACCACAGAGGATCTTGGCCTCTGGTCCAGGGTCAACTTCCGTGGCGAAACCTCTGAATACCTGAGCCGGGTCAAGATGGCGGAAGGCACGCCCTCCTACACCTTCTTCGACATGGGTCTGGTCTACAAGGCAAACAAGCACCTGAATGTGACCGCTGGCATCTACAACCTGTTCGACAAGACAGTGGATTACGGCAGCTATGGCACTGTGCTGGATGGCCGTCGTTACAACCTCGGCGTGACCTATAACTTCTGATCCCGAGTGCAACGCAACGGGGTCGCCCTGTGAGGGGCGACCCCGTTTTTTATCTCTGTTTTCTCAATGATGGGCAAATGTTAGAGCGGCAGGCTGATCCTGGCCTCCAGCCCCCCTTGCGGCCGATTTTGCAACGTCAGCTCACCGCCGTGCTGATGCACCAGGGTGCGGGCGATGGAGAGGCCGAGCCCCACACTGCCCGATTCGGTGTTGCGCGCCTCGTCGAGGCGCACGAAGGGCTTGAACACGTCTTCCAGATGCTCCTCATCGATCCCGGGCCCGTTGTCGCAGACCCGGATCAGCAGCTCGTCCCGGGTGCGTTCCAGCGACACCTCGGCGCTGCCGGCATATTTGATGGCGTTGCCAATGAGGTTCTGCAGCACCCGGCGCAAGGTGTTGGCCCGGCAGGCGTAGACCTGCTTGCCTTCGGCCAGACAGGTAACCGGCTGACCGGTATCGGCATAGTCGTCGCACAGGCTCTCCAGCAGGCTGACCAGATCCAGCTCCCGGGTCGCCTCCTGCTGCCCCTCTTCCCGGGCAAAGCTCAGGGTTGCAGCCAGCATCTGTTCCATCTGTTGCAGGGTCTGCTGGATCCGCTCCTTGTCTTCTCCGTCAGCCAGAAATTCGGTACGCAGCCGCAGGCTGGTGATGGGGGTGCGCAGGTCGTGGGAGATGGCCGCCAGCATCCGGGTTCTGTCCTGTACGAAGCGAGCGAGCCGGGTGTGCATCCGGTTAAAGGCCTGGATCGATTCCCGTACCTCGATGGGCCCCTCTTCTTTCAGAGGATCGATGTCCTCACCGCGACCGAGGCGATCGGCATTGGCCGCCAGCTGTTTAAGGGGGCGGGTGGCACGGCGAAACAGCAGCACCATCAGGCCAATTACCAGGCTGGCGACCAGCATCAGGTTGAGGGTGGTCTGCCAGGACCAGCTGCCCGCTTCCTTGTCCACCAGGGAGCTGAACTGCAGCCAGCCCCCTTGGGGCAGCTCGATGGAGCCATAGAGCCGCATGTCCCGTGGCGGCGGCCCCTTGCGATCCCGCATCATGCGGGCGTGGTGCTCCCACGCCTTGCTGCGCTGGGAATCCTGCTTCAGCTCGGCGCTGATCTCGACATCGAGCCCGGCCGGATAGCTGAGGCGGGAGCGAACCAGCTGCTCGAAGCGGGGGCTGCGATTGTCCGGCCGCAAGGGTTCATTCGAGAGACGTAGCAGCAGGGTTTCGCTGCGGCTCGCCTTGAGGATCTCGTCATAGAGCGAAGGGGGGGAGAGGGAGAGCAGGCGCACCACAGAGATGATCCGCTGCATGGCGTTGCGGCTGTTGACGAAGCCGAGCGCCTCCTCCCGATCCGTGCGATAGATCTGGATGCTGAGCAGCTGGATCAGGATCAGCCCGGCCAGCGCCACCAGGATGATCTGGCCGGTCAGCCCCTTGGGCCACAAACCAGAGCCAAGTCGCTTGAAGGCGGCCATCAGCTTATACCTGCGTCACATCGGCGGAGAACATATAGCCTCCACCCCAGATGGTCTTGATGAGTTCGGGATTCTTGGGATCCCGCTCCAGCTTGCGGCGCAGCCGGCTCACCAGGGTGTCGATGGCGCGATCAAACGCCACCGCCTCGCGTCCGCGGGCAAGATCCAGCAGTTGATCCCGACTCAGTACCCGTTGCGGTCGCTCCAGAAACACCTTGAGCAGATCGAACTCGGCGGTGGAGAGGCTCAGCCCCACGCCATCCTCGTCGACCAGCTCCCGGCGGTTGATGTCGAGCAGCCAGCGATCGAAGCGCAGATCCCGGGTCAGGGTCTCGGGCGAGGGCTGGGTGTCGGCCTGGGTGCGGCGCATCACCGCCTTGATCCTGGCCAGCAACTCGCGCGGGTTGAACGGCTTGGCCAGATAGTCATCGGCCCCCATCTCCAGCCCTATGATGCGGTCAGTCTCTTCGCCCATGGCGGTGAGCATGATGATGGGCATGTTGGATTTCACCCTCAGTTCGCGGCAGAGGGTCAGGCCATCCTCACCCGGCATCATCAGATCCAGCACCAGCAGATCGAACTCGCGCTCCTCCAGCAGCCGCTTCATCTCCTTGCCGTCCCGGGCGCAGCTGACCCGCAGGCCATGCTGTTCCAGAAAACGCTTGAGGAGATCGCGGATCTCGCTGTGATCGTCGACGACCAGGATGTGGGTGCTGCCTTGATTCATGACTGCCTCTCTTGCTTGGAGTTGGCTCGAGTATACGGAAATCCCTTGCAGGGTTTGTGTCAAAGTGTGCCAGATCAGCAAGATGCCACACTCTGCTACAAAAAAGGGTGATACTGGCAAAGTTCAGACACCAGAGGGGTGTTTACTTGAGGGCAAGGCAAGAGTGCCGAACCCGATTCATCCCGAGAGGAGATAGACCATGAAAAAGCTGACCAAAACCCTGCTGACCGCTACCCTGATCCTCGGCCTGCCGCTGGGTGCCTATGCTGCCAGTGAAGCAACTCCGACCGCTCAACCGGGTCCCATGGTGGACTGCCCGATGGATGGCAGCGGCATGATGGGTGGCAAGCACCACGGTGGTCGTCACGACCGCATGGCCCGCATGCAGAACATGACCCCGGAGCAGATCCAGGCCAACCTGCAGCAACGTTATGATCGCATCGAGGATCCGGCCAAGAAGGCCGAGTTTATCAAGAACCTCGGCGAGCGTGCCAACGGCATGGCCAAGCATGCCGAAGCGATGAAACAGTTCGCCGAGGCGAACCAGTAAGCGCCATCACCGACAGCCAGTCGTAAAGAGGGGTGCCTGAGGCTCCCCTTTCTCGTTTTTGCCAGCGCTACTGCCCCTATTGCGTCTGGAACAGTTTGGGGATCTCCCGCACCAGCCAGCTCTTGGCCTTGCCCATGGTATCGCGGCGCCAGGCCAGCACCACCTGCAGCTGATGGCGATACTCGGGGCAGATCACCTTGAGTCGTCCCGCCTTGATGTCCTCCTCGATCCAGCTTTGCGGCATGGTGCCGACCCCAATCCCAGCCAGCAGGGCATCCCGCTTCTCGCTCATGGAGCTGACGGTGAGGCGTGGCTGCTTGTCGAGCAGACGGTAGGTAAGCACCGGCTTGCGCAGCGCCGTATCGGCCACCGCGATGGCGCGGTAACGGCGCAGGGTTTCGTCCGCCAGGGGCTCGGCTTCCTGGTGCAGGGGGTGGTCCGGGTGGGCGACGTAGAGCATCACCTCCTCCCTGAGCAGCTGGTGCTTGATGCCGGTCATCATGATGTCGGGATTGAGGGAGGAGATGAGCAGATCGGCGCGGCTATCCTCCAGACACTCCCAGCTGCCCGCCAGCACCTCGGCCCGCAGCCGCAGTCGGGTGTCGGTCAGCTCGGCCAGCCGTTCCACCAGGGGATAGAGCGCCTGCACCGGCACCAGCGCATCGACGGCGATGGTGATGTCGGTCTCCCAGCCACGGGCCAGGGCCCGGGTCTCGCCCACCAGATGCTCGGCTGCTTCCAAGAGCACCCGGCCCCGTTCCAGCAGCATGCGACCGGCCGGGGTGAATTTGGTTCTGTGGCCGCTGCGGTCGAACAGCATGGCGTCCAGCTCGTCTTCCAGCTTCTGTACCGTGTAGCTGAGCGCCGAGGGCACCTTGCCCAGCTCGTCGGCCGCCGCCGCAAAGCTGCCGCGGCGATCGATGGCGTCCAGCACCCGGATCGCCTCCAGGGTCAGCGCCCGTTCCTTGTTCAGTTCCTTGGCCATAGCCTGCCTTCAATTTTTTTGAATATGTTTGCCAGTTTATCTCGCTAACAAGTTAGGCCAGGCAACTTTAATATTCAATCAACGCTTAGGCAGGAACGCCAAGTGGCCAAATAAAAGGTAGTTCAGTGCTGTGACAGCCCCAAAGGGCACGTCAGACGTCGGTGAAAGAACAACATACTATTTGAATGACCTCTTGCATGGATGCATTGATTCGGGCCAAAGCGGCCTTGGCAATGACATATAAAACAAGAGAGTGAACATGAAAAACGTAATCAAGATGCTGGCCGTTGCAGGCCTGATGACCGCAGGTGTAGCTCAGGCTTCCGTGCCGGCTGACTTCAACGCCACCCCGGGCGTGCTGTTTGTAAACTGGCATGCGAGTGCGGCGATGGATGGCAAGGCCAACCCCATGCTGGAGGTGCGCGATCAGTCCGGTGATCTGCTGGCTTCCGTCCACGCCAGTCTGGTCGGCACCCAGCAGGTGAAGATCCCGAGCCGCACCCAGGGCAACCTGACCGTCAGCCTGGCCGGTGACAGCAGCGAGTACCGTATTCCGTTCGGCATCGGCGGTGGCAACCCCCGCTAAGGCGAACCTTCAGAGATGAGGAGCACATCATGATGCAATTGAGAGCCGCAGAGGCGCGGGGCAAGGCCAACTTTGGCTGGCTGGATGCGCGCCACAGTTTTTCGTTCGGGCACTACTATGACCCGGAGTGGATGGGCCACTCGGTCCTGCGGGTCATCAATCAGGATCTGGTGTCGCCGGGTGGCGGTTTCGCCACCCATCCTCACGCCAACATGGAGATCCTGACTTGCGTGCTGACCGGCACCATAGAGCACAAGGACAGCCTCGGCCATGCCGAGCAGATCCCGGCCGGGGATTTCCAGTTGATGAGCGCAGGCAGCGGGATCCGTCACAGCGAGTACAACCCCTCGCAGAGCGAGCCGCTCTCCCTGTTGCAGATCTGGATCGAGCCGAACGAATACGATACGCCCCCCGGCTATCAGCAGAAGAAGATAGAGGCCAGGCCCGGCATGACGCTGGTGGCGTCACCGGATGGCGAGGATGGATCTTTCAGGATCCGCCAGCAGGCCCGGGTCTGGCGCGTGCAGCTTGAGCCCGGTGAATCCCTCACCTGGGAGCTGGCCGGTCGGCACGGTTACCTGCAGATGATTTCAGGGGAGTTGACCGCCAACGGTCTGGCTGCCCGACCCGGCGACGGGGTGCTCAGTCGTGATGAATCAAGTTGGGAGCTGGTGGCAACAAGTGCCACTCAGGGCCTGTTATTTGACCTACCCTGAAGTTGCCAGCTCTGATGCGGCGTGAACAAGGAGATTGAGATGGACAAGATGAAAGATGTGGCACTGCTGGTGGGTCGCGTACTGCTGGCGCTGATGTTTGTGATGGCGGGCTGGAGCAAGATCGGTGGTTATGCCGGTACCCAGGGCTATATGGAGGCCATGGGCGTGCCCGGTTTCCTGTTGCCGCTGGTGATCCTGCTGGAGCTGGGTGGTGGCCTCGCCATCATGCTGGGCCTGTTCACCCGCAGCCTCTCGGTGCTGATGGCCGGTTTCACCCTGATGGCCGCCTTCATCTTCCACTATCAACCGGCTGATCAGATGCAGATGTTGATGTTCATGAAGAACATCTCGGTCGCCGGTGGTTTCCTGGCCCTGGCGGCGGCAGGTGCAGGCGCTTTCAGCCTGGATGCCCGCCTTGGCAAGAGTTGGTAATGCCCTGACAGTTCGAGTTTTCCAATGCTTTTTGGCCGGAGCCCATGCTCCGGCTTTTTTATGCCCGCCACCTACGCCTTTTTGCCATTCGTGATGACGACGTGATCGGCGGCAACAAGTGCCTTTTGCATCTTCCTCCCCGATCCCCGACAATCCCAATTCTTGTTGAAGTGGCGGGGATCTTTGAGGTTTTCCCGCGCTGACCCCTCTTTTGCACTGGCGGGAATTGCCCATGTTTACCCTCTACCACTCCAATCAGCTGGATCTGCTCAAAGAGTTGCTGGTGAGCCGCATCCGGCAGACCCCCCTCGCTCACCCCTTCGAGCGGGAACAGATCCTGGTGCAGAGCCCGGGCATGGCCCAGTGGCTCAAGCTGGAGCTGGCCAAAGCCTTCGGCATTGCCGCCAATATCGACTTCCCGCTGCCCGCCAGCTTTATCTGGGAAATGTTCACCCGGGTGCTGGCGGACGTGCCTCGTCAGAGCCCTTACAACAAGGGATCCATGAGCTGGCAGCTGATGACCATCTTGCCCGCCCTGCTTGACCGCCCCGCCTTTGCGCCGCTGGCCGCCTATCTGGGGAGTGGGGATGATGCGGATCCTGCCCCGGATTCCGCCAAGGCGCCCGAGCAGGTGCGGCTATGGCAGCTCTGCCAGAAGGTGGCGGATCTGTTTGACCAGTATCTGGTCTATCGGCCGGACTGGATCGCCCGCTGGGAACAGGGGGAGGGATTGAGCCAGGAGCTGGCCGGGGTGAGCGGTCAGGATTGGCAGCCGGAGCTCTGGCGCGAGCTGGTGGCCCGCACCCTGGCGCTCGCCCCCAGCGGCTACCACCGTGCCAACCTCTACGAGGAGTTCATCCACGAGCTGGAGCGCACCCCGGATCTGCCGGGCAAACTGCCCCGGCGGGTCTTCGTGTTCGGCATCTCGGCGCTGCCGCCGCGCTATGTGGAGGCGCTGCTGGCCCTCGGCAGCCGGGATGAGGTGGAGGTGCATCTCTTCGTCACCAACCCTTGCCGCTACTACTGGGGGGACTTGCTCGATCGCAAGACCCTGGCGCGCCTTCAAAACAAGCTCAAACCCGGCACCGATCTCGAGACCCTGCAGGGCCCCGCCAACCCGCTGCTTGCCTCCATGGGCAAGCTGGGGCGCGACTACCTGCACCAGCTGATGGAGCTGGAGGTGCCGCAAATCGAGGCCTTTGTCGATATCGATGACACCAGCTTGCTGCGCGCCATCCAGAAAGATGTGTTGGAGCTGGCCGAACGGGGGGCTGGCGAATTCAGTCTCGATGCCAGCCACCACAAGAGCCCCATCAGCCCGGCGGACGGCTCCCTGCAGATCCACGCCTGTCACGGCCCGATGCGCGAGCTCGAGGTGCTGCACGACCGCCTGCTGGCGCTGTTCGAGCAGGACCCCACCCTCACCCCGAAAGACGTGGTGGTGATGATGCCGGATGTGAACAGCTACGGCCCCTATATCCAGGCGGTGTTCGGGGCGCGGGGCCAGATCCCCTTCGCGGTGTCGGACCGGGCGGCGAGCCAGGAGAGCCCGCTGCTGCAGAGCTTCCTCGCCCTGCTGAGATTGCCCAACGCCCGGCTGGGGGCCGGCGAGCTGCTCGCCATCCTCGAGGTGCCCGCCGTGCTGCGCCGCTTCGAGCTCGATGACGACGAGTTCAACCAGCTGCGGCGCTGGGTGCAGGAGACCGGCATCCGCTGGGGGCTGGATGACGGCTACCCGGAGCGCTTCGATCTGCCGCGCCTCTCTGGCAACAGCTGGCTGTTCGGCCTGCGCCGCATGCTGCTCGGCTTTGCCATGGGGGATGGCGAACCGGTGGCCGGCATTTTGCCCTATGCCGATATCGAGGGGCAGCAGGGGCTGGCCCTCGGCAAGCTCGCCTGGTTCGTCGACTCCCTGGCGGAATTTCTGCCCCGCCTGCAACAGGCGCAGTCGCTGCCCGAGTGGATCGCCTGCCTCAACGAACTGCTGGAGCGCTTCTATCAGGCCGACGAGGATGAGGAGCGCCAGCTGCAGCTTATTCGCAGCCAGCTGGCTGACTGGCTCGCCCAGCTCGGCGAAGCCCGTTTCGAGCAACCCATCAGCGCGGATCTGCTACAGGATTACCTCGGCAGCGTGCTGGGGGAGTCCCGCTCCAGCCAGCGCTTCCTCGCCGGTCAGGTCAACTTTTGCACCCTGATGCCGATGCGCTCCATCCCCTTCAAACAGGTCTGCCTGCTCGGCATGAACGACGGCGTCTACCCGCGCACCCTGCCCCCCATGGGGTTTGACCTGATGGCGGTGGCGGGCCGGCGCGGGGATCGCTCGCGCCGCGATGACGATCGCTATCTCTTCCTCGAGGCGCTGCTCAGTGCCCAGCAGGGGCTCTATATCAGCTATCAGGGCTTCAGCGCCCAGGACAACAGCGAGAAGGTGCCTTCTGTGCTGCTGGCCGAACTCATCGACTATGTGCGTCAGGGCTTCGTGCTGGCGGGGGATGAGGGCCTAGATGACGAAACGTCCGGCAAGCGGCTGCTCGAACACCTGATCGTCGAACACCCGCTCACCCCCTACAGCCGCAGCTACTTCTATCCAGAGGCGGATTCCGGCCTCTTCACCTATGCCGCCGACTGGCTGCCGGCCCTGAGCCCAGAGCGCGGGGCCGCCAACTTCCAGAGCGGCGAGTTGCCGCTGCCACCCGAATGGGGCAAGGAGCAGGGGCTGGAGCTGGCGGAGCTGCTGCGCTTCTATCGCCAGCCCGCCAAGTATTTCCTCAACCGCCGCCTCAAGGTGTGGTTCGAGCTGGACGAGGCCGAGATCGAGGACAGCGAGCCGTTCGAGCTGGACGGCCTGCAGCACTACCAGCTCAAGGCGCTGCTGCTCGATGCCCATCTGGCACAGGGGGAAAGCGAGGAGCGTCGCCAGCGCTTGCAGCTCTCCGGCCTGCTGCCCCAGGGCTGGTTCGGCAGCCTGCTGCTGGATGATCTGGACGCCGAGATGGGCAAGCTGGCGGCGCGCCTGCGCCCCTGGGTTGCGGCCAATGAGGCGGACAAACAGGCGGTGGAGATCGATATCTCCCTGACCCAGGGCCAGCTGCAGGGGTGGATCGACACCCAGAAGGGACGCTTGCTGGTGGTCAAACCCGGCAGCTTCAACGGCAAGGATCTGCTGCTGGGCTGGATCCAGCACCTCTGCCTCTCATTGAGCTGCGCCCCCGGCGACACCCTGCTGTTTGACGCCAAGCAGAGCCTGCGACTGGCCAGGCTCCCGGCTGATGAAGCCCGCCCCAGACTGGCGGCGCTGGTGGCGCTCTGGACCCAGGGGATGAAGCGGCCGCTGCCGTTTTTCCCGAGCACTGCCTGGGAGTGGATCAAGGGGATCGAGAAGGATCCGGAGAAACCGGAGGCCGCCGACAAGGCGGCACTCGCCCGCTTCAACGGCGGCTACATAGTGACGGGGGAGGGGCAGGACGTCTACGTCGCCCGCTGCTTCCCGGAACTCGATGACGAGGTGCTGGCCCAGCTGCAGGCGCTGGCCCGCGAACACCTGACCCCGCTGATCAAGGCGCTGGAGGAGTTGCAATAATGGCTAACCCGCTCAATACCCTGCGTTTTCCCCTCCATGGCGAGCGGCTGATCGAGGCCTCCGCCGGCACCGGCAAGACCTACACCATCGCTGGCCTCTATCTACGTCTGCTGCTGGGTCACGGCCCGCTCATCGAAGAAGGGGAAGACGCCGGTCAGCCCAGTGCCCACGAGCGGCCGCTGTCGGTGACCGAGATCCTGGTGGTGACCTTTACCGAGGCGGCCACCGCCGAGCTGCGCGGGCGGATCCGTGGCCGCATCCACGAGGCGCGCCTCGCCTTTATGCGAGGGCAAAGCACGGATGCCCTGCTGGCCCAGCTGCTGGAGGAGGTGGAGGATCACGAGCTGGCGGCCCGCCGCCTGCTGGCCGCCGAGCGGCAGATGGACGAGGCGGCCGTCTTCACCATCCACGGCTTCTGCCAGCGGATGCTGAAACAGAACGCCTTCGAGTCGGGCGCCCTCTTCGAGACCGAATTTCTCACCGACGACAGCCAGCTCAGGCTGCAGGCGGTGAGCGACTACTGGCGCGCCGAGTTCTATCCGGTGGATAAAACCCTGGCGAGCGCGGTGCGCGCGCTCTGGCCAAGCCCGGCGGCCCTGCTGCGGGAGATGAACGGCTGGCTCGACAACAGCGAACTGGAGATGCGCCCGCCGGCGGGGGACGAGACCCTGGCGGCCCGTCATCAGGCGGCCATGGCCCGCATTGAGGCGGTGAAGCTCGAGTGGCTGGCGCAGGTGGACGAGATCCGCCGTCAGACCGACGGCCACATCAGCCGCTACACCGGCAAGAACTACGAGGGGTGGCTCGCCAAGATAGCCGACTGGGCGCAGGACGAGGCAAGCGGCTACGCCATCCCCAAGGAGCTGGATCGCTTCGGCCAGACGGTGCTGGAGGCGAACCTCAAGAAGGGGGGCGAGCTGCCAACCCTGCCGCTGTTCAGCGAGATCGACGCGCTGCTGGCGAGCCGCCCCGGCATCCGCGATCTTATCCTGCAGCGGGCCGCCGTGGTGGTGCGCAGCCGGATGCAGGCCAGCAAGCGCCAGGCTCATCAACTCTCGTTCGACGATCTGCTCAAAGACCTCGACGGCGCGCTGGGTTCTAGCCTTGGCGAGCGGCTCTGCGATCGCATTCGCACCACCTACCGGGTCGCCATGATCGATGAATTCCAGGATACCGACCCCCAGCAGTACCGTATCTTCCACCGGCTCTATGGCGGCCATAAAGACACGGCGCTGTTGATGATCGGTGACCCCAAGCAGGCCATCTACGGCTTTCGTGGCGCCGACATCTTCACCTACATTCAGGCGCGGCGAAATGTGAGCGCCCACTACACCTTGGGGCGCAACTGGCGTTCCAGCGGCGCCCTGGTGGCGGCGGTCAACGGTCTGTTCGAGCGAGCCAAGGATCCTTTTATCTACGAGGCGGATATCCCCTTCCTGCCGGTGGAGGCGCAGGGCAAGAGCAAGGCGCTACTGCTGGAGGGCGACACCGCCCCCGTGCTGCACTGCTGGCAGCTCACCGGCCAGCCCACCTTCAACCGGGGGGATTACCAGGGCAAGATGGCCCGCGCCACGGCGGCGGAGATCCACCGCCTGCTGACCCTGGCCCGCGAGGGCAAGGCGCTGATCGGCAGTGAGCCGGTCAAAGCCGGGGATATCGCCGTGCTGGTGCGCACCGGCGCCGAGGGCAAGCTGGTGCAGCAGGAGCTGGCACGCCTCGCCATCGCCTCGGTGTATCTGTCGAATCGCGAGAGCGTGCTGGAACAGGTGGAGGCGCGGGAGATCTTGCTCATCCTGCACGCCTGCCAGAACCCGAGTGAGGAGAGAAGTTTGCGGGCGGCGCTCGCCACCGGCCTGTTCGATCTCGACGCCAAGGCCCTCGACGAGCTTGCCTCCGACGAGCGGGCCTGGGAGAGCGCGGTGCAGGAGTTTATGGAGTACCGCAAGGTCTGGCACAAGCGCGGTGTGCTGGCCATGCTGCGGGCCCTGCTGCACAGGCGCAATCTCGCCGCATCGCTTTTGGCGAGCCCCTACGGGGAGCGGCGGCTGACCAACTTCCTTCATCTGGGGGAGCTGCTCCAGCAAGTGAGCAGCGAGCTGGACGGCGAATACGCCCTGCTGCGCTGGCTGGGGGAGGCGGTGAACCGCCAGAGCGGCCAGGATGCTGAGCAGATACTTCGCCTGGAGTCCGAGCGCAAACTGGTGCAGATCGTCACCATCCACAAATCCAAGGGGCTGGAGTACCCGCTGGTGTTCCTCCCCTTTATCTGCAGCCACCGCAGCGCCGACACCCCGCTCTATCACGAGGCCGATGAGGAGGGCAATCGCACCATCCTCGATCTCACCGGCGCCGAGGATTCCCTGGCAGAGGCCGACAAGGAGCGCCTTGCCGAGGATCTGCGCCTGCTCTACGTGGCGCTGACCCGGGGCGTCTACGCCACCTGGCTGGGGCTGGCGCCGGTGCGCTCCGGCAATGGCAAGTCGGAGAAGACCGACCTGCACCAGACTGCCATCGGCTACCTGCTGCAAAAGGGGGAGGAGGGGGACGCCGCGACCCTGGCCACCGCCCTCAGTGCGCTTGCTGAAGATCTGCCCGGAGTGGCCGTCGGTGAGCCCTCGCTCACCCGCCCGGCCCCGCTTCCACCAGAAGAGGAGCAACTGGGCGAGCCCCGGGTGCGCCGCTTTGGCGGCACCCTTGAGCGGGACTGGTGGATCAGCTCCTACTCCGGTCTCGCGGCCCAGGGCCACGGTCACAGCAAGGGGGTGCTGGCCAACCCCGGCTTCGATGACGAGGTGGTCACCGAGGCGGCCGCGCTGGCTGCCGAAGAGCCAGTGCAGGCGCCCCAGCCCTCCATCTTCACCTTCCCGAAGGGGGCGCGCCCCGGCACATTGCTGCACAGCCTGTTCGAGACCATCGACTTTGAGAGTGCCGCAGGCGAGCCGCTGGCACAGCATATCGCCACCCTGCTGGCGCAGGATGGCTTCGACGAGAGCTGGGCCCAAGTGCTGCAACAGCAGGTGGAGGCGGTGCTGGATACCCCGCTTGAAACCGGCTTTGGCGAGCCGGTGCGGCTGCGGGATCTGGCCCCCGAGCGCAAGCAGGTGGAGCTGGAGTTCTTCCTGCCCATGGGGCGGGTGACGGCACCTGCGCTGACCGCGCTCTGCCAGCAGCACGACCCGCTGTCGCGGGGCAACAAGCCGCTCAGCTTCGCCACCGTGCAGGGGATGCTCAAGGGCTTTATCGACCTGGTGTTCGAGTGGCAGGGGCGCTGGTATCTGCTCGACTACAAGTCGAACCACCTCGGCATGAGCCCGGCCGACTACAGCCGGCCGGCGCTGGAGCAGGCCATGGTGGAGCATCGCTACGACCTGCAATACCAGCTCTACTCCCTGGCGCTGCACCGGCTGCTCGCCCTGCGCCTGCCGGGTTACGACTTCGACCAGCACTTTGGCGGGGTCTTCTATCTGTTCCTGCGTGGCATGCCACAGGGTGGGATCTTCCATACCCAGCCCAGCCGTGAGCTGGTGCTGGGGCTGGATCGGCTGTTTAGCGAGGGGGCGGCGCCAGCCCTCGCACAAGTTTCGGATAACGGGGTAGAAGCATGAAGAGCGCAATGATGATCGAACGGCTCAAGGCCCTGGCGCTGGCGGGGCGCATCCGCCAGCTGGATCTGCAATTTGCCAAGCTGGTGGCCGACCTTGGCGGCGGCCCCGAGCTGGTGCTGGGGGCGGCGCTCGCCTGCTTCGAACTGGGGCGCGGCCATGTTTGCCTGCCGCTGGAGATGCTCTCTGCCGGATCCTTGCGCCCGTTCGGGCTGGATCCGGATCAGGGCCGGGATCTGCTGGCCGATCTGGCGGATCCTGCGAGCTGGCCCGCCCTGTTTGCGGCAAGCCCGCTGGTTGGCAGCGAACAGGATGAGGGGCTCGCCCCGCGCTGGCCGCTGCGGCTTTGGCACGGCCGCCTCTACCTCACCCGCTACCACGATCACGAGCAAGGGGTGGCCCGCCATCTGCGTGCGTTAAGCGAGAGGGCCGAATGGCCGGAGATCGCCCCGGCCCTGTCGCGCCTCTTTGCCCGCGACTACGGGCTGGTGTTCGCGGCCCTGCTCAAGGCCCGCCTCGCCCCGGATTTTTCGGCCCGCCACTTTATCGAGAAGTATCTGGATCTGGTGTTCCTGCAAGAAGTGGAGTGGCCCGCCATCGAGGCGCTGCTGGCCAGCGCCCAGGCGGCCAGCGATTTGAGCAAACTGGATGCACTGGTGCCCGAGGCGCTCTGCTGCAACGGCCAGAAGCTGGCGGCGGCCACCGCCGCGGCGCGCCCCTTTGCGGTGATTTCGGGTGGCCCCGGCACCGGCAAGACCACGACTGTGGCCAAGCTGCTGGCCATTCTGGTGGAGACCGGCCTGCAAGCGGGCAAGGCCCCGGCGATCCGGCTGGTGGCCCCCACCGGCAAGGCGGCGGCGCGTCTGACCGAGAGTATCGGCTCTGCCCTGCAGGCGCTGGACTTGCCCCCTGAGTGGGTCGAAGCCATCCCCACCGAGGCGGGCACCCTGCACCGGCTGCTCGGGGTGATCCCGGGGCGCAGCCAGTTCCGCCACCACAAAGGCAACCCGCTGCACCTCGACCTGCTGGTGGTGGATGAAGCCTCCATGGTGGACCTGCCGATGATGGCGCGCCTGCTGGACGCGCTGCCAAGCCACGCTCGCCTCATCCTGCTCGGCGACAAGGATCAGCTCGCCTCGGTGGAGGCGGGGGCCGTGCTCGGCGATATCTGCAGCTTTATCGAACAGGGCATCAGCCCCGCGCAGGCGGACTGGCTCTCCCGCCAGACCGGCTATCGCCTGCAGGGCACGCCTGCAGGGGCCCCGGTGCGTGACAGCCTCTGTTTGCTCTCCAAGAGCTGGCGCTTCGATCAGCACTCCGGCATCGGCCAGCTGGCGCGCGCCTGCAACGGCGGCGATGCGGCGGCGGTGGAATCGGTCTGGGGCATGGGATTTGCCGATATCAGCCTGCACCCCTGGGCGGGGGAGGCCTACGACGCCCTGATTGCCCAGGGGGTGGCCGGTTACGGCAGCTATCTGAAGGCGGCCCGCGCGGGGGAGGCGCCCGCCGCCGTGTTCAAGGCGTTCAACGGCTTTCAGATCCTCTGCGCCCTGCGCGATGGCCCGTTTGGGGTCGAGGGGCTCAACGAGCGGCTGGAACTGGCCCTGTCACGGGCTGGCCTGATTGCCCGCGATGGCGACTGGTATGCCGGTCGCCCTGTGATGGTGGTGCGTAACGACCACGGCGTCGGCCTCTACAACGGCGATATGGGGCTCTGCCTGCCCGATGAAAGCGGGCGGCTAAAGGTCTGGTTTGAGCAGCCGGACGGCACCCTGCGGGCGCTTTTACCCAGCCGGCTGCCACCTCACGAGACCGTCTACGCCATGACCATCCACAAGTCCCAGGGCTCGGAGTTTGTCCATACCGTGCTGGTGCTGCCCGACAGCCCCAGCCCGCTGCTGACCCGCGAGCTGGTCTATACCGGCATCACCCGTGCCAAGGCGAAACTCGACCTCTACGGCGACCGCGCCCTGTTGGCACAGGCAGTGCGGAAAAAGACCGAGCGGTATTCCGGATTGGCGGAGAGGTTGGGGGAATGATTGGACGGCGGTAAAGGGAGATTGCTGTTGTCTAATCATCTTTCTACATACCGAATATTGTGGTATGAGGAAATAGTGTTGGAGAAATATATATGAAGGGTAATGCTTTGGACATGCTTTCCGAGGTAGGTGAGTTTACCTTGGATTATTTTTTAAAAGAGGGGGTTCTCAAGGATTTTCCTCTCATTGGCTCTGTGCTTAAAATACTCCAAGCAGGAAATGACATATCTAATCTTATCTTTGCGAAAAAATTGCAAGCATTTATCAGTAAGTTAAATGAACATGACATCACCGCTGTTGACGAAAACATTTTAGATAAAGAAAAGCTGAGTGAGCTTGGATGTGAGCTGATCTTCATTATTGATAATGCTCAGAACGTTAATAGGGCAGAATGGCTTGCTCAAGCGGTGATTGGCTTGAGTGAGAAACGATATGATGTAGATACATTCCAGCGTCTAATAAATGTAATTCAAAGATATAGCCCGCCTCTTTCTAAATGCATGGGGTCATATTATGCTGATATCTCGATGGGATTTGATGAGGACTATCAATATGAGCTTTCAAACTTAGGTTTACTAAAACATAATCCGATATATATAACGCAATATCATGTAACTAACTTAGGCAAGGCTATGTGGTATGTCCTAGAAAAATCTGGTGAAATAGAAAGATTGTCAAAAAACAAATAACATCTCGTATGTTGGGCTTCGCAGGTTCAGCACCAACTTACCGATTGTGTAAGTTGTGGTTGAGCGCAGCGAAGCCCAACGTTTTCCATGTGATTTCTTTTTCCAATCCCTCATCCCCAGCCCTTCTCCTCCTTCTTTAATAAACGGGAGAAGGGAGATTTGTCCTCCTTGGATATGATTCGGATCATTGGTTTATTGGGAATTTGTAGGTTCGATTAGCGAAGCGTAATCGGACGGTCGCGTAATCGGACAATCGCGTAACCGGATGGTCGCGTAACCCGATGAGCATCTAATTGGAGGCTCCCTTGGTCGGGGTTTCGGCAAGCCAGAGATTCGAGTGTCGGATATCCACACTCCCCAACCGCCTCAGGCTTATGGTTCGGCCTGTATATCCGGCTGGCAGCCGGGGCCCTGGGCGACCTCCTCCTTGAGCCAGTCGGTAAAGCCACGGATCCATCGCGTATGTTGGGCTTCGCAGGCTCAGCACCAACCTACCGATTATGTAGGTTGTGGCTGAGCGTAGCGAAGCCCAACGTTTACCGAGAAATCTCTTTTTTCCTCCCCTTTATCCCCAGCGCTTCTCCCCATTCTTTATAAATAAACGGGAGAAGGGAGCAATGCCGTTACCATCGTCCGATTACGCTTCGCTAATCGAACTTACGAGAGGGTCAGGGTGAGGGGATCATTCAGGTATTAGATGGTCAACTCCAGCCGGTTGCCTTCGGGGTCTAGGAAGGTGCTCTCGTAATAGCCGTCGCCGGTCCAGCGGGGGCCGTCCAGGTGTTTGACCTCGGCCCCCTTGAGCAGCTTGAGGCGGGCGGTCATCTTGTCCACCGCCTCCACGCTGCCGAGGGAGAAGGCGAGATGGGCCAGCCCCTGTAGCGGGTGAGGCAGGCGCAGATCCACCGGAAACAGGATGGGGGTGTGCATCAGCTCCAGACTGGCGCCGTCTTTGAAACGGACAAAGTAGGAGGAAAACTGCTTGGCCGGGTTGTGGTAGCGCTCATTCGCCTGACCGCCAAACAGCTTGCAATAGAAGGTTTTGAGGGCCTCCAGATCCTGCGCCCAGATGGCGACGTGATGAATGTGCATGATGTGTCACTCCTTGGGTTGATGGCTCCATGCTATGCTCGCGCCATCCTTGCCGACATGGCTGACGCCGTCCTGATGATGTCTGAAACTGCCAATAGCGATCTCATCGATGTCTCCCCCGACTGCCGCGAGCAGATCTGCTGCGACAGCCTGCTGCCGGCCCTGGGCCAGGAGCAAATCTGGCTGGCAGGTTATTCGCGCCTGTGTACCCGTTACCGTATCGCCCGTCGTTTCGAACATGTGCACTGCTTTTTGATCACCTTGGGCGGCGAGGGGGAGGTGCTGGTCGGGGATAGTCTTGAGCGACTCCAGGTCGGCGAGTGGGCCCTGATCCCGGCGGGCCAGCCACTTTGCTATCACTTGGGTGAGGCGGGCGAGTGGGATCTGGTGTGGTTGCTGCTGCACAGGGACTCCCCCTGGGATGACTTTGCCTGCCGCCCCCGGCTCGGTTGTACTTCCCAGCAGGCCACCTTGCTTCGCACCGTCGAGAACCTCTATGCGGAGCAGGAACGCCATCAGGATCCGTTGCTCAGTGCCCTCTTGGTGGAGCAGCTCGGCTTTTACCTGCGCCGCCTGCTGCAAAAGGGGGAGGGGCAGAGCCGCGGCGAGCGGCTGGCGCTGCGCCTCGAGCTGATGCTCAAGGATGCACTGGCCGAGTGCTGGGATGTAGCGCGCATGGCCGGCACTCTGCATCTCTCCGAGCGCCAGCTCTACCGCCTTTGCCAGCAGCACTTCGCGCTGGCCCCCATGGGGCTGTTGCAGCGATTGCGGTTGCAGCGGGCCGCCCTGTTGCTGGCCAGCAGCGCCGATCCCATGAAGCGGCTGGCCCGGCAGTGCGGCTTCAAGAACGAGTACCACTTCTCCACCGCCTTCAAGCGCCAGTTTGGCCTGGCCCCCAGCCACTATCGCAACCGGCATCATCCCGCCTTCAAAAAAGGATAAGAGTGAAACCCTGCGCCACACTCATGGTGACGCTTGGCCAAAGGGATCTGCTTGCGGTGACCGAGCTGCCGGGTGAGTCAGAAAGCGGAGAGATCCCGGATCCTGTGCCAAGATAATTCGATGGGTTGAATAGACTTGTTCCCCGTAGGGTCATGGGGCAGAAATCAGGATGATAACTATGGTGCAGGAGAGCACGACGATCCGGATATCGGATGTCAGCGAGGCGGTGGTTCACGGCATCCTCGAGGTGATCAGCGACGGGATCTGGGACTGGAACGCCAATAGCGGGTTCGTCTATCGCAACCCCGGCTGGTACCGGATGCTGGGCTACGAGCCCCATTCGCTGGGCAACAACGTCTTCACCTGGGAGACGGTGATCCACCCCGATGACATGGAGCGGGTGATGGCCCACTTCGATGCCTGTCTGAACGGCACCTCTCCCGAATACAGGGTCGAGTACCGCTGCCGTTGCCAGGATGGATCCTTCGTCTGGATCGAGGACTACGGCCGGATCATCGCTCGTAACGAGGATGGTTCCGTGGCCAGGATGATAGGCGCTCATCGCGATATCAATGCCCAGAAGCTGCTGCTGGATCAGCTGGAGCGGCGCAACCAGTCGCTGGAACAGCTGGTGGCCGAGCGCACCGCCGAGCTGGAGCAGCTCAACGCGGCCTTGCTGCAGAAGGTGGATGAGAATCGCCAGCTGGCCGAGACCGACTCCCTGACCGGCGCCGCCAGCCGCTACCGGCTGGAGCGGGTGTTGCAGCTGGAATGCGAGCGGGCCCGCCGTTTCCATCAGGTGTTTACCGTGATCGCCATGGATGTGGATGACTTCAAGCGGATCAACGACAGCCATGGCCACGCCGCCGGGGATCAGACCCTGATCAACATAGTGGCGCTGGTGCGCAACCATATCCGCGAGATCGATCTGCTGGCCCGCTGGGGTGGCGACGAGTTTATGGTAGTGCTGCCCAACACGGGCCTGGAGGATGCCAGGAAGGTGGCGAACAAGCTGCAGGCCTTGATGGCGGTAGCCTCCATCTGTCCTCATATGCCCATCTCCATCAGCTTCGGACTGGCGGAGTACCAGCAGGGCGAGCCGCCGGAAAGCCTGATGGTGCGGGCCGATCGCTCCCTCTATCAAGCCAAGCAGCGGGGCAAGAACCGGGTCTGTTGAAGGGGGGAATGGCATATGACAAAGGGCCGGATGGCGATGCCTCCGGCCCTTTGTCATGGTGTGTGGTTCGACCTGGCCTAGGTTGTGCGGCTCTCCTGGATAACCGTCATGGATATCTTGTTGACGCTCTATGAGGGGAGGGCTTGTCGTATGGATGGTTGATAATAATGAGTCGCTGTTACCTATATATTTTAAGTGATAGCGAGTATTGTCATGATGATAAATTGATAAGTGTGGGTGTTAAGGTTAAATAATATATTCTTTCACTGCTGATTTTATATTGAACGGAATCTTTGCTTGAACTGATTTGCTATTTTGTGACCTGTTTACGCGGCGACAGATTACTCATCGTTTGTTGGCCGATTGTTTATCAATCGTGGAGTAAGTAGATTCTTTTTACCCTGATTAACCCTGGAGTGCCAGGTGGATCACTTGTGGTTCGATGAAGTTTACTCCTGCATTCCAATCTTATAACCAGCATAAAGTGCTGCTTGTTTTTGTTATAGCGGACTACCTGGCTGTGTGATGTTTATCTTGCTCATGAAGGGAACAGAAAGCTCGATGATCGAGACAGTGCGCCTTAATTCAGGTTGTACCCATTGAATAGGGTTATATCATAATAAGTTCGCTTATCCCCTTGCCACAGGGGATATTATTGTGATGACGATATATCTTTGACGTCTGACAGTTGACTCAATATTGGTTATTGGGAGAGTAATCACAATCCCTTATTATATTTTCAGGCTATCGTTGCCCCCGCCAAAATGGCTATTTTCAGCAACAGCAATCAGATGTGGCCAGGCCTGATCTGTGCCGCAACAGGGGGAGAAATGTCGACAATATTGATTCTGGTAGTGGTGGGGCTGGTGGCTTACGCCATGCTCAAGCGGTTCAATCCACAGGCGACCTTGCTGACGGCGGGTCTGGTGCTGCTGGCTTATGCCCAATGGATGGGGATCACTCCCATTCTGCCTGCCGAAGAGAGCCAGGGCTTCTGGTTCTTCGATCTGTGGGAGAAGTTCGCCATGGTGACCAATTCCCGTCTTGCCTCTACCGGTTTGACCCTGGTGGCGATTGCGGGGGTGGCGACCTACCTCAACCAGATCGGCGCCTCGGCGGCCCTGGTCAAGGCCACTTCCCGCCCGATCATGGCGCTGGAGAACCCCTATGTCCTGCTGGGGATCATCCTGCTGCTGGTTTCCATCCTCTATGTCTTTATCACAGGGGCGACCTCGCTCTCCCTGCTGTTGATGGGCACCCTCTATCCCTTGTTGCGTAATGCCGGGATCAGCGCCAAGACGGCGGTGGCCACTATCGTGATCCCCACCGCCTGGGAGTTTGGCCCCGGCCAGATCAATGCGGTGATCGGAGCCAAGGCGATCAATATCGAGGTGATGCCGTTTGTGGTGAATCATCAACTGCTGTTCCAGATCGCACTGCTGGTGTGTATTCCCTTCGTCAACATCGCATGGCAGCGATATTGCGACCGCAAAGAGGGTTACGACACCGCCGCCGAGCGGGGCAAGTATTTGCACGAGTTGGAGGAGAAACACCATGACACCCCGGGTTATTACGCCCTGCTGCCGGTGATCCCCTTTGTCTTTCTGTTCGGCTTCTCCGAGCTGTTTGTCAGCGCCATCAAGATGACCATTCCGGTGGCCATGATGTCGACCATGACCCTCTGCATCATTATCGAGGCGTTGCGCTACCGTTCCATCAACAAGGCGTTTGCCAACTTCGAAGCCTGGCTGACCGGTACCGGCATGATCTTCGGCAGCGTGCTGACCCTGATGCTGGCAGCCGAGTTTTTCTCAGCCGGTCTTACCAATATTGGCGCCATCACCCAGCTGATTGATTTGGCCAAGTCGTTCGATCTCAACCCTATCGGGTTGTCGCTGGTCTTCTCGCTCTTCATCCTGCTGACCGCCTTTATCACAGGCTCCGGCAATGCGCCCGTGATGGCCTTTATTCCCATAGTGCCGCTGGTGTCGGGCCAGTTCGACATCAACCCCTTGCTGCTGCTGGTTCCCATCCTGTTTGCCGCCGGGATTGGCCGCACCATCTCTCCGGTGGCCGGGGTGATCATCACGGTAGCCGGCATTGCCAATCTGAGCCCGGTGGATGTGGTGAAACGTACCTTCGTGCCCATGATGGCGAGCATGGCGGTGGTGATGGTGCTGACCGCGATCCGTTATATCTGATCGCTACAACAAGGAGGCAAGCGCTTGTCATTGGCAGGCGCTTTTTTATGCACCCAATCTGCTTGGTTGGTGGGGGAGGGATTGCCTTTTTCACCGGATGCGGGCAAAAGAAAAGAGCGGGGCTCTTGCAAGCGCCGCTCAATGCCAGGAAAGAGAAAAAACCTTGCGGTTTAAAATCAAAAAATTTGGAAGCAAACAATCGATTTCTCAACCAGGAAGGTCTTGAATTCGATACGTTTTGATTATGCGCCTTGTTATATGCAGCACTAGTAAAATGTTTACGAGTTGAAAGATATGCGCTGCCAAGTATCAATTTTTGATACTTGCTTCCGTAACTGGTCTGGCCTTCGCCCTTCGCAGGGGCATTTTTTCTCGATGACAATTTTTCGGTGTCAATATTTGAGCCTTATGCCTTAATGTGGCTCATAAGCTGACTCGGCATAACCATGCAATCAAGCTGCAACAACAAGGAAGAGTGGCATGACCTACAGCCAGACCCTGGCCAACCAGATCCTCGATACCCTGAAAAAGAGCCTGACCGATAAAGGGATCCGCTATCAGACCCTGGCGGAGGCCATGGGGGTTTCCATCGCTACCGTCAAACGGATGATGAACAAGCCCTCCCTGCCATTCGACACCCTGCTGGAGATCTGCCATCTGGTGGGATTGTCATTTGAAGAGCTGCTGGATCGCACTCAGGATGCCCAGAGTCGGCGCGCCGTCTTCACTCAGGAGCAGGACGAGGCGTTTCACAATGAGCCCGGCCTCTACGCTTTTCTCGCCAATATCTTCTGGCGCGACAAGACCCTGATCGATCTCAAGCGGGAGTATGGCCTGACCGACGCTTCTTGCTACCTCTACCTGCGCAAGCTGGAGAAGCTCGGCATACTGCAGCTTGGCCTCGACAACAGCTATCACTTCCTCATCAGCGAGCGGATCAGCTTCGAGCAGCACAGCCGCTTCGCTCGCCAGCAGGCCCGCCAGGCGATGTCGGTGCTGGGGGATTATCTGGTGGAGAACATGCACAAGCCCAACAACTACATGGCCCTGTGTCAGCTCCATCTCAACGAGAGCGAGGCGATGGCGCTGATCGAGCGGATGAAGGAGTACTGGCATCAGGAACTCAAGCTCAATCGCCCCGCCATCGGCCATCAGGAACACAGCAAGACCTACACCATGTCGCTGCAACTGGCGGACTGCGGCTACCAGAGCTTCGACGACCTGATCCCCAATATCGACAACTGATCCCGGCGGATCCCGTGGGATCCGCGTCTCTTTATCTCCCGGAGTTGTCCGCCTGTTCAGGCGATACCCATGACCTCATGCGCGCCCGCGCTGCCCGTCTGTGTTCGCCGGCTCATCCCCGATCCGCGACCAGGGTCTGTAATGGCCCCCTCGAATACAGGCGGCATGGTGCGGGTATCGAGATGGATGCGGATCGCCACTGTGCTCGACAGTGCTCTGGATATTCCCTAATCGGCGAGCCGGACTTGCGACAGCGTGCCTGCGAGCGGCTGCAATGCTCGTGTATCGAGGTGAATGCGGATCGCATCCGGCCGCCAGTGTTCGATGTCGCAATCCACCAGCGCTCCCCGCTCGTCGTAGTTGACCCGCACCAGCCGCAGCACGGCGCTCCCCTCCGCCAGATTGAGGGAGCGAGCAATGGCGCCGCGCGCCGCCGAGGGGGTGATCTCGAGACTCGCCCCGCCCTGGCCTATGCCATAGCGCTCCCGATAGAGCTCGGTGAGGGAGCTGGCCAGCGGCGCGCTGGCGATGTCGGGAAAGCGGCTGGCCAGCAGGTGGTGGCTGACGTGCAATACAGGACGACCGTCGATGAGGCGCAGGCGGCGGATTTCATAGAGCGGCGTAAAAGGCTCCAGCCCCATCCAGCGGCAGAGCTCGCTGCTGGCCAGCTCGCCGCCGTGGGCCAGCACCCGGGTCTCGGCGGTGCGCTGCTGCTCGCCGATCCACTGGTGAAAGTGGGTGTGGATGGCGGGGTCGTAGGTGAGGCGGGGCGGTGCCACGAACCAGCCGCGCCGCTCAGCCCGGTAGATGAGGCCATCCGCCTCGAGACTGGAGAGCGCCTCCTTGATGGTGATGCGGGTGGTGGCGAAGCGCTCGCTCAGGGCCCGCTCGGCGGGCAGCTGCTGCCCCGCACCCAGCTGGCCGCTGCCGATATAGCGGCGCAGGGTCTGGCAAATCTGTTCACACTTGGAGGCACGGCCGTCGGCCACTGCCCGCTCGCTCAATCTCGGTTCGATCACGCTCATCTTCCTGTCGATCATCCTGGCTGCCGTGGCTGGTTCATCCCTCGCTGGAGTAGTCCAGCCTCACTCGGATTGAGAGTTGTAACCGTGCAGGATGACAGCGCCATGACAGGGCGATTGTCATCAAACTGCCATCAAAGCGCCCCGCCACCGTCATATTTCCCCTCTAGCATCCCTCTCGAACCTTAACTGACCTAGTCCAGAGGGATGGAATGATGAAAAGCGTGATCGCAAGTGCACTGGCCCTGGTGGCCATCAGTCAGCCACTGTTTGCCGCCGAGAACATCGCGGATCTCGAGAAGGCCGCCCGCGGTGAAGGCCAGCTCAGCAGCGTCGGCATGCCGGACAGCTGGGCCAACTGGAAGGATACCTGGCAGCAACTCGGCAGCATCTACGGCATCAAGCATCAGGACACCGACATGAGCTCGGCCCAGGAGATCGCCAAGTTTGCCGCCGAGAAGGGCAACGCCACCGCCGACATCGGCGATGTGGGCGGCGCCTTCGGCCCGGTCGCGGTCAAGCAGGGAGTCACCCAGCCCTACAAACCCTCCACCTGGGCCGACATTCCGAACTGGGCCAAAGATGCGGACGGTCATTGGATGCTGGCCTATACCGGCACCATCGCCTTCCTGATCAACAAGGATCTGGTCAAGGCCGCCCCCACCAGCTGGCAATCCCTGCTGGGCGGCGACTACAAGGTGACCCTGGGTGACGTGGGTGTCGCCTCCCAGGCCAACAACGGCGTGCTGGCGGCGGCCTATGCCACCGGCGGCAGCGAGAAAAACCTCAAGCCTGCGCTGGAGCTGTTCGGCAAGCTGGCCCAGCAGGGCCGTCTGTCGCTGAACGACCCCACCATCGCCAACATCGAGAAGGGCGAAGTGGAAGTGGGTGTGCTGTGGGACTTCAACGCGCTCAACTACCGCGACCAGATCGACCCCAAGAAGTTTGATGTGGTGATCCCGAGCGACGGTTCCGTCATCGCCGGCTACACCACCATCATCAACAAGTGGGCCAAGAACCCCAATGCCGCCAAGCTGGCGCGGGAATACATCCTCTCCGACGCCGGTCAGATCAACCTGGCGCGCGGCTACGCCCGCCCCATCCGCAGCAACGTGACTCTGCCGGATGACGTCAAGGCCAAGCTGCTGCCGGCCGAGCAGTACGCCAATGCCAAACCGGTCCAGGATCACGCAGCCTGGGAGCAGAGCTCCAAGGCCCTGCCGCGCCAGTGGCAGGAAACCGTCATGATCAACATGCAGTAAGGAGCGGCCAGTGCAACACAAGGTGATAGTGGTACTTGTGGATGGCCTCTCCGCCGAGGTAGCCCATTGCATGGGCTACCTCGCGGGCATGGTGGAGGCGGGACAGGGGTTGCAGGCCACCCTGAGCTGCGCCCTCCCCTCCCTCTCCCGGCCCCTCTACGAGTGCATCCTGACCGGAACGACGCCGGTGGAGAGCGGCATCACCCACAACGGGGTGAGCCGTCTCAGTCGGCAGGAGTCCATCTTCCATCTGGCCCGGGCGGGCGGCAAACGCACCGCGGCGGCGGCCTACCACTGGATAAGCGAGCTCTACAACCAGAGCCCCTGGCAAGCGGCCCGTGATCGCTTCACCCATGACGAGCGACTGCCCATCCAGCACGGCTGTTTCTACTGGGATGACGGCTACCCCGACAGCCACCTGCTGATGGATGGCGAGTGGCTGCGCAGCCAGTACGACCCCGATTTTCTCTTGATCCACCCGATGGGGGTGGATGATGCGGGCCACAGGTTCGGCCTCGACTCCCGTCAGTACCGCAATCAGGCGCGCCGGATGGACAGCCTGCTGGCCGACCTGCTGCCCCAGTGGCTGGCGGAGGGGTATCAGGTGGTGATCACCTCGGATCACGGCATGAACAACGATCTCAGCCACGGCGGCACCCTGACCGAAGAGCGCCGGGTACCGCTCTGGCTGTTTGGCGATGCGTTCGTGGCCCAGTGGCCGGCCGGTCCCGCCATGCAGCAGACCCAGCTCTGCGCCCTGATGGCCGACCTGCTGGGAGTTTCCCACGACAAGCCGGGCTGCCCGCCGCTGCTCAAGGCCGGCAACCTGCCGGAGGTACACTGATGATGCCCGCCACCACCGAGATCCTCGCGGATCAACCGACCGTCACCCGGCGCCGGCTGCGCCGCCACTGGCTGCCCGCGCTGGTGCTGCTGCCGTTCGTTCTCCTGATGATCCTGTTCCAGCTCGCCCCCATGGTGTGGGTGCTGGTGGGCAGCTTTCAGACCCCGGACGGCTGGGGCCTCGACTACTACCGGGAGATTTTGAGCTCCCCCTTTTATCTGCAATCGTTCGGCAACTCCTTGCGCATCGCCGGCATCGCCAGTCTGGCGGGGCTCGCCATCGGCACGCTGGGGGCGGCGGCGCTGCGCCACAGCGGTGAGCGGGTGAAACGGCTGCTGCTGGCCTTTGTCACCATGACCGGCAACTTCAGCGGGGTGCCGCTGGCGTTCGCCTTCATCATCATTCTCGGCATCAATGGCGCCGTGACCCTGCTGCTGAAATCCTGGGGCCTCATCGACGGCTTCAACCTCTACTCCGGCAGCGGTCTCATCCTCATCTACACCTACTTCCAGATCCCGCTCGCCCTGCTGCTGCTCTATCCGGCCTTCGATGCGTTGCAGGATGAGTGGCCGCAGGCCGCCGCCCTGCTCGGCGCGAGCAAGAGCCAATATGTCTGGCACGTGGCGCTGCCGGTGCTTACGCCTGCGCTGCTCGGCACCCTGATCATCCTGTTTGCCAACGCGGTGGGGGCCTATGCCTCCGCCTACGCCCTCACCACCGGCAACTTCAACCTGGTGACTATCAGGGTGGCCAGCCTGGTCTCCGGCGACATCTTCCTCGAGCCCAATATGGCGGCGGCGCTGGCGGTGATCCTGATGGTGCTGCTGGGGGTGGTGACGGCCGCCAACCAGTGGCTGCTGAAAAAGAGCTACGTGAACAAGGGGCAATCCCATGCATGATTTGAAACCTGGCTGGCCGCGCTGGGTGCTGGGAGCCCTGGTGGCTACCCTGCTGTTGCCGCTGCTGGCCACCTTTCTCTACTCCATCTCCACCCGCTGGGGGGCCACCCTGCTGCCTGACGGCTTCACCCTCGACTGGTATCTCAAGCTCTGGGGCGACCCGCGCTTTCTGGCGGCGTTTGGCCGAAGCCTGCTGGTCTGCTTCGCCACCCTGCTGCTCGGCACGCTAGTGCTGGTACCGACCGTGCTGGTGGTGGCCTACTACTTCCCAAAGCTGGATCCCTGGATGAACCTGTTGATCCTGCTCCCCTTCGCGGTGCCGCCCGTGGTGTCGTCGGTGGGGTTGCTGCAGATCTACGCCGACGGCGTTCTGCCCATTATCGGCACACCGTGGATCCTGATCGGCACCTGGTTCACCGTGGTGCTCCCCTTCATGTACCGGGCGCTGGCCAACAGCCTGCAGGGAGTACCGCTCAGGGATCTGATGGATGCCGCCCACCTGCTGGGGGCGAGCAGCCGGCGCGCCTTCCTGTTGGTGGTGATCCCCTGCCTGCGCAAGGGGCTGCTGGCGGCGCTGTTTCTGTCGCTCTCCTTCCTGCTCGGCGAGTTTGTGTTTGCCAACATGCTGGTGGGTACCCGTTACGAGACCCTGCAGGTCTACCTCTACAACATGCGTTCGACCTCGGGCCACTTCACCAGCGCGCTGGTGATGAGCTACTTCCTGCTGACCCTGCTGCTCACCTGGGCGGCGAACAGATTTCATAGGTGAATCAAGATGTTCCATCTAGAAGTGAATCAACTGCATAAGTCCTACGGCGAGACAAAGGTGTTCGAGGGGATCGAATTCGGCATCCGCAAGGGGGAGCTGGTGACCCTGCTCGGCCCCTCCGGCTGCGGCAAGTCCACCCTGCTGCGGGCGCTGGCCGGGCTCACCCCGGTGGATGGTGGCCAGGTGCGGGTGGCCGGTGAGGAGATCACCTGGCAGGAACCCCAGAAGCGGGGCATCGGCATGGTGTTCCAGAGCTATGCCCTGTTCCCCAACATGACGGTGCGGGACAACGTCGCCTTCGGCCTCAAGATGAAGCCCCAGCCGGGGCGGGATCTGGCCGCCAGCGTGCAGGAGGCGCTGGCGCTGGTGGAGCTGACCGGCTTCGAGCGCCGCTATCCGGCCGAGCTCTCCGGTGGCCAGCGCCAGCGGGTGGCCCTGGCCCGGGCTTTGGTAGTGCAGCCGCGGATCCTGCTGCTGGACGAGCCGCTCTCGGCGCTGGATGCCCGCATCCGCCGCAGCCTGCGCCAGCAGATCCGCGAGATCCAGCAGCGCCTCGAGCTCACCACCATCTTCGTCACCCACGATCAGGAGGAGGCGCTCACCATGTCGGACCGGATCTTCCTGATGAACAAGGGATCCATCGTCCAGAGCGGCACGCCGGAGGAGATCTACACCCGCCCCGCCGATGCCTTCGTGGCGGGCTTTATCGGCAACTACAACCTGCTCGATGGCGAGCAGGCCAAGGCCCTGTTCGGCCAGCACTGCCGTGGCAAGCTGGCGCTGCGACCGGAGTCCCTCTCCCTGCTGCCGGCCGGCGCCCGCAGCGATGAGCCGCACCTGCCGGGGGTTATCAGCGGGCAGCAGCTGCTAGGCAACGTGATCCGCTATCAGGTGAGTTGTGCGGCGGGGATGCTGACGGTGGACTGCCTCAACCGCTCGGCCCGGGATCTGCTGCCGGTGGGTGGCGCCGTGACCCTGGCGGTGGCCCGGGATCAACTCTGTGAGGTAGCATGACGCCCCATTACATTTCCATTTTCACTGCGAGGAGCACCCATGGCACTGGCACTGTTTGATCTGGACGAGACCCTGATTGCGGGGGATTCCGCCAGCCTCTGGCTGGAGTACATGGTGACCGAGGAGCTGGCCCCGGCCGGCATGATCGCCGAGGAGCAGGCGATGATGTCCCTCTACCATCAGGGCAAGATGGACATGCACCAGTACATGGCCTTCACCCTGCAGCCGCTGGCAGGCAAGTCGCGCCAATGGCTCGACCCGCTCTGTGCCCGCTTTGCCGAGCAGGTGCTGCGCGAGCGCATCTACCCTGAGGGGGTGGAGCGCATCGAATGGCACCGCAAGCGGGGCGACGAGCTGGTGCTCATCTCCGCCTCCGGCGAGCATCTGGTGGCCCCCATGGCGCAGATGCTGGGGATGGATCACTGCGTGGCCATCCTGCTGGATGAAGAGGCCGGCATGCTGACCGGCCAGACCCGCGGCACCCTCAGTTTTCGCGAGGGCAAGGTGGCTCGCATCAACCAGCTGTTTGCCGCAAGCGCCGACCCCTGGCGGGAGAGCCACGGCTACAGCGACTCCCACAACGATCTGCCCCTGCTGCGGGCGGTAGACCATCCCCATGCGGTCAACCCGGCGCCGGCCCTGCGCCAGCTGGCAGATGAGCTGGGCTGGCCGACCCTGGCGTGGCAGCGGTGACGCTGGTCCCCCGAATGCAACACGAGAGGCCTGCGGGCCTCTCGTTTTTTTGCGGACGTTTTGGTTGCCACTGTGGGTTGGTGTGCTTTGCAGACAGCTTCTGAAAAACCAGTGCGGGGATCAGCCGTCGCCGGTCGGTGAGGGGGCGGAATGGTCGGCTGACGCCAGAGGAAAGCAGACCCGGTTTTTCCCCTCCCGCTTGGCGCGGTAGACCTCGTTGTCGGCCTGCTCGACCAGGGTCCTGGCCGATACGCCGGTGTGGCTGATGGCCACCCCGGCGCTGAGGGTAATGCGCAGCTCGGGCTCTCGCCACTCCAGCAGCTCCACCCCGTGGCGAAAGGCTTCCAGCAGGGAGGCAAACACGTCAGTGTGTTCATCGAGGCGGAAGATAAGCACCAGCTCTTCGCCGCCATAGCGGCAGAACCAGCCCCATTCATGGAACAGGCTCAAGCCCAGCTTGCTGACCCGCCGGAGCACTACATCACCGGTCTGGTGGCCATAGGTGTCGTTGACCCGCTTGAAGTCGTCCAGATCGAACATCACCAGTCCGATTTGCTTGCCGGCATCGAGCTGCTGCTGCAGGCATTCGTCGAAGAAGCGCCGGTTGTAGAGGGTGGTGAGCTTGTCCTGATTGGCTTGGCGGCGGATCTGGGCAAAGTCCTGGCTGGCGGCTGCTATCTCCTCGTAGACGTTGGCGAGCTCCAGCATCCTGCTGTTGCTCTGGGGGCTGATATTGCCGATGCGGCTGGCCCTGATCAGCAGGGTGATCTCGCCCAGCATGCGGCGAAAGTAACGTGACCAGAGCAGGGCCAGCAGCAGATAGAGCACGAAGGCGAATCCGATCATCAGCTGTACGTTGATGGAGACGCTGTTGGTGACCTGTTGCATGTGGGCGGTCGGCGCCACGCTGAGCAGGATCCAGTTCAGTCTGGGGATATGGTGGTAGGCCACCATAAGGTCGCTCGTTTCATCGAGGAAGAAGCCCTGCGGGGCCGACATGCGAACCTGCCAGCCGATCTGGGGCAGGGGTTTGAACACCAGGTTGCGGTCCGGGTGCGCCAGCACAACGCCGTCCTGGTTGAGCAGGATCTGGTAGCCCTCTTCCTGATGATCCAACCGATCCCGTTTGTTTAGCCAGTTGGCGAGGGGGGTGAGTTGGGTATCGAGAGAGAGGACGCCGACCCGCTTGCCCGCCGGATCCTGGATGGTTCTGGCCAGCGCCATGGTCAGGGTGCCCATGGTGTAGTCGTAGTAGGGATCAGTCCAGACCAGCTGATCGGGATGGCGGGAGGCCAGCTGGTACCAGGGACGGGTTCTGGGATCGAACTGGTCATCCGCCTGCCAGGACGGGTAGATCAGCATCTGGCGCAGCTCCGTGCCCACATAGATGTAATCCAGCTCCATTACTGCCTGATAGGCACGCCATGACTGCAGGTAGCGTGCGCGGTTGTGGATCTGCGGCTCGCTGAAATCCTGATAATTTACCTGCTGATAAATCAGCGTAAACTGGCGTTCAAGTTCTTCGAGATAGGGTTCGATCAGGGTATGCAGGTACTGGGTGTTGCGGGCCATCAGGTTGTTCTCCTGCTCCTGGCGCAGGGTGCGTTCCATATGCAGGTAGTAGATGCTGCCGAGCAACAGGACGGGAATGAAAAGCAGCAGCAGGCCAAGCCGCATTCGGGCAATCAAAGACCAGGTGCTCCTGGGCTTGGCTGGGGACATGACGCTATCCTTTTCGTCTCGGGTGACTCCAGCATATATGATGGCGCAGCGCACGTCTAAAGGCGGAAAATGAGAAACTTGCAATGCTGACACACCCCCTGATCCCGGTCATCCATGATGGTGCCATCGGAACCCTGATCCTGGCCCTGGCCATCGAATACCTGATCTTTCGCCGGGGTCTGACCATGGTGCGTGTGCGCCGGCTGCTGCTGGTGGACGGGATCGCCGCCCTGGCGTTGTTCAGCCTCTTCGTTACCGGTTGTCTGCTGGTGCTGGCGCAGGCCCGCACCATGGAACAGCTTCTTGCCCACCCCGAATATCTCGCCAAGGCGGCGCTGTTTCTGCTGATCGTCGCCACCCTCGACTACCCCAGCCGCCTCTTCTATCGCTGGCGGCGCTCCCTGCGCAGTGGCAAGGCGCCGATGATCTCCACCCAGCAGCACTTCCGGGTGGTCTGGATCCTCAGAAGCAACCTGTTGCTGGTGGCCCTGCTGGTCCTGTGAATAAAACCCGCTTTCCTTGCAGACAAGGGACGGGGGAGGCGGGTATCTTGGACAGGATATTCCGTAAAACGCCGATTTAAGGATGAATCGTCATGCGTTCCAATCTAATGTTGCTGATGGCCGCCACCATCTGGGGCATGGGCTTCGTCGCCCAGCGCCTGGGGATGGACCATATGGGGCCATATACCTTCAATGGCCTGCGTTTCCTGCTCGGCGCTTTCTCTCTGTTACCCCTGCTGTGGTGGCTCAAGGCCAGGCAGCCGACCATTGCTCAGGGTTCGCACCAGCAACTGCTGGTGGGCGGCATGCTGGCCGGGCTGGTACTGTTCTGTGCCGCTTCCCTGCAACAGGTGGGACTGCTCTATACCACGGCTGCCAAGGCGGGCTTCATCACAGGGCTCTACATCATACTGGTCCCCGTGCTGGGTCTGCTGCTCCATCACAAGACGGGTGCCAACACCTGGGTAGGGGCCCTGATCGCGGTGGCCGGCCTCTATGTGCTGAGCGTGACCGATGACTTCACCATCGGCTTTGGCGATCTGCTGCAGGTGATCGGCGCCCTGTTCTGGGCCATTCATCTGCTGGTGCTGGATCACTACGCCAGACGCGTCGCCCCTATCCGGCTGGCCGGGGTGCAGTTCGTGGTCTGCGGCCTGCTCAGTCTTGCCACCGCCTTCGTCATCGAGACGCCGACTCTGGGTGGAGCACTGGCCGGTTGGCAGGCGCTGCTCTATGCAGGGGTAGTGTCGGTCGGTGTGGGGTACACCTTGCAGGTGCTGGGGCAGCGTGGCGCCCACCCGGCCCACGCCGCCATCATCCTCAGTCTGGAGACTGTGTTCGCCGCCGTGGGGGGCGTGCTGCTGCTTGGCGAGACCCTGGACGAGCGCGCCGTCGCCGGTTGTTCCCTGATGCTGGCGGGCATGCTGGTCTCCCAGATCCGGCTGCGCTGGTGGTGGAAATCCCGCCGCGACAAGGTGCCGGCCGATAGTCGCTGATACGGCTCGGCCAGAGAGACGAAGGCCCCGCTTGGCGGGGCCTTCTCTTTGCTGTCGGTTGAGGGGACTACGGGGGGCGATCAGGCCTCCAGCGCCTGATCCAGATCTGCCAGTATGTCCTCGATGGCCTCGATCCCCACCGACAGCCGGATCATCTCCGGCTTGACCCCAGCCTTGGCCTGTTCCTCTTCGCTCAGCTGACGATGGGTGGTGGAGGCGGGGTGACAGGCCAGCGACTTGGCGTCGCCGATATTGACCAGCCGCTTGAAGATCTTCAGCGCATCGTAGAAGTGTACCCCCGCCTCGTAGCCCTCTTTCAGGCCAAACGAGAGGATGGCCGAGGGGCGGCCGGCCATGTACTTCTCCGCCAGCAGGTAGTGAGGGTGACCCGGCAGGCCGGCGTAGCTGACCCAGGCTACCTTGGGGTGATGCTTGAGGTGGTGGGCGACCTGCAGGGCGTTGTCCACGTGGCGCTCCATGCGCAGGCTCAGGGTCTCCAGCCCCTGCAGCAGCAGGAAGGCGTTCATGGGGGCGAGCGCCGCGCCGGTATTGCGCAGGGGCACTGTGCGTACCCGGCCGATGAAGGCCGCCGGGCCAAAGGCCTCGGTGTAGACCACCCCGTGGTAGGAGGGCTCGGGTTGGGTGAGCTGGGGGAAGCGGTCGGCGTGATCCGCCCAGGGGAACTTGCCCGAGTCGACCACCACACCGCCCAGCGAGTTGCCGTGACCGCCGACGTATTTGGTGAGGCTGTGGACGACGATGTCGGCACCGTGCTCGATGGGTTTGCACAGCACAGGGGTGGCGACCGTGTTGTCGACGATGAGGGGCACGCCGCGGGCGTGGGCCACCCTGGCCAGCTCTGCTATGTCCACTATGTTGCCCGCCGGGTTGCCGATGCTCTCGCAGTAGACCGCCTTGGTTTTGTCATCGATGAGGGCGGCGATGGCCTCGGCGCTGTCATCCCTGGCGAAGCGCACCTCGACCCCGAAGCTCGGTAGCATGTGGGCAAACAGGGTGTAGGTACCGCCATAGAGCTGGGGCGTGGAGACGATGTTGTCGCCGGCGGCGGTCAGCGCCTGGATGGCGTAGGTGATGGCGGCGGAACCGGCCGAAACCACCAGCGCGGCTATGCCCCCTTCCAGCGCAGCCATCCGCTGCTCCAGCACATCGTTGGTGGGATTCATGATGCGGGTGTAGATGTTGCCCGGCACCGCCAGGTTGAACAGATCCGCCCCGTGCTGGGCGCTCTCGAATTCGTAGGCCACCGTCTGGTAGATGGGCACGGCCACCGCCTTGGTGGTGGGGTCGTTGGCAAAGCCGTGGTGCAGGGCCAGGGTCGCATCTTTCATCACACACTCCTTGTTGGATGTCACCATTATGGATGGATAGACGTCCAATCTATCAGTCCCGTGGCCGATGTAAACAGGCAGATCTCCCGTATCTATTCCCTGTCATATCAGAGGCGGCGGCGATATTCCCTGTCGTCAATCTGGTTCATGTCCCACTGCATCAGGCGATTGAGCTGGCTCATGGGATCCTCGATAAACGGCAGTGGTCGGGGCAGGATCCGCTTGAAGTAACGGCGCAGGTACTGCTGGATCCGGTTCGGTTTGGGGGAGATGACCTGGTTCATGATGGGGCTCCTGTGGGTTCTCTCTCATGTTCACCGGCAGTATTGAGCTAAAATGCGGAAGTAAAAACTGATGACTTATTGCAACAGGATTTCCTCTTTTATGCCGACCGGTCGCCTCTACCAGCAATTTCAACGACTCGCCCAGCAGCTTGGCTGCGATGAGCGGGAGATCAGCCTCGCCGAGGTGGCGGATCTGCTCTGCTGCACCCCGCGCAATGCCCGCCTGCTGCTGCGCCGGATGCAGGAACAGGGCTGGCTCAGCTGGTCGGCGGAGGCGGGCAGGGGACGGCGTTCCCGGCTCACCCTGCTCGACAGTCAGGAGAGTCTGACTCGCCGCCGGCTGCGGGATCTGCTTAGTCAGGGCCAACTCGCCCAGGCGGTGCGGCTGGCCGAGGATCGGCTGGATCTGCTCACCCCGCTGCTCATCGAACAGCTCGGTCAGGCCACCCGGGAGGGGCGTCAGATCCTGCGGGTGCCCTACTACCGGCCGCTGCCCCAGTTGCTGCCCACCGGCCCCATGCGCCGCTCCGAGGTGCACCTCAGTCGCCAGATCTTCAACGGCCTAACCCGGCGAAATGAGGAAAATGGGGAAATCGAGGGGGATCTGGCCCACCACTGGGAGTGCCTCGGCTCCTGCCACTGGCGCTTCTACCTGAGGCCGGCGGTGCGTTTTCACCACGGCCGCGAGCTGGCGGTGGAGGACGTGATGGAGAGCCTGCTCGCCTTGCGGGATCGCCCGCTGTTCGCCCATCTGGCGCGGCTGGAGAGCCCCTGGCCGCGCACCCTGGATCTGCACCTCGACAGCCCGGATCCCCTGCTGCCCCACCTGCTGGCCGAGCCGGTGGCCGTCATATTGCCGCGCGAGCTCAAGGGGGAGGCGGGGTTTGCCCTGCAGCCGGTGGGCACGGGTCCTTACAAGGTGGTTGCCAACGATCCCCTGCACCTGTGTCTGGAGGCGTTCGACGACTACTTCGGGTTACGTGCCCTGCTCGACGAAATCGACATCTGGATGCTGCCCGAGCTGGCGGAGCGGCTGGAGAGCCACCTGCAGCTGGGGCGCGACAGCCCGGAGCTGGGCACCATGCACGGCGAATCCGAGCTCGAGTCCGGCTGCTACTTCCTGCTGCAGGACGACAGATCCGGATCCCTGCAGGATCCAGCCCTGCGCCAGTGGCTGGCACAGCTGCTCAACCCCATCGCCCTGATGGCCCGGGTCGCCCCCGAACTGCAACGGGGCTGGACCAGTGCGCTGGGGCTTCTGCCTCACTGGCGCGAGGCGCAGCCGGCCCCGTTGCCGGCGCCGGCCGGGCGGCCGCGTCATCTGGTGCTGGCCTGTTTCAACCAGCATCTGGAGTTCAACGAGTGTGCCAATGCCATGAGCAGCCTGCTGGCAGAGCAGGACATCGAACTCGAGGTGCGTACCCTGGATTACGGCCGCTGGGTGAGCGGGGCAGATGAAGACGTGGATCTCTGGCTCGGTACCCTCAACCTGGAGCATGAACATGCCTTCGCCCCCTACGCCTGGCTGCAGGGCACGCCGCTGCTGCGCAGGGTATGGGCCGGCCAGCAGGACTTGTGGCAGGGGTTGACCCAGTGGCGTACCCGCGGCGAGGAGCCAGGCCCGCGCGCTCTGCTGGCCGAGGTGCAACGCCAGGGTTGGTTCGTGCCGCTGTTTCACCACTGGCTGGAGCTGGAGAGCCGGGTCGGGGTGCACGGGGTTCGGATGACGGCGCTCGGCTGGTTCGATTTTCGCAGCGCCTGGCTGCGGCCCGAGCTGGCAGGGCCGCCGGAGGAGGAAAATCCTCGTCAGTAGCCAGCCCGTTGGCTGCTGACAGACGGAGTCGCACTATCGCTCTGCCTGCCCCGAAATGGAGAAAATCGGCTGTAGGCGCACAGAATATGCAATTTCCCTGTGCCATGCTGTTTCAGGTTATTGACCATAAAGTAAATGAGGACAGCGATGAGCAAACATCCAGCAAGTGCCCCCGGAAAATGCCCGGTCATGCACGGTGGCTCCACCTCGGTCGAGACCTCCGGCATGGCATGGTGGCCGAAGAGTCTTAACCTCGACATCCTCCATCAACATGACAGCAAGACCAATCCCCTCGGAGCCGGTTTCAACTATCGGGAGGCCCTGAAGCAGCTCGACATGGCCGAGCTCAAGCGGGACGTGACGGCCCTGATGACCGACAGCCAGGATTGGTGGCCCGCCGACTGGGGCCATTATGGCGGCCTGATGATCCGCATGGCCTGGCACTCAGCCGGTACCTATCGCATCGCAGACGGTCGTGGCGGTGGCGGCACCGGCAACCAGCGCTTTGCCCCGCTCAACTCCTGGCCTGACAACGCCAACCTCGACAAGGCCCGGCGCCTGCTGTGGCCCATCAAGAAAAAATACGGCAACAAGATCAGCTGGGCCGATCTGATGATCCTGGCGGGCACCGTGGCCTATGAGTCCATGGGACTCAAGACCTTCGGTTTCGCCTTCGGCCGCGAGGATATCTGGCATCCGGAAAAAGACATCTACTGGGGCTCCGAACGGGAGTGGCTGGCGCCGAGCAGCAAGCCGGGCGGTCGCTACTCCGGCGAGCGGGATCTGGAAAACCCGCTGGCGGCGGTGATGATGGGGCTCATCTACGTCAACCCGGAAGGGGTGGATGGCCAGCCTGATCCGCTGAAAACTGCACAGGATATGCGAGTCACCTTCGCCCGCATGGCCATGAACGATGAGGAAACGGTGGCCCTGACCGCCGGTGGCCACACCGTCGGCAAGGCCCATGGCAACGGGGATGCCAAACGCCTTGGCCCCGAGCCTGAAGGGGCCGGCCTTGAGGAGCAGGGACTGGGCTGGATGAACCACAGCAGTCGCGGTATCGGTCGCGATACGGTGACCAGCGGCATCGAAGGGGCCTGGACCACTCACCCGACCAAGTGGGACAACGGCTACTTCGAACTCCTGTTCAAGTACGACTGGTGGCTGCAAAAATCCCCGGCTGGCGCCCATCAGTGGGAACCCATCAACATCGCCGAAGAGGACATGCCGGTGGATGTCGAGGATCCCTCGATCCGCTGCAAGCCGATGATGACGGATGCCGACATGGCGCTGAAGTTCGATCCCGAATATCGCAAGATAGCCGAGCGTTTCCGCGCCGATCCGGCTGCCTTCTCCGACGCCTTCGCCCGCGCCTGGTTCAAGCTGACCCACAGAGACATGGGGCCGAAGAGCCGTTATGTGGGGCCCTATGTGCCGGCCGAAGATCTGATTTGGCAGGATCCGGTACCAGCCGGTCGCAGCGACTATGACGTGGCCGCGGTCAAGGCCAGGATCGTCGCCAGTGGTCTCACTATCGGCGAGCTGGTGACCACCGCCTGGGACAGTGCCCGCACCTTCCGCGGTTCCGACAAGCGGGGCGGGGCCAATGGCGCCCGCATCCGGCTGGCACCGCAGAAGGATTGGCTCGGCAACGAACCGGAGCGGCTGGCCAGGGTGCTGGCCGTCTATGACAAGCTGGCCGCAGAATGCGGGGTGAGCGTCGCCGATCTGATCGTGCTCGGGGGCAATCTGGGCATAGAGCAGGCTGCCCAGGCGGCGGGGGTGACGGTGAACGTGCCCTTCTCGCCGGGCCGGGGCGATGCCAGCCAGGCTCAAACTGACGTGGACTCCTTCGCCGTGCTGGAGCCCCTGGCCGACGGTTTCCGCAACTGGCTGAAGCAGGACTATGTGGTCACGCCGGAAGAGCTGTTGCTGGATCGTGCCCAGTTGATGGGGCTGACGGCCCACGAGATGACGGTGCTGGTGGGCGGGATGCGAGTGCTGGGCACCAACCATGGCGGCACCCTGCACGGGGTCTTCACCCACAGGGCGGGCGCCCTGACCACCGACTTCTTCGTCAACCTGACCGACATGGCCTACCAGTGGGTGCCGGCCGGCAACAACCTCTACGAGCTGCGGGAGCGCAGCAGCGGCCAGCTGAAGTGGACGGCCACCCGGGTGGATCTGGTTTTTGGCTCCAACTCGGTGTTGCGGGCCTACGCCGAGGTCTACGCCCAGGACGACAGCAAGGAGAAGTTCGTCTGTGACTTCGTCAGAGCCTGGAACAAGGTGATGAACGCGGATCGCTTCGATCTGCTGGACTGATCCCCCTGAAACCAAGCCCCGCATGGCCTGCCGTGCGGGGCTTTTTGGTGCCCGGCCGGCCAGGTTGCGACACGCCATGGCGGTGACGAGCACCGCGGCATGTACCTGTCCTTTTGGGTCTCTCATCGGGTAACATCTTGATCCATCAATGATGGCGAGTCGCCAATCCCTGCTGACAAGGAGTCACCCCATGCTGGAAATGCAGATCCACCCCCGTTTTCAGGAGACAGATGCCCTCGGACACATCAACAATACGGTGCCGGCGGTCTGGTTCGAATCGGCGCGGGATCCCCTGTTCCGGATCTTCTCCCCCGAGCTGGACGTGCACAACTGGCACTTGATCATCGCGGGCTACACGGTGCAGTTCAAACGGGAGCTGTTCTACGGTCAGCCGGTTCTGATCAAAACCGGGGTGCGCCGCATCGGTTCAAGTTCCTTCACGCTCTGGCAGGAAGCCTGGCAGGGAGGCGAGCTGGCCGTCACCGCCGAGACGACCCTGATCCATTTCGATTACCAAACCCGCCAGTCCCTGCCCCTGAGCGAGACCCATCGCGAGGGGCTGCGAGCCTGGCTGATAGAGAGTTAACCCTGGCCTTGATGGCCAATGACAGGACACTTATGCGCAATACCGTGATCGCCCTGAGCCTCGGCCTGGGGCTGGGACTCTGTTCCCTTTCTGCCGTGGCAAGCCCCCTTGAAGAGCAGTTCACCCTGATGGAAAAGGGGGTCGATAGTGCCCTCGATACCCGGCTACTGAGTTACGACGGCGTCGACATCCAGGCCTGGATCGACGGTGCCCCCGTCATCATCGCCGTACCCATCATGAACGAGCAGGGCAAGCAGGAGGGGGAGAGCCGTTACTACTTCAAGGGGGGCAAGCTGTTCGGTGTGAAGGAGCCTGCCGCCCGGTTCGGTTTTGATGACGAGGGCAAGCTGGTCCAGTGGCTGGACGAGAAGGGTCAGCCCGCCGAGTTCGTCAGCAAGATGAGCATGCAGCAGCGCGAGAGCTGGCTCACCAAACGGGCTGCCGAGCTGGCCGGGCTGTTCGCCCCCAGCCCGGCGGAGCGCAAGGCGGCCAGCGGCGGTGTCAAGCTCAAGGGGGCCGATCTTGCCCACTGGCTCTGCAGTGGCAAGCTGATGGCGCTGGCCGGGGGCGACAAGGTGATCTTCGAGCAGGAGAAGCTCAAGGTCGACGAGCAGGGGATCGCGGGGGAGGTCTCCCTGCGCCAGGAGAAGGGGTGGCAGGATCTTGGCCTCCAGTGCGAGGTACAGGGCACCCAGGTGACTCGCCTCACCTGGCGGCCGCTGCCTGGGGCCAACAAGCCGCAATGAGAAATCAGCAAGGGGGCCATGTCGGCCCCCTTGTCGTATCAGTCAGTGGGCTCAATCCAGCCACTCCACCAGATGGTACTGCTTCTTGCCCCGGCGCAGCAGCAGGTAGCGGTCAAACAGGCGATCGCCCCGGCCCAGCTGCTCATCCTGCCTGAGCGTGCCGTTGAGGCTGATGGCCCCCGCAGCCAGCAGCTCGCGGGCGATGCGCTTCGAGCTGACCAGGCCGCAGGCCACCAGCAGGCTTACCAGGTCTGTCTCCCCCTCGATACGGCTGCTCGGCATGCCATCCTGCGCCAGCTGGGCCAGGTCGCTCTCCCCGAGGCGGGCCACGTCGCCACAAAACAGCAGCTCGCTGATGCGCCGCGCCGCCGCCAGCGCAGCCTTGCCGTGGACCAGTTCGGTCAGCTCGTCCGCCAGCACCTGCTGCGCCTGCTTGCGTCCCTGCCGTGTGGCATCCTCCGCCTCCAGCTCATCGATGGCCGCCAGGGGCAGGAAGCTGTAGTAGCGCAGGAAGCGGTAGACATCCTCGTCCGCGGTGCCAAGCCAGAACTGGTAGAAGGCGTAGGGAGAGGTGAGCGCCGGATCGAGCCAGACTGCCCCGCCCTCGGTCTTGCCGAACTTGGTACCATCGGCCTTGGTGATGAGGGGCAGGGTCATGCCATAGACCTGGGCCTGATGGAGGCGGCGGGTGAGGTCCATGCCGCTGGTGATGTTGCCCCACTGATCGTTGCCGCCAATCTGCAGGGTGCAGCCGAGGCGCTGGTGCAGCACGGCAAAGTCCTGGGACTGCAGCAGGGCGTAGGAGAACTCGGTGAAGGAGATGCCCTGATCCGGGCGGGCCAGCCGCTGGCGCACCGATTCCCGCGCCAGCATGGCGTTGACCGAGAAGTGCTTGCCGATGTCGCGCAGGAAGTCGAGGGCCGACATCTGCCCCATCCAGTCGGCATTGTTGACCAGCACGGGGGCAGCCAGTCCGTCGCTTGCCGGTAGCAAAGCCTTGATCTGGGCCGACAGGCTGGCCACCCAGCCCTGCACGGTGTCGGCACTGTTGAGGGTTCGTTCGGTTGCCTTGAAACTGGGATCGCCGATAAGGCCGGTGGCGCCGCCGACCAGGGCCACCGGGGTGTGACCCGCCAGCTGGAAGCGACGCAGCATCAACAGCGGCACCAGGTGGCCGATATGCAGGCTACCGGCGGTGGGATCGAACCCGCAATAGACGGTGCGCGGCTTGGCCAGGTGGGAGGCCAGCGTCTCCGGGTCGGAATTCTGGGCGATAAGCCCGCGCCGGGTCAGCTCGTCAAGCAGATGGGGGTTGATCATGGGTGCTCCAACAACAGGGGAAAAGCCCTTATCCTCACCGTTGGGGGGGCCTCACCGCTATGTCCCCCAGGGGACAGTTTTGCCACTGGCGTGCTAGCATCACAGGGTGTGACGGGGTGCCCTCTTCCCCGCAGCGGGAGCGACAACACCATGACCGGCAGCCACTCATCCAGCACCAACCCATCGCTTATTCCCCACCTGACCGAGGTGGTCGAGGCCCTGAACGGCAGTGCCTTTCCGGCGGCCCTGGTGCGCCTCATTCGCCAGCAGGTGGCCTTCGATTGCGCGCTCTTGTTGGGAGTCGGCCAGCGCCCCGTGTACCTCTATGACAACCTGAACCATCAGCGGGCGCTGCTGTTTGATCGCTACCTCACCAGCCACTTCAGTCAGGATCCCTTTATGCAGGCGTTGAAGGCGGGCCTGGGGGCAGGGGTCTGGACCCTGGCCCAGGTGTCACAGGGCAGGCTGGATCCCGACTATCGTCAGCACTTCTACCAGGCTACCGGCTGGCAGGAGGAGGTGGGGCTTATCCTGCCGGTGCGCGAGGAGCTGACCCTGGTGCTGTTTCTGGGGCGCCTCGGCAAGCGCCAGAGCCTTGGGGCGGCAGAGCTGGCCAGGCTGGAGGAGCTGTTCCCCCTGGTGCACTCACTTTGCCGCCAGCACTGGCAGCAGGCACAACCGCGGCTGGCGGAGGAAACCGCCCTGCCGGACAGCGCCCTTATCAAGAGGGCGGTGGAGCAGGGGATGGCGAGCGTGGGAGGGGATCTGCTCACTCGCCGGGAGCGGCAGGTGGCCGGGTTATTGCTGCAGGGGCTGGATACCGACGCGATTGCCGCCGAGCTCGGGATTGGCAGTGGCACGGTGAAGAATCACCGCAAGCACCTTTATGGCAAGTTGCGCCTCGGTTCGCGTGCCGAGCTGTTCCATTTCTTCCTGAATCACCTGATCACGGCGCCACAGACTCCCGCCGGGGCGGGAGAGGGGGAGTAATGGTAGTGTTTATTTTATGCGCAGCAGAGGGGACTGGGATTTGGGCAGGGTGCTGGCCTGCTGATAACGGGCCAGCAACTGCTGGAACTCGTGGCTCTGGCGCACCTTGTCCAGTGCCTGCTGCAGGCGGGCGACCTGTCGTTTGTCGGCCAGCGGATTGAAGGCAAAGCAGTTGTCCTGCTCTTCCAGTATGGCGACGGTGACGAAGTCTTCGTTGGGAAAGCCCAGCTCCCTGACCTGATGGCGCAACATCACCTCGTTGCCCGCCACCAGATCGGTGCGTGCCATGATGAGCTGGCGCACCACCTGATCCATCCGCTCGACTGCCATCATGTTGCCCGGGGCCAGCCCCCGGTTCAGCAACAACTGCTCCCCCACATCGGCTTGCATGACGCCGATCCGCAGCGGGGCGAGATCCTCCCGGCTGGCGACTTTGGGGGCATTCTGTTTGCGGCCCATCAGGGAGACCCGTGAATTGCTGATGGGGCAGACCCAGAGAAAGTGGGGATCCCGCTCCCGGGTGCGCGCCGTACTGAACAACACGGCATCCGGTTGCTGGGTCAGCAGGTACCAGCCACGAGCCCAGGGCAGAAAGTGGATGGGCTGCTCCGGCTCACCCATCTCACGCCACATCAGGCGCAGCAGCTCGACGGCCATACCGATGGATTTTCCGTCCTTGTCTTGGCCATTGAGCGGCATGTTCTGCTCGGAATAGTAGATAAGCGCCGGCGCCGGGAGGGCAATCAGCAGAGAGAGCAAGGCGAGAGCCGCGAGCAGGTGGCGCATGGTGCACTCCTTCCATCGAGTGTGCCTGAGACTATCTAACAGTCTATGTGCCCTTTGCCATAACGTCACAAGCTGGTGGTGGATATCCTGCGTCACCGGGCCAATCCAATAGAGCGGAAAAAAACAGGCCACCTTGCGGTGGCCTGTTGTCATTTGAACAGAGCTTCCAGTTCGGCTTCGGCTTGGGTCCGGGCTTCGGTTTGCGCCTCGTCGCTCAGGGGGGCGGTCGCGCTGCTGGTGGCTTGCTTGGCCTGAGTCGTCACCGCCTTGGTGGCCTCCTGGCTGACGGTGGCTGCCGCACTGCTGGTGGCTTGCTTGGCCTGAGTCGTCACCGCCTTGGTGGCCTCCTGGCTGACGGTGGCTGCCGCGTTGCTGGTGGCTTGCTTGGCCTGGGTCGTCACCGCCTTGGTGGCCTCTTGGTTGACGGTGGTTGCCGCGCTACTGGTAGCTTGCTTGGCCTGAGTCGTCATCGCTTTGGCGGCCTCTTGGCTGACGGTGGCTGCCGCGCTGCTGGTGGCTTGTTTGGCCTGAGTCGTGACCGCCTTGGTGGCCGCCTGGCTGGTGGAGGTCGCCACGCTGTTGACGCTCTGCTTGGCGGTATCGGCGATGGTCTTGCCAGCCTGCTGGCTCAGGGCGTCGGTGACGCTGCCTTGGGTCCCATTCACGACGGTGCCGAGGATGGCATTGCTGCCCGCACCACTCAGGGTGGCGGCTGCCTGGGTGATGGGATTGTTCTGCCAGTCTTGCATTGCGTTCGGCCAGACGGGAGCCGTGGCCGCCAGATTCTCACCGAAGGTCTGGGTAGAGCCATCCCCTTTTTGCAGCAGCACGGACATCTGGTTGGTTTGCGAGTTCCACACCATGCCGGCCTGCTTGGCGATGTCCGGTACCGGGGCGTAGCGGGAGATCACGTAGAACAGGGGGCCCTCCTGCTGCAGCTCGTTGGCGGTCTTGAGCAGCTGCATGGTGGTGTCGTAGTTGGGGCCGAGGATGGCGGTCATCCGATCCTTGAGCAGCGGTTGTTCGAACAAATTGACTTCATTGGGGTCGAAGCCGACCAGTGGCTTGAGCAGGGCCCACATCAGCTGGCTGGTGGGGCTCATCATCAACAGGGGGGCAACGCAGGCAGACAACATCAGGCTCAGGCAGGCCGCCTTGAGCAACGGCATGATACGCATCGGGATAATATCCAATAACGATTTGATAAATAAGGTTATATTTTGTCTTGAAACGACAAATTCACCGGGAATGTGCTGCTGGCCGCGAGATGCTGCCGGCGGGCGCTGGCAGGCTACCATATTGGTTCCGGAATACCAGCCAGTCGTCTATTTATCGGTCAAGTAAACCCGGGGAGTGGTCGCTTCCTGAAAAGAGCTTCCACAGAAAACAGGATGACCCCTATGAGATACCTCTTGCCCTGCCTGCTGGCGCTTCTCTGGCAGACCCCTGCGCAGGCCTCGTTGAAGACGACGGTCGTGGGTGATTCGGCCGCTACCGAGCTGGTGTTGCCACTGAACGCCTTGTCGGAGCGTATCTGCTGGTACCAGGATCAGAAATATTCCCAGGGGGCGCGCATCCGGCAGGGAGATACCTGGCTGGAGTGCGGGCCGCAAAACGAGCTGGAGAGCAATGGCCCCCTGATCTGGCGCTCCCCGGTGGAGGCTAGTGCCGAGCCGGCGAGGGACAAAAACCGTCAGACAATTACCGTCGGCCAGTGAGCTTTTCTTGATCCAGCTAAAGACACAGACGTGATCCATATCGCATAATGCACCTCCTTTCATCTCATGGCTGGAACCTAAGAAATGGCTCGTCGCTCTTCCAATGCACAACGTCGTCGCAGTAGCTGGTGGTACAAACGCCTGTTGGCCAGAGAGCGGGAAGAACGGGAAGCACGTTCCGTCCGGGATTGATGCAGCATTGAAAAACGGAGCCTCGGCTCCGTTTTTTGTGCATGACAACTGGCGACTGTACAAACGGGGGCCCTCGGGCCCCCGTTTTTATTGGCAGACCGCTTAGCGCTGCAGGGCAGCCAGGGCCAGCTCTACCCGCTTGGCATATTCGGGGTCGGCCTGCTCGAAGTGCTTGAGCTGGGCCGCGACGATGGCGTCGTCCTCCACATTGACCAGGGAGCGAGCCAGGTTGGCGGCGAGCCGCGCGCGCTGCCCTTCATCCATCAGGCGGAACAGCGCCCCCGGCTGGCTGTAGTAGTCAGCGTCGTAGTCGCGAAAATCGTAGTGCAGCGCCGCACCTTCCAGGCTCAGGGCCGGCTCGTGCTGGCCGCTCGGGGTCTGGGTGCCGAAACGGTTCGGCTGGTAGTTGGGGCTGGCGCCGCCGTTGCCATCGCTGCGCATAGCGCCATCACGGTGCGCGGTGTGGAACGGGCAGCGCGGGGCGTTGACCGGCAGCAGGCCATGGTTGACCCCGAGGCGATAGCGCTGGGTATCGCCGTAGGAGAACAGCCGCCCCTGCAGCATGCGATCCGGCGAGAAGCCGATGCCGGGCACCACGTTGGCCGGGGTGAAGGCGGCCTGCTCCACGTGGGCGAAGTAGTTGTCCGGGTTCTGGTTGAGCTCCAGCACGCCGACCGGGATCAGCGGGTAGTCGCTGTGGGGCCACACCTTGGTGAGGTCGAACGGGTGCACCTTGCTGGTGTGGGCCTCGGCCTCCGGCATCACCTGCACATAGACCTTCCAGCGCGGGAAGTCGCCGCGCTCGATGGCGTTGTAAAGGTCGGCCTGGCTGGTCTCCCGATCCTGGCCGACCACGGTGGCGGCCTCTTCATCGGTGTAGAAGCTGTGACCCTGCTCGGTCTTGAAGTGGAACTTGACCCAGAAGCGCTCGTTCGCGTCGTTGATGAAGCTGAAGGTGTGGCTGCCGTAGCCGTTCATCTCGCGCAGGCTCTTGGGGATGCCGCGGTCGCTGAACAGGATGGTGACCTGGTGCAGGGATTCCGGGTGACGGGACCAGAAGTCCCAGGCGGCGGTGGCGCTGCGCAGGTTGGTGCGTGGGTCGCGCTTCTGGGTGTGGATGAAGTCGGGAAACTTCAGCGGATCGCGGATAAAGAAGACCGGAGTGTTGTTACCCACCAGATCCCAGTTGCCCTGCTCGGTGTAGAACTTGAGGGCAAAGCCGCGCACGTCGCGCTCGGCATCGGCGGCACCCTTCTCGCCCGCCACGGTGGAGAAGCGCAGGAATACCGGGGTCTGCTTGCCGATGGCGTTGAACAGGTCGGCCTTGCTGAACTGGCTGATGTCGTGGGTCACGGTGAAGGTGCCGTAGGCGCCCGAGCCCTTGGCATGCACCACCCGCTCCGGGATGCGCTCGCGATCGAAATGGGCCAGTTTCTCCAGCAACCAGACATCCTGCAGCAGGACGGGGCCGCGCGGGCCGGCGGTGAGGCTGTTGTTGTTGTCGACGACGGGGGCGCCGTTGGCGCTGTGCAGGGTCTTGTCGGTCATGATGCTTCTCCTCGTTGATATGGGGTCCAGCCTACGGATCACAAGACAAAGGCGCCAATGGGCCTTTCCTCACCTTTTGATAGGCATTGCAAATGGGTGTGGCAGGGGGTGACCGGCACCTTGTGATGCTGCATGATGAAGCTTTCGAGAAGGAGCCTCAGATGCATATCACCATCCGCCATGCCGAACCGGCCGACGCCCCCGCCCTGCGGGATCTCTACGCCATGCCCAATGCCCAGGCGGGCACCCTGCAACTGCCCTATCCGACCCTGGGGGTCTGGCAGAAGCGGCTGGAGAGCGGCAGCGTGGTGGCGCTGGTAGCGGAGGTCGATGGCCTGCTGGTAGGGAATATTTCACTCCATATCGAGCCCAACCCCAGGCGCAAGCATGTTGCCTCTATCGGCATGGGGGTAAGGGATGATTGGGCCGGCAAGGGGGTAGGCTCGGCTCTGCTGGCGGCGGCGCTGGAGATGGCCGACAACTGGCTCAACCTGCGCCGCATCGAGCTCACCGTCTATACCGACAATCAGGCGGCGCAAACGCTCTATCGCAAGTTCGGTTTTGTGGAAGAGGGGCTGGCCCGTGGTTACGCCTTTCGCCAGGGCGAGTATGTGGATGCCCTCTACATGGCGCGGATCAGGGAGGCGGGCTGAGTGGTTGTCGACTATCGGGCCAGATTGCGGCCGGTGATCCGGGCGCTGGAGCAGGATCCCGACCTTTCCATCGAGGCGTTGGCGAGCCGCGCCTGCCTCTCCTTCTATCACTTCCACCGGGTGTTTACCGCCGTGGCTGGCGAGACGCCAGGGGAGATGTGCCGGCGCCTGCGCATGCAGCGGGCGGCCTGGCAGCTCTGTTACACCGACGCCAGCGTCACCGCCATTGCCCTCGGGGCGGGGCTTGCCAGCTCCCAGGCGTTTGCCAAGGCGTTTCGTCGCCACTATGGCTGCACCCCGGGGGAGTTTCGCCGCGACAAGCGCAAGAATGGACACCTGGAGAGCAAGGAGGGACACGCATGGGATGACCTGCTCCCGTATGCTGAAGGCCATACATCAGCAAGGAGCAACACCATGAAAACTGTCGAGATGGATGCCCGTACCCTGGCCTATATCCGGGTAACCGGTCCCTATGGCGAAGGATATGACGCCGTCTGCGGTCGGCTGCACCAGTGGGCGGCCGTGCGTGGCCTGGAGGGCGGGGAGTGGATCTTCATCTACCACGACAACCCGGAGGTGACGCCGCCGGCCCAGTGCCGCACCGACATCGGCATCACGGTACCGGCCGAGGTGCGTGGTGAAGGGGAGGTGGAGACCCAGCTCATCCCCGCCGGACGCTATGCCCAGTCCCGTTACCTCATCACGGATCGCAGCCAGTACGGGCCGCGCTGGCAGGAGCACATCGGCGACATAGTCGCGGCCGGGCTGGAGTTTGGCGACGGCCCCTGCTTCGAGCTCTACCACAGCGTGAGCAACGAGCCGCTGCAGGATGACGTGAGCTTCTGCTCCAGTCTCAAGGGGTAAGCCACAGGGCTGATAAAAGACGGATAGAACAGAGCCGGACAGTGTCCGGCTCTGTTCTTTTCGGGAAGCGGCGTTTAGCGCTGGAAGCTCTTCTGGGCGAACTTGGGACGGGCGTTCATGATCTGCTCCACCTGCTCCTCGCTCATCTTGCCGCGCGATAGCCCCAGCACCTTGTAGGTGAGCAGCGGCCGGGCTGGCAGGGCGATCATCAGGGCACGGATCTGGTTTTCGTCATCCTTCTCCCGCAGCGGTCTGCCATAGGCGTAGGTGAGCACGCCGGCATCCATCAGATTTTTGACGGCAGGTTCGGTGATCGGCAGGTTTATGACGCTTTTACGCTGCAGCACGAACTCCCGCAGCACCGCCTTCTCGTTGAAGTCGAGAAAGCCGATCATCTGGGCCAGCTGATCCTGCTGGCGGCGTGATTGCCACTCCTCGCAACCCCACTCCCAGGCGATGAGGAATCCCTGGCTGCAGAAGTAGGAGATGGCGATCAGCATGCCGACCCCCAGCCAGGCCGCGTGTTCCGTGGCCCACTGACTGACGGCGCCGTTCATCAGAGCGGCCGGAAACAGCAATATGATGCTGCAGCAGAGCAGTAACCAGACCATCAGCCAGTTAAGGCGGTTCAGTTGATAGAAATGTTGGATCCACCGTTTCATCGCTCATCCTTCCCAAACTGTTGTGGATAGTGAGCAACACTCAGCAAAGGGTGTGCCAACGCAGCACAAATAAAAAAGCCCCCTTGGCAGGGGGCTTTTCGAGACCGGACGGGTCGACTTACAGGGCGGCGATTTCGGCCTGCTGGGCTTCCAGCTTGGTCAGCTGGAGACGGTAATCTTCCAGCTTCTCGCGCTCCTTGGCGATGACCGCTTCCGGCGCCTTGGCGACGAAGGCCTCGTTGCCGAGCTTGCCTTCGATGCGGCCGCACTCGCCGACCAGCTTGGCGACTTCTTTGGCCAGACGGGCCAGTTCGGCATCCTTGTCGATGAGACCGGCCATCGGGATCATCAGCTCGGTGGCACCGATCAGCTTCTTCACCGACAGGGGCGCGGCTTCACCGTCCGCCAGCACACGGATGGATTCCAGACGGGCCAGCGACTTGAGGAAGGCCTCGTTTTCTGCGGCGCGCTGGGCGTCCTTGGTATCGCACTTGAGCAGCACGTTGAGGGGCACGCTCGGTGCCACGTTCATCTCGGCGCGGATGTTGCGGATGCTGACGATGAACTCCTTCACCCACTCCTGATCCGCCATCGCGGCTTCGTCCACCTTGGCGGCGTCGAACTCCGGGAAGGCCTGAATCATGATGGTGTCGGCGTGTACGCCGGCCAGCGGGGCGACCGATTTCCAGATGGTCTCGGTGATGAACGGGATGATCGGGTGCGCCAGACGCAGCAGGGTCTCCAGCACAGTCACGAGGGTGTGGCGGGCAGCGCGCTGCTCGGCCTCGGAACCCTTGGTCAGCACCGGCTTGGTCAGCTCCAGATACCAGTCACAGAACTGGTTCCAGATAAATTCGTACAACACACCGGCTGCGATGTCGAAGCGGTAGGTATCGAGGGCGGTACGGAAGTCACGGATGGCCACTTGCAGCTGGGACTGGATCCAGCGATCCGCCAGGCTGAACTGCATCTCGCCACCATTACCTTGCGAAGAGAAGCCGCAATCCTGATCTTCGGTGTTCATCAGCACATAGCGGGAGGCGTTCCACAGCTTGTTGCAGAAGTTGTTGTAGCCATCCAGGCGCTTCATGTCCCAGTTGATGTCACGACCGGTAGAGGCCAGCGCCGCCAGGGTGAAGCGCAGGGCGTCGGTACCGTGGGCATCGATCCCTTCCGGGAACTGCTTGGCGGTGCGCTTGGCGATCTTCTCGGCCATCTGCGGCTGCATCATGTTGCCGGTGCGCTTCTCCAGCAGATCTTCCAGCGAGATACCGTCGATCATGTCGAGCGGGTCCAGCACGTTGCCCTTGGACTTGGACATCTTCTGGCCCTCTTCGTCACGGATAAGGCCGGTGATGTAGACGGTCTTGAACGGGACTTGCGGCTGGCCGTTTTCGTCCTTGATGAAGTGCATGGTCATCATGATCATCCGGGCAATCCAGAAGAAGATGATGTCGAAGCCGCTCATCAGCACGTCGGTCGGGTGGAAGGTCTTGAGTGCCTCGGTATTGTTCGGCCAGCCCAGAGTGGAGAAGGTCCACAGAGCGGAGCTGAACCAGGTGTCGAGCACGTCTTCGTCCTGACGCAGCACGGTTACGGCCGGGATGCTGTGCTTGGCGCGCACTTCGTCTTCGCTGCGGCCAACGTAGACGTTGCCGGCATCGTCATACCAGGCCGGGATGCGGTGACCCCACCACAGCTGGCGGGAGACGCACCAGTCCTGAATGTCGCGCATCCAGGAGAAGTACATGTTCTCGTACTGCTTGGGCACGAACTGGATGCGGCCATCTTCGACGGCTTCGATGGCGGTCTTGGCCATGGGCGCCACGCGTACGTACCACTGGTCGGTCAGCATCGGTTCGATGGGCACGCCACCGCGATCGCCATAAGGCTGCTGCAGCACGTGATCCTTGATCTCGTCCAGCAGGCCCAGCTCGTCCAGCTTGGCCAGGATCGCCTTGCGGGCTGCGAAGCGCTCCAGACCGGCGAACTCGGCCGGCAGGGCGGCGTCGTAGGCAGTGCAGGGGTTGCCGTTGGTGTCGACCACTTCGGCCTCGGCACGCACGTGGGCGTCCAGAGTGAAGATGTTGATCATCGGCAGGCTGTGGCGCTTGCCGACCTCGTTATCGTTGAAGTCGTGGGCCGGGGTGATCTTCACGCAGCCGGTGCCCTTCTCCATGTCGGCGTGCTCATCGGCGACGATGGGGATCAGGCGGTTCACCAGCGGCAGCAGGATGTGCTGGCCGATCAGCGCCTTGTAGCGCGGGTCTTCCGGGTTCACGGCGACCGCTGTGTCACCCAGCATGGTCTCCGGACGAGTAGTGGCGACGATCAGGTAATCCTTGCCCTCGGCGGTCTTGGCGCCGTTGGCCAGCGGATAACGCAAGTGCCACATGTGGCCCTTGATCTCGCGGTTTTCCACTTCCAGATCGGAGATGGCGGTGTTGAGCTTGGGATCCCAGTTCACCAGGCGCTTGCCGCGGTACATCAGGCCATCTTCGTAGAGACGGACGAACACTTCCTGCACGGCGGCGGAGAGCCCCTCATCCATGGTGAAGCGCTCGCGCTCCCAGTCCACGGAGTCGCCCAGACGGCGCATCTGGCGGGTGATGGTGCCACCGGACTCTTCCTTCCACTGCCAGATCTTGTCGATGAAGGCATCACGGCCGTAATCGTGACGGGTTTTGCCCTCTTCTGCGGCGATCTTGCGCTCAACCACCATCTGGGTGGCGATACCGGCGTGGTCGGTACCCGCCTGCCACAGGGTGTTCTTGCCCTGCATGCGGTTGTAGCGGATCAGGGTGTCCATCAGGGTCTGCTGGAAGGCGTGACCCATGTGCAGGCTGCCGGTGACGTTCGGCGGCGGGATCATGATGCAGAAGGAGTCTTTGCTGGTATCGCCGTGGGGCTTGAAGTAGCCCTGAGATTCCCAGTGCTGGTAGAGCGCCTGTTCGATGGCGTTGTGATTAAAAGTCTTTTCCATGGTCTCGCCGTATTCTGGATGGATGGATTCTGGTGTTGATTCGTCGTGGATCACAGGCGGCGCAGTCAGGGCTGCGCCGGATCCGGTGCGGCAAGGACGGGCTGATCCCTCATCTCGAGGGTGTGGCCCGCCTGGCGATAGTGCTTGTAGCGCTCGCGGGCTTGCTGCTTTTGCGTTTCGTCAGTGGGGACAAAATCTACCACTTGAGCGAAGTGTCCTGCAAACAAAGGTGTCTCTCTGGCCAGATTGACGAGGCGGGCGTAGCGCCGCTTCGGCGGCTGGTGGCCTATCTCCACCGGTGCCTGGCCGCTCTCGCCCTGCAGCTGGTGCGGCACGAAGCGATCCGGCGGCAGCTGCCACAGCAGTTCGTCCAGGCGCAGGGCCTGGGCCTCGTCATCGCAGAACAGGTAGAGGTGGCCCGCGCCCCAGGAGTCGGCCGCCAGTTGGCAGACGAATCGCTCGACGGCACTGCCCCGCTCGTCATCCTGTTCGCTCATCAGGTAAAAAGTCACTTGACTCATCAGGTGGATCCCGTTTTGCGGTGACGGAAAATTGACCGTCGCCGAGGCTGACAGGGCATTGTCCTGTCGGCGGCTCACTGACACAAGAATGAAACAAGGAAGAGGCGGGCCTCTTCCTTGTGGTTCGGGGTAACGCCAACCCCATTGATGCACGCATCAGATGGGGCAGGAGACCTACTCTTTCTCTTCGATATCCACGCCGGCCCGGTTCAGCAGGAACTGGGTCAGCAGGGGCACCGGACGACCGGTGGAACCCTTCTCCTTGCCACTCTTCCAGGCGGTCCCGGCGATATCCAGGTGGGCCCAGTTGTACTTCTTGGTGAAGCGCGACAGGAAGGCGGCTGCTGTGATGGTGCCAGCCGGACGACCGCCGATGTTGGCCATGTCGGCAAACGGGCTGTCGATCTGCTCCTGATACTCGTCGAACAGGGGCAGGCGCCAGGCTCGGTCACCGGCCTGTTCGGAGGCGTTGAGCAGCTCGTGAGCCAGCGGGTTGTGGTTGGCCAGTAGACCCGAGGTGTGGTGACCCAGGGCAATGACGCAGGCACCGGTCAGGGTCGCCACGTCGATCACGGTATCCGGCTCGAAACGGTCGACATAGGTGAGGGCATCGCACAGTACCAGACGGCCTTCCGCATCTGTGTTGAGCACTTCGATGGTCTGGCCGGACATGGAGGTGAGGATGTCACCCGGACGATAGGCGTTGCCACCCGGCATGTTCTCGCAGCCCGCCAGCACGCCGATGACGTTGATGGGCAACTGCAGCTGGGCCAGGGCGTGCATGGTACCGAGCACGGAGGCGGCGCCGCCCATGTCGTACTTCATCTCGTCCATGCCGTCCGCCGGCTTGATGGAGATGCCGCCGGAGTCAAACGTCAACCCCTTGCCTACCAGCACGATGGGCTTGGCATCCGGATGGCCCTTGTATTCGATGATAGCCATCATGGCTTCGTTTTCGGAGCCGCGGGCCACCGCCAGGTAGGAGTTCATGCCGAGCTCGGCCATCTCTTGCTCGCCCACCACCTTGGTGGTGATGTTGTCGAAGGCATCGGCCAGACGACGGGCCTGGGAGGCCAGATAGGCCGGGTTGCAGACGTTGGGCGGCATGTTGGCCACGTCGCGGCAGACCCGCACCCCTTTCGCCACGGCCAGACCGTGGGCGATGGCTTTTTCGCCTATGGTCAGCTCGCGACGGGTCGGCACGTTGAACACCAGCTTGCGTAGCGGGCGACGGGGTTCGGCCTTGTTGGTCTTGAACTGATCGAAGCTGTAGAGGCCCGCCTTGGTGGTTTCCACCGCCTGGCGCACCTTCCAATAGGTATCCCGACCCTTGACGTGCAGCTCGGTCAGGAAGCAGACCGCTTCCATGGAGCCGGTTTCGTTCAGGGTGGTGATGGTCTTGTTGATGATCTGCTTGTACTGGCGCTCGTCGAGCTCGCGTTCTTTACCACAGCCCACCAGCAGCACACGTTCGCTGAGCACGCCCGGAACTTGATGCAGCAGCAGCATTTGACCCGGTTTCCCTTCCAGGTCACCACGGCGCAGCAGCGAGCTGATGTAGCCATCGCTGATCTTGTCCAGTTGTTCGGCAACCGGAGAGAGACGACGGGGTTCGAAGACGCCGACGACGACGCAGGCACTGCGTTGCTTCTCAGGACTGCCACTCTTTACACTGAACTCCATGGAATCTCCTACATCCTAAAGACAAAAGGCACCTTTTATTGAATAATGCGGTGCTTGTTGGGGTATCAGAGGCGGAGCGAACAGCCACTGGCTCCGCAGTTCAAACTGGTAAAAATCCAGTATACGGCCCTATTTTTCAGGCATTCGACTAAAAACACAAGTTTACTTGGGAATGACTGTGATCGTTTTCCGATATTTGTTCAGGGAAACCCTGAAAACCCAGCTGGCAGTGTTATTCGTATTGCTGCTTATCTTTGTCAGCCAACAATTCATCAAGATCATTGGCGATGCCGCCGATGGTGAGGTGCCGACGCGCCTGGTCTCCACCCTGCTGCTGCTCAACCTGCCGAACATGGCCTTGTTGATGCTGCCAATCAGCCTGTTTTTAGCCATCTTGTTTGCCCACGGTCGTCTGTACGCAGAAAGCGAGATGACAGTGATGCATGCGGTGGGTTTCAGCCACCGTTTCGTGATGCGCAGCGCCATGTTGCTGGCGCTGCTGACCGCCGCCGTGGCCGCCTTCAATACCGGTTGGGTAGCCCCCTTGGCCAAGGAGCGCGAGTACCAGGTGATCGATGAATTCAAGGCCGATCCCGGGGTTTCCTTCCTGCAGGCCGGTCGTTTCATGGAGCTCGACAAGGGGCGGCTGGTTGCCTACATCCAGGATTTGAACGAAAACGGCTCCAAGTTGCAGAAAGTCTTCGTGTTGCAACGGGCTGAGGGGAACAAGCCTCCTTCAGTGGTCGTTGCGGACGAAGGTGTGGTGAGCGTTGATGATGACGGGCTGCAATGGCTGACTCTGAAGGATGGTTCCCGTTACGAGGGGCACTTCTCCGGCAAGCAGTTCCAGATCTCCGATTTTCGCGAGTATGGGCTGGTCGTCCGTCAGCAGGAGATGGAACACTCCAATCGCAAGGCGGCCGCCAAGGCGACCGTGGAGCTGTTGGGGACCCAGGACAACAGCCTGATGGCGGAGCTGCAGTGGCGCATCTCGCTGCCCCTCTCCATTCCGGTGCTGACCCTGCTGGTGGTGCCGCTGGCCAGGGTCAACCCGCGTCAGGGACGCTATGCCAAGCTGTTGCCGGCCATCCTGCTCTATCTCTCCTATTTCCTGCTGCTCAGTGCCGCCCGTTCGGCCATCGACAGCGGCCGTCTGCCCTACTGGCCCGGGATGTTCCTGGTGCCGCTCGCCTACCTGCTGTTCATCGGCCTGCCTCTCAACCTGCAGGGCACCAGCTGGTGGAACCGGGTGAAGGGGCAGTATTTCAAAAGAAAATCAGCATGATGCTGCAACATAGGAACTTCTGCTGATGTTTGGCATTCTCGACAGACATGGCGACCGGATCACTTTGATGTCGCACCCGCTCTATGCGCCTGTATTTGAGGGAAAAATCAGCATGATGCTGCAACAGGGGAGTCTCTGCTGATGTTTGGTATTCTCGACAGACATGGCGACCGGATCACTTTGATGTCGCACCCGCTCTATGCGCCTGTATTTGAGGGAAAAATCAGCATGATGCTACAACAGGGGAGTCTCTGCTGATGTTTGGCATTCTCGACAGATATATCGGCCGGATCATTTTCATGTCGATCCTGCTGTGCGAAGTGACCCTGGTCGGTCTGGCTGCGCTCATCAAGTATGTAGAGCAGCTCAAGTCGGTTGGGGACGGCAACTACGACATGGTCAATGCGCTCTATTTTGTGCTGCTCTCCATGCCGAAAGAGGCCGTGCTCTTCTTCCCGCTGGCGGCCCTGCTGGGCGGTCTGATTGGTCTGGGCCAGCTCGCTACCAGCTCAGAGCTGGTGGTGATGCAGGCGGCGGGTCGCTCCAAGATCAGCATCGTCATGGCGGCGCTCAAGACGGCCATCCCGCTGATGATAGTGGTGGGCCTGATGGGCGAATACGTGGCGCCCATCGCCAAGCGGATGGCGGATGACATCAAGGCAGGAGCCCTGTCGGAAGGGCGCCTGACGGTTTCGGCCTATGGCGTCTGGGCTCGCGATGGCAACAACTTCGTCAATATCAACGGGGTGCGCAACGATGGCGCCCTGACCGGCATCACCCTCTATCGCTTCACTCCGGATCGCAAGCTCATCGACGTCATCCAGGCGCAGGAAGGGGTGTTCGAGCAACACCACTGGCTGCTCAAGCAGACGCAGGTGACCCGTTTCGATGACCCGACCCGGATCCAGAGCGAGCAGCATGAGAAGATGGAGTGGCGCTCCGAACTCACGCCCAAGCAGCTGGGGGTGGTGAGTGTCGATCCGGAGAACCTCTCGGTCTCCGGTTTGCAGGACTATATCGGCTATCTGGATGCCAACAAGCAGGATGCCGGTCGCTACAAGCTGGAGCTGTGGCGCAAGCTGCTGTCACCTCTCTCCGTGGTGGCGATGATCCTGCTGGCCTCCTCTTTCATTTTCGGCCCGCTGCGCTCGGTGAGCATGGGGGCACGGATGCTGATGGGGATCATGACCGGCTTCGCCGTCTACGTGAGCGATCGGGTGTTTGGCCCCGTCAGCCTGGTCTATTCGGTGCCCCCTATTCTGGCGGCCGTGGCCCCCAGTTTGCTGTTTGGTGGCATCTCCTTCTACATCCTCAGTCGCAAGCAGTAACTCGCTGTTTGAAATGCAAAGAGGGCACCCATCGGGTGCCCTCTTTCGTTGCTGCCGGTGTGAATTACTTGTTCAGCAGCTCCAGGTTGGCCTGTTTGTCCAGCACCACGACCCTGCATTCGGCCCAGATATCCTGGAAGGCACGCGGCTCCTTGCGGTTGAACAGGCACATCAGGTTGCCAAGACCGAAGGCGGCTGTGGCGAGGCGGATCAGCGCCTGGGTGATGCGAATGTTGCTGCCATCTTCATTCTGGATGCGCAGACGCCAGGCGCGCATGCCGATGGTCTGGCCGGCGCGGGTCCAGAACCAGGTGTAGAAGCCGCAGATGACGAAGGCGAGCCAGAGGGTGTAGATCAGGCTGTAGCGGTGGCGGGTCAGCAACCAGAGGGAATCTTCTCCCGCCGGCACGCTGGCCATGCCGGTCACCAGCAATAATTTGGCCACCGCCATGCCGATAAAGCCGGCAATGATGAGCAGGGAGGTCACCACCAGAGCGTCATAGATCAGGGCGCCGAGACGGCGCAGCAACCCGGCAGACGGGTAGCCTGGTGTAGTGGAAGAGGGGGGCGTTTGTTGGACTTGTTTGCGCTTGGCCATCGTTTTTATTCCATTAAGATGATGGCGGCATTCTATGTAACTGATCCTGTATCGGCAAGGCGTTGAATAAATGAACAAATAGGTGCGGGCAATAGAAAAACACCTTGCATGGTATCGCGCCATTCGTATAATTCCCCGCAGTTGCCCGGGTGGCGAAATCGGTAGACGCAGCGGATTCAAAATCCGCCGGTGAATAACCGTGTCGGTTCGAGTCCGACCCCGGGCACCATCAAATTCATGACAAAAGGCCATCAGCAATGATGGCCTTTTGTTTTTTTGTGCTCCGCGTTTGTTCCGTGCCGCCAGCACCATGGTGAGTTATCCCGTTATCCCGTTATCCCGTTATCCCGTTATCCCCACCTTTCGTATTTCCTGCATCGCTCCTCGAATAACCGATAAATAGCGACATTTACTCTCTATATCCGGTCACTATATCTTTTTTCACGATCATCAACCCAGCAGAGCAAACAGCAGGGTACCGAGTGTGCCGGCCAGCGTCATCAGGACGAGGCTCCCGGGCTTGCCATGGAGCTTGGTCCACATAAACAGACTGGTGAGGGCGAGCAGCAGCAGGGCCAGTGCGGCCAGATCGCCAAATAGCTGCCAGCCGAGGCCGGTGCCCATGCCCCGATGCAGCCGGTTGAGGCTGGCGGCAAAGTTGGCCTGCTGCCATTCGGTGCGCACCAACAGGGTACCTTCCACATAGCTGGCGGCGACGCTTTGGGTGAGGGTGACCGCGCGCATCTCCCAGCGGGCGGGCAGGATGAGCAAGCCGGTCGGGGTGGGCAGGGTCTGGACCGGCGTGATCATGGCGCGCCCTTCGTCAAAGCCATCCGGATAACGCTGGCGCAGCAGGGCTTGCAACGCCTCCGGGCTGGTCAGCGGCGCGTCCAGTGCTATCTCTTCGCTCGACTTCTCGGTATGGGGGCCCGGAATGGGCAGGACGGCCCTGTGTTGCAACCAGAGGCCGGTGAGGCCGTAGATCAGCATCAGGGTGAGGGTGAAAAAGCCGGCCCAGGCATGCAGGCGGCGCACCCATTTGTTGTTATGAAGGGGAAGTCGGTGTCGTTTCATGGTGTGGCGCGTCATAAAAAACTGGCCAGCATACGCCGGCCAGTGGGTCTGAGTGATGGGATCAGAAACGATAGCTGCCGGTCAGGTGCAGCTGGCGCGGCGTGCCCGGCATGATCTGGCTGGCACTGGTGGCGCTGACGAAGTAGTCGTGGTCGGTCAGGTTTTCGGCACTCAGCTGGGCCTCCCACTGCTGCCAGCGATAGCCAACACGGGCATCGAAGCGGGCATAGCCGGGCAGGGTGGTGGTATTGGCGTTGTCGGCGAAGCGATCACCCACGGCCGTCACCCCGGTTTCGCCGAACCAGCCCAGCTTGCCGCTTTGATAGCCGACAAACAGTTGGCCATTCTGGCGTGAGACGTTGCTCGGACGCTTGCCTTGCAGATCCGCGTCTGCCTTGACCTGCTCGGCATCCTGGATGGCGACGCCGCCCCGCAGATAGAGCTCGTCCGTCAGGCGGGCATGGGCGCTCAGTTCGACACCTTCGGTGCGTTGCAGACCGGTGAGGATCACTTTGGTGGGATCTTGCGGATCCTTGCTGCGCTTGTTGTACATCTCCAGCCGGTAGAGGGAGAGGGTGGTTGCCAGGCGGCCATCCAGCCAGTCGCTCTTCACGCCACTCTCATAGAGGCGGGTGTTCTGGGGATCCAGGTTGTTGTTCTGGTCTCCCGGCGTCAGCCCAATCAGCTCGCCACCCACGGGGGTGAACGTCTTGCTGTAGGAGGCGTAGAAGGCGTGCTCCTCGAGAGGATTCCATACCAGTCCCAAACGCGGGCTCAGGCTGGTGACCGAGCGGGTCTCTTCCTTGTTGAGGTCGTTGCGGCGGCTGGTGACGGTAAAGTCGTCACGGCGCAGGCCACCGACCAGATGCCAGTCGCCCAGGGTGAGTTGATCCTGCAGATAGAGGCCGACTCCGCGCACCTTGTGGCTGGCATCGCTGGTTAGCTTCATGGCGCCGTCATGGCGGGGCAGGGCCGATGGATGGTAAAGGCTGCCCACCGGGATGGGGGTCGCATTCTGGTAGAGCTTGGGGGTGCGCTCCTGCCAGCTCTGTTCCAGGCCGACCAGCAGACGATGGCCGACGGGACCAGTCTGCAGCTGGCCTTCCGCTTCGGTGTTGCTGATGAGGCTCCTGGCCTGCAGATCCTGCTGCCAGCGGGCGCGGGTCACCTTGTCCCCTTTCACGCTGGTGACATAGGTGTTGTCAAACTGGCTGTCGAGGGTGCTGTAGCCGAGTTGCTGGCGCAGTTGCCACTGTTCGTTGATATCCCAGGTGAGGCGGGAGCGGGTGGATTGCGCCACGTCGTCGATGAAGTCGCGGCTGGTGTCGCTGTAGACGAACTCCCGCGGCACATCGGCCGGGCGGCCGTTGACGCCGGGGATGCCGCGATCCGGGGTGCGATCATGCTCGTTGCGCTCGTATTGCACCAGCCAGTTCAGGTTGTCGCTGATCTCCCAGTTGGCAGAGGGGGCCAGCAGGGTGCGTTTGCCCTCCACACCATCGCGGAAGCTGTCGGTATCTTCCTGGGCCAGGTTGAGGCGCAGCTGCACCCGCTCGCTCGCTTCTCCGTTGAGGTCAGCGGCCAGACGCTGGCTGTCAAAGCTGCCCACCCTGGCGGTGACGCTGGATGCCTGTCCCTTCTGCGGCGTCTTGCTGACCCGGTTGATGATGCCCCCCGTGCTGCCACGGCCGTAGAGCACGGCCGCCGGCCCCTTGAGGACCTCTACCCGCTCTATGTTGCCGAGATCCCGGGTGTACTGCATGTCATCGCGAAAACCGTCGAGATAGAAGTCGTTGCTGGCACTGAAGCCACGGATATTGACGCTGTCGAAGCGGGTGTCGCCGCTGGCGTTGACCCCGGGAATGCCGCTCAGGGCCTCGCTCAGGGTGGGCTGGCCAAAGGCGGTCAGCTCGCTGGCCGAGACGCTGTCGATGGTCTGGGGGACCAGCTTGGCCGGGGTATTGGTGCGGGTGGCGGTGGCTACCTCTTGATGCTGGGTGCGTTTGCCTACCACTGTCAGGGTTTCATCGGCGGCCTGAGCCTGAAACGCCGAGCCAAACAGAGCCAGCGAAACCAGGGTTCTGCGAAAATGAGGGTGCTGCATGTTCAATGTTGATTCTCTAAATGTCGACCGAACGGCCTGAACTTGTTGATTTAGTTGTAATTAATTTTGACCCACATAAATGGGATCGCAATGATATTGATTTTCATTTGTGTGGCAAGTGAATTTGGGGAGATAGCGGGGGCGTCCGACGAAGGGCGAGATGAGTGGATAAAAAGGAAAGGTGCATCCAGCCCCCTGCGCAGGAGGCCGGATGCCGAGGGTCAACGGATATGCAGCAAGCGGGCGGTGAATACGTTGCTGGAGAACAGTCCATAGGCCAGCAGAGAAGCACCGAGCAGCAGCGGCACCTTGGTGATCTCCCACAGGAGGGACGCCTCCTGCGGGCCGAATACGAACAGCCACACCACCAGGATCATGTGCAGGCAATAGAGCCCGAGCACCTTGGGGGCCTGGCGTTCCAGCCAGCTGCCACGTCCCCAATCCGGGTTGGCCAGCAGCAGGCCAAACAGACCGAGAGCCCAGGGCACGGAACCGAGCAGAAAATCGTGGCGAGTGAGCGGTACCTGCGCCAGCTGATTGAGGGCGATAGCCTCCAGCGCATAGAGCCCCAGCCCCATGGCCAACAGTCGGCGGCTCATCCGGGTCGTGGGTTGCCAGGCTCGCGCGCGCAGCCGGGCCCCCAGAGCGACGAACAGCAGGGAGAAGAAAGGGCCGTTGCGGGTCAGGATGGGCCACTCGGCCCCCAGCAAGGGCTTGGCATAGGAACCGCCCAGCAGCGCCAGCAGATAGAGCAGGGCGCCTAAATAGAGTGCCAGCGTCGGTTTGCCCAGCCACTGGCACAGCGCCAGAATGCCCACGGCCAACACCAGAGCGGGCAGGAACCAGAGGTGGATCATGCCGCCGACCAGCCAGTCGTTGAGGGGATCGCCGAGCTGGAATTGCCACTGCCCGCGCAGGGACGCCAGATAGCCCTGATTGACGGCCTCCACAGGATTGAACGGCAGCAGCAGATAGAGAAGGCTCCAGGCCAGCCAGAGCAGCAGCAGGGGGCGGCAGTAGCGCCAGGCCACGCTCAGCGGTGCGGTGCCAGTCAGCTTGGGTTGCAGGAAATAACCGGCGCAGAGGAAGAACAGGGGCACGGCGAAGCGGCACAACTGGTTGATGAGTGCGCTGAGCCAGGGATAGGGAGCGCTCCCCCACAGGTCGGGGTTGAACGGATGGGCGAAGGGAGAGACATGGATGGTCATCACGGCCAGGATGGCCAGCACCCGCCCGCACTCGATACTGGATATTCGCATGTTTGCTCGGCGTCACAGGGTTGTGCCGGTACGCTAAAAGAGCCGCTCCATATTTTCAACCAGTTGATTTTACTAGTGTGAGTCTCGTTGTTGAGTCGTTACGTTTTGTAACCTGAAGGGGGCTGGTGTCCCCCGTGACGAGACCCGGATCCCGTCTTGGGGCGAGCGTCAGGCATGAAAAAGCGAGGCATTTGCCTCGCTTCCTGATGTCGTCATGGGGATCTTATTGGTTGCTCAACATGGCATTGCTGTTGGAGGCCAGCGTGGTGCGGCCCGAGGTCTCCAGCCAGGTTCTGATCCGCTTGGCATCGGCAACCCTGTCATTGGTGGTTTCGGCATTGAGCAACACCATGATCACGGGTTCATGATTGACCCTGGTCCCCAGCACCAGGCAGCGGCCCGCCTCGCGGATATAACCGGTCTTGGAGAGGGTGAATTCCCACTGCCCCTCGCGGATCAGTCGGTTGGAATTGAGGTAGTGCAGCTGGCGCTTGTTGGTACGCACATAGCTCTGATCGTCGGTGGAATACTGGCGGATCAGTGGATAGGCGGAGGCGGCGACGGCCAGCTTGGCGAGATCCTGGGCGGTAGAGACATTGCGCGGATTGAGGCCTGTGCTGTCGGCGTAGCGGGTGTTCCACATCCCCAGCATGCGGGCCTTGGCATTCATCGCCTCGATAAAGGCGCGCTGCCCTCCCGGATAGTGGCGGGCGAGGGCCGAGGCGGCGCGGTTCTCTGACGACATCAGGGCGATGTGCAGCATTTCGGCCCGGCTGAGGCGAGTGCCGATGGCCAGTCGTGAGCCCGTGCCCTTGATGCGGTCTATGTCGGCATTGGTGACCGTCAACGTCTCGTTGAGCCGTTGGTTCGCATCCAGCACCACCAGCGCGGTCATCAGCTTGGTGAGGGAGGCGATGGGCATGACCCGGTTGCCATTGCGCTCGGAGATCACCTCGCCGGTTCTGTGGTTGGCCACCACGAAGGCGGCCGAACTGAGGTTGGGAATGTCCCGTCGTTCGAGAAAGCCGCCGTTACCGTGACCGCTGGCGGAAAAAGGGTTGGCATGGGCACTGTCCATAGTGGCCGGCAGCATCGCTGCGCCAAGCAACAGGGGGAGGAGGGAACGCATCATCATGATCTGCTCTACCGGACGAAATTCAGGGATAACTCGCTAAGTTATATGTCGCGAATTGACGCTTCACAATGCTTCTTGCCTTGATCCTGACAATTTACTGCTTTAAGCCGTCCGTTCAGGGTTTGGACGGATTTTAGTGAGTCTTTTTTTGGCAGAAAGGATGCGAAAAAGGGACCTCATGATGCTCTTGCGGTCACTGGCGGTATTGCTGAAAAGGAAGAGTTTTTGGCAAGGAGCCGGATAGAGGGACGAGAGGGTGCTTAGATAAATGCCGCGCAATAAAAAGCGCGATGGCAGGCCATCGCGCTTGATGCCGGGAGGCTCGATCAGAAGTCGTAGCGGGCCGCCAGCTGGAAGTCATCCTGGTTGGCGGTCGCCTTGTTGGCCACGCTGTCCAGGTTGTTGATGCGGTACTCGCCGATCACCCGCAGGTTCTTGTTGAACTTGTACTGGGCGCCCAGGGTGTAGTAGTCCACGTTGTCCTTCTTGGTGCCGGCCTTGTCCTGCTCCTGCTTGTTCCACAGGGCCATTAGACCGAAGCCGTTTTCGAAGTTGTAGCCCAGTGCGGCTTCCCAGCCGGTGTGGTCGGTGCCGGTGGCCAGGAAGTCGCTGCCATCGGCATAGCTCAGGGCGGCATAGGCGGCCTTGTTGTCGAATTTGGCGGAGATCAGCCACAGCTTGGCATCCTCTTCGCCGCTCTTGTCACGCAGGCCGACGTTGTAGGCGGTACCCAGCGACAGATTGAACGGGAAGGTGTAGGCCAGGGCAGCGCCATAGGCGGCATCGCTATCCTTGCTGGTGGTCTCTTCGGTGTCACCGCCATCGAACTTGTAGCTGGTATCGATCTGGAAGCCGTTGAACAGACCGGAGTATTTCAGCACCGAGCCGGCGCGGTTGGTGGCGAAGGTATCGGTCTTGGCGCCCAGCGCATCGTTGCCATAGCCATCGGAGAGGGAAACATCAGTCCAGTCGGCCAGGAAGCCAGGTGCCCCCTTCTGGCGACCGAAGGTGACGCTGCCCCAGTCAGCCCCCACCCCGGCAAAGGCCAGACGGGTGCGCAGGTTGTCCGAGTTTTCGCTGATGGTCTTCTCGCTGTCGTTGATATACATCTGTACTTCGTACTGGGCCAGCGCCTTCAGACCCGTGTTGATCTGGGTCTCGGCCTTGGCGCCGAAGCGCACGAACTGGTTGGCGCCCTGCTTGGCACTGTAATCCTTGGTGCCGTTCGGGTTGGTGGCGTCGACACCTTCCTTCTTGTCCCCGAAGAAGTGGCCGGCATAGATGCGGCCATACAGATCCACCATGGTGGTGTCGTTTTTATACACTTCAACGGCTTGAGCCTGGAACGTGGCGGTCAGCGCCATGGCCACTACAGTCAGCTTTTTCATCTTAATCCCTTGTGTTGCAAGCTTTTGTTTGAAAGACGGGGCCATGCTAGAGAGGCGGCGTGACAGCGAGGTGACGAAGAGATGAAGAGGCGGTGTCAGTTTGATGTCACCTGGATGAATCACCCCCTTTTCGTGGCATAGGCGCCACTTTTATGCGCAAAGGTTTGCCCTTGTGGTAGAATGCCGCCCGTTTTTCGAGCTCCATAGGTTGGATATGCGATGAGACGTGAACTGGCAATCGAGTTTTCCCGAGTGACGGAAGCGGCAGCACTGGCTGGCTACAAGTGGCTCGGACGTGGTGACAAAAATATCGCTGACGGGGCGGCCGTTGCGGCCATGCGCCACATTCTCAACCAGATCGAGATCGATGGTGAGATTGTGATCGGCGAAGGCGAGATCGATGAAGCACCCATGCTCTACATCGGCGAGAAGGTGGGCACGGGTCACGGTGACGCGGTGGACATCGCGGTCGACCCCATCGAGGGCACCCGCATGACCGCCATGGGGCAGGCCAATGCGCTGGCGGTGCTGGCGGTCGGTGACAAGGGCTCCTTCCTCAAGGCCCCCGACATGTACATGGAAAAGCTGATCGTCGGGCCCAAGGCCAAGGGCGTGATCGATCTGGATCAGGCTCTCGAGCTGAACCTCAAGGCCGTGGCCAAGGCGCTGGGCAAGCCGCTCTCCCGCCTGACCGTCATTACCCTGGCCAAGCCGCGTCACGACAAGGCCATCAAGGAGATGCAGGGGCTGGGCGTGCGGGTGTTCGCCATCCCCGACGGCGACGTGGCCGCCTCCATCCTCACCTGCCTGCCGGATAGCGAAGTCGACATGCTGTACGGCATCGGTGGCGCGCCGGAAGGGGTGATCTCCGCGGCGGTGATCCGTGCCCTGGATGGTGATATGCAGGCTCGCCTGGTGCCCCGTCACCGGGTCAAGGGCGACAGCCCGGACGTGCGCGAGCTGGGCGAGCAGGAGATTGCCCGCTGCGAAGCCCTGGGCATCGACGTGAACAAGGTGCTCAAGCTGGAAGACATGGCGAAGAATGACAACGTCATCTTCTCCGCTACCGGCATCACCAAGGGTGATCTGCTGGAAGGCATCACCAGCGACGGCATCATGGCGACCACCGAGACCCTGCTGATCCGCGGCAAGTCCCGTACCATCCGTCGCATCAAGTCGATCCATTACCTTGAGCGCAAAGACAGCGTGGTGCGCGACATCATTCTGTGATGCTGATGCATTGAGCCGACTGGTTTGCTGCAAGCCCGATCGTCGAACGATCGGGCTTTTTCATGTCTGGCCGCTACTCTTGTCGATCGGCTTGGGCTATGGTGGCGGCACGGACCAGTTGGCATGGTGCCGGGTTAACGGCCACGGGAGGTGGTGATATGGAGTGTCGTGCCGGTTGCGCTGCCTGTTGCATCGCCCCCAGCATCAGCAGCGCGATTCCGGGCATGCCTGACGGCAAGCCGGCCGGGGTGCCTTGCGTGCAGCTCGACGAGCATCTGGGTTGCAAGATCTTCGAGTCGCCGGAGCGCCCTGCCGTGTGCGGTGGATTTCGCCCGATGGCGGATGTGTGCGGCAGCCACAGGGCCGAGGCCATCTGGCTGATCGGCGAGCTGGAGCGGTTGACGAACTGAGTTCTGAACAGAGTCGCAGATAAAAGAAAGAGGCCGCATTATGCGGCCTCTTGCGTTGCTCTTGGCCGATCAGATCCCGGCCAGTGCCAGGGCTTGACGGTAGTACTCGTTGGCCTTGTTGGTGAGGCGACGCTTGTCCATCAGCTGACCCAGGGCATGGTAAGCGGCAGCGCTCGGAGCCCGGGCCACCTCCTGTTCCAGCAGCTTCTGGGCCTCGTCCAGTTGGCCGGACAGCAGGTAGAGCTGGGCCAGCGCGGTGTCGACCTCGGGCTGGCCCTGCATTTTCTGCAGTTGCGCCAGCAGCGGCTGGTAGTTGTCGAGCTTGAGCCTGGGCAGTCGAGCCAGCAGCTGCGGCATGGCCTGTTTGCGCAGTGCCTCCTGCCACAGGGTGGCTGCCTCGCCATCGGCACCCAGCTGGCACAGCATGTCGCCGTAGCGCACCAGCAGCTCGGGCTCCAGGCGCAGTTTACGGGGCAGCTCCTGCCAGGTCGCCTTCAGGGTATCGAGGGACTCGGCGGCTTGCTGCAGGCGGCCACTCCAGGCCTGTTGCAGCAGATCTTCTTCCTGCTTGGGCGTCAGTTTGCCGACCTTGTGCAACACTGGGATCAGGTCGCATAGAGCGCTCCAGTCCTGGCGCGCCTGGTGTACCTGGCGCAGTTGATCCAGCACCATGGGGTGGCGCGGATTGAGGGCATAGACGGACTCCAGGGTCGCCAACGCGGTGTCGTACTGGCCCTGTTCGATCTGTAGTTGGGTCTGGGTCAGGGTCAGTGCCAGCTCGGCCTTGGGGTTCTCCTCCTGAGCCTTTTGCAGATACTGGTCGCGGCGGGCATCGTCACCCCTGGCCTGGGCCGCCTTGGCGGCGCTCAGGTAGTTGAGCAGCGGGGTGTCGCTGTTGCTGGCGCCCTTGATGAGCAACTTCTCGGCCTGGCTGTATTGGCCTTCGGCCATCGCCAGAGTGGCGGCCACCGTCTGTTGGTTGGCCTTGCGACGACGACGGGAGCCATACCAGCCCAGCGTCTTGCGGCGCAGACCGAATACCCGGCCCAGGATCCACTCCAGCAGCAGCAGGGCGCCGTAGAAGAGGATCGCCAGGATCACCGCGCTGGTGACGGAGGATTCGATGGTGTAGTTGCCAAGGGCAATCAGCACATAGCCCTTGTTACCCGAGGCTTCCGGACCAAACATCAGCCCTGCGACCATCACGGCAACCAGAATGATTATACGGATCATGGTGCCCTCCTCAGTTGCTGGCCAGAATGCGTTGCAGACGCTCGGTCAGCACCTGTTCCAGCATGGCCTGGGTCTTGAACTGATCCGGATAGTCGAACTGGATCTGTTCACCCTTGAGCTTGTCGATCTCGCCCAGCATGTAATGGGTGGCGCTGTGTTCGGTGTCGAAATACTGGTTTAGCCAGCGCTGGGCCTTGTCCAGGCTGTCTTCATAGAGTGCCTGCTGCTCGCGGTAAACGGCGAGCTGGGCCTGCAGCAGCTTGGTCTTGAGGTTTTCCCGCAGGAAGATCTCCTGTTGCGGGGAGAGCAGGGCCTCCACGGCACCATCGCGACGGCGGATAGTGATGAAATTCTCGGTGAACTTGACCCAGTTCTTCTTCAGGTTGCTTTCCCACTCATCCGGATTGGTGCTGACCGCCTGATCCGGTTCGGCTTTCGCCTCCGGCATGCTGACGGTGGAGAGGGGCAGCAGCTCGATCTGATCGGAGAGAGCGGCCAGCTTGAGGGTCAGCCCCTCGCGGTCGATGCGCGGCATCCCCTTGAGCTTGGCGATGTCTTCGGCCAGCGCCTTGCGGATCGGCATCAGGCTGGGATCGTTGAGGGCGGCGATGCGCTCGTCGGCGTTGCCCAGCAGGGTGATGGCGGAGACGAGGTCATGCTCCAGCCACAGCTTGCGGCCGGCCATGCGCACCAGGTATTCCGATTCGGCCAGCATCCAGTCGTTGGGACGCTTGTCGTTGAGATCCAGCACCCGGTTCTGCAGCCCCTGCATTTCGCCCTGCAAGCGCTGCTGGGTCTGTTCAAGGGCGGTCAGCTGTTCGGCATCCTTGTTGCTGCTCTGGTCAATCTTGCTGATGGCACTGGCCAGCTGCTGCTTGAGCTGGGCCAGCTCGGCCTGCTGGGCGACCGCATTCTTGTGGCCGTGCAGATAGAGGCCGCCGGTCAGGCCAAGCGCCAGCAGGATGGCAATACTACCCAGCACGGCACCGGAGCGGTTCTTGCTGCCATTGGCCGCAGCGGCCGGCTGTGGGGTCACCTGGGATTCTTGTTGTTCTGTCATTCCATCTTCCTCAGTTCCAGTGCGGCCATCAGGGCCTGGTTGGATGCACCTTGGGCAATCGTGATATGGATGAAGCCCGCAGCACTGGCCATCTCGGCCACGCGGGGGCTGGGGACCACCAGATGGCGGTCAAAAAGCCAGGGGTGCTGACGTGCGGGAACCAGCGCCAGCAGCCGTTGCAACAATTCGCCACTGGTGATGAGCAGGCTGTCCAGCCCGGCTGCCTGCCAGTGGCGCGTCAATGTTTCCCCGTCAAAGTCGGGGTAATGCCGTTCATAGGTTGCACAATAGTGCACCAGAGCACCGCGTGAGGCCAGCGTGCTGGCAATGAGATCCCGCCCGCCATTGCCACGCAGGATCAGCACCCGCTTGCCGCTTACCTGCTGCAGGGCAGGGAGGGCCAGCAGCCCCTCGCTGCGGGGATCGTGCGGGCAACTTGCACTGATGCCCGCCTCGGCGAACGCATCCACACTGGCCTGGCCGACCGCAAAGTACTCAATATGTGGCCAGGTCAGACCAGTTTGCAACAAAAAATCGTGAGCAAAATGAACGGCATGAATGCTGACGGCGATAACGATGTCTGCCTGTGCCAGCAGTTCGGGCAGGCGAGGGAGGTCGCTACCCGCCACGGTTTCCAGCAGCGGGCAGCAAAGCGGTGCGTGACCGTGCTGGCGCAGCAACTGCTCCAGCTCGGTGGCCTGGGCGGCCGGGCGCACCACCAGCGGGATCATGTACGGTAGACCTCGGCCAGGATGACGTCGGCACCGGCAGCCAGCAGGCGCTGGGCCAACTGTTCACCCAGGGCTTCCCCGTCGCTCACGGCGCCATGGATCTCGTCGCGGATCACCCGGGTACCATCCGGGCTACCCACCAGGCCCCGCAGCCAAATCTGCTCTCCTTCCACCAGCGCATAGGCACCGATAGGCACCTGACAGCCCCCTTGCAGGGCGCGGTTCATGGCGCGCTCGGTCAGCACCCGGGCGCGGGTCTCACTGTGCTCGAGCGGTGCCAGCAGGGCGTGCAGTTCATGATCGTCGAGGCGGCACTCGATGCCGACCGCGCCCTGGCCATTGGCCGGCAGGCTCTGCTCCGGTTCGATGAAGGCGGTGATACGGTGATCCATCTCAAGCCGTTTCAAGCCGGCGGCGGCCAGGATGATGGCGTCGTATTCGCCGGCATCCAGCTTGGCGAGGCGGGTGTTGACGTTGCCGCGCAGGTCGCGGATCACCAGATCCGGGCGGGCGGCGCGCAACTGGCACTGGCGGCGCAGGCTGGAGGTACCGACCACAGCACCCTGCGGCAGCTCGTCGATGGCCTGAAAACGGTTGGAGACAAACGCATCGCGGGGATCTTCCCGTTCGCAGATGGTGTGCAGGCCGAGCCCCTCCGGGAACTCCACCGGCACGTCTTTCATGGAGTGGACGGCGATGTCGGCACGTCCTTCCAGCATGGCAGTCTCCAGCTCCTTGACGAACAACCCTTTGCCGCCGACTTTGGCGAGCGGGGTATCCAGGATCTTGTCGCCCTGGGTGCTCATGGGAACCAGCTCGACCCTTAGCTCGGGATAGAGGGCTTCCAGCCGGTCTTTGACGAAGTTGGCCTGCCACAGGGCCAATGGGCTCTTGCGAGTGGCAATTTTCAGGGTTCGGGCTGCCATATCAATCAGTTGTTTTATCTTTATGAAGGAAATCGATATTACCACCCTTTGCCCGGGCTTTCATGGCGGAGCCGCCAAAAGCGGGGGCAAGCTCAAAAAGGACCGCTGAAAATGATTTTCATTAAGTTGGTTGTGCATTCTAAACATTTGAATATTAATTAATTTATTGTTTTCTCCTGATACTGTTTAGCGACATCTAATAAATAATCCCGGGATTACATGCGGGCTTGTTTACCACTGCTGTTTGCATTGTTAACATGATCACACTTTTTTGACGTCTCCCCATTTTGGTGCGTCATTTCCCATCTCGATATAGGCAGGTCATTGCTGGCAAAACTCGATACGCTGGTGGCGCGTTATGACGGACTAAATCGTCTCAAGACGCAACGGGCGTTAGGTCTCATGAGTCGCTACGGACAGCAGGTCTTCCAGCTGTTACCCGTCATGCTGCACTTCAATCACCCCCTGCTGCCCGGTTATGTGGCGGGTGATGTGCCCCATGGTATCTGGAGTTTTACTGCCAACGAGGCCCAGCAGGCCTTCATCCAGGATCTCTGCCAGAACGCCAACTGCCAGAATGGCCTCGCCACCCATGACAAGTCGATCCAGGGGCTCTACTCCATGGGCAGCACCTCGTCCATCGGCCAGTGTTGTCACTCGGACCTCGATATCTGGGTCTGCCATGTGGCCGGTCTGTCGAGTGAGCGACTCGCTCTGCTGGAGCTCAAGTGTCAGCACCTGTCGAAATGGGCGGAGCAGCGGGGGGTCGATCTCAACTTCTTCCTGATCCCCGAAGACAAGTTCCGCCAGCGCAACGATGCCCAGGTGCAGGGGGAGAGCTGCGGCAGTGCCCAGCACCTGCTGCTGCTCGACGAGTTCTATCGCAGTGCCATGATGATCGCGGGCAAGCGGTTGCTCTGGTATCTGGTGCCTGCCGAATACGACGATCACTACGACGAGTACGTCAACGGTCTGTTTGAAAGCGGTCAGCTCAATCAGGATGACTGGCTCGATTTGGGCAGTTTCAACCGGATTCCGGCCGAGGAGTACTTCGGCTCGGCCCTGTGGCAGCTCTACAAGGGGATCGATTCCCCCTACAAGGCGGTGCTCAAGTCGGTGCTGATGGAGGCCTACTCCCACGAGTATCCCAATACCCGTCTGTTGTCGGTGATCGGTCGCGACTGGTTCCAGCACAACGAGGGGATGCACTACCGGCTCGACAACTACTGCCTGATGCTGGACAAGGTGACCAACTACCTCAAGTCCATCGGCGACATGGCCCGGCTCGATCTGGTGCGCCGCTGCTTCTACCTCAAGGTGTGCGATGGCCTCAGCCATCCCAAAGAGGAGCATTCGCCGGACTGGCGTCGTGAACAGATGAGTCAGCTGGTGGCCTACTGGGGATGGAGTCACGAGAAGCTGTATCAGCTGGACCATCGCCATGAGTGGAAGGTCGAAGAGGTCAAGATAGCCCACGCCGAGTTGCTGGAAGCCCTGATGCTGAGCTATCGCAACCTGATCCAGTTCGCCCGGCGCAACAACATCAGCGAGTCGATCAACCCGGAAGACATCGGCATCTTGTCGCGCAAGCTCTATGCCGCGTTCGAGAGTCTGCCGGGCAAGGTGCAGCGGGTGAACCTCAAGATAGCGCCGGACTTGAGCGAGCCGGATCTCAGCTTCGTGCAGGTGCCCCACGGCCGCCTCAATCGTGCCGGTTGGTACCTCTACAAGCATTCGCTGGAGCCGGTGGATATCATCGGGCGGGCGCCGCTTGAGTTCAACAGCTACATCAGCAAGCTGGTGGCCTGGGCCTATTTCAACGATCTGCTGACGCCGCAATCCCGGGTGCACCTGTTCAATCAGGGTTCGGATCTGCACATCGACAACCTGCACCAGTTCTGTCGCGATCTCTCCGGCTGCTTCCCCGAGAAGTATCCGCTCGCCACCAACCTGGCCCTCAGTCGCCCCTGCGAGATCCGCCAGTTATCCATTTTCCTGAACCTGGAAGTGGATCCCTCCAGTCACTGGGTGGGACAGGTGATCGAGTTCGACGCCAATACGGTGGATGTCTTCTCCTTTGGCCGCAATCAGGAGTGTCTGGTGGGCTCGGTGGATCTGGTCTATCGCAACTCCTGGAGCGAGATCCGTACCCTGCATTTCCAGGGCGACGAGGCCGTGGTGGACGCTCTCACCACCATTCTCGGCAAGATGCACCAGGATGCCGCCGCCCCCGAGATGATCGAGGTGTTCTGCTACAGCCAGCACTTCCGCTCCCTGGTTCGCTCCCGCTTCCAGAGTCTGGTGGCGGAGTGCATCGAGCTACGACTCGCCCGCGACAAGCAGCAACTGGTCAAGACCATGGCGCTGGGTAAGGAGAAGTACGGCATCTTCTTCGAGCGGCGCGGCGTGTCGGTCAAGAAGCTGGAAAACGCCATCGACTTCTACCGCCACATCTCCCACAACAAGCTGGATCACCTGCCGCTACGGCTCGACAAGACCCACAGCCAGCATCTGCCAAGCATCGTCGATGCCTATGCCAGCGAGGGGTTGGTGCAGTTCTTCTTCGATACCCGGGATGCGGGTACCAATATCTACATCCTGGATGAGGCGAACAGGGTGGAGGTGTACCAGCACTTTGCCGGCAACAAGGATGAGCTGGTGACCGGGGTCAACCGTTTCTATACCTCCAGCCACGAGCGCTTCAGCGACGATGGCCAGTTCATCAACTTCAACCTGCCCCAGTATTACGAGATAGTGCAGCAGGGTGGCGAGCTGGCGGTGATCCCCTATCGCAGCCAGGGAACGGGACGGGAACAGACCCCGCCAACCCGGGATGTGGGTTGATATGGGCGAGTGTCCCATCGCACGACACCAATAAAAACGGCCTGCTGATGCAGGCCGTTTTTATTGGGCGTGTCTCGCCATCAGGCGCCGAGACGGGCCAGCAGCCAGTGCCGGGTGTCATCGAGCTGCGGTCGGCTGATCTCGTGGCGCATGGGGTACTCGTGCCACTCGGGGGAGAGCCCCGCCGCCTCCAGCCGGTTCTTGGCATCCCAACCCAGCGACAGGCTCACCACATCGTCGTAGATGCCGTGCATGTAGCAAATCGGCAAGGTACGAGCGGCCTCGCTCATCTCGCCGGCCAGTGCATCGGGCACTGCCAGATAGGTGGACATGCAGAGCAAGCCCGCCAGCGTCGCCGGATAACGCAAGGCGGTGAAGGAGGCGATCACCCCGCCCTGGGAGAAGCCGGCCAGCACGATCCGCTCGGGAGCAAACCCCTCGGCCACCAGCTGGTCCAGCAGGCTGGCGATCTGGGCGGCGGATTCGCGCACATGGGACTCCACGGCCCGCTCGGCCGGATCCTCGAAGCTCCTGATGTCATACCAGCCGCGCATCTTGTACCCCATATTGATGGTGATGGGGCGTTCGGGCGCATCGGGCAGCAGGTGACGTACCGGCAGATCGACGGGCAGATCCAGGGCATCCACCAGCGGGGCGAGCCCGGCGCCGGAATCCCCCAGGCCGTGCAGCCAGATCACCGCATGACGAGCCCCCTCGGGGTGGAGATCGATCATGGCAGGTTGCGCCATCATGGGAACTGGACGGGTTCGCCCGCCTGGGCGCTGCAGGCCTGGCTCAGCAGGGCCTTGAGCTCGTGACCGAAGCGGTTGTCGATCCAGGTTTCACCTTGCAGCTCGAAGTGGAAGCCGTTCTCGCGGGTGGCCACCCAGATCTGGTGCAGCGGCTCCTGCTTGTTGATGATGACCTTGGTCTTGTTCTCGAACGACAGGGTCAAGACGCCCCCGTTGCGTTCGCAGTCGATATCCGGATACCCCTCGTCGAGTGTGTCTTCCACATACTGGAAAAAGGCGTCGGTCAGGGCGTGATACTCGTGATCCTTCATCGGTTTATCCTGTTGCTTTTAACAATGTGAGTGCGATTATAGAGGGCCAAAAATTTTTTCGCAGCGAACCATTATGATTACCCAGTTCACCAAGTGTCTGCTTGCCACTCTTCTCTCTCTCGGGTTGGCCGCCTGCGGTCTGAAAGGGCCTCTCTACATGCCGCCCTCCGAGCAGCCCCAGAGCCAGAGTACACCGCAAACGGCACCGCCTGCGACCTCAGAGGCTGCCACCGAGGCCGCACCGCACTAAATTCAGGAAGGAACCGCCCCTTGGATCACTTTAACTACGACGCCGACGGCCAGCTTCAGGCCGAACAAACCTCGCTGCAACACCTTGCCGAGCAGTACGGTACCCCGCTTTACGTATACTCCCGCGCGACCCTCGAGCGTCACTGGCACGCCTTCGACAAGGCGGCCGGCGATATTCCCCACCTGATCTGCTATGCGGTCAAGGCCAACTCCAACCTGGCGCTGCTCAATCTGCTGGCCCGCCTGGGTTCAGGGTTTGACATCGTCTCTGGCGGCGAGCTGTCGCGGGTACTGGCGGCGGGGGGCGATCCGGCCAAGGTGGTCTTCTCCGGGGTGGCCAAGAGCGAAGCCGAGATGCGCCTCGCGCTGGATAAAGAGATCCTCTGTTTCAATCTGGAATCGGAAGCCGAGCTGGAGCGTCTGAACCGGGTGGCAGGCAGCATGGGCAAGAAGGCCCGGGTGTCGGTGCGGGTCAATCCGGATATCGATGCCGGCACTCATCCCTATATCTCCACCGGCCTCAAGCAGAACAAGTTCGGCATTCCCATCGAACAGGCCCCCGCCATCTATCGCAAGGCGGCGGCCATGGCCAACATCGAGATCGTCGGGGTGGATTGTCATATCGGCTCCCAGCTCACCGAGCTCAATCCCTTTATGGAGGCCGCGGACAAGCTGCTGCGGCTGATCGACGAGCTGGCGGCAGACGGTATCCGCATCCATCACCTGGACGTGGGGGGCGGCCTTGGGGTCAACTATGGCGCCGAGCAGCCACCTCATCCCACCGAGTATGCCGAGGCGCTCAAGCAGAAGCTGGCCGGCCGCGACCTGACCCTGTTGTTCGAACCGGGCCGTGCCATCGTCGCCAATGCCGGCGTGCTGCTGACCCGGGTCGAGTACCTCAAGCCGGGTGAGACCCGCAATTTCGCTCTGATCGATGCAGGTATGAATGACATGCTGCGCCCGTCCCTCTACGGCGCCTGGATGAACATCATCGAGGTGGATAGCCGCGCCGGCCATGCCTCCGCGCTGTACGACGTGGTGGGCCCGGTGTGCGAGACCGGCGACTTTCTCGGTAAGGAGCGCACCCTGGCGATCGCCGAGGGCTCCCTGCTGGCGGTGCGTTCCGCCGGTGCTTATGGCTTTACCATGTCATCCAACTACAACACCCGTCCCCGTGCGGCCGAAGTGTTGGTGGATGGCGCCCAATCGTTCCTCATCAGGGAGCGTGAACAGTTGGCCGATCTCTGGCGTGGTGAGCACCTGGTGCCCTGACGCCGTGCCCTGAACAGAAGAGCGTGACTCAGCTCGCGCTCTTCGGGATGCCGGGGCTTTGGATAACGACTTCACTGTGTTTGTCGAGCTTGGGTTCGGTGAGCATTTACGCCCTAACGGCACAGGAATGCACGATGTTGATAGATTTTTCCAAGATGCATGGCTTGGGTAACGACTTCATGGTGGTGGACGGCGTCACCCAGAAGGTGTTTTTCAGCAATGACGTCATCAAGAAGCTGGCGGATCGCCACTTCGGGATCGGATTTGACCAGCTGCTGCTGGTGGAGCCGCCCTATGACCCTGAACTCGACTTTCACTATCGCATCTTCAATGCCGATGGCAGCGAGGTGGAGCAGTGTGGCAACGGTGCCCGCTGTTTTGCCCGTTTCGTGCGTCTCAAGGGATTGATCAACCGGGATCGCATCGCGGTGAGTACGGCCCGTGGCCGTATCGTGCTGCAACTGGAGGGGGAGAACCAGGTCACGGTCAACATGGGGGTACCCCAGTTCGAGCCGGGCAAGATCCCGTTTCGCGCCCAGAAGGCGGAGAAGACCTATCTGCTGCGGGCACAGGAACACACAGTGATGTGCGGCGCCGTCTCCATGGGCAACCCCCACTGCGTCATCGAGGTGCCCTCGGTGGCCGATGCGCCGGTGACGACTTTGGGAGCCATCATGGAGCGGCACGAGCGTTTCCCGGAGCGGGTCAACGTCGGCTTCATGGAGATGGTCAATGCCACCGAGATCAAGCTTCGGGTATTCGAGCGTGGCGTGGGGGAGACCCTCGCCTGCGGCACCGGCGCCTGTGCGGCGGCGGTGATCGGCATGAGTCAGGGTAAGCTCAAGGAGAGGGTCACCGTCACCCTGCCGGGAGGCAAGCTGACCATCGCCTGGAAGGGGCCGGGTCAGCCTGTCTATATGACGGGGCCGGCCGAGCATGTGTTTGACGGTCAGATAGAGGTGTAGGCAGCTGCCAGTTTCTGGCAGATGCGGTTGGGATGTGGGGGCTATGTCCTCCTTTGCCCATGATATCGGGGCCAGAGGCCCTGTTTTGCAATGGATCGAACAATTTATGAGTGAACTCAAACGGCAGGAGCCACTGGTGGACGAAGCCTGTGTGCTGGAGTACCTGGCCCGTTACCCCGAGTTTTTCCAACGTCACGCCACAGTGCTGGACCGGATCCGCATTCCCCACGAGCGCAAGGGCTCGGTCTCGCTGGTGGAGCGCCAGCTTGACCGGCAGCGCGAGCGGATCGAGCAATTGGAGCAGGAGATCACCGAACTGATGGGGATCGCCAGCGAAAATGAGCGGATCTTCCGGATTTATGCCGATCTGTATGGCGACCTCTATGGTTGTCAGACCCTGTTTGAGATGAGCGCCGTGATGGGCAAGACATTCGTGCAGCGCCTGCGCCTGACCGGGTTGCGCCTCTGGCTCAATCCCAAGAAGTTCCTCCTGAGCGGCCCGGAGGCGCGTTTTCTGGCCGAGGGCAAACAGCTGGAGCAACTGCTGGGTCAGCGCCTGCCGGGGCAGGATTACTACTTCGGCCGTCTGAGTCAGAGCGAGAAACAGACGCTGTTTGGCCATGACGTGCTGGTCAACTCGGTGGCCCTGATGCGGATCGGCGATCTCGGCGTGCTGGCCTTCGCCAGCTCTGATCCCAGCCACTTCACACCCCATAACGATACCCTGCTGCTGGGCCAGCTGGGTCGCCTGTTGCAGCTGCGGCTGCCTGAGCTGGCGCATGGCTAAGGGGCCTGTTTCCGCCAGCGAGCCACTGCCTCCCGCGCTGGCAGAGGAGCTGGCGGCCTTTATCGAATACCTGAGGGTCGAGCGCCAGCTCAGCCCTCACACCCGAAGTAACTATCAGGCCCATCTGGAGGCCATGACGGCCGAGTTGGTGAAACTGGGGCTTGATGACTGGTGTCGGCTTGAGGCTAGCCAGGTGCGCAGCCTGGTGACCCGGATGCACAAGGCCGGTCTTGCGCCCCGCTCACTTGCCACCAAGGTCTCCGCCCTGCGCAGCTTCTGCGACTGGCAGGTGCGGCAGGGACGACTCGTCGCCAACCCGGCTCGCGGCATAGTGACCCCCAAGCAGGGAAGGCCGCTGCCCAAGAACCTGGACGTGGACGAGATGTATCAGCTGCTCAACATCACCGACGAGCAGGATCCACTGGCGGTGCGGGATCGCGCCATCATGGAGCTGATGTACTCCTCCGGCCTGCGCCTTGCCGAGCTGGTGGGGCTCAATCTGGCGGATGTGAAGCTTGACGAGCGCCAGCTCAGGGTGACCGGCAAGGGATCGCGGGAGCGGGTGCTGCCCATGGGGCGGATGGCGGTGGAGTGGCTGCACAAATGGCTCAAGATGCGCCCCCTGCTGGCTGGCGACGAGGCCGAGGCGCTGTTTGTCTCCAGGCGCAAGCAGCGACTGTCGGCCCGCTCGGTGCAGGAGCGGCTCGATGGCTGGGGTAACAAGCAGGCGCTCAATGCCCATGTCCATCCCCACAAGCTGCGTCACAGCTTCGCCACCCACATGCTGGAGTCATCCGGCGATCTGCGGGCGGTGCAGGAGCTGCTGGGGCACGCCGATCTCTCCACCACCCAGATCTACACCCACCTCGACTTCCAGCATCTGGTCAAGGTCTATGACAGTGCCCATCCCAGGGCCAAACGTGAGTCCGGGTCAGGGGATGATGAATGACGTGTTGCCGGGCGCCTCTTGCCGCCTGGCCAGCCGGCAGGGCTTGAGTCCACACCGGCCCTGATTGAGGAGTGTGCATGCATTTTTATCGCCGCTGGCAGCCGGTTGCTGCCATCTCGTTCGATCTCGACGATACCCTCTATGACAACGGTCCCGCCATCGAGCGGGCCGAACAGTGGATGCTGGCTCACTTGCGCAGTGAATACCTGGCCACCGCCATGCTCGACCAAGCGCGCTGGCAGGCACTCAAGCGCGAGGTGCTGCTCGTATCTCCCGAGCTGCGCCACGACGTCAGCCTGGCGCGCCAGCACGGCATCCGCGAGGCCCTGGTGCAGGGGGGCATGGCACCCTCGCAGGCGGCGCAGGAGGCGGAGACGGTGTTCGCCGGCTTCCTGGCGGAGCGCTCGAAGATAGAGGTGAGCGACGAGACCCATGCCCTGCTGGCCCGTCTGGCGGAGCGTTATCCGTTGGCGGTCATCACCAATGGCAATCTGGACCTGGCGCAGGCCGGGCTGGCCGATTACTTCAGTCTGGTCTGCAAGGCCGGGGAGGGCGCGAGGATGAAGCCGGCGCCGGACATGTTCAGGCAGGTACAGGAGAACCTCGGCCTTGCTCCCGAGCAGATACTGCACGTCGGGGATCACCCTGAGACCGATGTGCTGGGCGCGCGCCTGCACGGTTTTCGCGCCGCCTGGCTCAACGAGCGGCAGCAGCCCTGGCGGCAGTTGAAGCTATTGCCGGATGTGGAGCTGGCGACCCTGGATGAGCTAGGCGAGCTGCTGCTCTGATGCGGATCACGAGCCCCGCCATATGCGGGGTTCGGTTCCAAAAGAGGGCTGGTTTGCGGCTAGCGGCCCCTGAACAGGGTCATCAGCTTGTCCAGCAGGTCGCGCGGCGGGGTCAGCTGTTTCATTGACTCTGCCTCCCGTGCCAGCAAGGCCTGCTGCTCTTGCTGGCGCTCACTCAACACTTGGTAGAGCGGCTCGACCAGGGATTCGCGCTGCAGCACCAGTGCCTGGAACATGGCCTGATTGATGCGGTAGGTTTCGACGGCCCCCAGGGCGCGTACGGTAAACGAGCTGGGCTCGCCGGTGAGCATGCTCAGCTCGCCGAAGAAGTCCCCGGCCTGCAGGGCGCCGAGCCGCAGCTCCCGCCCTTCCAGATGGACCAGCATCTCGGCCTCGCCTCGCACCAGCACAAACAGCCAGCCCGAGACCTCCCCCTGCTCCAGCATGATGTCGCCGCTCACGAAGGGGGCGAACTTCACCTGATCCGCCAGCTGGGCCAGCTCCTCCTCCTGCAGCATGGCAAACAGCGGCAGCTTGCGCAGGGTGGCGGTGCGTTCGGCGGTGTGCCGCTTGTGGCGTGCATCCTGATGCTGTTTCTCCTTGCTCATGAAGACGTTGAAGATGGGGGGTGTGAGGCGGCGATCGTTGCGACGCAGGGCGGCATCGATCAGGCTGCGTACCATGGAGTCGGTCGGGTCGTCACGCGCCAGATCGGTCAGCCAGTAGCGCACCGCATAGCGGGCTATTCCGCCTTCCACGTTCATCAGCAGGCAGTCGGGGGGCGGTGACTTGGCGACGCAGGGCAGCTTGGTTTCCCGTAATGCCTTCTCGATCAGTGCAATGATCTGGGTCGGCAGGGTATCCAGCGTCAGATCGAACCAGACCCAGCGCCGCAGTTGCAGGGGCTGGCCGCGACGGCGCCCTAGTACGGTAAAGCGCTGCTTGAGCAGATGGCTGTTGGGGATCACCACGGTTTCCCAGTTGCGGGTCTCTATGGTGGTGGCGCGCCAGTTGATCTCTACCACCCGGCCCTGGATGGTGTCCACCTGCAACCAGTCACCGATGGCGATGGAGTTGTCGAGCTGAATTGAGACGCCAGCCAGCAGGTTGCCCAATGTGTCCTGCATGGCAAAGGCGATGACGGCGGTGATCACCGCCGAGGTGGTGACTATCTCTCCCAGCGCCATGCCGGAGGCATAGAGCCTGAACAGCCCCCAGCCGATGTAGCCGATGGTGATAACGATGTCGGCGATGATGCGCGGGATCTTCACCTGGCAGAGGGGGAGCAGCAGCTCGAACAGCAGGATCCCCCAGAGTTTGACCAGCACCAGACCCGCCAGCAAGGTGGAGATCTCGATCAGCCAGTGGCGGGGCAGTGGCAGGCGAAACCAGCCTCCCTCCAGCTGGATCAGCAGTATGATGACCAGGCTTATGATCACGAACCCGAGTTCGGAGAGTTTCTCTCGCCGTTGCCCCGGGTTGCGCCAGAAGTGGATCAGCAGGAGTGACAGAGTGAGCAGGATCCAGAACGGGTGTTCCAGGATCCAGATCAGGGTCGGCAGCATGATGAGATTATCGCCAGACATAACAGCCCCTTGTGACTATTTACATCCAGCATAGTTGGAGTTGTGAGGGTAAATGGTGCAGCGGTGGGGCAATTTATTTATGCTGTGCCGAACAAGTCAATGGAGTGCAATCTTGTGCAATTATCAAAGAAAATCATCTGCTTGATGGCGGCATGGCCATTGGCGGGTTGTGATTTGCTGGTGGACAGATACAGGGTCGAGTTCAGGGACGGTTCCTGGCGCGAGATCGCCATCACGCCCTTTTCCAACGAGGTTCACTGGCGTGAAGGGTGCGCCACCGGCGAGGTGTTGAGCGACATGGCGCTGCCGCTCAAACGGGGGGACGTCGTCAATGGCCGGGAGCAGTTGCTGATAGGCGGCGAGCGGTTCGAGCTCGACGACAACAAGCTCTATCGCAGCAACGGCATGGTATTTGGCCACTCCCCGGACTATATCCAGCGCGGGCTTAAGGGGCTGGATAGCTGCCGCGAAATGCGCCTTCAGCGGGGCGCGCTGCCCAAGCTCAAGGCGCGTGGTTTCGACGAGTAACTTTCCTTAGGCTGCGAGGCGGGCGCTGCGTTGGCGGCAGGCATCGCCAAAGGCCTGGAATATCTTGATGGAGTGGGGGTTTTCGCTGGCCTTCCACTCCGGATGCCACTGCACCGCCAACAGGAAGGGGGAAATGGTCGGGGCGTGGATCGCCTCTATCAACCCGTCTTCTGCGTGAGCCAGCGGCTCTAGACCTTCACCCAGCCGGTCGATCCCCTGTCCATGGAGCGAGTTGACCGGGATGCTTTCCTCCCCCATCAGCTGGGAAAACCAGCTGCCTGGCACCAGATTGATGGGGTGACTTTCGCCATACTGCTCATCGACCGGATCGTCGGCATCTTCCCGGTGATCGTCGTAGCCAGGTTCGCAGTACACCTTCTGATGAATATTTCCCCCCAGTGCCACGTTGATCTCCTGCATGCCGCGACAGATCCCGAGGATTGGTAGTCCCCGCCGGAGCGCAGCCTTGATCAACGGCAGATCGAACAGGTCGCGCTCCCGATCCTGCTGCTTCTCCGGGGTGAGGTTCTCCTGACCGTAGAGCGCCGGATCTATGTTGGAGCCAGCCCCGCTCAGGTAGACCCCGTCGGCCAGATCCAGATACTGCTCCAGATCGGCGGTGCCGCAACAGGTGGGTACCAGCAGCGGGACGCAACCGCTGATCTCCACCAGCGGGGCAATGTATTTGTGGGTCATGACCTGATAGGCGTGACCGTTACGGGGCTGGGCGCCCATGGTCATCAGTACGACAGGTTTGCGATTGGTAAAGGTTGTGGGATTGGGCATAGGGCACCTTGGCTATCCTTGGCGGTGAAGTCTCGTCCTGTGCCTTGGGCAAGCCCTTGCAACTCCATGTTTGGCAAAGGCATGCCGAAGGCATGATCTCGCAATCCCGTGTTGCATGGGGTCAGCATCGTCGATCGGAGCGGACAGCAACAGCCGGGATCTTCTTTCCAGTCTGCCAATGCCGTTCAATATGTCAAACAAAATGATGCGATATTGTTAACAAAATAAAAGTAGCATCGCTTGAGTGCCCCTTTTTATGGGCGTTTAGTGTGTATAGGTAGCCTGCCCAGTAGAATCTGTGGTGGATATATTAAACGCAGAGAAGAAGGGGATGTTAAGGGGGCAATGACAAACACGCCTCCGCAGGGGAGGCGTGTTGCGGGGATCACAGCAGATCTTCGATTTCACCGCGCAGATACTGGTAAATCTCGCGGAAGGCCACCGGCGGTTTGTTCAGCTCCCGCTCCTTGTTGGCGTTGCGGATCAGCTGGCGCAGTTTCTGGCGGTCCAGCTCGTGGAACTGGGCCATCAGTTCGTTGAGGGCGCTGTCCCCTTCGCTGATCAGCCGTTCCCGCCACTGCTCCAGACGGTGCAGGCGAGCATTCACGGTGGAGTGACGGTTCTTGATGATGGAGAGCGCTTCGGCTATGGGCTCCACATCCCGGCTGCGCATCAGGCGGCCGATGAACTGCAGATGGCGGCGGAATGATTCATCCTTCTTCGGCTTGAGTTTGCGGCCCAGCTCGACGGCCTCGGCCAGCTCCTCATCCAGCGGGATCTTTTCCAGTTCGCTGTGGCTGAGGGAGACGATCTCCTCACCCATCTTCTGCAAGGCCTCGGCGTCGCGCTTGAGCTGACTCTTGCTGGGGCCCCAGTCTTCCCACTCGTTGTCGTCTTGATAGTGACTCATCGGTCTCTTGATTCCTGTCTTTCACGTTTGACGGATATGTTACCAGCTTCTCCCGCTGGGCGCAGGGGTCTGATATGCTTAGCCCCTTTCCTTCCTTCATACAGATGTGAGTTATGGATCAGCAAGACCAAATCTGCCAGGATCAAGCCCATCTCGAGGCCGTGGTTGCCGAGGCCCTGGAGATAGCCAAAGGACTGGGCGCCTCGCTGGCCGAAGTCTCCATCAGCAAGCAGACCGGGCTGTCGGTGAACACCCGGGGCTGTGAACTGGAAAGCATCGAATTCAACAAGGATGGGGCGCTTGGCATCGCCGTCTATCGCGACGGTTGCAAGGGCTCCTCCTCGACCACGGACCTGAGCAAGCCGGCCATCCGCGCCGCCGTTGAGGCGGCGATGGAAATTGCCCGTCACACCTCTCCCGACAACTGTGCCGGCCTGGCGCCTGCCGAACTGCTGGCCTGGGATGCCCCGGATCTGCAGCTGTGCCACCCGGTGGCCCTCGATCCCCAGCATGGCATCGAACTGGCCATCGAGTGCGAGCGGCTGGCACTGGGGCGCGATGCGCGCATCAAGCACTCCGATGGCGCCGGCTTCTCCAGCCACCTTGGTATCAAGGTCTATGGCAACAGCCACGGCTTCGTCAAAGGCTATGCTGCGTCGCGCAACTCCCTGAGCTGCGTGCTGATCGGCGAGCAGGATGGCGACATGCAGCGGGATTACGGCTACTCCTCCAGCCGTACCCTCGAGGGACTGTGGAGCCCGCAGCGCATCGCTGACGAGGCGGTGGAGCGCACCGTCTCTCGTCTCGGCGCCCGCAAGATCGCCACCCGCCATGCTCCCGTGCTGTTTCATCCCGATACGGCGGCCGGTCTCTGGGGTCATCTGGTGATGGCTATCAGCGGTGGCAATCTTTACCGCAAGTCGAGCTTCCTGCTCGATAAACTGGGCAAGCAGATCCTGCCCGATTGGCTCACCATCCAGGAGTTCCCCCACCTGTTGGGCGGCCTGGCCAGTACCCCTTTTGACGGGGAAGGGGTGCTGACCCGCGACATGGATATAGTGCGTAACGGCGAGCTGATGAGCTGGTTGCTCACCTCCTACTCCGCCCGCAAGCTGGGGCTCACCACCACCGGCCACGCCGGCGGCATCCACAACTGGCAGGTGTCCAATACCGGTCAGGATTTCCAGGGCATGCTCAAGGAGATGGGTACCGGCCTGCTGGTGACCGAGCTGATGGGGCAGGGGGTCAACATCGTCAATGGTGACTACTCCCGCGGCGCCGCCGGTTTCTGGGTTGAAAATGGCGAAATCGCCTACCCGGTCGAGGAGATCACCATCGCCGGCAATCTGGCTGAGATGTTCAGCCATATAGTGGCGGTGGGTTGCGACGAGGATGAGCGCTCCAGCCTCAAGACCGGCTCAGTGCTGGTCGAGAACATGAAGCTGGCGGGGCATTAATCCTCCGCCCGTTTGGCCCAATCTGCCGGCATGAAAAAGGCCCCCACGCCAACGCGAGGGGGCCTTTTTGTCAGCCGGTGATCAGGGGCGGCAGTCAGCCCTTGATGCGCTCGATGCAACCGCCCAGGCCTTGCAGCTTCTGCTCGATGTCTTCGTAGCCACGGTCAATGTGGTAGATGCGATCGACAATGGTGGCCCCTTCGGCCACGAAGCCGGCCAGTACCAGGCTGGCGGAGGCGCGCAGATCGGTGGCCATCACCTGGGCACCTTTGAGTTGCTGGGCGTCGCGGCAGATGGCGACGTTGCCCTGCAGTTCGATGTCGGCACCCATCCGCACCAGCTCGGGCACGTGCATGAAGCGGTTCTCGAAGATGGTCTCGGTGACCATGCCGGTACCCTGAGCTACCGCGTTCAGCACGGTGAACTGGGCCTGCATGTCGGTCGGGAACGCCGGGTAGGGGGCAGTCTTGATGGTGACCGGCTTGAGGGTGCGACCTGTCATGTCCAGGGTGATCCAGTCTTCACCCTTCTCAATCAGGGCGCCGGCCTCTTCCAGCTTGACCAGTACTGCTTCCAGCAGGGTCGGGTCTGTCTTGCGGCAGGTGATCTTGCCGCCGGTCACGGCTGCGCCCACCAGGAAGGTTCCGGTCTCGATGCGGTCAGGCTGCACGCTGTAGCTGCCACCGTGCAGACGCTCGACGCCGTCAATGACCAGGGTGTCTGTGCCCGCCCCCTGGATCTTGGCGCCCAGGGTATTGAGGAAGTTGGCCAGATCGACCACTTCCGGCTCGCGCGCGGCGTTTTCGATCACGGTGCGACCGTCAGCCAGGGTGGCGGCCATCATCAGATTCTCGGTACCGGTGACGGAGACCATGTCCATCAGGATGTGGGCACCTTTCAGACGGCCGTCGACGCGGGCCTTGATGTAGCCATCCTCGATGGCGATCTTGGCCCCCATCAGTTCCAGGCCGTGCACATGCAGGTTGACCGGGCGGGCACCGATGGCGCAGCCACCGGGCAGGGAGACGTCAGCCGCGCCGTAGCGGGCAGCCAGCGGGCCCAGGGCCAGGATGGAGGCGCGCATGGTTTTGACCAGCTCGTACGGGGCCACGTGGTTGTTCACGGCACCGGCCAGCACGGTGACGTTGCCGTTCACCTTGGTGGTCGCGCCCAGCATCTCCAGCAGCTTGATGGTGGTGCCCACGTCTTTGAGGCGCGGCACGTTGGAGAGCTGAACCTCTTCGTCGCACAGCAGGGTGGCGAACAGGATCGGCAGGGCGGCGTTTTTGGCGCCGGAAATGGTCACTTCACCGGAGAGGGTGCAGGGGCCGGTGATCTTGAATTTGTCCATGGTTACTTCGTTACCAAATCAGGAGGGCAATAGGAATTTACGTTCGCGCTTCCACTCGGCTTCGGTAAAGGCCTTGATGGAGAGGGCGTGAATGGCGTTGCTGGCGATCTTGTCCATGAGCGGGGCATAGATGGCCTGCTGTTTCTTGACTCGGCTCATACCGTCAAACATGTCGCCGACGGCAATCACCTGGTAGTGGCTGCCATCCCCTTTGACATGGACTTCGGACAATGGCAGAGCCTCAAGGAGTATCGCTTCAATTTCAGAGACTTGCATTATGCGTCCTCAGTTGTGAGCGGGGTTGATTGAAACAGACTGGCCACCCCGTAGAGGTTGGCCAGGGTATAGAAATCAGTGGAGGCGCCCACCAGTTGCGGTGTGGCGCCTCGTGCCAAGGCGGCTTTGGCCCATTTGACCAGCAGGGCCAGGCCGGCGGAGTCCAGGGTGGTGACCTGGCTCAGCTCCAGCTTGTCATCCTGCCACCAATCGGCGCGGCGTTGCCACAGGTCATTGACCTGTGGCGCCTGCAGCTCGCCCCTGAAGATCATGACTTGATCACCAGCGGCTTGGCGTTGTGCTCGCGCAGCTGGGCGATCACTGCGTCGATGCCGTCCTGGCGAATGAGGCCACCGAGTTCGCTCTGTTTGGCGGAGAGCAGGCTGATCCCCTCGGCGACCATGTCGAAGGCTTTCCATTCGCCGGTCTTGTTGTTCTTGCGCAGCTTGAACTCGAGGAAGATATCCGGCTTGCCGGCCTCTTTCACGCTGACGTTGACGGCAGTGATGTTGCCGTTGGGGGCCTTGCCCGGCTCGACTTTGACGGTCTGCCTGTCGAAGTGGGCCAAGGCATCGGCGTAGGAGCTCACCATGTACTCGGTGAAGACCTCGACGAAGGCATCGCGCTGGGCCGGGGTGGTCTGCTTGATCTGGTTACCAAGCACCTTGTAGGCGGCGAAGCGGTTGTCTACGTAGGGCAACAGCTCCTCGCGGATGATGACGCGCAGGTGGTCAGGATTGTTTTTGATCTGTGCCTGATCGGCCTTCAGACGAGCGAAGGTCTGCTTGGCGGCCATGTCGACCAGCGCATTGGGATCGGTGGAGTCCACCGCGGCCTGGGCGGACAGGGAAAAGAGCATGCTGGTCATCAGGCCCAGCAGCAGGGCGATCTTCTTGAACATGGTTACTCCTTACTTGCTGTCTGATTTGCTGTCGGAGGATTGGCTGTAGAGGAACTTGCCAATCAGATCTTCCAGCACGATGGCGGATTTGGTGTCTTCAATCATGTCACCATCCTTGAGCATGCCGGTGCCCATGTCCTCATCGGTGAAGCCCGGGGTCAGACCTATGTACTGCTCGCCGAGCAGGCCGGAGGTGAGGATGGAGAGAGAGCTGGTTTCGGAAAACTCGCCTGCACTCTTTTGCATCTGCAGGGTGATTTCGGGAACCTGGGTTTGCGGGTCGAGCGTAATGTCGCTCACCCGACCGACCACCACGCCACCGACCTTGACCGGCGAGCGTACTTTCAGGCCGCCGATATTATCGAAATGCGCGTGCAGGGTATAGGTTTCTCCCTCCGGTTTGAAGCTCAAACCGGCCACTTGCAGAGCCAGTGCCAGAATGGCACCGATGCCAGCCAGCATGAAGAGGCCGACCAGGAATTCTACTTTGCTGAACTTCATCTTTACCTTATCCAAACATGACTGCGGTGAGTATAAAATCCAGACCGAGCACGGCCAGGGATGAGTGAACCACGGTGCGGGTCGTGGCCTGGCTGATCCCGGCCGAGGTCGGCTTGGCATCATAACCGTTGAAAAGGGCAATCCAGGTGACCACAAGGGCGAAGATCAGGCTCTTGATGGCACCCTGCATGATGTCATCCTGCCAGTCGACGGAGGCCTGCATGGCGGACCAGAAGCCCCCTTCATCCACTCCCAGCCAGTCCACGCCGACCAGCTTGCCACCGAAGATGCCGATCAGGCTGAACATAAAGGCCAGCAGCGGCATGCTGATGACCCCGGCCCAGAAGCGGGGTGCCACCACCCGGCGCAGAGGATCCACCGCCATCATCTCAAGGCTGGAGAGCTGCTCGGTGGCCTTCATCAGGCCGATTTCCGCGGTCAGGGCGGAGCCCGCGCGGCCGGCAAACAGCAGGGCAGTCACCACAGGACCCAGTTCCCGCAGCAGGGAGAGGGAGACCAGAGGGCCCAGGCTCTGCTCGGCGCCAAAGTCTTTCAGCACGTTGTAACCCTGTAAGGAGAGCACCATGCCGATGAACAGACCCGACACCAGAATGATGGCCACCGACTGCACCCCGACCACATAGAGTTGCTGGATCAGCAGCGGGAAGTGCTTGCGCGGCGCGGGTTTGCCCGCCAGCGCATGGAACAGCATGATGGTCGCCCGGCCGATGGCGGTAATGAAACGTACACCGCGTCGTCCCAGCTTGCTTATTTGGCTTGTCAACATCAGAGATCCTGTAGCAGGTCGTCTGCCGGAAAATGAAACGGAACAGGACCGTCGGGCAATCCTTTCAGGAACTGCTCGACTTCGGGGTTGTGCTCTTCGCGCAGTTGCGCCGGCGTGCCGTGGGCCACTACCTGGCGGTTGGCAATGATGTAGGCGTAATCGGCGATGCCGAGCACCTCCTTCACATCGTGGGTGACGATGACGGAGGTGATGCCGAGGGCATTGTTCAACTCCTTGATCAGCTTCACCAGCACCGCCATGGTGATGGGATCCTGACCGACGAAGGGTTCGTCATACATGATGAGGTCGGGGTCGAGCGCGATGGCCCGTGCCAGCGCCGCGCGCCGAGCCATGCCGCCGGAGAGCTCGGATGGCATCAGCTTCGCCGCCCCGCGCAGCCCCACGGCCTGCAGCTTCATCATGACGATGGTGTGGATCAGCTCTTCCGGCAGGCCTGAGTGCTCCCGCAGCGGGAAGGCTACGTTGTCGTAGACCGTCATGCCGGTGAACAGGGCGCCGCTCTGGAACAACATGCTCATCCGCTTGCGCACCTCGTAGAGGCGCGAACGGGAGAGGCTGGGGATATCTTCCCCGTCAAACAGAATGTGACCGGACTCGGGCTTGAGCTGGCCACCGATCAGCCGCAGCAAGGTGGTCTTGCCGATGCCGCTCGGGCCCATGACGGCGGTGACCTGGCCACGGGGAATGGTCAGGTTGATCCCGTCATACAACAGCCTATCTCCGTGACTGAAGGTCAGGTCGGAGATGGTGATCAGGTCATTGTTCAAACAATTGTCCATCCGGTGCAAATGAGGAGCGAATTTTATGGGCTAGTCTAGGTCTAAGCAACATCAAGGAACAACTATTGAACAGGCTGGCAGCCCGTTTGTACGCCAAATTTGTGTAACAAAGTGCGTCATCCTGCCGGGGATCCACCATCCGATTCGCTTATCCGGACAGACTTTTTTATAATCCCGCAGCTAATTTCGGCCCGGAGCTGTGTCTTTATGTCTGTAAAGCCTGAGAAAGTGTCTGACCTGTTCGATTTTCGTCGCAGTGCCCGCGCGGTGCTGGACACGGAAAAGCAAGCGATTGATGGACTCTACCAGTATCTGAATGACGCCTTCGACAAGGCGTGCGAGATGGTGCTGCGTTGTGGTGGCAAGATAGTGGTCACAGGGATGGGCAAGTCTGGCCATATCGGCAGCAAGATTGCCGCGACCCTGGCCAGCACCGGCACTCCCGCCTTCTTCCTCCATCCGGGGGAAGCCAGCCATGGGGATCTGGGGATGATTTCCGCAGGCGATCTCATTATCGCCATCTCCAACTCGGGCGAGAGCGACGAGATCCTGGCCCTGCTGCCGGTGCTCAAGCGCCGCGGCATACCGCTCATCTGCATGACCGGCAACCCCGCTTCCACCATGGCCAAGGAGGCCAATGTGCATCTGTGCATCAAGGTGGAAAAAGAGGCCTGCCCGCTGGGACTCGCGCCCACATCGAGCACCACGGCAACCCTGGTGATGGGGGACGCGCTGGCGGTGGCCCTGCTGGAGGCGCGTGGCTTCACCGCCGATGACTTTGCTCTCTCCCATCCGGGCGGGTCGCTTGGCAAGCGCCTGTTGCTGCGGGTCGGCGATCTGATGCACAGTGGTGACCTGTTGCCCCTGGTTTCTATTGATGCCACCATCAGCGAGGCGCTGCTGGAGGTGAGCCGCAAAGGGCTTGGCATGACGGCAGTCGTCGATCAGCATGGCTTGCTGGCGGGGCTCTTTACCGATGGCGACCTGCGCCGCATTCTCGATCAGCAGGTGGACATCCATCACACCCCGATCAGCCGCGTGATGACCGCCAACTGTGTTACCGTAGGGCCGGAAATGATGGCGGCGGAAGCCGTCAAACTGATGGAAACCAGAAAGATCAACGGATTACTGGTGGTGGATGGCGACAAGCGCCCGCTGGGTGCCTTCAACATGCACGACCTGCTGAAAGCCGGAGTAATTTGATGCAAAACGTACCGACCCTTTATGGTCCGGTGACGCGCAGCCAGTATGACAAGGCGGCGCAAATCCGCCTGCTGGTGTGCGATGTGGATGGGGTACTCTCCAATGGCCTCATCTATATGGGTAACAACGGCGAGGAGCTGAAGACCTTCTGTACCCGCGATGGTGCAGGCATGCGGGCGCTGCTCAATGCGGGCATCGAGATCGCCATCATCACGGGGCGCAACTCCCGCATCGTCAGTGATCGGATGAAGAGTCTCGGAGTGAATCACGTGGTGCAGGGGGCGGACAAGAAATTGCCCCATTTCGAGGCATTGCTGGCCAAGCTGGGCCTGGATGCGTCGCAGGCCGCCTACATGGGTGATGACACCATCGACCTGCCGGTGATGGAGGCTTGTGGCCTTGGTATTGCGGTGGCCGATGCCCATCCTCTGGTCTTGCGCCGGGCCGACATGGTGACCCGCCTGGCTGGCGGCACAGGTGCGGTGCGCGAGGTATGCGACCTGATCCTGCAGGCCCAGGGGTACGGAGATTACCAGCCTGAGGCATCGGTATGAACAGACAGACCCTGTTGTTTGCCCTGTTGTTTCTGGTTGCCTTGGTCGCCTGGCAGTTGAGCAAGGTGGAGCTGGTGCCGGAGAGCACGGTAAAAACCGAGCATTATCAGCCGGATTTTGTTGCCAAAGAGTTGGTGACCACCCGTTTCGATGTGAACGGCAAGCGTACCGAACGGTTGGAGTCGGCCTATGCCGAGTACTACCAGATCATCGAGCAGGCGACATTCGACAAGCCCGTCGTCTACATGTTCGATGACAAGGGGGAGGCTGAATGGAAAGTCACGGCCGACACTGGTGTGCTCAACACCGATGACAACGTGATCATGCGGGACAAGGTGCATCTGGACGGTCTGCTGCCCACCTCCTTCATCTCCACGCTCGATACTCCCTATCTGGAGCTGGACCTGGTGACCCAGGATGTGCGCAGCAATCGGGAAGTGAAGATTTTGGGTCAGGATTTCCAGACCGAAGGGGTTGGCCTGAAAGGCCATCTGGACCGCAAATATTTTGAGTTACTGGATCAAGGTCATGCCATCTATTTCAATGAAAAACGTTAATCTGGCCCTCGCAGCCTTGTTGTTCTGCGGTGTTGTGACCGCCAAAGAGTCCGACTTTGCCGAGAAGGTCTATGTCGATGCCATCAAGCAGGTCGCAGAGATGCAGGATAATCGCGTCACCTTCGAGCAGGATGTGATCATCACTCAGGGCACTATCAAGATTAAGGCCGACAAAGTTGTTGTGACCCGCTCCGGCGAGAAAGGGGCCGAGGTGATGACCGCTTATGGCAAACCCGCTACCTTCTTCCAGATCCTGGACAATGGCAAGCCAGTCAACGCCCACGGCAACAGCATTCGCTACGAGTTGAAGAAGCGCCTGGTGACCATCACCGGCAATGGCCAGCTCAAGCAGGAAGATAGTCAGGTCAATGGTGACCTGATCCGCTACGACATCGTTAAACAGAAGATGATCGCCGAGAGCAAGACACCGAACCAGCGGGTCAAAACCGTCTTCCTGCCGGATCAGGTAGAGAATTTCGACAAGCCGGCCGATCAGCAGACCCAGGGAAAATAAGCCATGGCAGTATTGAAAGCAGTGGGCCTGCAGAAGAGCTACAAGCGCCGCATGGTGGTCAGTGATGTGAGTCTGGAGGTAGGCACAGGCCAGATCGTCGGCTTGCTCGGACCCAACGGCGCCGGCAAGACGACCTCGTTTTACATGATTGTCGGCCTGGTGCAGCGTGATGCCGGTCTCATCACCATCGATGATCAGGATATCAGCCTGCAGCCCATGCACGTGCGTGCCCGCAACGGCATCGGCTATCTGCCGCAGGAAGCCTCGATTTTCCGCCGTCTCTCGGTGTTCGACAACTTGATGGGAGTCATGCAGACTCGCAAGGGGTTGAGTCGCGAGGAGCGGGAAGACAAGGTCGAACAGCTGCTGGAAGAGTTCAACATCACCCACATCCGCGACAACCTGGGTCAGAGTTTGTCTGGTGGCGAGCGGCGCCGGGTCGAAATTGCCCGCGCCCTGGCGGCGGAGCCGCGCTTTATCCTGCTGGATGAGCCGTTTGCCGGTGTGGATCCCATTTCTGTGATAGACATCAAGAAGATCATCCAGCACCTGAAAGATAGGGGGCTGGGCGTCTTGATCACCGACCACAACGTCAGAGAGACTCTGGACGTATGTGAGAAGGCCTATATCGTCAGCCACGGCCAGATGATTGCTGAAGGTGCGCCGGCTGATATCCTCGCCGATGAGCAGGTCAAGCGCGTCTATTTGGGCGATCAATTCAGTCTATAGTAAGGGGGCATGCCTTCATTTCCTTTGCCGCGTGCCTCGCTGAACATAAGGATATCCCGACGTAGATGAAGCCGACATTACAGTTGCGTCTCGGTCAATCCCTGACCATGACGCCGCAATTACAACAAGCGATTCGTCTGCTCCAGCTCTCCTCTCTGGAACTTCAGCAGGAAATTCAGCAAGCGCTCGAAAACAATCCCCTGCTGGAGCAGGAAGAGAGTGAGGTGCAGGAGACATCCCCGCAAGATCAGGTTGATGCCAGCCAGCTGGATTCCAGCGATGCCATGGCCCAGGATCAGATGCCGGACGAGTTGCCGGTGGATACGACCTGGGACGAGGTCTATTCCGCGGGGACGGCCCAGAGTGCCGGACCCATCCATGATGGGGATGACACCGTCTACCAGGGGGAGACCACCGAGAACCTGCAGGACTACCTGTTGTGGCAGATGCGCCTCACCCCGTTCAGCGATGTGGATGCCGCCATCGCGCTTGCCATCATAGATGCCATCGACGAATCCGGTTATCTGACAGTGTCGCTGGAAGATATCCAAGCTGCGGTGAGCAGCGACGAAGTGGAGGTCGAACTCGATGAAATCGAGGTCGTGCTCAAGCGGGTGCAACACTTCGATCCGGTGGGAATTGCCGCCCGTTCGGTGCAGGAGTGCCTGCTGATCCAGCTGGAACAGTACGACCCCGAGACTCCCTGGATCAGTGAGGCCAAGGAGGTGATCCAGGAGCACATGGATCTGCTTGGCAATCGCGATTACCGCACCCTGGCCCGCAAGACCCGGCTCAAGGAGAGCGACCTCAAGGAGGTGCTGGATCTGATCCAGCTGTTGGAGCCACGGCCGGGCAACGGCATCATCCAGAGCGACTCCCAGTACGTGATCCCGGACGTCTCCGTAGTCAAACGGCAGAATCGCTGGGTGGTGGAACTCAATCCCGATTCATCCCCGCGCATCCGGGTCAACGAGACCTATGCCGCTATGGCACGTAACGCCCGTAGCAGCACGGATACCCAGTTTATCCGCTCCCACTTGCAGGAAGCCAAGTGGTTCATCAAGAGCCTTGAGAGCCGCAACGACACTCTGTTGAAAGTGGCCAGCTGCATCGTCGAGCAGCAACAGGGCTTTTTCGAATATGGTGAAGAGGCGATGAAGCCGATGGTGCTCAACGATATCGCCGAAGCGGTGGAGATGCACGAGTCGACCATCTCCCGTGTAACAACCCAGAAATACATGCATACCCCCCGTGGTATTTTCGAACTGAAGTTTTTTTTCTCCAGCCATGTGAATACAGAAGGAGGAGGAGAGTGCTCATCGACCGCAATCCGTGCGCTCATCAAGAAGCTGGTGACGGCGGAGAACCCCGCCAAGCCGCTAAGTGATAGCAAGATCGCGGATTTGCTGGCCGAACAGGGTATTATGGTGGCTAGACGCACGATCGCTAAGTACCGCGAATCCCTGTTTATCCCACCTTCCAATCAGCGCAAACGCCTGGTTTAGGCAAAACAAAAGGATGACGTTATGCAAATTAACCTGACCGGACACCATGTCGAGATTACCGAAGCTCTGCGTGATTATGTGAATAACAAATTTGCCAAACTCGAGCGTCACTTCGACCACATCAACAACGTGCATGTGGTACTGAGCGTGGAAAAACTGAACCAGATCGCCGAAGCCAAACTGCATGTCAGTGGCGGCGAGGTCTTCGCCAACTCCGAGCATGCCGATATGTATGCCGCGATAGATACCCTGCTCGACAAGCTGGACAGGCAGATCATCAAGCATAAAGACAAGTTAAATAAAAAATAACCATGCAACTTGAACACATACTGAGTCGGGACTGCACCAAGAGTGCAGTCCCTTGTACAAGCAAGAAACGGGCCCTCGAAATCATCAGCGAGCTGGCCGCCGAGCGCTTGGGTACCTCACGCCAGGCGCTGTTTGAATGCTTGCTGGCCCGCGAAAAAATGGGCAGTACCGGGATCGGTGCCGGTATCGCGATCCCTCATGGTCGTATCGACGATGAATTTCCGCCCACCGCTATTCTGATGACGTTTGCCGATCCCATCCCTTTCGACTCCATCGACAATCAACCGGTTGACCTGCTGTTTGCCCTGCTGGTACCGGAAAGCGAGTGCAAACAGCATCTCAAGACCCTTTCCCTGATGGCCTCCAAGCTGGGTGACAAGGCGGTATGCCGCCAGTTACGCCAGGCAACCAGCGATGAAGAGCTCTATCAGATCATGACCTCAGCCTGATATATAGGCCAGGATCACACACCCGTTTTGGCGTGAGGGAACAAGATGCAGTTAATCGTGGTAAGTGGACGCTCGGGCTCCGGTAAAACCGTAGCCCTGAGGGTATTGGAAGATCTGGGTTATTACTGTGTGGACAACCTGCCGGTCAACCTGTTGCCCCAGCTGATCGTTTCGGTCGAGAGCCAGTACGACAAGCTGGCAGTCAGCATAGACGTGCGCAACTTGCCGAATGATTCGGAAAAACTGGAGAATCTGCTGGCTCAGGTGCGCAACGAGGGCAGGGTCGAGTTTGCCAGCTTCTTCTTCGATGCCGACAACACCACGCTGCTCAAACGATATGGCGAGAGCCGCCGTCTGCACCCCTTGTCGCGCAACAAACTGTCGTTGGACGAGGCGATCCGGGAAGAGACCCATCTGCTGGCGCCGATCTCCTCAACTGCCGATCTGCGCATCGATACCACCAGCCTCAGCATTCACGACTTGAGCGAGCTCATCAAGACTCGGGTGCTCGGCAAGAAAGAGAACGAGTTGGTGCTGGTGTTCGAGTCGTTCGGTTTCAAATATGGCATACCCAAGGATGCCGATTTCGTGTTCGACGCTCGCTTCCTGCCCAATCCGCACTGGATCCCCGAGCTCAAGCCTTTTACCGGCAAGGATGAGCCGGTGGCCAGCTACCTCTCGGCCCAGGCGGACGTGATGCTGTTCACCCAGCAGATCGAACACATGCTGGTGACCTGGCTCCCCCATCTGGAGCGCAATAACCGCAGCTATCTCACGGTCGGCATCGGCTGTACCGGGGGCCAGCACAGATCGGTATTTATCGCCGAACGCCTGGCCAACTCCTTCCGGCAGCTCGGCAAGAACGTGCAAATTCGCCACCGCACCCTCGACAAGAGCAGTTCCCAAGCGTGATACCCCAATAGGACGACCTGATGACAGTTTCCGCCTCGGTTGAAGTGAAGAACAAGCTGGGTATTCACGCTCGGCCAGCCATGATGCTGTTCGAGCTGGTACAGGGTTTTGATGCCCATGTGCTGCTGCGCAATGAGGACGGTGTGGAGGCTGATGCAGACAGTGTGATTGGCCTTCTGATGCTGGACTCTGCCCAGGGCCGCCAGGTGGAAGTTCAGGTGGAGGGCCCCGACGAGGTGGAAGCCCTGGCTGCCGTTGTCGCGTTGTTTACGTCCGGTTTCAACGAAGAGTAGTCGCTCAGCCTTCTGGCGTATGAGACGCCACGCATAAGGAGAATACCTGCGGCTTCTCAGGTATTCGCTCTCCTTCCCACTCCGCTATCTCCTGCCGTCGACGTCCTGCGTGTACAGCACCCTAGCGGGTTGCCCACTTCTGGTAGCGCAGATCCTCTTCTATGGTGACCACGACTTCGAGCGGTTTGCCCTCACGAAATACCGAGATGGTGAGCTTGGTGCCCGGGCGACTCTCGACAATCTTGTCCATGGCAGCCCGAACGCCGCTGATGGCCTCGTCGTTGATCTTGAGCAGTACATCTCCCCGCTTCAGACCTCCCTTGCTGGCCGGGCCGTTGGGATCCAGGCTCTCCACCACCAGACCGCGCAGATCACCCAGGTTCATCATGCGAGCGACGATGGGGTTGATCTCGACGCTGGAGACGCCGAGGTAGCCACGGATGACCCGACCGTTGGCGATCAGCTCATCCATGATCCGCTTGGCCAGCCGGTAGGGGATGGCGAAGCTGATGCCGTAAGTCTCCTGATTGCCGTTGAGGTGATAAGTAGCGGTGTTGATCCCCACCAGATCGCCACGACCATTGACCAGAGCCCCGCCCGAGTTGCCCTCATTGATGGCGGCATCGGTCTGCAGCAGATCCTGGCGGCCATTGCTGTCGGGTCCCATGCTGGAGAGCCCGGCGCGCCCGGTCGCGCTGATGATGCCTTGAGTGATGGTTTGGCCAACGTTGTAGGGGTTGCCGATGGCAAGCACCACATCCCCCACCTCAGGCTGCCGTTCCGGATCCTGAGGGATCACCGGCAGATTGTCCGCTTCGATATAGAGTACAGCGAGATCGGTCAGCTGATCGGTACCGACCAACTCGGCGCTGAACACCCGGCCATCCTGCAGTGCGACGATGATCTGGTCGGCATCGGCAATGACGTGATAATTGGTCAGCACGTAACCGCGGGAAGTCATGATGACGCCGGAGCCCAGCCCCTGTGGGCGCAGTTCCCCCTGATTCCCCTGATTGGCGGCAAAGCTGCGGGTGTAGATATTCACGACGGCAGGGCCGGCGCGATGGGCGGCGTAGGAGAAGCTCAACTCGCGGGCATTGGTGATGAGACCGGGTAGCTGGGCACCCCCACGAAAATTGGGAAACAATACAAGCAGCAGCGCCGCGACGGTCAAACCGAAGCCGATGGACTTGCCCAAGTAACTGACTAAAGGGGGGATTTTCATGTCATTCTCATCCGTACAGGCTGCGGGCAGAGAATAACATCATCGGTGGATAAAAATCACCCGCGGCGAATGCCGCGGGTGGGGGAGGGGTTAGCGGATCACCAGATAGAGTGAAGAGTCACCCCGCTGGATATTGAGTGCCAGCACGTCAGGTTTGTTCTTGAGTGCCTTGGTCAGCTCGCCCAGTGTGTTGATCCGCAGGCGGTTGACGCCGATGATGATGTCACCTTTCTGCAAGCCCGAGGCCGCCGCAGGCGAGCGTGGGTCGATATCGGCCACGGCGACGCCGGAAACAGGTTCTGTAGTGGTGCTCAGCTTGGCCCCTTCCAGTGCCGGATGCAGGGCGCTGGCCAGGATCTCGCTATCATCCGCCTTTTTCAGGGTCACCTTGACGGTCTGCTCCTTGCCATCTCGGATAAGGCCGAGGGCAACCTGCTTGTCGGCTCCCATGGTCGCGATCTTGGCGCGCAGCTCACCAAACGAACGGATGGCTTTGCCATCGATGCTGACGATGATGTCGCCAGCCTTGATGCCAGCCTTGGCTGCGGCAGAGTCAGGCATGACCTGGTTGACGAAGGCACCATCTTTCTTGTTGTAGCCGAAAGTCTTGGCAATCTCCGAAGTGAGCTCAGTGCCGGTGATCCCCAGCTGGCCACGACGCACTTCACCATATTTGATGATCTGCTCGGAGAGGTTGCGCACCATGTTGGACGGAATGGCAAAGCCGATGCCGATGTTGCCACCGTTGGGGCCCAGGATGGCGGTGTTGATGCCGATAAGCTCGCCACGCAGGTTGAGCAGGGCGCCACCCGAGTTGCCAGAGTTGATGGCTGCATCGGTCTGGATGAAGTTCTCCAGATTTTCGATGTTGAGGCCGCTACGGCCCAGGGCGCTGACAATACCCGAGGTCACGGTCTGGCCCAGCCCAAACGGGTTGCCGATGGCCAGCGCATAGTCGCCGACTCGCAGCTCATCGGAGTCGGCGAACTTGATCTGCACCAGATCGTCGGCCTTGATTTGCAGCAGAGCGATATCGGACTGCTTGTCTTCACCAATCTTCTTGGCGGCGTACTCGCGGCCATCCTTCAAGTTGACCTTGATCTCGTCCGCTTCGTGTACCACGTGAGCATTGGTGATGACATAGCCTTTCTTGGCATCGATGATGACGCCGGAGCCCAGCGCTTGGAACGGCTGCTCGCTCACTTGCTCGTCAGGCATGTTGGGGCCAAAGAAGAAACGGAACTGTTCCGGCAGACGCTGACGGGTCACTTTCTTGCCGGAGACGGAGATATTGACCACGGCAGGGGTAACCTGCTCAAGAACCGGTGCCAGGCTCGGCATCTCCTGGTTAGATTCGAACAGGGAAGGCATTGCAGCCTGTGCAGGGGCCGCAGACATGGCGATACCGACACTGAGGGCTAGCACACTGAGCATGGAAAGAGGTTTACGCATATGAAAAACAGCTCCCAGAAAAAGTTGCATTGCAATCGTCAAGGTCAGACCACAGGGCTGGCGGATTAGTTCCGCGAGGAACTAGCTTGTTTGCTTGAGCAGACCGGAAGAGGCCCCTGCATAGTCACGGGGAGGAATGCCGGGTTCAGTCTCGGTGCTGGTTTGCGCTTCTTCTACCGGCGGCTCACGGAACAGGGGTTCTTGAGCCTTGGCCAAGAACTTGCTCTGCTCCGCCATGTGGCGGTAGAGGGTCTGATATTGCTCGGCCAGTTGCTCCATCAGCGCCGCACTGTCGGCGAAGTGGGTATTGATTTGGCCCTGATAACTTTCGAGCTCTTTGTGGGCCTTCTTCAGTTCCTGTTCCAGACGGCCGGCATCACGGCTACGTACCGAGAAACGGCCGATGATGATACCGATGATTAGGGCCGCGACAGCCAGCAGGATCCCAGTTAACAGACTCATAGATGCTCCTTGTTACAGCTAAAACAGTGTGTTGATTCGGTTGAACAAACCGCCATGCCTGGTTGGCACTATACCGTGCGTCCCGAGGCCGTGATACCATTTTGTCCTCTATTCAGGGACTTGGAGAGGCACATCAAGGATGACACCGCAGCAAAAATATCAGCAGGATCTGCTGCGTCCGGGTTTTCAGGCCGACCCCGCCCAGCGTATGGCGATCAGCAGACTGGAGCGACTGTATCAGGATTTGCAGCGGCGCCCGACTCCGACCAGATCCGGCGGACTGTTTGGCTGGTTGCAAAAGCCGAAACCGCCCGAGCCCATCCAGGGTATCTATATGTGGGGCGGTGTCGGCAGAGGCAAGACTTGGCTGATGGATACTTTTTTCGAGAGCCTGCCGGGTGAGCGTAAACTGCGCTGCCATTTTCACCGTTTCATGCACCGCATCCACGATGAACTTAATGCATTGAACGGCCAGACCGATCCACTCAAGCACATTGCCAGCAAGCTTGCCAGCGAGACGGATATCATCTGTTTCGACGAGTTTTTCGTCTCCGACATTACGGATGCCATGTTGCTGGGCACCCTGTTTCAGGAACTGTTTAGCCACGGTGTCGTGTTAGTTGCCACCTCCAATATTCCCCCGCAAGAGTTGTATCGCAATGGACTGCAACGAGCCCGTTTTCTGCCCGCCATCGCGCTGATCGAGCGTCATTGCGAGATACTTAATGTGGATGGCGGCATCGACTATCGCTTGCGAACCCTGGAGCAGGCCGAGATTTATCACTGTCCGCTGGATCTACAAGCAAAATCGAACCTTGAGCGTTATTTCCAGCAGTTAACAGGTGGCCACGAGGCCCAGGTGGGGGATCTTGAGATCAATCATCGCCAGCTGGTGTCGCTGGGGATGGGGGAAGGGGTGCTTTACATGGAGTTCGAGCAACTTTGCTGTACTCCCCGCTCCCAAAACGACTATATCGAACTGGCCCGGTTGTTTCACACTGTCTTGCTGGCCAACGTTCAGCCAATGGGAGCAGGTACGGATGACGCGGCTCGCCGCTTCATCGCCATGGTAGATGAATTCTATGAACGGCACGTCAAGCTCATCATTTCGGCAGCTGTTCCCATGGCGGATCTCTATGGTGAAGGGCTGCTGAATTTCGAATTCCAACGCTGTCTTTCACGGCTTCAGGAAATGCAATCGCACGAATACCTTGCAAGAGTGCACCTTCCTTAGTCACAATACCGCGCCTGCCAGTCGGATGGGCATCTGCGGCAGGTAGGGCCGGGCGACATTTGCTAGCTTCATGGCAGTGAAATTAGCAGGTGATATTTAAGGCAACTTCACTTATAATCGCCCGGCCCACGTTACAGCTGTCGATAAGACAGCAACACTTTAAGCTTTACTTGTATTCGAAGGGGTACAGGTAGGCCATCGTTTGTTGTTTGTGGGAGAGCCCCCATAAGCAATTGGGTCTGTAACAGGTAATTGGGTTTAACTTAATGAAAACTTTCGTTGCCAAGCCAGAAACCGTAAAACGTGACTGGTACATTGTGGACGCAGAAGGTAAAACTCTGGGTCGTATCGCAACCGAGATCGCTGCTCGTCTGCGTGGTAAGCACAAAGCTGAGTACACTCCGCACGTTGACACCGGTGACTACATCATCGTTGTAAACGCCGAGAAGGTACGTGTAACCGGTAACAAAACTACCGATAAAATGTACCACGCTCACTCCGGTTTCCCGGGTGGTATCAAGTCCATCAGCTTCGACAAGCTGATTCAGCGTAAACCGGAAATGGTAATCGAAGCTGCTGTTAAAGGCATGCTGCCGAAAGGTCCTCTGGGCCGTGCCATGTTCCGTAAACTGAAAGTTTACGCAGGCGCCGAGCATGCTCATGCTGCTCAGCAACCTCAAGTACTGGATATCTAATCGGGAACTGGCAACATGGCAGAAAATCAATACTACGGTACCGGCCGTCGCAAAAGCTCCACTGCTCGCGTATTCATCAAAGCGGGCAGCGGTAAGATCGTAATCAACCAGCGCTCCCTGGAGCAGTACTTCGGCCGTCCGACTGCCCGCATGGTAGTTCGTCAGCCGCTGGAACTGGTTGAGATGACCGAGAAACTGGATCTGTACATCACCGTTAACGGTGGTGGCATCTCCGGTCAAGCTGGTGCGATCCGCCACGGTATCACTCGTGCTCTGATGCAGTACGACGAAACCCTGCGTTCCGAACTGCGTAAAGCTGGCTTTGTTACTCGTGATGCCCGTAAGGTTGAGCGTAAGAAAGTTGGTCTGCACAAAGCTCGTAAGCGTCCGCAGTACTCCAAGCGTTAATCCGCTTCTGGTACTCACTCTTTCGAGTGTCAAAAAAGCCTGGCAACCGCCAGGCTTTTTTTATTGGTAATATTACCGATATCAATGCTAACCACAGGTCACAAAAGACAAAAAATTGTTTCTTTATTGTTTTTATTGCTCACCGCTCTTTCTTGTCAAGTTGTTATCTTTTCTTTAAAATTTCCCCTGTTTTCTGTGGCAATTGTAACTCCAGCTTCCGCCGCTGTTGTCACGGAGAAATGGGGAACAGGGACACTATAAGAATGCGCGGAGTCCACATGGGAGAGTTTTTGGATGAGCAATGCGCCAGTTGATACCGGTCGCCGCAGATTTCTTACCTGGTCAACGGTTGCCGTTGGTGGGGTAGGAGCTGCTTTTACCGCAGTGCCGTTTATAAAATCATGGAACCCGAGTGCCAAGGCCAAAGCCGCCGGTGCTCCGGTCGAAGTCGATATCAGCAAGTTGGAACCGGGCCAGCTCATCCGTGTCGAGTGGCGTGGCAAGCCGGTCTGGGTGGTCAACCGTACCAAGCAGACGCTGGATGCCCTGGCCGCTCATGATGACAAGTTGCGCGATCCCGCTTCTGATGAACCTCAGCAGCCCGATTATGCCCACAACGGTTACAGATCCATCAAACCCGAGATCTTCGTGGCCGTCGGGATCTGTACCCACCTAGGTTGTTCACCGACCTACTTGCCTGACAGCTTTGGCGAGCAGGTTCAGGGCGTCACCTCCGGGTTCTTTTGCCCGTGCCACGGCTCCAAGTTCGATATGGCCGGTCGTGTGTTCCAGGGGGTACCCGCACCGCTCAATCTGGTCGTGCCGCCCTATCAATTCATTAATGACACCACCATCTTGGTCGGTGCCGATGGCAAGGAGGCCTGATCATGTTGAGTAAACTGATGGGCTGGATCGACTATCGATTCCCGCTCACTGCCATGTACAACGATCACATGGCCAAGTACCCGGCACCGAAGAACCTGAACTTCTGGTACTTCTTCGGCTCCCTCGCCATGTTGGTGCTGGTCAACCAGATCATCACCGGCATTTGGCTGACCATGAACTACAACCCCTCGGCGGAAGGTGCTTTTGCCTCTGTCGAGTACATCATGCGGGATGTGGAATATGGCTGGTTGCTGCGTTACATGCACTCCACCGGGGCTTCCGCCTTCTTCGTAGTGGTCTATTTGCACATGTTCCGTGGCATGATCTACGGCTCTTACCAGAAGCCGCGCGAGCTGCTGTGGATCTTCGGCATGCTGATCTTCCTGGTGCTGATGGCCGAGGCCTTCATGGGCTATCTGCTGCCGTGGGGCCAGATGTCCTTCTGGGGTGCTCAGGTCATCATCTCGCTGTTTGGTGCCATTCCGGTCATCGGCGACGACCTGACCCTGTGGATCCGTGGTGACTACGTCATCTCAGGTGCCACCCTGAACCGCTTCTTTGCGCTGCACGTCATCGCCTTGCCGCTGGTACTGGTGATGCTGGTGGCGATGCACATCCTGGCGCTGCACGAAGTGGGTTCCAACAACCCGGATGGCATCGACATCAAGAAGCACAAGGATGCCAACGGTTGGCCGCTGGATGCGGTGGCGTTCCACCCCTACTTCACCGTCAAGGACATGATCGGTGTCGCGGGATTCCTGTTCTTCTTCTGCGCCATCATCTTCTTCAAGCCGGATATGTGGGGTTACTTCCTCGAGAAGCCGAACTTTGAAGTGGCGAATGGTCTGAAGACCCCGGCACATATCGCTCCGGTGTGGTATTTCACCCCCTTCTACGCCATTCTGCGTGCGGTTCCTGACAAGCTGTTCGGGGTCATCATGATGGGTCTTTCCATCGTGGTGCTGTTCCTGTTGCCTTGGCTGGATCGCTGCAAGGTGCGCTCGGTGCGTTACCGCAGCAAGCTGCACAAGCTGAACATTGCCCAGTTCGTGGTCTGCTTCATTATCCTGGGTGTACTGGGTGTGCTGCCGTCGACTCCGACTCTGACACTGGTTGCCCAGATCTGTACCCTGGGTTACTTCGGGTTCTTCGTCCTGTTGTTCTTCTACAGCAAAAACGAACAAACCAAGCCGCTGCCGGAAAGGGTGACATTCAAATGAAAAAAATAATATTTGCAGTGCTGGCCCTGTTACCCTGCCTGGCGGTCGCGGCAGGGGGCAATTTCCCGCTGGACAAGGCCCATTACGAACTGGATGACAAGGCCTCGTTGCAGCGTGGTGCCGCCACCTTCATGAACTACTGTGCCGGGTGCCACTCCACTCAGTACCAGCGTTACAACCGGGTTGCGGCGGATCTCGGGATCCCCGAGGATCTGATGAAAGCCAACCTCATCTTTACCGATGCCAAGGTCGGTGATCTGATGAAGAGCGCCATGTCCGAGAAGGATGCTGCCAAGTGGTTTGGTGCCCCGCCACCCGATCTGACGCTGGTGGCCCGTGTTCGCGGGGCAGACTGGATTTACACCTATCTGCGCTCCTTCTACGTCGATCCGACCCGTCCGTTCGGGGTGAACAACGCAGTTTTCCCGTCCGTGGGCATGCCCCATGTGCTGGAGCCGCTACAAGGCACACCGCGCGCCGAGTTTACGACACATACTGTCGATGGCGTCGAAACCCAGCAGGTTGTCAGCATCAAATCTGACGGCAATGGTGAAATGGATAACGAAGAGTATGATCAGACGGTGCTGGATCTGGTAAACTTCTTGGTCTACTCGGCTGAACCGGTACAACAGGAGCGTGAACGCATGGGCTTCTGGGTGCTTGGATTCATCGTGATCTTCTTCATCTTCACTGTGCTGTTGAAGAAGGAATTCTGGCGCGACGTTCACTAAGCGACCAGATACGGGTAATATAATGCACGGCAATGAAGTCCAAGATGCTTCATTGCCGTTTCTGCTTTTAAATGAGGGGAGGGTTCAATGGCTGTAGCTGCCAATAAGCGTTCGGTTATGACGCTGTTTTCCGGTGCCAACGATATGTTCAGCCATCAGGTGCGTATTGTCCTGGCGGAGAAGGGTGTTAGCGTGGATATTTGCCAGGTTGACCCAAACAATCTGCCGGATGAGCTGGCCGAGCTGAACCCGTACAACTCAGTACCGACTCTGGTAGACCGTGAGCTGGCGCTCTATACCTCGCGCATCATCATGGAGTATCTGGACGAGCGTTTCCCGCATCCGCCCTTGATGCCCGTCTACCCGGTTGCCCGCGGTAACAGCCGTCTGATGATGCATCGCATCGAGCTGGACTGGTACTCTCTGGCCGACAAGATAATGGCCGGTACCGATGCCGACGCTGCGCGCAACGAGCTGCGGGACAACCTGCTGGCCATCGCGCCGATCTTCGGTGAAATGCCCTATTTCATGAGCGAAGAGTTCGGTCTGGTGGATTGCTACATGGCCCCGCTGCTGTGGCGTCTGCCGAGCCTGGGGATCGATTTGACCGGTCGTGGCGCCAAGGAGCTGAAAGCTTACATGGTCCGCCTGTTTGAGCGCGAGTCCTTCCAGGCCTCCCTGACCGAAGCCGAGCGCGAGATCCGTGCCGGCGTATGAGCATGGAACCGACAATGACGCCGAGCCGCCCGTACCTGTTGCGGGCTTTCTATGACTGGTTACTGGACAACGATCTGACCCCCCATCTGGTGGTCAACGTCAATATTCCCCATGTGATGGTGCCGATGCAGTTTGCCCAGGATGGCCAGATTGTGTTGAATATCGCGCCTCGTGCCGTGATGCAGTTCCACATGGATAATGATGCCATCAGCTTCAGTGCCCGCTTCGGTGGCGTAGCCCAGCAGGTCTACATCCCGATGGCGGCCGTACTGGCCATTCATGCCCGGGAAAACGGTGTGGGGACTCTGTTCCCGCCGGAGCCTGGCTATGATCTCTGGCTGGAGCAGGCCGAGGAGCCGGTAGAGCCGGACCCTGAGCCGCCACGCCCGAGCGGCAAGCCGACGCTGAAAGTCATCAAATAAAAAACGCAGCCAACTGGCTGCGTTTTTTTATGAGCGCGGTATCAGTTCTGGGCGTATTCGAATGCCTTGATGACGCGCTTCACGCCGCTGACATGGCGAGCGATATTGACCGCCTGCTCTCCCTCCTCGCGGGTCACCAGACCGATGAGGAACACTTCGCCATTCTCTGTCACGACCTTGACCTTGGCGCTGTCGAAGTTTTTGGCGGCAAACATGTCGGCTTTCACCTTGGAGGTGATCCAGGAGTCGTTGCTGCGGGTAGTGAAGCTGGCGGGCTCACCCAGACGCAGTTCGTTGTAGACATGGCGAACGCCGTCAATGCGCCCGACGATCTTGCCGGCTTCCAGCTTGTAGGCTTCGGAAGGAGTCTGACCAACCAGCAGCACCCGGGCATTGTTGCTATAGACGCTGATCTTGCTGGCTGCGCTCAGAGGTTTGTTGTCAGCCAGCAGGTTGGCCGCTTTCAGCTCTATGGTCTGATCATCCCACTGGGCACCCAGGGTGCGCCGGTCGCCGGACACCTTGGCGGTACCCGCGGCACCACCGACGACAACGGCAGCGCAACCTTGCAGCAGCAGGGAGCCGGTCAGCAGACCCAGCATGATTAACTTCTTGTTCATGGTTTCAATCTTCCTGTTGCGGGAAAAGAGTCTGGTCGATGAGATCACACAGGCAGTGCAGGGTCAACAGGTTCACCTCCAGAATGCGAGGACGGCGGGCTGATGGCACCCGGATCTCCACGTCATTCGGCCCCAGCAGGCCGGCCATCTCGCCGCCATCGCCCCCGCTCAGCACCACTATGGTCATGTCCCGTGACAGGGCGGCTTCGGCAGCCTTGATCAGGCTGCGGCTGTGGCCCGAGGTGGTAATGGCGACCAGGATGTCGCCCGGTTGGCCTAGGGCGCGGATCTGCTTGGCATACACCTCTTCGAAGCCGTGGTCGGTCGCGATGGCGCTGATGGTGGCCATGTCGGGGGTGAGCGCCATGCCAGGCAGGGAAGGGCGCTGGGTTTCGTAGCAGTTGACCAGCTCTGAGATAAACAGCTGGGCCAGGGCGGCAGAGGGACCATTACCGCATGCCAGCACCTTGTGGCCATTGAGCAGACAGATGGTGATCATCTGAGCTGCCGTATGGATGGCATCCGGCAGCGCCTCGGCGGCGGCAATCTTGGTCTGGATGCTTTCGGTGTAGTTCTCTTTGATGCGGTCAGTCATAGGGTCCTCTTAAAATGCGTTCTGGAACCAGTCGGGCTGGTCGCCCTCAAACGCAATCACATCGAATCGGCAGGCCTGGTTGGCCTCGTTGATGGCATGTTGCTTCAAATAGTGGCGCGCGGCCAGCTTGATCTTCTGTTGCTTGGTGCGGGTGACCGAGCTGGCGGCCCCACCATGGCTGGTGGTGGCGCGGTATCTTACCTCAACAAACACCAGGGTCTGGCCCTGGTGCATGATGAGATCGATCTCGCCGCCACGGCAGCGGTAGTTGCGCGCGGCAAGTTGCAGGCCGCGCGCGGTCAGCCAGCGCTCGGCCTGCTGTTCAAAGTACTGTCCCTTGCTCGTCGCTGACGGGAACAGGTTCTGCCACTGCTGGTTCATCCACGCCAATGCTCTCTTCATTGGAAGGGGCCTCCAGTTGCGGGGCTGCGTTGTCATCGACCAGCTTGCCATTCCGGTAAGTGCCCCAGTTCAGCGTTCTGATGATGTTGCCCTTGGCATCCACGCTCAGCTGTCCGCTCATGCCTGCTTGCTGCATGGTGCCGAGCTTGCGCATCTGCGGCAGGTTTTCAGCCAGGCTGATGGCATCATAGCCCATGGCAAACAGGCGCAGCAGGTCTCCCAGGGTCTGTGGCCAGAGCAGGGCGATCTGCTCGCGTTCCTTCTCGAAACCGCCCAGCAGCAGCGGCATCTCGCCGATATGCAGGCCGTTGAGCTCGGAGGCGACCTCGGTGGCGGCGCTGTCATAGCCACGGGAACCGGTATAGATGGGCAGGCTGCCCATCGGATTGACCGAGATGTCCACGTAGGGCTTGATCATCCGGGTTTCCAGGCTGTTGGCCACAACATAGACGGCATCGATGCTGCGCGGGGCCGCATCGGAGAGCTGCACCACTTCGCCGGCGCGGGCGGTGGAACGGCCGCTCAGGGCGTTTTTCACCATGCCCTGCACCTCGTTGCGGGCGCCAAAGGTGGCGACCACGGGCTTGTCCTGGCTCAGGGTGGCCCAGGTCTGCTCGAACGCCTTGATGCTGCTGTAGCCGATCCGCCCCTGGGCGGCGATCAGCAACGGCTTGCGGTAGCCCTGATCATAGAGATACTGGGCGGCCTGGGCGGCATCGGCAGCGGCCGAGAGGGAGAAGTAGTAGGTGCTGTCATTGACGATCGGCTGATCCAGCTCGTTGAGCGCCAGCACGGGCACGGTCGGGTTGGCCTTGAGCAGTTCCCCGACCCTGTCTTTGAGCAGCGGACCTATGATCATGTCCGCCCCTTCCTGGATCGCCTGCTTGTAGAGCTCTGCGGTCGATTTGAGCTGGGTGTCGTAGAAGTTCAGGGTGAACTGACCCTGGTTCTCCTTGTAGGACATCAGCATGCCGTTGCGAATGGCAGCCCCTTGCGGCTCCAGATTGCCGGAGAGGGGGAGCAGCACTGCAATCTGCTGCACGGTGGTGCCGCTGGTAGAGGCCAGATCGCCAAGGCCGGCGGGCATGTCGCTCTGGGCGGGGTGATTCGGGAAGTCACGCTTCCACCCATCCAGCTGGCGGGCCAGCAGGTTCGGCTGGGCGCCAAACTCGTTGACCAGGGACGCCAGTCGCAGCCAGCCTGTGGTCACGTCGGGGGCCGGGGCCTCTTCCAGCGCCTGCAGGGTGGAGGGGGTCATGCTTTTCAGCAACGACCAGATTTGCTGGTGGTTGGTGGCCAGCTCGCTCTGGGCCAGGTAGGGCTCCATGGCGATCAAGGACTTGGCGGCACCAAACTTGTTGTTGATGTCCAGTTGCAGCACGACCCGCTGGCGATACCAGTTCTTCTGGGTATCGGCATCCAGCGTGACATCCGGCTTGCCTTCAAGCAGGATCAGCGCCTGATTGGCGTGCCCCTGGGCCAGCAACAGATGAGCCTGCAGCAGTTGCAGCTGCGCCTTCTGCTCCGGATTCTGCGCCTGTTTCTGCAACTGCTGGAACAGGGCTGCAGCCGGCTTGCTCTGGCCGAGCGCCAGATAGCTGCGCGCCGCCAGTATCTGCCAGGTGAAGGCTTCAGCCGGCTTGGCCGGGTCCACCTGCTCCAGATACCACTGGGCGTTCTTGGTGATTTCCGAGAAGGCGGACGGCATGCCCGGCTGTCCGGAAGATTGATTGGGCTCCGACGCACAGGCGGCAAGCAGGACTGCCGCGAGTATGATGCCGAAGAGTCGTGATACACTTAGCTGCTTTGTAACCCGGTTCAAGTTCATTCCCCGACCAGTGTTGAAATTCCCCCTAGTGTAAACGGGCCAATATGACGACACAATTGTCGGGGCACTCGGAGATCCCATGAGTGACATCCCAACCCTGTATATAGTCCCCACCCCGATCGGCAATCTGGCGGATATCACCCAGCGGGCCCTCGATACCCTGCGCAGTGTCGACCTGGTGGCCGCAGAAGATACCCGCCATACCGGCATCCTGCTCAGCCACTACCAGATCTCGGTACCGACCTTCGCCCTGCACGACCACAACGAGCAGCAGAAGGCCGATGTGCTGATCGGTCGTATCAAGGAGGGCAAGAGCGTCGCCCTGGTCTCCGATGCCGGCACCCCGCTTATCAGCGATCCCGGTTACCATCTCGTCACCCGCTGTCGCGAAGCGGGTGTCAAGGTAGTGCCGCTGCCTGGCCCCTGCGCCGCCATCACGGCCCTGAGCGCCGCCGGCCTGCCCACCGACCGCTTCGCCTTCGAGGGTTTCCTGCCAGCCAAGAGCAAGGGGCGTGATGATCGGCTGAAGGCGGTCATCGAAGACACCCGCTCCCTGGTGTTCTACGAATCCCCGCGCCGGGTGCAGGACACGGTGGAGGCGATCGCCCGTATCCTTGGTGAGCGCCAGGTGGTGGTGTGCCGCGAGCTGACCAAGACCTTCGAGTCGATCCACGGCTTACCTGCTTCCGAGATGCTGACCTGGCTCGGCGAGGACGAGAACCGCTGCCGTGGCGAAATCGTGCTGGTGGTGGCCGGAGCCAATAAAGAAGAAGAGGAGTTGCCGGCCGAGGCGATCCGCACCCTGGGGCTGCTGGTGGCCGAGCTGCCGCTCAAGAAGGCGGCGGCCCTCACCGCCGAGATCCACGGGGTGAAGAAGAATGCCCTCTACAAGTACGGTCTTGAACACTATTAATTCCGGTTAAGGGGAATTGGCGGTTTACCCAACTCCGTCACGAGGCTATAATCCGCGCCTCGGAGTTGGCCGGGCAGTCGCTGCTTCGTCGTTGTGTCCCTCGGGACAGACGGGCGGAGGGGAGGAAAGTCCGGGCTTCACAGGGCAGGGTGCCAGGTAACGCCTGGGGGGCGCGAGCCTACGACCAGTGCAACAGAGAGCAGACCGCCGATGGCCCGCAAGGGATCAGGTAAGGGTGAAAGGGTGCGGTAAGAGCGCACCGCGCGACTGGCAACAGTTCGTGGCACGGTAAACTCCACCCGAAGCAAGACCAAATAGGCCCCCATTGGCGCGGCCCGCGTTGGGGGCGGGTAGGTTGCTTGAGCCAGCGAGCGATTGCTGGCCTAGAGGAATGATTGCCACCGGGGCAACCCGGTACAGAACCCGGCTTACAGGCCGACTCCGACCTATTTCAAATCAAAGGCTTAGCGGTAAAACGCTAGGTCTTTGTCATATGTGCAACAAACTGAGTAACAAAGTGGGGAACATTCCTCACTATCTGACCCGCCGCAATGGCGTCTTTTACGCCTGTTTTCGCCTCCCTACAGCTCTTAGCCAGCGCCCAAAAGTGATCCGTCGCTCGCTTCAAACCCGCGATGCTGGCTTGGCCCGTTTGCGTCTGGCACAATGGCTTCCTGTGTTCTTGGAGTTAAAGCAGATGGCGGCCAAATCTGACAGTGAGAAAGCTGTTAACGCATTGATAAAACTTAAAGCCATCGACTTGGATATGACTGAGACAATCCGAGACCATTTGTTTGAACAGACAGGGATTGAATCAGAAGCGGCTGATCAGCTTAGAGCTGACTTCGCAAGCCAAGCAGCAAAACGAGCGGCAAGAACGTCAGCGATTAACGTAACTAAAGATAGGTTGAAACGTAGTCTCTCTCTTTCTGATGATGAGGCACTAAAAGCCAGCATAACAGTTCAATCAAAGGAACAAACGAAGCAGCAAGCGTTACAGGCGCTTTATCAAGGTGATTTACCTGCGTATCTTGGCTTGAAAGATTCGGTTCTGACCGGCATTGCCAGACAAGGCACTACAGGAGATGTTTGTTCCACGCTAGCTCCTGCCATGACCGAAACATCCCTGTTACTGTCTGAATCGTATAAGAAATTTATCAAATTCAAAAAGAATCTAACGGGAAAAATGATTAAGGATTACGACCGTTATCTCGATTTTACGCTGGCGATGTTAGGTGATATTGAAAGCCACAAAGTTACCAAACAAGCATTACGTGAATGTCTTGAGGTCTTTCAGCAGATGCCTTTGGGGAATAGATCACCGTATAATCGGCTGAGCATGGCCGAAAAAGTCAGTTTGGCGAAAGCTGGTGAGATCCCTGAAGAGCATCTGATTAAGGTGAAAACAGTTATCGAATTACTTAAATTTTATCAGGGACTCTTCAGTGCTTTCCTGACTGATGAACGCGATATTTTTGAAGTTGCGCCGACAAAAGGACTTAAAAAACCAGAAGGAGATAATGTGAGCTGGGGGGCCTACAACAAGGCACAAGGCCGAAAAATCTATGAATATTGGTTAGCACAGCCCGATAGCCCCATGCGCTGGGTGTTTCTACTTGTGCTGTTTACGGGGATGCGCCGCAGCGAGATAGCCAACGTCACTCGTGAGTCGTTAAAGCAAGATGAGGATACGGGCCGATACTACTTATGGATTGAAGAAGGTAAAACCGCAGCCGCGACCCGTCCGGTAACGATAGCGAAAGAGCTTGAGGCATTAGGGTTTGTCGAATATCTCCAATCACTGGATGGTATGCTCTATCCGGCGGAAAGACTGAACGACATTACCGAGACGGCGAACAAGGTTCGTCAATTGCTTGAGATGGGGGAGACTGAAGACAATGGTAAAGGTCGCTTGGTGTTTCATAGTTTCCGCCACTCGTTGATTACATTCAAGCAGGCAAAACAAGTGGATTACCAACGTTTGCAACGCTTTGTTGGTCATGAAGGTGCCAGGAGTATTACTAAGCGCTATACTCACGATCATATGATAACAGATTATAGTGATATCGCTGATGGTGCTTGGTGGGCTTAATGGATAAGCCGAAACCGCAGTAAAATCCCCACTAAATCGACCTATTTTTCATTTTGTCGGGTAGGGGAATACCTACCCACACAGAACTACACTAAAATCCAAATTAGTGCTTAAATTTGTGTTTTTCGTGGCAGGTGAAAAATCTCTACCGATAGGTTGAATTTTTAAAATGTTCGGTATAGTCTGTGTAGCTGAATCAGCAAAACAATTCACCCCATTAAAATATGCTCGCTGGCCTTTTAGTCTGTGGGCTTTGCTGTATTCCAAGTGTAGGTTTTTAATATTATCTATCTATATCTATTTATACATTCAAGTAAATTTGAATATAAGGAATGACAATATAGACACAGGAGGCGTATGGAGAATACAGTTGAATACAAACTAAACGATATGGGAGAAGATGGCAATCTTGATACTACAGTAGTAGATAAAATGATCCGGCAGATTGAGACCTTATCGAATAAATACAGTAAATTATTAGTGGTCAGGGTTGATCTACATGTGCTGGATGATGTGTCGTTAAATGATTCAAAATTGATAGATAAATTACTGAAAAATATAAGAAAAACAAAATATAAAGATCACTTGTTCGGCTACTTTTGGGTATTGGAACGAGAGAAAAAGAAGAAAGGGCATTATCATATGGTGTTCTTCTTTGATGGTCAGCAGTGGCAAAGTCAGTGGGCCGCACAGACTATAATTAAGGGCTGTTGGCAGCGAGTTGTCAGCGGTGGAACAATACACCGCACAGAAGGTGATGGCACTGGGATGCTATTGCGTAGCGATCAGCAGAAAAGAGCGGATACCATTTACGCCCTCTCTTATCTCTGCAAGAAACGAGGCAAGAAGCGTCTTGAAAAGGGGCAAAGGTTATATGGATTCTCTCGTTTACCTAAACTGCCAATAAAACCCCGTAAAATAGCCGCCTAAAACGCCCTGTAATCGCATTTACAACCCCCACCCTGTAGGGTGGTATTGGGTAGGGGGATAAATTGAAATTAGAGCGTTTTAAGTGCAATTGTTTAACAGCGACCTTACCCCCCTATTATAAATTAATTATTTTCTGCGGAAATTTGATTTACTTGTTGAACCATCAGGATATTTTAGTTGTATTTCAATTGTATCTGGTTGAACTTTATAAGTAATCGTAGCATCATCATTTTGAAAACCATTGGAGCCATCGCGCCAGCGACCCACCTCATTTATTTCTGAACCGGGCAATACTCTCCATATGATCTTATTGTCATACTTATTGATTTGGCACTCATAATTCCATGTGGTGTTGTCTGCTGGTCTGATATAGCCAACAATAACTTTATTATAACCCTCCTTGTAGGGCTCTTTTACTTTTATTGTATGCGGTTCTTTTCCAAATTCTAGCGCAATTGCATGTTGGCAAATATTATTGAATTCTTTTTCTGACACTTGAGAGGCATTGATAGCCATGTTGGTACTTTTAATCTTATCCAAGCTCATAATTTCATCCTTCCCTGATGGTGTTGCTATAAGCATGTTTACTAGCTGCGGCGATAGAGATTTTCTAAAGCTATATTCATTGCCATCTTTACCTTTTCTCATCCATTCTGAGTATGTAACGCCACCATCTTTGGACACTCTAAATGAGATACTCTCTTCGTGAAAGCTACATTCGTAATATTTTTTATTGTTAGAGACGATCACTGACTTGACCGATGGAGTATGAAATCTATGGAATATAATGTCATCTTTGTCTGTTTTTTCCTCCACGCTATAAACACCTACACAAAGAGCATTGTAGTCACTGTCATGTAAATTCTGTGAGTTATTTTGGGCGGTCTCAGGAGTAGACGCAACATTATCATTTTCTACTTTTTTTTCTAAAATATAGTTATAGAGGCCAAATGAAAACAAAAGAAAAAGTATAATTTTTACAGTGTTTGACACAATAGTTAATCCTTTATATTTGTTCGGCAATGCTTGGCTATTTTTGCAATCGTAGCTCGACTGCATTTATACATATCCTCAATCTTGCTATAAGACCATCCAGCAGACAAGGCCAATTGAATCTTTTCGTGAAGTGCCGCATCAATTGGGCGCCCTTTATAGCGTCCTTCGGCTTTGGCTTTGGCGATGCCTTGAGCCTGACGGCGGCGACGGTCGGTGTAGTCTTTGCGAGCAATGGCGGCGAGCATATCAAGCATCATGCTGTTCAAGGCGTCTAGCATCCGGCTGGTGAACTCGTCCCCTGTCGTCATAAGCTGGTGGCTGGTGGGCAAATCCAGTGCCACGATCCGCACTCCTTTAGCCTTGATTATGGCTTTCAGGCTTTCCCAGTCCTCACCGTTAAGGCGGCTGATACGGTCTACCTGTTCCACCAGCAGGCAATCCCCTTGCTGTGCGATATCGAGCAGGCGGAACAACTCGGGACGTTTGAGACTGGCCCCTGATTCATTTTCCACAAACCATCCGGCAATCTGTTGCCCTTGGCTTTGGGCAAACTCGATCAACTGTTCTTTTGCGCGGCTTGCGTCTTGTTCGTCGGTACTGGCTCGCAGGTATCCATAGATCCGGTTGCTCATAATGCCCTCTGGTTTCCTTTATATGGTTTCGTAACTATAGTTTGTTTTGAATGGTTTAGTAAATGAGAAAACAGAGAAAATCGAGATGAAAAACCAGTTTCCTTTAGGTATACCCAATGAAACTGATGAAAACCTGTACGATATTTCAAAATTTAAAAAAATTTAACAAAGGGGTTCGTTTGGTTTCGTTAATTGGTGTTGAGCACTTTCTGAACAGTTATGATGACATCAAGATTTCAGGGAGGGGGAGCGGAAGCGATGTTATTGAGAACTATTATCATATTGGTCATGACTACGGTATCGCAGGTGAGCCATTCAACTGCATACAGTCAGTACAACCTGATCCGCGATGAAGTGGTGAAGCAACAGCGCGTCTGTACCTATGAGAACAAGCGCGGTGAGCTTCATGTGATTACCAAACCCAAGGCAAAGCGGTGCGCCAAGTACATAAACACCGACCGCTTGTAGGGATGAACTGTGGTTCAAGGTGTGCAACAATGTGGATTCTTGCGAGCAGACGATAGAGAGCATAAATCTATAACTTGCTGATTTTAAACAACAATCCGCTATTGCTCTGTTGATGTAGAGGACGGCTTACAGGCCGACTCCGACCCAATTCCCGTGATGCGTCACGACAATCCCGATGCCTGCGGCATCGGGATTTTTTATTGCTTAAAAATTTGTCTCCTGTCATAGCGGAATTTTTGAACTTTCGATTAAAGTTCCAACTTTTTTTAGTCGTAATGATCCGCGTGAACGAACAAGTATCTATCGTGGGCTGGTTTGATGAACGAGCCGGGATCTGTGAAGCGAGATGAAATGGTTAAGGTGGATTTTCAATGACATCAAGCGGCGTAGCGCACACACCTTCCCGCCTGCTCAGTGCGGAGCAGGGGAGAGCCCTTCCTCGTTATGATTTGCTGGGCATAGAGCGGGTCAATCAGGCCCGGCTGAAACAGGTCAATGCCCCCTTGAGCACTTTCTCGCTCCAGGCGGCGAGCTGCATGGCCCAGCTGTTCAACAGTGCCGACTGCGAGCTGGCGTACAGCGAGTTTGCGGCCGAGGCGCCGGCCCGCGGCGCAGCGCCATTGATCTGGGTCGAGGCGAAGACGCCGCTGGATTCGAAACGCATCGTCTATTTCTCCATTTCCCATCAGGTGCTCTACCGCCTGGCGGTGCTGTTTTTTGGCGGTACCCTGCAACCGCAAAAAGAAGAGACTCCCCTGTCAGCCACGCGAGGGGTGACAGATACCGAACAACGCCTGCTGCTGCGCCTGTGCCAATACCAGACCGATATCTGGTCCGCGTGCCTGGGGTTGGGAGATCTGAAGTGGCAGTTGAACGTAGTACAGCCGGACGCGCTGCCTTCCCATCCGTTGCTGGTGACCAGAGCCTCCATGCAGGCCGGCAACATGGCGCACGAATGGCAGATGTGGCTGTTGCCCGCCGAAGAGTCGGTGCAGCCGGCGACTTCCAGCTTGCCGGAGGGGCAGCTGTCCCGCGTCCTGCCTCATGTTCCCGTGCAACTGCGGGTGGTGATGGGGCAGCTCTCTATGACTTTGGCCGATCTGGAGTGTCTCCAGGTGGGAGATGTCTTGTCACTGGAATTGCCCGAGGTCGTTCCGGCCCTGATTGGTGCTCGTCCCTGTTTCAGCGGGCGGATTGCAGAACATAAAGGCAGCCTGGTCTACCAGGTTGCATCGGTGGTAGAGGAGTAAACCGAATCATGAGCGAGCAAACAATGAATGACCCGTTGGACCTGGATGGACTGGATCAGCTGTTTGGCGATGATATCAGCATGCCGAGCGCGGCGGATTACATGGCGCCGACCAGCAACAGCAAGCAGCGGGATCTCTCCTTCTTCCGGCAGATCCCGGTCAAGGTCACCCTGGAAGTGGCCAGCACCGAAGTGCCGCTGGGGGATCTGATGAAAGTCGAGGAAGGGGCCGTGATTGAGCTGGACAAGCTGGCGGGCGAACCGCTGGATGTGCGGGTCAATGGCCGCCTGCTGGCCAAGGGCGAAGTCGTGGTGGTCAACGGCAAGTATGGCCTGCGTCTGGTCGACGTAATCGACACCAACCTGCTGGGTGGCGTCGACGACTGATGCGCTATCTGCCGCTGACCCTGCTGCTGTTTGCACTGCCCGGATGGGGTGCCGACATGACGCTGTTCTCGGTCTCGCCGAGCGCCAGCGGGGGGGAGGACTACAACATCAAGTTGCAGATCCTCTTCTTCATGACCCTGCTCGGGTTGTTGCCGACGCTGTTGCTGATGATGACCAGCTTTACCCGGATCATCATAGTGCTGGCCATTTTGCGTCAGGCGCTGGGTCTGCAGCAGAGTCCACCGAACCGGGTGCTGATCGGCATCAGCCTGATCCTGACCCTGCTCATCATGCGGCCGGTCTGGACCGAGATTTACCAGGATGCCTTCGTTCCCTTCGATCAGAACGAGATCACCCTGTCTGAGGGGGTCGCCCGCGCCGAGAAGCCACTGCGCCGCTTCATGCTGGCCCAGACCCGCGAGCCGGACCTGGAGCAGATGATGCGGATCGCCGGTGAGCCGACCAAGATGGCGAAATCCGAGGTGCCCTTCAGCATACTGCTGCCCGCCTTCGTGCTCAGCGAACTCAATACGGCGTTCCAGATCGGGTTCATGCTGTTTATTCCGTTTCTGGTGATCGATCTGGTGGTGGCCAGCGTGTTGATGGCGATGGGGATGATGATGCTCTCTCCTCTCATCATCTCGTTGCCGTTCAAGCTGATGGTATTCGTTCTGGTGGATGGCTGGTCCATGACGGTGGGCACCCTGGCTGCCAGTTTCGGGGGAGGGGGTTGAGATGACGGCGGAGCAGAGCGTTGCCCTGGTAGGCGGGGCCGTCAATCTGGTGGTGACCATGGTGTCTGTGCTGATCGTGCCCGGCCTTATCGTCGGCCTGGTGGTCAGCATCTTTCAGGCCGCGACCCAGATCCAGGAGCAGACCCTCAGCTTCCTGCCCCGCTTCATCGTGACCCTGATGACCCTGATGTTTACCGGCAACTGGCTGTTGTCGCAGATCACCACTTTGTTTCATGAACTCTTCCTCAAGATCCCCGGGCTGATAGGATGAACTCGCTGCTGTCCCTCAGTGCGGCCGAGCTGACGGCTTGGTTGGGGCAGTGGTGGTGGCCCTTCATCCGCATCGCGACCGCCTTCTGGGTGATGCCCTTCTTCGGAGATGGCCGCGTCCCGCCCCAGGTGCGTCTGCTGCTCGCCTTTATTCTCAGCCTGCTGGTGGCCCCCATGATGCACGACCTGCCGGTGATCGATCCCTTCAGTGCAGGGGCAATCGTGCTGACCATCGAGCAACTGATGTTTGGCCTGCTGTTCGGACTCTGTGTCCAGATGCTGTTCATGATCTTGACCATGGCGGGGCAGATCCTCTCCATGCAGATGGGGTTGGCGATGGCGGTGATGAATGACCCCAGTAACGGGGATACGGCCCCCATCGTCAGCCAGCTGATGCTGATCTTCTGTACCCTGCTGTTTCTCGGGCTCAATGGTCATCTGGTGACACTGGATATCCTGGTGCAGGGGTTGCGCAGCTGGCCGCCCGGCTCTTCCCTGGATTTGCTCGACATCAAGGGGGTCGTTGGCCTGCTTGGCTGGTCGATCGGGGCGGCGCTCATTCTCACCCTGCCCGCTGTGGTCGCCATGTTGATGGTCAACCTCACCTTCGGGGTGATGAACCGTACCGCCCCTTCTCTCAATATATTTTCGCTCGGTTTTCCCATGACCCTGTTGCTGGGGCTGCTGACCATGGCGCTCTCCATTGGCGGCGTCCCCGCCCGTTACCTTGATCTGGTGACCTATGTACTGGAACAACTGAAGGCGTTGACTCCCTCATGAGCCAGAGCAGTGCCCAGGACAAAACCGAAGAGGCCTCCGGCCAGAAACGGCAGAAAGCACGGGAAGAGGGGCAGATCGCCCGCTCCAAGGAGCTGAGCTCGGCAGGCTTGCTGCTGCTTGGCGGTCTGGTCATGCAGTGGATGGTGCCTGCCTTTGGCCAGTTTTTCGCACAGCTGATGCGTCAGCCCATTCGCTTCGACTGGCAGGGGGAGCGTAGCCCGGCGATGATGACTGAGTGGCTGGCACAGGCTTTGCTGAACATGCTCTGGGTGTTGCTGCCGCTGTTCGGGTTTCTTGCCCTGATGCTGATCCTGCTCAGCATAGTGCCTGGCGGCCTGGTGCTGACCTGGAAAAAACTGCTGCCAAGTGGCGAAAAGCTAAACCCAATCAAAGGATTGGGCAGGATGTTCTCCCATCACAGCCTGATGGAGCTGGTCAAATCCTTGCTCAAGATGCTGCTCATCGGCGGCACCCTGGCCATGATGCTGGAACACCAGTGGCCTCATTTGTTGATGATGAACCGGATGCCGCCCCAGCTGGCGATGGAGCAGGCGCTGCGGATCCTCTCCCAGGCCTTTATCCTGCTCGGCAGCGTGCAACTGTTGATTGCGGTGCTGGACGTCCCCTACCAGAGCTGGTCCCTCAATAAGCAGTTGCGGATGACCAAGCAGGAGGTGAAGGACGAACACCGCAACAGCGAGGGGCGGCCCGAGATCAAGGCCAAGATCCGTCAGGTACAGGGGATGCTGGCGCGCGCGCGCATCGAGCAGCGGGTGCCCCAGGCCGACGTGGTGATCGTCAACCCGACCCACTATGCGGTCGCCATCAAATATGATCCCGCCAGGGCCAATGCCCCCTTCGTGATTGCCAAGGGGGTCGACAGCATGGCGGCGCGGATCCGGGAAGTGGCCAAGCAACACGACAAGACGGTGATGAGCCTGCCGGACCTGACCCGGGCCATCTATTACTCCACTCGGGTAGACCAGGAGGTTCCGGCCGGCCTGTTCACCGCCGTGGCCTATGTATTGAACCATGTATTGCAGCTGCGGGCCTATCAGGCAGGCAAGGGCAAGAAGCCAAGACCTCTTGCTCCCCTGCATGTGCCGCCCGAATTACGTCAACCTGAGAGGTAAGTTTTGAACTGGCGTATCTTGACCCAATCCTACACAGCCATCCCGCTGATGCTGTTGGCCATCCTGGCCATGATGATCCTGCCTCTGCCGGGCTGGCTGCTGGACGCCCTGTTCACGTTCAACATAGTGTTGGCTGTGCTGGTGCTGCTGGTCTCGGTATCGGCCCGCCGTCCGCTGGACTTCTCGGTCTTCCCGACCGTGCTGCTGGTGGCGACCCTGATGCGGCTGTCCCTCAACGTGGCCTCTACCCGTGTCGTGCTGCTCCATGGCCACGAGGGGGGAGATGCCGCCGGTAAGGTCATCCAGGCCTTCGGTGAAGTGGTGATCGGCGGCAACTATGTGGTCGGTCTGGTGGTGTTCGTTATCCTGATGATCATCAACTTCGTGGTGATCACCAAGGGGGGCGAGCGGATCTCGGAGGTGTCGGCCCGTTTCACCCTGGATGCCATGCCCGGCAAGCAGATGGCCATCGATGCGGATCTCAATGCCGGCATTCTGGATCAGCATCAGGCCAGGATCCGCCGCGAGGAGATCGCCCGCGAGGCGGACTTCTATGGTGCGATGGACGGTGCTTCCAAGTTCGTGCGCGGCGATGCCATCGCCGGCCTGCTGGTACTCATCATCAACCTGGTGGGCGGTCTGGCCATCGGTATCTTCCAGCATGCGCTGCCGGTGGGAGAGGCGTTCCAGCGCTTCGCCCTGCTGACCATTGGTGATGGTCTGGTGGCGCAGATCCCGTCCCTGTTGATGTCGACGGCTGCCGCCATCATAGTGACCCGGGTGAGCGATGAGGGTGAGATGTCGGAGCAGGTGGGACAGCAGGTGCTGGCGTCCCCCCGCGTCATCTATACCGCCGCCGCTATCATGCTGATCCTGGGTCTGGTGCCGGGCATGCCGATGCTGGCCTTCCTCAGCTTTGCCGCCGTGCTGGCCTGGACAGGCTGGAGCGTCAGCAAGCGCCGTGTGCAGCAACCGGATCTGGACGCCGTCCAGGAACTGAGCCGCCAGCTGACCCAGCCTGAACAGCAGGTACTGGACTGGAGCGATCTGCCGACCGTGGATGCGGTGGCCATCGAGCTGGGTTATCGCCTGGTGCCATTGGCCGAGCAGGACAAGGGGGCCGAGCTGCTGGCCCGGGTGAGAGGCATTCGCAAGACCCTCTCCGAGCAGTATGGCTTCCTGCTGCCGGAGATCCGGGTGCGGGACAACCTGCAGCTCCAGCCGGATCAATACCGCATCAAGCTCTCCGGCGTGTCGCTGGCCGGGGGCAATGTGGATTGCCACCGACTGATGGCCATCAGCAGCGGTGAGACCTACGGCTCTCTGGATGGTGAGCTGACCCAGGATCCTGCCTATGGCATGAGTGCGGTCTGGATCTCGCCGGAACAGAAGGCCAAGGCCCTCAACCTGGGTTATTCGGTGGTGGACTCGGCCACCGTGATCGCGACCCACGCCAGCAAGCTGCTGCGCGAGCAGCTCGATACCCTGTTTGGTCATGACGAGGTGGGCAAGCTGGGCCAGTTCCTGGCCAACCAGTCTCCCCGTCTCGCCGAGGAGCTGAATCAGGCGCTGACCCAGATGCAGCAGCTGCGGGTTTTCCGCCAGTTGCTCAAGGATCAGGTCAGCCTGTGCGATATCCGGACCATAGCGACCACCCTGCTCGACGCCAGCGAGCTGACCAAGGATCCGGTTCTGCTCGCCTCCGATGTGCGCTGCGCCCTGAAACGGCAGATCGTCCGCCAGTCGATCGGCACGCGGGACGTGCTGGCAACCTTCACCCTCGACGATCGGCTGGAGCAGACCCTGCTGGCCGCCATGAACCAGGCCCAGCAGCAGGGCAAGATCCAGCTGGACAGCTTCCCGGTCGATCCCCAGCTGCTTGGCCAGTTGCAGCAAAACATGCCGTTGGTGAAGGAGCAGTTGCAGCAGCTGGGTCATGCCCCCGTATTGGTAGTCATGCCGCAATTGAGGCCATTAATGGCCAGATATGCCCGTTCTTTCGCCAAAGGCCTCAAAGTACTCTCATATAATGAGGTTCCCGAAGATTTAAGAGTCGAAGTAATAGGCACTCTTGGATAATTTATGTTCAGGAAGGGATTCCTGTGGGAAGTTTTTTTTCCGCATGCTTACTTGCTATGCAATTTAAAGAAGTTATTATGTGACAGCTTTTGACAATTTTCGTCGTGTTGAACACTAATATATCATTAGTGTCCGACACTGAATGGATTCGCCTCTTCCAGGCGCCTCATCCCTGAAAGGGTTGTCACAGGACAAGGGCAAACTGAACTGAAAAGTCAGGACGCAAAGCTACCGGTCTAACAGCAGTAATGCTTATGACAGCGGGGTTGCCAGACAGCCAATCATCTTGGTTATCATGGTTTTACTTTAATAACACGGTCCTTTTTTGGACTGTGGGTGCGCGTTTTGACGACTCATGCTTGGTTTATTGCTAAATCCATCAGCAAGGGTGTCTGACATTAATGAATGATAATAATATGCCCGTATTTGATGAAATACGGGAACATCATGTCTCGAACCTGCCTATTTTGTTAGTGCAGCCGGAATTTGCTGCAACTTGTCACACTGCAGACATATTGTCAGGGCATGGATATCCGGTAGTCAGGGTTAATTCAGTAAATAAGGTTGGCGATTTTGTTAATAAAAATCGCACGGGTCTCATCTTATTTGACATGGATGCCATGACGGAAGCTGGCCCCGGAATATTGAAATCGTTTGCCGGTGTTGATTCTATGGAAGGTGCGAACAAGTCTGTGATATGAGATCATAATGTTCATCCGGAGCCGCATTTCCGAGGGCCATCATGAGTCATCAACTCACCTTCGCCGACAGTGAATTCAGCAGTAAGCGCCGTCAGACCAGAAAAGAGATTTTCTTGTCCCGCATGGAGCAGATTCTGCCATGGCAAAACATGGTGGAAGTCATCGAGCCGTTTTACCCCAAGGCTGGTAATGGCCGGCGACCTTATCCGCTGGAAACCATGCTACGCATTCACTGCATGCAGCATTGGTACAACCTGAGCGATGGCGCGATGGAAGATGCTCTGTACGAAATCGCCTCCATGCGTCTGTTTGCCCGGTTATCCCTGGATAGCGCCTTGCCGGACCGCACCACCATCATGAATTTCCGCCACCTGCTGGAGCAGCATCAACTGGCCCGCCAATTGTTCAAGACCATCAATCGCTGGCTGGCCGAAGCAGGCGTCATGATGACTCAAGGCACCTTGGTCGATGCCACCATCATTGAGGCACCCAGCTCGACCAAGAACAAAGAGCAGCAACGCGATCCGGAGATGCATCAGACCAAGAAAGGCAATCAGTGGCACTTTGGCATGAAGGCCCACATTGGTGTCGATGCCAAGAGTGGCCTGACCCACAGCCTAGTCACCACCGCGGCCAACGAGCATGACCTCAATCAGCTGGGTAATCTGCTGCATGGAGAGGAGCAATTTGTCTCAGCCGATGCCGGCTACCAAGGGGCGCCACAGCGCGAGGAGCTGGCCGAGGTGGATGTGGACTGGCTGATCGCCGAGCGCCCCGGCAAGGTAAGAACCTTGAAACAGCATCCACGCAAGAACAAAACGGCCATCAACATCGAATACATGAAAGCCCGCATCCGGGCCAAAGTGGAGCACCCGTTTCGCATCATCAAGCGGCAGTTCGGCTTCGTGAAAGCCAGATACAAGGGGCTACAGAAAAACGATAACCAACTGGCGATGTTATTCACCCTGGCCAACCTGTTTCGGGTGGACCAGATGATACGTCAGTGGGAGAGATCTCACTAAAAACCGGAAATAACGCCAGGAATGGCGAAAAAAACGGCCTAAATAGGCTAATTCGAGGTGTTTACGGGAGAACAATCGGCCCGGATCCGCGAAATTTTAATCAGCGAGCCAGCTTGGGAAGAAATGACCTGCTTATTCGCACTTTCCCTATTATTCTGGTCAACGAAAATCAGGCCAATCTGGCCGCCGAAGCCATGTGTGCCGGCGCGATCGACTACATTGTCAAACCCTTCAGTGCCCAACAACTGCTGGAAACCATCCAGTGTGGCCTGCGCCTGCGCCAGAAGATCCCGAACCTGGTCGCCGTCTCGAACAAGAGCCTGCAGGTACTCCAGCTGGCACGGCGAGCGGCCAAGACCTGTGCCACCATCCTGATCGGCGGCGAGTCGGGCACAGGCAAGGAGTGCCTCGCCCGCTATATCCACGACATGTCCTGCCGGGCGGGCAAGCCCTTCGTCGCCATCAACTGTGCGGCAATCCCCGAAGCCATGCTGGAATCCATCCTGTTTGGTCACAACAAGGGGGCCTTCACCGGCGCCACCAGTGCCCAGCCCGGCAAGTTCGAGCTGGCCCAGGGGGGGACCCTGCTGCTGGACGAGATCTCCGAACTCTCCCTGCCCCTGCAAACCAAGCTGCTGCGCGTCCTGCAGGAGAAAGAGGTGGAGCGTCTCGGTAGCCACCAGACCATTTCCCTCGACGTGCGGATCATCGCCGCCAGCAACAAGGAACTGCGCACCCTGGTGGCGGAAGGACAGTTCCGCGAAGACCTCTTCTATCGGCTGGATGTGCTGCCCATCAGCTGGCCCGCCCTGCGTGAGCGGCCGGAAGATATTCTGCCGCTGGCCCGCTTTTTCATCGAGCAACATGCCCCCGCTCAGGGCTACCGTCTGAGCGAGGCCGCCGCCCGGCAACTGGTTACTTATCAATGGCCTGGCAATGTGCGCGAGCTCGACAATGTCATCCAGCGTTCGTTGATCATGGCTCGGGGTTTGCATATACAGGCGATCGATTTGATGTTGCCCATCGATCAGCAGGATGACGAGAGTGCGCCTGTTGACCTGGTGGGGTCATGCGACGGGTTGAGCGAGACCCGCCGCAATGCGGAATTTCAATTCGTACTGGAAACCTTGCGTCGCTTTCGTGGCCATCGTACCCGTACCGCGGATGCGCTCGGGATGACGACCAGGGCATTGCGATACAAGCTGGCGGCAATGCGTGAGCAAGGCATTGATATCGAACGGCAGATTCAAGCAGAGGGATAAAGAGTGAAGATTGAAATGATGTCATCACAAGTAACACTACTGCAGCAGATGCAGGAGATGCAGCGTGTCGCCAGCCAGGCGCCTTCCATCGAGTCAAACGGCACGCCGGAAGTCTCCTTCAGCAACGCCATGCAGGATGTCATCGGTCGTGTCAACGAGCAGCAGAATGTCTCGTCCCGCTTGATGGCTGCCGTCGATACCGGCCAGAGCGATGATCTGGTGGGTGCCATGGTGGCGAGTCAAAAGGCCGGCCTCAGCTTTTCCGCCCTTATGCAGGTGCGCAACAAGTTGATGACCGGGTTTGACGACATCATGCGCATGCCGCTCTGAGGTAACAGATGACTGAACTCGTGACATCCAGGCCGGGGGAACAGGACGGCTCGCTGAAAGACAGGTTGCAAGAGGGATTGCGGCATTGGCGCAATCTATCCCGCGACAACAAATCCATTTTGACCATCGCGCTGCTGGCGGCCATCGTCGCCGGCACCATAGTGGTGATCCTCTGGACCTCCAGCAAGAATTACGTCCCGCTCTACGGCAAGCAGGAACTGTACGACACTGCCAACATCATGGAGATGCTGGAAAAGGAGCAGATACCGTTCCGGCTGGAGAAGAGCTCAGGGCAGATCCTGGTGCCTGAACACCAGCTGGCTCCTGTGCGCATGGCGCTGGCCGCGCGCGGGGTGCGTGCCGCCATGCCTGCCGGGCTGGAAGGGCTCAATGCGGTGACGGGTCTCGGCACCAGTGAATTCATGGAAGGGGCACGCTATCGTCATGCCCTGGAAGGGGAGCTGGCCAGAACCATTATCTCTCTCGATGCGATCCGCAGTGCCCGGGTACATCTGGCGATCCCGAAGCGGACCCTGTTCGTCGGTCGGGATGAAGAGAAGCCCAGCGCCTCCGTGATGCTGGATCTGCAGCCGGGCCAGTCCCTCGAGCCCGGTCAGGTCGAGGCCATCGCCAACCTGGTGGCGGGCAGCATCTCCGGCATGAAGCCCGGCGCCGTGACCGTGGTCGACCAGGCCGGTCAGCTGCTCAGTGCCGAGGTGGGCGACAAGGCCACGTTCGGCAAGCAGAGCGTGCAGCAGATGGAGTACACCCGCAAGCTGGAGCAATACATCCGTCAGCGGGCCAACGACATGCTGATCCCCATGCTGGGCAACGGCAACTTCCGGGTGCAGATCGCCGCGGATGTGAATTTCAATGCGGTGGAAGAGACCCAGCAGCAGCTCGATCCGTCCGGCGTGCTGACCCGTGAGTCCAGCAAGTCCGACAAGACCATCGACTCCCTGGCACTCGGCATTCCGGGGGCCCTCTCCAATCGTCCGCCGGAGACGACCGCCAATGCGGCCGAGGATGGCAAGGAGAAGGAGGCGCCCTCCAAGGGGGATGCGCGTACCGAGCGTCAGGAAGTCACCAAGCAGTACGAGAACAGCCGCACCATAGTACATACCCGCTATCAGCAGGGCCGGCTGGAGAAGATCAACGTCTCCGTGCTGCTCAACCAGCAGATTGCCCCCAAGGAGGGCTGGAATGCCGATCAGCTCGAGCAGATCCGCCAGATGGTGGAACGCGCCGTCGGTTTCGATCAGACGCGCGGCGATCAGATCAGCCTGCAGGTGTTCAGCTTCACCGGCGCCCCGGCGGTCACCATCCCCGAGTCCAGCTGGTGGGAAACCCCCTATTGGCAGGATTCCCTGCGCTATCTGGTTGGCGGTCTGCTGGGCCTGACACTGGTCTTCTTCGGCATCCGTCCTCTGGTCAAGCATCTGGTGCGTACCCAGCAGCCGGTCGATGAGACGGTGGAACAGGAAGAGGAGCAGGAACCGACCGTCGGTCTCGCCATGCGCCGCAGCGGCGATGAAGAGGATGAGGCGGCGACGGCCATGTCCAACAGCCTGATCCGCTCGGAAGGTGCCGGCCAGCCGCACTTCGTCGCCGTCGACATGGATTCGCTGCCCGAGCCTGGCTCGGAGCTGGAGGTCCAGCTCAAGCACCTCCAGCTGCTGGTTGAGAAGGACACCGCCAGAGTGGCGGAAGTGATCAGAACATGGGTGAGTGGCAATGAACAACGTTAACCTGAACCAGAATGCGGTCGATGTTGACATCGACGACCTCGAGAAGGCCGCCATCCTGCTGCTGAGCATGGGCACGGAGGCGGCCGCCAAGGTGATGCAGAAGCTCTCCCGGGACGAGGTGCAGCGCCTCATCTCCAAGATGGCGGGGCTGCCCGGCGTCAGCTCGATGGAGGCGCGCTGGACCCTGCAGCAGTTTTTCAACCAGTACCGCGAGCAGAGCGGCATCGGCAGTGCATCGCGGGAGTATCTGGAACAGACCCTGGATCTGGCCCTCGGCCAGTCTCTCTCCCGCAGCCTGCTCGACAGCCTGTATGGCGACGTGATGAGCCAGGATATCCAGCGTCTGCAGTGGGTGCCGGCCGACGTGCTGGCCCGCTTCTTTCGCAACGAGCACCCCCAGATGCAGGCGGTACTGCTGGCCTTCCTGCCACCCCAGACCGCCTCGGCCGTACTCGATGCCCTGCCGGGCTCGGTTCACGACGACCTGCTGGTCAGGGTCGCCGGCCTCAGCACGGTGAGCGAGCATGTGCTGGGCGAGCTGCGTCTGACTCTGGAGCGCTGCCTGGCCTATGTAGCCGATCAGGCCGGTGCCAAGGTCAACGGGGTTCGCCAGGTCGCCGATATTCTCAACCGTTATCAGGGGAACAAGGAGCAGATGCTCTCCCTGCTGCGCGAACACGATGGCGAGATGGCCATCGAGATCGAGAAGAACATGTTCGACTTCATGGCGTTGCGTCGCCAGAGCGACGAAACCCTGCAGCGTCTGGTGCAGGAGCTGCCAAGCGAGCTGCTGGCCCTGGCGCTCAAGAATACCGAGGCCAGCTTCCGCAAGGTGGTGCTGGGGGCCATGCCCAAGCGGATGGCCCAGGCGCTCGACGACCAGATCCAGAATCAGGGCAGCGTCTCCCTGCGCAAGGTCGAACAGGCCCGCACCGAGGTCATGCAACTGGTGCGCGAACTGGTCGAACAGGGCGAGATCGAGTTCATGTTGTTCGAAGAGCCCACGGTCAGCTAACAGGAGGCAACCATGAGTCACCATCTGCGCAAGTTGCAGCCTGGGGCGACCCGTCTGTACCGCTTTCCGGCCCTGGGCCAGAGTGGCGAAGAGGCCCAGAACCAGCAGGAACAGTTCGAATACGGCTATCAGCAGGGGCTGGAGCAGGGTCATGATGAAGGTTATCAGACCGGCTATCAGCAGGGCCTGACCAGCGGCCTGCAGGAGGGGGAGAGTCGGGGACTGCAACAGGGACAGACCCGGGGCTTTGCCCAGGGGCTGGCGGAGGGGCGTGCCGAGTTCGAGAAGGCGATGGCCCCCTTTGCCAAACTGCAGGAGCAGTGGAGCGCCCTGACCCAGGAGAAGATGCAGCAGCAGAAGGCGTTGATCGCCCAGCTGGTGGAGCAGGTGGCGAGGCGGGTCATCATGGCCGAGTTCACCCTCAACCCGCAACAGGTGTTGCATCAGGTGGAACAGGCGCTGGCGACCCTGCCAGCCGATCCCGAAGAGCTGGTGATCTACCTTAACGAAGGGGATCGCGAACGTCTGCTGGAGCAGGGCGTGACCCGTTGCGAAGGGTGGCCCCTGCAGGTGGATCCGGCCCTGGCGGTGGGCGACGCCCGCATCGAGACCCGGGCTGCCGTGGTGGAAGTCAGTACCAGCACCCGTCTGACGGCCTGCATCGAGCAGGTCAACAGCTCGCTGAGCGTCACCCAGGATGCATGACGCTCTGCAGCGGGCGCTGACCTCGGCGCTCGACAACCTCGATGAGCTGCCCTCCTTTCGTCGCTATGGTCGCCTGGTGCGAGTCACCGGGCTGACCCTTGAAGTAGTGGGCTGCCAGCTGGTGATGGGGCAGCGTTGCCGGGTCAGCACGGCCGGCGGGGCTCCCTTGCTGGCCGAAGTAGTCGGCTTCAACCGCGACGTCTCTTTCCTGATGCCTCTTCAGCCTATTAGCGGTCTCTATTCCGGTGCCCGGGTCGAACCGGTCGAGGGGGAGGAGACGGTACGCATCGGTTCCCATCTGCTGGGGCGGGTGCTCGACGGTCTGCTCCAGCCACTCGACGGTCGTCCCCTGCCCGAGGCGGGGGAGCCGGTTCCCCTGTTTGCCATGCCTCCGAACCCGCTGTTGCGGGTGCCGGTGCGCGAGCCCCTCGATGTGGGGATCCGTGCCATCAATGGCCTGCTGACGGTGGGCAAGGGCCAGCGCCTCGGCCTGTTTGCCGGCTCCGGGGTGGGCAAGAGCATGCTGCTCGGCATGATGACCCGCAACACGGCGGCGCAGATCGTGGTGGTGGGGTTGATTGGGGAGCGGGGCCGGGAGGTGCGCGAGTTCATCGAGCACAGCCTGGGGGCCGAAGGGCTGGCCAGGGCCGTGGTGATCGCCGCTCCGGCCGATCAGTCTCCCCTGATGCGGCTGCGGGCTGCCCAACTCTGTCACCGGATCGCCGAATACTTCCGGGAGCAGGGGCAGGACGTGCTGCTGCTGATGGACTCCCTGACCCGTTACGCCCAGGCCCAGCGCGAGATCGCGCTGGCGGTCGGGGAACCCCCCGCGACCCGCGGCTATCCCCCCTCAGTTTTCGGCATGCTGACCCAGCTGGTGGAGCGGGCCGGCAACGGCACCCACCCGGATGGCAGCCTCAGCGCCTTCTATACGGTGCTGGCGGAAGGGGACGATCAGCAGGATCCCGTGGTGGATGCCGCCCGGGCCATCCTGGATGGTCATATAGTGCTGACCCGCCGTCTGGCGGAGGAGGGGCACTATCCGGCCATCGATATCGGCGCCTCGGTCAGCCGGGTGATGCCCCAGGTGGTGCCGGGCGAGTGGCAGCAACTGGCGGTGACGCTGCGCCAGCTGTGGGGGCGCTATCAGCAGGTGCGCGAACTGCTGCCTCTGGGCGGCTACCAGCCCGGCGCCGATCCGCAGATGGATGAGGCGGTGCAGCGCTATCCGGCCATCGCCGCCTTCCTGCAACAGGGGCTTCATGAGGAAGTGCCCTTCCAGCAGGTGATGGCGGGCCTCAAGCAGGTGTTGGGACAGGGGTAAGTCGTCATGCTCAAGTCGTATCTTGGATTGCAACAGGATGAGCTGGAGAAGCTGGGTCAGGAGCGGCGGCGGCTGCGCGAGATTGCGTTGCAGGAAGAGCAACGGGCGCACAAGCTGCAGGAGGTGATCGCCGCCCTGCGTCCCGGTGCCGAGCCGTTTCATCCCCTGCTGTGGCAGAACCGTCAGCAGATGGATGGCCAGCTGCGCAAGATGCTCTCCCATCAGGTGCAGCAGTCGACTCTGGCCAGGATGGACCTGGATCATCATGAAGGGGTGATGCGACAGCAGGTGGGCCGGGTCAAGGGCCTTGAGCTGCTGCTGGCGCGCCGGGCGGCACAGGGACAGCAACAGCAGGAGAAACGGGATCAGCATCAGCTCGACGAGCTGGCCAGCCTGCGTTATCTCGCCAGGGGAGGCTGAGCACTCACATCAGGAAGGGTTGCTCAGTCGCGAAAATCGTCCGGTTGACCGTAGCCGGGCTCCTGGCCGAGCAGGGTCTGGATCGTCTCTATCTGTCCGGCCAGCAGGCGGCCGTTGAGTTCATTCTGGTGCAGGCAGCGTTTCAGGGAGTGCTCCAGCTGCTGCCACTGCGCGCCGACCTGGCGCTGCAGGTTGTCGGGCAGCTTGGCGATCAGTTTGGCCATCCCCTTTTCATCCGGTTTGAGCCCCAGTGCCAGCAGATGTTGGCAGCGCTGCTGGGCCTGCAACTGCACCTGGGCCATCAGCCGGTTCTGCTGCTGGTTGTGGGTGGCAAGGCTGTCCACGTCATGGGCGGCCAACAGGGCGTGCTGGCGCTGCAACACCTGCTCCAGCTCCTGATAGCGTCCGGTATCCTGCTGGATGCCGACGATCAGCTCACGTACCCGCTCCTTGGCTGTCAGGCTCATCGGCGGTGCATGTCCACAATGGCCTGGCTCAGGGCGTCCATGTCCAGTTCCAGCCGACCTTCGCTGATGGCCTGGCGGATCTGGTTCACCTTGTCCATGTCCACATCCGAGGTGGTACTCAGGAGCGCGCTGGCCTGGGTCACGGATTGCGCGGTGGCGCTGATTTTGGCATCGCTCCGGGGCTGGCTGGCCGGTGCCTGGGTCGCCGGTGCTTCCTGCTTGCGGGCCGCTTGGGGCTGGCTATAGAGCGGATCGGTGCGAGTAATCTTCATAATCTGGCTTCCTGATGGTCTTACCCTGAAATAGGCGACCCAAGTCACGCTGAACTTGAATCGAATCGTGGCGGAAGGTCAAAAACGGGTTTCCACTTCCCCCCGGCCGACGACCCAGGCCTGGATCACCTTGCCCGAGCGGCTGTTTCTGACCTTGATGGCATCCCCGATGGCCCCGTTTTCCAGCGCCTCGCCCCGGGTTGTGGCGGAGAAGGAGCCATCGCTGGCCCGGATCAGTACCCCTTGATTCTTCTCGATGGCCCAGGGTTTCTGCAAATCCAGTTCCCCCAGCAGATGGCCGGCCCTGAGGTGGCGACTGCTCTTGTAACCCTGCAGCGACTGGTTGGCGGGGATGAAGCCCCGCTGCAGACGGCTGACGTCCAGCTCCTGCACCAGCACGTCCGCCGCAGCGATCGGGACGTCGCGCTGGATATCCTGTGCGGCCACCCAGACCGGCAGGGTCAGATTGACCTCCACCCGGCCCCGCAACTGCCAGCTCGGGCTCAGGCAGGTGATGAGATAGGGGCGGCGTCCCCAGGGCTGGCGATACTGACCACCCGCCTGCAACTGCACCTGCTGCTCGCAGGGGGGGAGGTGGGCCACCGCCGACGAGAGCCAGACCTGATAGTCAGCGGTCGGGGTGGGCCAGCCTTGCTGCGTGACGTACTCCTCCAGCGTGGTACGGGCGTCCCGGATCAGGGCATCCTCCAGCTCGTCGGCCAGAGTCTGGGCCGCGTGTGCATGAACGCTGCCGAGCAGCAGGAAGAGAGCGAGCCCGGATTTCCATGCAGGAAGTCTGGCTTCCACCTCTTGGTTGCCGGTTTGCCCCCGGACCGGCGCGAGGCCGCCCTTGGCGTGGATTGTCAGGATTGGCATGACTCTTGATAACACCCGCATCGGTCCGATTGATGGAAAAGGATAAAACATGAGCCTCTCGTTTGACCGCGCCCTTGGCGTGCACCCCTATGCGCTTGAAGTCAGAGCGGATCGCGCCCGTATTCTGGCTGGCAACCTGGCCAACGTGGATACCCCTGGGTATCTGGCGCGGGATGTGGATTATAAGACGATTTTGAACGGGGTCGCACGGCAAGTTGCGCGCGGTGACGAAAGCGCCGCCATCACTCAGGGCAGCATGGCCGACGAGATGCGTCACCCGCTATACCGCATTCCCTATCAGCCATCCATGGATGGCAACACGGCCGAACTGAGCGTTGAGCAGAGCAAGTTTGCCAACAACGCCACCGATTTCCAGACCAGCCTGACCTTTCTCAATATGAAAATCACCGGGATCGCCAAGGCGATCGAGGGACGTTAATCATGTCATTCAACAAGATCTATGACATCGCGGGCAGCTCCATGCGGGCTCAGACGGTACGACTCGACACCGTTGCCTCCAACCTGGCCAACGTCGACAGCGCCGCGAGCAGCGAAGAGAGCGCCTTTCGTGCGATCAAACCTGTCTTCTCCACCCTCTACCAGCGCGTTCAGGACGCTGAAGGACTGGGCGCGGCCCAGGTACAGGTCGCCGGCATAGTGCAGTCCGACCGCATGGTCGAGAAGCGCATGGAGCCCACCAACCCGCTCGCCGATGAAGATGGCTATGTCTACTACTCCAACGTCAACGTGGTGGAAGAGATGGCCGACATGATGAGCGCCTCCCGTGGCTTCGAGACCTCGGTCGAGGTGATCAACCGGGTCAACAGCATGCAGCAGGGGCTGCTGCGTCTTGGTCAGGGGGTCTAACCGATGAGCCTGCCACAAGTCAGCAATCTGGACAGTGCTCGGGGCAGCCAGCGCGCTGGCGCCACCCCGGAGATAGCCTCAAACAATGCGGGACAAACCGAGGGAAATCAGGGTTCCCAAGGCAGCCAGGGCGTTCAGCTGCGCAATGAATTTCTCCAGATGATGGTGGCCCAGATCCAGAACCAGGATCCGACCAATCCCCTCGACGGCGCCCAGTACGTCACCCAGCTGGCCCAGTTCAGCATGGTGGAGGGGGTCGAAGGGTTGAAGATCCTGCAGCAGCAGTCCATCGCCATGATGGACACCCAGCAGGTACTGCAGAGCACCGACCTTATCGACAAGGAAGTGATGGTACCCAGCGGTACGCTGGAGCTCTCCGAAGAGCAGGCGATCCGCGGCCAGATCGAGCTGCCCAGCACTGCCAACCAGATCGAGCTCAAGGTGTTCGACGAGCATGGCCAGCAGGTGGCCAGCCAGAGCTGGGGCGAGAGCAAACCGGGGGCGATCGACTATGAACTGCCCGCGCTGCCGCCCGGAAAGTACAGCTTCGAGGTCAAGGCATCCATGGATGGGGCCGCGGTCACTACCAAGAATTATGTTGCCAGCACAGTGGAACGCGTGTCGCTACCGGGAACGGGCGAGATCATGTTGCAGGTCGCCGGGGTGGGTGAAGTTCCCCTCTTCAGCGCAGTTCAGTTTGGCAAGTCGGCGTAACTAACAGAGGATTGAACCCGTGTCTTTCAATATCGGATTGAGCGGCCTGCGCGCCGTAAACCAGGAGCTGAGCGTCATCAGCAACAACGTGGCCAACGCCAGCACCGCCGGCTTCAAATCCAGCCGTGCCGAATTCGCCGCCATTTATGGCGGTGGCCAGGCGGGCGGGGTGGAGATGAACAACGTCTCCCAGAACTTCGAGCGCAACGGCGACCTGATGCGCACCGGACGCGGGCTGGATCTGGCCATCTCCGGCAGCGGTTTTTTCGTATTGAAAGAGGCCAACGGCCAGAGCTCCTACACCCGCGCCGGCATGTTCCAGCGTGATGCCAGCAACCATCTGGTGGCTGCCAACGGTGCCCGCCTGCAGGGTTACTCCACCAACGCGGCAGGCGAGCTGCAGGCCGGGGTGATCGGGGATATTCAGGTTCAGGCCGGCAGCCTGCCTGCCAAGGCCTCCGATACCCTGGAGTTCGTCGCCAACCTGAAGGCTGATGCCAGCGTCATCGACCCGACTGCCAACCCGTTCGATCCGGCCAAGAGCGAGAGCTACAGCTACTCCCAGACCAGCAAGGTCTACGACTCCCTCGGCAGCGAACACAGCGTGACCCAGTATTTCGTCAAAACAGGCGACAACAGCTGGACCGTGCATTACACCTTCAATGGCACCGATCTGAAGGCGCCGGTCGCGCTGACCTTCAACAAGGATGGTACCCTGGCCACGCCTACCGCCATGCCCAAGCTGGCCCTGACCCCGCCGGGTGCCAACCCCCTTGAACTCACCGTCGACATCAGCAAGGTGAGCCAGTACGCATCCGACTTCAACGCGACCCGCAACCAGTCCAACGGCTACACCGCCGGGGACCTGACCGGCGTGCGGGTGGATGCCGATGGCGGCGTGTATGCCACCTTCACCAACGGGCAGAGCCTGTTGCAGGGGCAGGTGGTGATGGCCAACTTCGCCAACCCCAACGGCCTGCTGCAGACCAACAACACTACCTGGCAGCAGTCTTTCAGCTCCGGCCAGCCGGTGCTGGGGGTTCCCGGCTCGGGCACCCTGGGCAACCTGACCGCCGGTGCCTATGAAGGTTCCAACGTGGATCTGACCGGTGAACTGGTCAGCCTGATGACGTCCCAGCGCAACTATCAGGCCAACGCCAAGACCATCAGCTCCGCTGACAAGATGACCCAGGTCCTGTTCAACTCCTTCTAAGGCTGAACCGTGGAAAAGCTTATCTATACCGCCATGTCGGGGGCGCAACACACCCTGATGGCACAGCAGATCAGGGCCAACAACCTGGCCAACGTCAACACGGCCGGCTTTCGGGCCGACTTCGAGCGCGTCTCGGCCCTGGCCCTGACAGGCGACGGCTACCAGAGTCGCGTGATGGCGCGGGAAGAGCTGGCCGGCACCGACTTCAAGGCCGGTGTCCTGATGCAGACCGGTCGTCCGCTGGACGTGGCGATCCGTGGCGATGGCTTCTTCACCGTACAGTCCGCCGATGGCAAGGAGTCCTACACCCGGGCCGGCAATCTGACCCAGGATGCCGACGGCCTGCTCACCCTCAACGGTCGCCCCGTGCTGGGTGATGGCGGTGAGTTGGTGTTGCCCGCCTACCGCGACATCCACTTCGGCAAGGACGGTACCCTCAGCGTCACCCCGCCGGGGGGCGGTGCCCGCCTCGAAGTCGGCCGGCTCAAGCTGGTCAATCCGGACACCCGTGAACTGGTGAAGGGGCCGGACGGCTTGTTCCGCCAGCGTCAGGGCGAGGATGCCGAGATGAGTGACGAGGTGGTGATGGCCTCCGGATTTCTGGAAGGGGCCAACGTCAATGCCGTGGACGAACTGGTCAGCAGCATGGCGCTGACTCGCAACTTCGAGTTGCAGGTCAAGTTGATGAAGAGCGCCGATGATCAGGCCCGCCAGGGGGCACGCCTCATCTCGGGTCAAGGCTGATAGCCGGATTATTCCGGTCGCCGGGCAAGGGTCTGGCGGCCAGCAAACGAATGGAGAGACAAGATGCACGCAGCACTGTGGGTCGGCAAGACGGGTCTGGCCGCGCAAGATACCAAGATGGCCAGCATTTCCAACAACCTGGCCAACGTCAACACGGTCGGCTTCAAGCGCGATCGCGTGGCGTTTGAAGATCTGTTCTATCAGGTTCAGCGCCAACCGGGTGCCCAGCAGGATCAGCAGAACGAGGCCCCGATCGGTATCCAGATGGGCAATGGTGTGCGGGTGGTTGGCACCCAGAAGGTCTTCACCTCCGGTCAGTTCCAGAACACCAACCAGGAGCTGGACATGGCGGTCGTGGGGGCTGGCTTCTTCGGCGTTGAGCGCCCGGACGGCGAGACTGCCTATACCCGTAACGGCCAGTGGCACCGCAATGCCGACGGCCTGCTGGTCAACGCCGACGGCCTGCCGATGGTGCCGCAGATCGAGATCCCGGACAACGCCACCAAGGTGTCGATCGGTACGGACGGTACCGTCAGCGCCACCCTGCCGGGCCAGCAGGAGAACGTCGAACTGGGTCGCATCACCCTGACCAACTTCGCCAACCCGGCGGGTCTGGAAGCCCTCGGGGGCAACCTGTACCGTGCCACCGGTGCTTCCGGCGAGGCCATCGAAGGGGTGCCGGGCGAGGAGGCAATGGGAGCCATCAAGCAGTTCACCCTGGAGAGCTCCAACGTCAACGTGGTGGAGGAGATGGTCGACATGATCACTACCCAGCGTGCCTACGAGATGAACGCCAAGGTGGTCTCTGCGGCCGATCAGATGCTCAAGTTCGTGACCCAGGCGCTCTGATGATGGCGTTGCTGCGTTATATCTGGCTGGTACTGCTGCTGGGGGGCTGTGCCACCTATGAACTGAAGGCGCCCGAGCCCGGTGACGAGAAGTGGGCTCCTTCCCGATCCAAGATGATCGCCAACGTCCAGGGTGAAGACGGCGGGCTCTACCGTGGCGACTACATGATGACCCTGTTCCAGGATCGCCGCGCTTACCGGGTGGGCGACATCCTGACCGTGATGCTGGAGGAGCGGACCCAGTCCAGCAAGAAGGCCAACACCAGCATGAGCAAGAACAGCAGCATGAATGTGCCTGCCCCTTCCATCGGTGGTACCTTGCGGCCGGATTGGGGGGCCAGCGTCAGTGCCGATCGGGATTTCGACGGCGGCGCCACCTCCAGCCAGCAGAATACCCTGGCGGGGGCCATCACGGTGACGGTGGCGGATGTCTACCCCAACGGGGTGCTCGAAATCCGCGGCGAGAAGTGGATCCGCCTCAACCAGGGGGATGAATATATCCGCCTCGGGGGCATGGTGCGGGTGGAAGACATCGACCAGAGCAACCGCATCTCTTCCCAGCGCATCGCCGACGCCAGGATCACCTATGCCGGGCGCGGCGCCCTGGCCGACAGCAACCAGATGGGCTGGCTGGCGAGGTTCTTCAGCTCGGCCTTCGCGCCATTTTGAGGTTTGACATGAAAAAGTGGTTTATTCCCCTGATTTGTCTCTGCCTGCCCTGGCTGGCCCAGGCGGCTGCACCGGCGCCGGCCAAGCGGCCGTTGCTGGACATCGCCGATGTGCAGGGGATGCGCACCAACCAGCTGGTGGGTTACGGCCTGGTGGTCGGCCTGTCCGGTACCGGTGACAAGGGGCAGGTCAAGTTTACTGGCCAGTCGATGACCAACATGCTCAAGCAGTTCGGGGTTCAGCTGCCGGAAGACATAGATCCCAAGCTCAAGAACGTGGCGGCGGTCTCGGTACAGGCCACCCTGCCAGCGCTGGCGGGCAAGGGGCAGCTGGTGGACGTGACCGTCACGTCCATCGGGGATGCCAAGAGCCTGCGCGGGGGCTCCCTGCTGCTGACGCCGCTGCGGGGCATTGACGGCGAAGTCTATGCGGTCGCCCAGGGCAACCTGGTGGTGGCCGGGGTCAAGGCGGAAGGCCAGTCCGGCTCGTCGGTGACCATCAATGTGCCGACCGCCGGTATCATCCCCAACGGGGCCACCATAGAGCGGGAGGTAAAGAGCAGCTTCACCGAGAAGCCGGAGGTGACCCTCAACCTGCATCAGCCGAACTTCAAGACGGCCCGTAACGTCGAGCGTGCCATCAACCAGCAGCTAGGGCAGGTCGCCCGGGCGGTGAGTGCGGGGCGCATCCAGGTTATGGCCCCCAAGGACGAGAGCCAGCGGGTCTCCTTCATGGCCCTGCTGCAGGATATCCAGGTCGATACGGGCAAAGAACGTCCCCGGGTGGTGTTCAACAGCCGTACCGGTACCGTGGTGATGGGGCAGGGGGTCAAGGTGCGCAAGGCGGCGGTCAGCCATGGCAGCCTGACGGTGACCATAGGCGAGAGCAAGACGGTCAGCCAGCCCAATGCCTTCTCCAACGGCCAGACTACTACGACGCCCAACTCCCGGGTGCAGGTCGATCGGGAACGCAAAAACATGTTTGTCTGGCCGGAAGGCACCTCCCTCGAGGTGATCGTGAAGGCAGTCAACTCCCTTGGCGCCACGCCGGATGACATCATGGCAATTCTGCAGGCGCTGGACGAAGCGGGTGCTCTCGAAGGGGAGTTGGTGGTTATTTAAGGATTCATATGACCAGAATTACGAGCGAGCCTGGCTTCTATCAGGATCTCAACGAACTTCAGCAGATCAAAAGCAATCCGGACCAGCGGGCCGCCCTCGAGGCGGCCGCAGGCCAATTCGAGGTGAGCTTTCTGCAAACCGTGCTCAAGCACATGCGCTCGGCCAGTGATGCCCTGCAGGATGAAGAGGACAAGCTGATCAAGGGGGAGAGCCTCTACCGCGACATGTACGACAGCCAGCTGGCCATGAGCATGGTCAAGCGCGGCGGTCTGGGGCTCAAGGAACATATGGTCAGCCAGTTGGGGGGCGCGCTAAAGAATGTCGAGCCCGTGGTCGCTTCAGACTCCCAGACCCTGGCTGCATTCAGCCAGCCTCTGAATTCGGCAAAAATGAAGAAGGTTGACTGATGTCACTGATCAATATCGGTTTTAGCGGTTTGAGCGCGGCCCAAATAGCCCTCAACGTTTCCGCCCAGAATATTGCCAACGTCGATACCGCCGGCTACAGCCGCCAGGAGGCCACCATGGGCACCCTGGCCGGTTTCGGCCGCATGGACAACGGCATGGGAGTGGCGGTCAACGGTGTTCGCCGGATAACCGATGCCTACATGGTGACCCAGCACTGGCGCGGCATGTCTGCCGTCGGTTCCTCTCTTTCTCATTATCAGTACATCAACACCGCCGAGCAGTTGCTGGGCAGCGAGTCGATGAATATCTCCAAGGGGCTGGACAGCTTCTTCTCGGCCCTGAGTGCCGCGGTGGACAGCCCGGAAACCCCGGCGCAGCGCAGCCAGATTGTCAGTTCGGCGGGTGCCCTGATCAACCGCTTCGGCCAGCTCAACGAGAGTCTGCTGACCCAGGAGAAGCAGATCGACGACCAGCTGGGCAGCTCGGTCAAGCAGGTCAACAGCTACCTGAACCAGGTTGCCGAGCTCAACCAGCAGATCGCCGATCAGCAGAGCAAGGGGGTCAACACCTCGGCCCTCGAAGACAGCCGGGATCAGGTGGTGCGCGAACTCTCCGGTCTGGTGGAAGTGCGGGTCAACCGCCAGGGTGATGGCTCCTATGCCCTCAGCCTGCCGCAAGGCCAGCCGCTGGTGGTGGGGGGCAGCGCCAGCCGCCTCGCTCTGACCGGCGACAAGCTCAAGCTGGATTTTGCCGGACAAACCTTCGAGATCCCCTCCCTGCAAGGGGGAAGCCTGGCGGGCATCCTCGATTATCGTGCCAACACCCTGCGCCCGATGCGGGACGAGATCGGCCAGATCGCCAAGCAGCTGGCGGATGATTTCAACAAGGTGCAGACCGCCGGGGTGGATTTGAACGGCAAGCCGGGCAAGGCGATGTTCGTCTATGACCCGCTGGACCCTGCCGGGACCCTGCGTCTGGCCGATGGCTTCACCGGTTCGGATCTGGCCTTCGCCAAGACCGGCGGGGCGGGGGACAACAGTAACCTGCAGGATATGCTGACCATCAAGGATGCCCAGTATGACGCCTACAGCTCCCTGCTGGGGGACCTGGCGGTCAAGAGCGGTCAGGCCAAGGCCACCATGGAGGCGGACGCCAACATGGAGAAGCAGCTGGCCCGCAACCTCAGCAGCGTCAGCGGCGTCAACCTGGATGAAGAGGGGATGAAGATCATGTCCTACACCCAGCTCTACCAGGCCAATGCCAAGGTGATCAGCACCGCCGACCAGCTGTTCGGCTCCATCCTCAACCTGTTCTAAGGAGCATCGTCATGCGCGTGAGTACCAACCAGATCCAGCTTGGCATGCTCGACAACCTGCAACGGGGACTGGGGGACTATGCCCGCCTCGATCGCCAGATCGCCAGCAACAAGCGGATTCTGCAGCCGTCCGACGATCCGGTCGGTAGCGTGCGCCTGCTGGGGTTGCACAAGGAACAGAGTGCGATGGAGCAGTACCAGAAGAACATCGCCAACGCCAAGAGCCAGCTCTCCCAGGGGGAGATCCAGCTCGACAGCATGACCAATATGCTGATGCGCCTGCGGGATCTGACCCAGATGGCGGCCACCGGCTCCATGTCCGATGAGGACCGCCGGGCCGCCGCCAGCGAAATGGCCATCATCAAGGATGGTCTGCTGGATCTGGCCAACGCGCGCAACGAGAGTGGCTCCAGCCTGTTTGCCGGCAGCCAGGTGAACAACACCACCATAGTGAAAGAGGCCGATGGCAGCTACAGCTACAAGGGTGATGGCCTGGTGCGCGAGGTGACTATCGCCAAGGGGGTCACCATAGGGTTGAACCAGACCGCCGACAAGCTGTTCATCGATGATGGCGACTTCTTCAAACAGCTCGATGAGACGGTGGCGGCGCTGGAGAGCGGCGCCCCGGATGCGGGAGAGAAAGCGGGCGCCATGCTGGATCGCAGTGCCACCCTGCAGGATGACATCAGCGACATGGTGAGTAATATAGGCGCCCGCATGAACTTGCTCGATCAGGTCGATGAAGGTCATGAAGAGAAGGGCATCTACAGCAAGGAACTCAGCAACCAGATTGAGTCCCTTGACTATGCCAGTGCGGTGACCAAGCAGGCTCATGTCCTGATGGCATTGCAAGTACAGCAGCAGGCGTTTGTCAAAGTGAACGGGCTCAGCCTGTTCAACTACATGCCGTAACAAGTGAGAAACCATGATGAAGATCCAGGCCACCCGAGCCGGCGGGATAGCAGAGACCCCCGCGCACCCCAGATTGCAGGGGCGGACGGAGGCTGAGCAACCCCTTCATTCTGGCAAGAAATCTTCTTTTCGGGCCCCCGATGTCACCAAGCTGGATCGCTGGGCCCTGATGAGCGTGGCCCAGCAAAGGATCGCCCATGCCCAGGGGGGCGAACAGGCCCTCAGCCGTATCTGGGGCGAGCTCAAGCGGGTCGAGCAGCAGCTGTCACAGCGCAGTGTGGCCGGCAGCGATATCGCCAGCCGTCTCAAACAGATGGAAGCCCAGCTCATCCAGCCCCAGGGGCCGCTGACCGCAGAACTCAAGCCGCGCCTGCTGGCATCGGCGAGCGAAAGCCGGATTAATTACAGTGCTGATCAGCTGGATCTGCTCTCCCCCCGCAATGGCAGCGAACGACTGGTCTTCTCCTTTCCCCAGAGCGGCAGTGCGGTGGAAGTGCAACTGCCGGCCGGCGCCAGCCAGAAGGAGGCCGTCGGTCGCCTCGATCAGGCGCTGCGCAAGGAGCATATCCAGGCCCGGCTCAACGAACTGGGCAAGCTGGAGCTTTCCATCGCCGACAACCAGCGGCGCAAGCTCGATGAACCCGTGCTGATCAGTGGCGAGGGGATCCGCATCCCGGCGGGCAACCCTGTGCCAATCCAGTTCAAGGCCGCAGCGGGTCAGCTGACCCGGCTGGGAGAGGGGATCAGTCAGGGTGAGCTGCGCCAGGAGCGGCAACGACTGCAACGGATGCTGGCGGAAATCGAACACTCGGTGCGCGATCTCAAGCAGTTTCGCCAGAAGATGGTCAAGCAGCTGGCTCAGGTCAAGGCGCGCACCCAGTCGGCCACCCCGGCGGAGCTGGAGCAGATCCAGTCGCTGCTGGCCAGCCAGCTCAGGGAAGGGGGCTTTGCCGGCACCATGTCGGGCCTGCTGGCCCAGGCCAATGTTTCCCGCCAGAACGTAGTGGCACTCCTGAGCTGAAGAGACGCTCGTCCGAAACCTCATATCAAGTGGCAGCAAAACCATGATTGACTACTTCCCGCAGCACGCCGAGGTGCTGGCCAGGCGCTGGCCGCGCCTGCTGGCCCATCTGCAAGGCTGTGACATCAATGCCGTACCGGCCGAACTCATTGAAGGGTTGAGCTCCACCCTCGTCATCAATGGCATCCAGCTGACCAGCCGTCATGACAGGGTACGCGAGGCCGAAAAAATTGCCGCAGGTGCTCCCGAGGATCTCGGCGAGCTGACCCTGTACGGGACCGGACTCGGAGATCTGCCCAGGGTGTTGCTGCGCCGCAAACGGCTGCGCAGGCTCAACATCAAGGTGATGAACTCCGCCGTCTTTGCGCTGGTGCTGCACCTGACGGATCAGGGGGACTGGCTGGCCGACCCCAGGGTACGGCTGATGCTGCCGGAAGAGAACGAGCTGGTGATGTCCCCCTTCCTGTTCCTGGCCTCCGAGCTGGAGCTGGCCGACGAACAGAGCGCCAAGATCCGGGATCGGGTGTTGATCCAGAGCCGTCGCGAGCTGTTCAACGCCGAATATGCCAGCGACAGGATCGTCAATCGCCTGCACGACAACCTCGAGTTGCTGCGCCAGGATCGGGATGTGGCCAGCCTGTTCAACACCCTGAAGGGACGGGAAGTCTATGTTCTGGCGACCGGCCCCACCCTGGCGGATCATCTGCCCAGGCTCAGGCAAATTAGGGAGCAGGCGAACCGCCCCCTGTTCATCAGCGTGGATACTGCCCTGCGTCCCTTGCTGGAGCACGGGATCCGGCCCGACATAGTGGTCAGCGTGGATATCAACATTCATCAGGGGATCCTGCACCCCGAATGGTCTGACGATATTGCCTTGGTCTACATCCCCATGGTGAGCAAGGCCGTACTCTCCGGCTGGAAGGGGCCGCGTTACGGCGCCTACGAACAGCTGGATAGCTATGCCGAGCTCAACAGGGTCGCTCCACGGGCCACTCTGTTTACCGGTGGCAGCGTGATCCACCCCGCCACCGATCTGGCGGTGAAGATGGGGGCCCGGCAGATCACCCTGTTCGGGGCCGACTTTGCCTATCCGAGAGACAAGAGCCATACCGGCTGGGATGAGGGGCAGCTGGGGGCCCAGTCCCATTACGGTCGTCGTACCGTACCAAACGGTCATGGTGCACCGGTAAAAACCCTGCTGAGCTTCTGTATCTATCTGAACTATATGGAGCTCTACATCAAGATGCAGCCCGGGGTGCGCTTTATGAACAGCAGCCGGGAAGGGGCCCGCATTCTGGGTACCACCTATAACGAGGAGTTCGCCTGATGCTGGATATCGAGAGCTTCAAGTCAGGGGCGGATGCGCTGGCGAGCATGCTGCGGGCCGGTCAGGATGAGGCCGCCTGCTATGAGTGCGGTCGCATGCTGCAACTGCTGATCCCCTTCATGCCCCAGATGTCTGCCGATGTGCAGGGGGAGATGCTGGCCCTCTCCAAGCTGCTGCTGCAGTGTCAGGAGCGCCATGACTGGTTCGGTCTGTGCGACTATCTGGAGTTTGAACTGCCGGTGCTGCTGGACCGGCTGGCCGCCGAGCTGTCATAGGGACGGATTGGCAAAGAAGAGAAAATGTCGGCCCGGTGCCGGCATTTTTATTTGGGAGGCCGTGTGCGGCTGCAGGGTGAAAAAAAACTGGTCCGGATTCTCAATTTTTGGCGGGCCATGGTCGTCCTTACTCTTTGTCAACCAAACAAGCTGCTGCGCAGCCCCACATAGAGGAAATCACCATGGGCTTGTCCATTCATACCAACTTCGCATCCATGACCACCCAGAGCCAGCTGAACAGCACCAACAAGATGCTGGGCACCGCCATGCAGCGTCTGGGTACCGGTCTGCGTATCAACTCCGCCGCCGATGACGCAGCCGGTCTGCAAATCGCCACCCGTCTGCAGGCCCAGTCCAACGGTCAGAAAGTCGGTATGCGCAACGCCCAGGATGCCATCTCCATGATGCAGACCGCCGAAGGCGCCATGGACGAGATGACCAACATCACCCAGCGCATGAAAGATCTGGCTACCCAGGCTGCCAACGGCACCAACAGCACCAAAGACATCGAAGCCATGAACGCCGAGTTCAAAGAGCTGGGCGCAGAGCTGGAAAACATCCGTGACAACACCACCTTCGGTGGCACTGCTCTGCTGAAGAAAGATGGCAAGTTCGAGAAAGAAGCCGTTTCCTTCCAGATCGGTGGCAGCAAGGATGAAGTGCTGAAAATGGACGCTTCCACCAAGGTTCAGAGCGTCAACACCGCCATCAGTACCGCTGCCGCTGCCGACCTGACTGCTGGCACTGCCTCTGCCCAGATCACCGCGATGGAAGGCATGCTGGAGAAGATTGGTGAAGCCCGTTCCACCTTCGGTGCCAACATCAACCGTCTGGACCACACCATCAACAACCTCTCCAACATGAAAGAGAACACCGACATGGCCAACGGTCGCATCATGGATGCCGACTTCGCCCAGGAAACCACCAGCATGACCAAGAACCAGATGCTGATGCAGGCTGGCATGTCCGTGCTGTCCAACTCCAACCAGATGACCGGCATGGTAACTTCCCTGCTGCGTTAATGGTGTGGCGGGCCGCCTGCGGGTGGCCCGTTTTCTTGCCGTGTCTGGGGCAAAGGGGAAACCGGCCTTTTGCCACAGACATGCCATCAAGCTTTCAAGAAGGGTATGAAGAATGCAGATCGATCCCGCCAGCACGGCGATGCAACTGGTCGCCCTTGAGCGGCAGAACATGGACAAGCTGCTGAAAAAGCAGATGGACAGCATCACGGGTCAGCGCAAGGCGCTCACAGCCCTGCACACCAAGCTCTCCAGCTTCCAGACCATGCTCAAGGATCTCAACAAGGCCTCCAACCTGCAGGCCCAGAAGGGAACGGTCTCGCAAGAAGGGTTCATGAAGGTGACCAGCGATGGCACCGCCAGCTCAGGCCAGTACAACCTCTTTGTCGAACAGCTTGCCCAGGCCCATCAGGTCGGCCTCTCCCTGGATAGTGAGAGCGCCCAGCTGCCCGCCACCGGCACCCTCTCGCTGGAGGTGAAGGGCAAGAAGCTGGAGATCGATCTGGCCAGCCTGCCCGCCGGTTCCACCGTCAAGGACCTGGTGTCCGAAATCAATGACGCCAAGGACAATCCCGGGGTCAAGGCCACCCTGGTGCGCTCCGATGGCAAGGTCAACCTTGTATTGACCAGCACCGAAACCGGTACCGAAAACGCTATCGCCATCAACTATTCCGGCGATGCGGGCGACATGCTGGGCACGGCTCTGGCCGGCAAGCGCGACATCACCAAGGCGCAGGATGCCAAGCTGCAGATGGGGGGGGACAACCCGCTGACCATAGTCTCCGCCAGCAACAAGGTGGAGAACGTCATCGACGGCCTGACCCTGGAGCTGACCAAGGCGCAAAAGCCGGGGGAGGCGCCGTTGCAGGTGGTAGTCGCCCAGGACAAGGAGGCGGTCACCGGTTCACTCAAGAAGTTTGTCGACAGCTACAACGAGCTGGTGGACGAGCTGGCCAAGATGACTTCGAGCGACCCCAAATCACCGGGAGCGCTGGCCTCGGACAGCGGCATCCGCAGCCTCAAGAGCATGCTGGGAAACAGCGTGCGGGATCTGCCCAACGGCATGACCCTGGGCTCGCTCGGGATCAAGACCGACCGGTACGGCAAACTCTCCTTCAACGAGACCGACTTCAACAAGGCGCTGGAGAAGGATCCCGAGCTGCTGGGCAAGGCTCTGCTGGGGGATGATGGTCTGCTCAAGCGGATGAGCACGGATCTCGATCCTTACGTCAAGCGTGATGGCGTGCTCAAGTCGCGCAACGCCGGTCTGGATGCCAATGAAAAACGGGTCAATGACCGGATGGCTGCGCTGGATCGCAAGATGGAAGCCGCGTATAAACGCTACCTCAACCAGTTCACCACTATGAACCAGATGCTGCAGAGCATGGGGGCGTTCTGACGTCGCCACTCTGTCGCAGAACCTTAATCGAGCGAGTCCGAGATGTTTGAACCTCAAGATGGTTATGATGCCTACCAGTTTGCTGCCACCCAGGCCAAGGCGGCCAGCGCCGATCCGCACCAGCTGGTGCTGATGCTGATGGATGGCCTGCTGGACGAGATTGCCAGGGCTGAGGGACATATTCTGGCCAAGCAGTTTGAGCGCAAGGGACAGGCGATCAGCAAGTGCCTGCAGATCCTGGGAGGGCTCGACAGCGCCCTGGACATGGAGAAGGGGGGTGAGCTGGCCGCCAATCTGCATCGTCTCTATGACTATTGCGGACAGAAGCTGTTCGAGATCAGCGTGTCCAACAATGTGGCCGGTTTTGCCGAAGTGCGCAGCATTCTGGGCGAGCTGAAGGACGGATGGGAAGTCATGGCCCGTCAACCCCGTTAAGGCGGAAGTGCAGTTTCCCGCCTGTTCCCCGGATCTCGCGCTACGCCGCGATGCGGAGCGCAATATCATTCTGGCGTGCTCTTTGCTTAGCTCTGGGCATGTCAGCAAAAGAATCCCATTTGGTACCCATTTATGTCCCTTGATACAGCACGACCCCTGTCCCCTCAGGAACAGGAGCGGTTGTCATTGCAAGTGCTCGGACTGGCGCGTCTGCTGTTGCAGCAGGCGCAGGCAGGGGAATGGGAAGTCCTGAAAGAGACGGATGCCAGGCTGGCCCGTTTTGCCAGCCAGATGGCGGACAAGCACCCGCAAAGCTGGGCGGCGATGGCCACCACGAGAGCTGAGGTCAGAGCCCTCTATCAGAGTGCCATCACCCTTTGCCAGCACGAGACCGATCGCCTCAAGGGGGCGTGGCAGGCGCTCAATGGTCAGCGCGAGGGGTTGGCAGCCTATGACGAGGTACAACAATGGCAATGATCCCGCTGGCGGGTGGTGAACTCGCACCGACCCGAGAATCATTTGCGAAACACAGACTGAACCAGTCGTCGCAGGAGGGGGATGACTCCTACCTGCAGGCGGATGCCCTGGCGCAGGAAGAGTTGCAGGCGGAGCCGGTGACTGGCTTCGTACAGGCCCCAGTGACCGATGAAGTGCAAGGGGAACAGCTGGAGGGGGCGAGCGAACAGTTGCAGGCATTCAGCCGCATGTTGCCCTCCTTCGTATTGCTGGAAGAGCGTGTCCAGCAGTCGGCAAGCGGAGCCGCGTCTCCGATCCCGTCCCAGGGAGCCGTGCCGTCGGCACAGATGGCGGAAGAGGTTGCCCTGACCCTGCCACCGCTCTCGTTTCGTGGCCTGCAGCAGCGCACCCTGCTGGCTGAACAGGGGAGCGTTGCGTTCAGCAATGCTGCTCCCCAGCTCAAGGAGAGTGCCTTGCCCGGTCAGGATGCCTCTGCAGCCCCCGTGGCCGAGCAGGCGCGCGCCGCAGGGGATGGCAAGGGGGCTGTACGGGAAGGTGTGCAGGCCAGGCTGATCAGCACCCTGCAACCCATGCTCAATGCCCAGCCCCAGCCCCAGACCGGCGAGCGGGAGCCGGTGGCGCTTGATCCGAAACTCATGGTGCTGCCGGCCAGCCAGCTGGCGCCGAGCAAGCCTGCCGAATACCAGTGGGCCCCGGTCAAGCTGCCGGACAATCAGGCCCAGTGGGGGCAGCAACTGATGAGCCTGCTTCATGACAAGGTCGAGCTGCAGGTGAACCAGCAGGTCAAGCAGGCGCATATCCGGCTCGATCCTCCCGAGCTGGGTCGGCTGGAGTTGACCGTGCGGGTCGAGGGCGATCGCCTCAACGTGCAGCTCAATGCGACCAACCCCGCCGTGCGCGATGCCCTGATCCAGTCGATGGAGCGGCTGCGCATGAGCCTGGCTCCCCACCACTCTGGCGGCGTCGACGTCAATGTCGGCCAAGGGGGGGAGCAGAACCCCAAACAGCGCTGGCAGGGAGACGAGATCCTGGCCGGACGCCAGCAGTGGCGCGATGAGCTGGAGCAGAGCGGCAAGAGCCGTCCCGATTGGTTGAATACCCTGGTGTAACCGTTGCCTTCAGGTAAAGAGAGAGTGGATTGATATGATTCGGCGAGTGATGAAGTGGTTGATGATAGTCGTGCTGGCGATCGTCTTGCTGGCCGCCCTGGCTTATGGTGCTTATCTCAAGCGCGATCTGATCGCCGTCTGGCTGGGGCTGGAAGAGCCCAAACCCGAGTTGAGCGAAAAGCCGCTGTTCAAGCCGCTGGATCGGTTCGTAATAAGCCTGGAGGGGGATTCCCAGTCCCACTACCTGGTGCTGGAGCTGGCGCTGGTGACCCATAATCCCGCCCAGCTGGAGGAGCTGCGTATGCTCAACCCGCTTATCCGCAACGCCATGGTGCAGTACTTCAGTCATCGCTCCAATGACGATGTCCAGAAGGAGCTCAAGGATATCACTGCCTTGCAGACCTCCCTGCTGGGCAAACTGGTCACAACCCTGCAGAGCTATGGCTACAAGCCCTATCTCGACGAGGTGCTGATCACCAAGGTACTGGTGCAGTAACCCCTCATGATCGACTCCGCCTGGGATATGCAGCACGAGTTCGGCACCAGTGCGCCGGCCACGAGCGAACAGACCATCCTCACCCGTTATCTGCCGCTGGTTAAGCGTGCCGCCAGCCACCTGCGCAGTCAGGTGACGGCCGCCTTCGACCAGGAAGACATGGAGCAGGTCGGCATGATGGGGCTGCTGGAGGCCTGGCGTCGCTACGGCAGTGAGCCGGATGCCCAGTTTGAGAGCTATGCGTTCAAGCGGATCCGTGGCGCCATGCTGGACGAATTGCGCAGACTTGACTGGCGCCCTCGCCAGCTGCGCCAGCAGGTTCATGGCCACAACCAGATGCAGCGGGAGCTGCACAACCGCTTGGGGCGCGTGCCGACGGAACAGGAGTTGGCACAGGCCCTCGACTGCTCCGTCGACGAGGTGCGCCAGCTGGCCTATGCCAGTCAGGCGGAGGCTCTGCAGAGCCTCGAGGACTGGCTCGAAAACGGTGGCCGGGCTCCGGCCGCCGAGTCGGATGACACGGATCTCGCCATGACCATCAGCAAGGTGCTCAAGTCGCTGGACAAGCGCGAGCAGCTGCTGCTCTCCCTCTACTACCAGCACGAACTGAACATGAAAGAGATTGCGCTGGTGCTCGGGCTCACGGAATCCAGAGTTTGTCAGCTGCACAAGCAATGCGTGCTTCAGCTAAAGCAGAGACTGGTCGACTCCATATAAGTAGTCTCTTTCCCCTGGCGGGTGGGGTTCGTTCAATTGTGCGGGAGCATTCATGCAAAAACAGATCGGCATCGGTGTCACTTTAATATGTGTGCTGGGAGGCTTCATGATGGCCGGGGGCAACCCGATCGCGCTGTGGCAGCCTTCGGAACTCATCATCATTATTGGCGCGGCGGCTGGCTCCATGTTTCTGGGCAACTCCAAGGAGGTGATGCATGAGATGTGGCGGCAGATCAAACAGTGCTTCAAGCCGAACAAGGAAGAGAAAGAGGTCTACCGCGAGCTGCTGACCCTGATGCACCAGTTGCTGGAAGAGACCCGCAGCAAGGGGATGAAGGCCCTCGATGAACACATTGAGAATCCCCAGCAGAGCTCGGTGTTTTTGATGTATCCCCAGGTTTCTGAAGATCCCCAGCTGCTCGGCTTCATCGTCGAGAACCTGCGCCTGCTGGGGATGGGCAAGATCACTCCTCACGAGCTCGATACCCTGCTGGAGCAGGAGATCATGGCCATCGAGGAAGATATGCTCAAGCCGGCCCATGCCCTGCACAAGACCGGCGAGGCATGCCCGGGCTTTGGCATTCTGGCGGCGGTCATGGGGATCATCATCACCATGCAGCAGCTGGACGGTCCGCTCAGCAACATAGGTGTGCATGTGGCTGCCGCGCTGGTCGGCACCTTCCTCGGCATCTTCTTCTGTTACTGCCTGCTCGAACCCCTCAGCAACGCCATGGAGGAGATGGTCAAGCGTCGCATCGGCCTGCTGATGTGCATCAAGTCCATTCTGCTGGCCCAGTTGCGTGGCAAGACTCCCCTGCTGGCGGTGGATTCCGGCCGCAAGATCCTGGAGCCTGAGGTCAAGCCCAGCTTCCTCGAGCTGGAAGACTGGGTGACCAACAGGGCGATGTAATGCGCAATCACGAACAGATCATCGTCAAGCGCCAGCAGCGTCGCAACACCGGTCCCAAGAGCGGGGGCGCCTGGAAGGTTGCCTTCGCCGATTTCACCCTGGCCATGATGGCTTTCTTCATGGTGCTCTGGATCCTGGCCGTCTCCAACCAGGAGGAGCGGGAAGTGGTGGCCAGTCGTCTGCGCGACTACAGCATCATGGACAGCGAGGCGAACCCCTTCGATATCAGAAACAGCCCCTACCCGGTCGATCTCGGGGGCAACCCCTCCGTGCTTGACGAAGTCATGCCCAAATACCAGACCGAAGGCCAGCCGATGCCAAGACATATCTCGGGCAACAGGAGCATCTTCTCGGATGAAGGCAAGAACGGCTACGAGAGCCTGCTGGTCGGCAAGATCGAAGGGGAAGCACAGATGAAACAGCTGGCAGGTTTCATCGGCTCGCTGGCGGATGAGGTGCAGGCCAAGAACAACCTTGAACTGCAGCTGGTGCCACAGGGATTGCGGATCCTGATCCGGGACGACGAGCAGCGGGAGATGTACAGCCGCGGCAGCGCACGTATCACCCCCTTCTTCCGTCACATGCTGCTGGCGCTGGCGCCCGTGTTCCAGCGCATCGAGAACAAGATCATGATTTCGGGCCACACCGACAGCACCCCCTTTGCGGGCGACAACTACAGCAACTGGGAGTTGTCGTCGGATCGCGCCATGATGGCGAGACGGGTACTGCAGGCGGGCGGCATGCCACCCGATCGGGTTGGCCAGGTAAGCGCAATGTCGGATACCATGCTGGAAGATCGGGCGAATCCCCACAGCAGCCAGAATCGCCGTATCGAATTGCTGATCATGACGACCCAGGCGGAAAACAGCCTGAAACAACTGTTCAGTTCCCAAACCCAGGCTGCTGCCCAGCAGGCCAAGGATGCCCTTAACCATGGAAATTCAAGAAACTGATCTGTTGTTTCAAAACAGCAGTGATGATCCCAGACGCAAGCTGCCGCGCTGGTATCTGCACGACGGCACCACGCCGCTGGAGTCACAGAGCTGCGGTATCGCGGCCCGTCTGCTGGTATCGGGCCTGTTGTTTGACCGCAGCATAGGTCGGGCGGTGATCAAGGATCTGGGGCCGGGAGGCGTCGGTTTTCTTGCGCCGGCCCGCTTCGAGTTGCCCGAACAGGTGACCCTGAAGCTGGCTCCCGCCATGACCCTGACCTGCCATATCACTCATCGCCGGGGTATCGGCCGCTACCTGCGTTTCTATGGTGCTCGCTGGAGCGAGCCCGAACAGGTGGATCTGGCTCCCTTGCTCAGCCACTGGCGCCATTGCTTCAGGGCGCTCAGAACAGAGGCCGCGTCTGACCCATCCCCAACGGATCCGGAGAAGGGAGCAGCCTGATCTCGCTGCGGGTCATGTCCAATCCCCGGGCAGCCCGCAGCAACAAGGGATCGTGCAGACTCTCGAGGGAGACCGCCTTTCTCTCCTGCGGCCGGACTGGTTGTCCGGCGACCATGATTTTCTCTTCCTTGCGATATACCACAGGACAGTTGCCGATGCCGCTGGCCTCTGGCAGTTGCCAGGCCGGGTTCCAGCGCAGTGCCTGGTTCATCGAGATGCCTTTTGCCGAAGCCCACGCCATGAGAGAGCAATTGGCGACTCTCTGGAATACCTGCACATCGGATCCTGCTTGCCAGGGCGGCAGTTGCAACTGGAAACGTTCGGCCCGGTCGAGCAGATTGGCGAGCGCGACGAACCGCGCCACATATAGCCGGGTTTCGGTCGGCAGCTCCAGTTCCCAGACGTTGCGGCTCTCCGCCCTCATGACCGCTTTCAAGACACGCCCCTCGCCGGCGTTATAGGCTGCCAGCGCCAGCAGCCAGTTTTCACCGAAGAAACGATAGAGCCAGCCCAGATAAGTGAGGGCTGCCTCGGTAGCCAGCGGGAGCGAGTAGCGACCATCGAACTCGCGGGTGATGGGCACGGAAAAACGGATCGCCGTGTCCGGCATCAACTGCCATGGGCCCGCTGCGCCGGCGGCGGAGACGACGTCGAGGCGATAGCTGCTCTCAATCAGGGGAACAAACGCCAGCAAGGGGGGAAGATGGTGGTTTTTGACCTGCTCGGATATCCAGCGGATCACGGGTTGGTTGTCCGCCAGTCGGCGCTGCAAATAGGATTTCTGCTTCAGCAGATATTCGTGCTGCTGGGCAACCAGAGTCGCCCCTTCCCCCTGGATCGGGGCAGGAAAGTCGCTTTGCCAGTGATATTTATCGTAAGCGAGACAAACTGAAGAGAATAAAAATAGTCCCAGGGCCAGATACAATCTTGGGAATGTCATTTTCTGTTGCCGGGGAAATGCAGGCATAATGGAAAAAACATGATATATCTCAACAGTTTTTGATGGGTTTAGTCGCTAGGTCATGTGGAGTCAAGGATGTAAAACATGATAGCACGAGTCAAAAAGTCACCCAAAGCGGGGAAAATAATCCAGAAGTTCCTGCTCTACCTGATCCTCGCCAATTTTGTATTGATGGGGCTGTACATCTGGCATGCCGGTGAACTGACTCTGGGTGTGAATATCCTGCTCACCCTGCTGCTGATTGTGTACAACTTGTTGCTCTGCCAGCTGGTGTGCCTGCGAGCCCGCCGTTTCAGTGATAGTTACATCATTTATCCGGTCGTAGGCGTAAGCATTATTTTGTGTGCAGTCGTATTGTTCCGCTTCATTATTGCGCCATGAGTGGTCGCGACTTCCTTGGCAAAAATTAATCTTCACCGGTTTCCAAATAAATAACTTGTGAAAAATCAACTCATTTAATCGGCACTACGGAAACGCCGCGTCAATATGTTCCCCCTGTCCCATCTCCTTGCTTGAAAAGCCCCCTGCACGTCCTTAAACTTCAGGGTGGGGAAAAGTGGATCAAAGTGGTTTTTAGAGGGGCATCCAGCCACTCATTTACCTTTCAGGGACTTCAATTTGTTGCGTGGCGCTCACGCCATCAGCCTGGACAGCAAAGGGCGATTGGCGATTCCGACCAAATTTCGTGACTGGCTGCGCGATGAAAGCGACGGCCAGCTGGTCTGCACCATCGATATTGCCCACCCCTGTCTGCTCCTTTATCCCCTGACCGAATGGGAAGAGGTCGAGCGCAAGCTCAGGACCCTTTCCAGCATGCACCCCCAGGAGCGCCGCTTGCAGCGTCTGTTGCTGGGACATGCCACCGAATGCGAGCTGGACGGCAATGGCCGTCTGCTGCTCAGCCAGCCACTGCGCAACCACGCCGGGCTGGACAAGAAGATCATGCTGGTGGGCCAGCTCAACAAGTTTGAGTTGTGGGATGAAGCCCGCTGGCAACAACAGGTCAATGACGACATCTTGGGACTGCCCGGGGACGATTGGGCAAGCTCGCCACGACTACAGGATTTCTCTTTATAAATGACCCAAGCCGCTGAACACATCACAGTGCTGTTGCACGAAGCCGTCGAAGGTCTGGCCATCAAGCCGGACGGTGTCTACGTCGATGGTACTTTTGGCCGTGGTGGTCATTCTCGCCTGATCCTCCAGCATCTGGGCCCCAATGGCCGGTTGATCGCCATCGACCGCGATCCCCAGGCCATCGCCGAAGCGGCCAAGATCCAGGATCCCCGCTTCGAGATCGTGCATGGCCCCTTCTCCGGCATCACCGGCTATTTGACAGAGCGTGGCCTGCTGGGCAAGGTCGACGGCTTCCTGCTTGACCTGGGCGTCTCTTCTCCCCAGCTGGATGACGCCGAGCGCGGCTTCAGCTTCATGAAAGATGGCCCCCTCGACATGCGGATGGATCCCACCACGGGCCAGAGCGCCGCTGAGTGGTTGGCCAAGGCCGACGTGGATGACATCGCCTGGGTATTGAAAACCTTCGGCGAGGAGCGCTTTGCCAAGAAGATCGCCCGCGCCATCGTGCACGATCGGGTCACCGAACCCTATGTGCGCACCCGCCAGCTGGCGGAGATGATTGCCCGGGTCAATCCCAGCAAGGAGAAGGGCAAGCACGCTGCGACTCGCAGCTTCCAGGCCATTCGCATCTATATCAACAGCGAGCTGGACGAGATTGAAACTGCACTGAATGGCGCGCTGGAGGTGCTGGCACCTCATGGCCGCCTGTCGGTGATCAGCTTTCACTCTCTGGAAGATCGGCTGGTCAAGCATTTCATCCGCAAGCACGAGAAAGGGCCGGAGGTGCCGCACGGCATCCCGCTCACCGAGGCGCAGCTGGCGGGTGGCCGCAAGTTGAAGTCGGTCGGCAAGGCGCTCAAGCCTTCCGATCATGAAGTCTCTGAAAACACCCGGTCACGCAGCTCGGTGCTGCGAGTGGCCGAGCGCCTGGCGGATTAAACCATGAGTGAGGTGCGCGTTCATCTGGCCAAGGAGATCGCAAGCGATCTCTGGCGGCACAAGTTGCAGATTTTTCTGTCGGTCGCTGTGCTGGTGACCGCCTTTGCCGTGATCCTGGTGACCAACATGACTCGCGGCCTGACCGCCAAGCAGAACGATCTGATGGCGGAAGAGGATCGCCTCAACATCGAGTGGCGTCACCTCCTGCTGGAACAGGGCACTCTGGCGGAACATTCCCGGGTGGCGAGTCTGGCCATGGACAAGTTGCAGATGGCTCGCCCGCTGGTGACCACCGAGAAGGTAATAACCCAACCATGAAACGCAAGGCGACAGCCAAATCGGCCAAAGCGAATATCAAGGCGCCCTCCATCTATCCATGGCGCTTTCGCACTCTGGTGGTCTTCATCGGTATTGCGTTTGTCGGTCTGATCCTGCGTCTGGCGTGGATCCAGGTGATCAATCCTGATCGCCTGCGCCAGGAGGGGGATATGCGTTCCCTGCGCACCACCTCCACCCAGGCGGTGCGCGGTATGATCACCGATCGCAACGGCGAACAGCTGGCTGTCTCCGTGCCGGTCGAGGCGGTCTGGGCGGATCCCAAAACGGTGCACGAGTCCGGCGCTATCAACAACGAGCGGGCCTGGCTGGCGCTCTCCGCCGTGCTCAAGCTCGACATCAACACCCTCAAGCGGCGCATCGCCAACCCCAACAAGCGTTTCGTCTACCTGCAGCGGCAGGTGACGCCAGCGGTCTCCGAGTACATCAAGGGGCTCAAGCTGGGAGGCGTCTATCTGCGTCCCGAATCGCGCCGTTTCTATCCGACCGGCGAGATCAGTGCCCATCTGGTGGGGGTAACCAACATCGACGGCAGCGGCATCGAGGGGATCGAACGCAGCTACAACGAGTGGCTGACCGCCACCCCGGGCGAGATGCGGGTGCGCAAAGACAGGCAGGGCCGGGTAATCGAGCGGCTGGGGATCGTCAAGGAGGGCAAGAACGCCAACGATCTGCAGCTGAGCATCGATCAGCGGGTGCAGGCGCTGGCTTATCGCGCCCTCAAGCGCGCCACCGACGAGAACAAGGCAACCTCCGGCTCCATGGTGATGCTGGACATCAAAACCGGCGAAGTGCTCGCCATGGTCAACACCCCCTCCTACAACCCCAACAACCGCGGTCAGTACCAGAGCTTCCGGGTGCGCAACCGAGTGGTGACCGATACCTACGAGCCGGGCTCCACCATCAAGCCATTGATCTTGCTCAGCGGTTTGCAGGCAGGCGTCACCAGCTGGAAGGATTTCATACCGGGCGGGCCGCTCTATATCGGGGCCAAGCAAATCCGTGACGTGAGTATCCACAAGGCGACCAACCTGTACGACATCCTGCGTTACTCCTCCAACATCGGCATGTCACGCATCGCCCTGCGGATGCCGGCCCAGGAGATGATCAACACCCTCAGTATGTTCGGCTTCGGCATGGATACCGGCAGCGGCCTGATGGGGGAGAGCAGCGGCATGCTGCCCCAGCGTCGTCGCTGGTCCGATATCGAACGGGCGACCCTGTCGTTCGGCTATGGCCTGCGGGTCACTCCGCTGCAGCTGGCGTCCGCCTACGCCACCCTGGCCAACAAGGGCAAGCGGGTGCCCATCTCCATCGTCAAGGTGACCAAGCCGCCCAAGGGTGAGCAGGTCATCGATCACAACAACGCCGCCGCCATGCTGCAGGCGCTGGAATACGTGGTCGACAACGCCATTCCCAAGGCCAAGATCCCGGGTTACCGGGTCGGCGGCAAGAGTGGTACCGCCAAGGTCGCCGTGGCTGGCGGTTATGGCAAGGATTACATGGCCTGGTTTGCCGGGTTTGCCCCGGCCAGCGATCCCCGCTTCGTCATGGTGGTGGTGATCAACGAACCCAAAGGCAAGGCCTACTATGGTGGCGCCGTGGCGACGCCGCCCTTTGCCGAGGCCATGGGAGGGGTGCTGCAGCTCTTCAATATTCGTCCCGATGCAGTACCGCCATCAGTTCCCACCAAACTTGCCCGTACGGAGGCTAATAATGCAGTCCCGCGCACTTGATCTGTTGCTGCGCCCATTCGGAATCGAGGCGCCGGCGCTTCCCCTGACCGACATCCAGCTGGACAGTCGGCGGGTCGGCCCGGGCTCTCTCTTCATCGCCATTCGCGGGCATCAGGTCGACGGCAGACGGTTTATCGAACAAGCGGTGGCTCAGGGAGCGACCGCTGTTGTGTATGAGGAGGACGGTGAATTCGTTGCTCCTGCGACGTCAATCCCCTGCATCGGCATGGTGGATCTGCCTGCCCGTCTCTCCGAGCTGGCGGGTTATTTTTACGACCAGCCGGCGAACAAGCTGCAACTGGTGGGGATCACCGGCACCAACGGCAAGAGCACGACCGCGCTGCTGGTCGCCAACTGGCGCACCCTGCTGGGGGGCAAGGCCGGGGTGATGGGCACCATAGGTAACGGGCTGTTTGGCGAGCTGATTGAGGCGGAAAACACCACAGGCAGCGCCGTCCAGGTGCAGGCCAATCTTGCTGACCTGCAGGCGCAGGGGGCGGATCTGGCGGCGATGGAGGTCTCCAGCCATGGTCTGGTGCAATACAGGGTTGCTGCCCTGCCATTTGCCGCCGCCGTGTTCACCAACCTGAGCCGGGATCACCTCGACTACCACGGCACCATGGAGGCCTATGGCGCCGCCAAGGAGCTGCTGTTGCAACTGGTGGATGAACGTCATGCGGTGATCAACCGGGACGATGAACTGGGTGCCCAATGGCTGGCGAAATACCCGGATGCAGTCGCCTTCAGCGTCCATGGCCCGGTTGAGAACCATCCTGGCCGTCAGTTAACGGCGCAGCAACTCGATTTTCACCAGCAAGGTTTTCGTGCGCGGATTAACTCCAGCTGGGGGGATGGTGTATTATCCGCCCCCTTGCTCGGCCGCTTCAACGTCAGCAATGTGCTGGCGGCCATGGGGGTCATGCTGGTGCTGGGCTACGACTTCGACGCCCTGCTGGCCACCGCGCCGCAACTGCAACCAGTGACTGGCCGCATGGAGTGTTTCGGCGGTGGCGATGCGCCGCTTGCCGTGGTCGATTATGCCCACACTCCGGATGCCCTGGAGAAGGCGTTGCAGGCCCTGCGGGTGCACTGCAAGGGCCAGCTCTGGTGTCTGGTGGGCTGTGGTGGCGACCGGGATCGCGGCAAGCGTCCCATGATGGCCGCCGTGGCGGAACAGTTTGCGGATCGGGTGATCCTGACCGACGACAATCCCCGCACCGAGGATCCGGCCCGGATCATGGCCGACATGGTAGCGGGTCTTCGCGATCCCGCGACGGTGCAGGTGGAACACGACAGGGTCAGGGCCATCAACCTGGCACTTGGACAGGCGAGCAAGCAGGACATCATCCTGGTGGCCGGCAAAGGCCACGAGGATTATCAGATTATTGGAACCGACAAGCGGCACTACAGCGACCGGGAAACCGTCGCCGCCGCCTTGCATACATTATTGGAGTCATTCACATGATGACCCTCAGGCTTGCCGACCTGGCGCAGGCGCTCGATGCCCGTCTGATTGGTGAAGATAGTGAGATCACCGCAGTCAGTACCGATACCCGCACTCTGGGTAGCGGAGCCCTGTTTGTCGCCCTGCGTGGCGAGCGTTTCGATGCCCATGATTTTTGCGAGCAGGCCGTTGTCGCCGGGGCATCCGCCCTGCTGGTGGAGCGTGAACTGCCGCTGGCCGTGCCCCAGTTGGTGGTGGCCGACAGCCTCAAGGGGCTGGGGCTGCTCGGCAAGCTGGTGCGCGAGCGCATCAATCCGAAAGTGCTGGCCATCACCGGCAGCTGTGGCAAGACCACGGTGAAGGAGATGGCGACCGCCATCCTGCGCCACGAAGGGGAAGTGCTGGCCACCGCCGGCAACTTCAACAACGAGGTGGGGGTACCGCTCACCTTGCTGCGCCTCGAGCCGCAACACCAGTTTGCGGTGATGGAGCTGGGCGCCAACCACCCGGGCGAGATCGCCTGGACCACGTCCCTTGCCAGACCCGACGCCGCCATCATCAACAACGTGGCGGCCGCTCATCTGGAGGGCTTTGGCTCCCTGGAAGGGGTGTTTCACGCCAAGAGCGAGATCTTCGAGGGGCTGGGCGAGGGCGGCTGCGCCATCGTCAATGCCGACAACGAGTTCTGGCCCAAGTGGCGCGAGCGCGGCATCACCTGTGCCTTCTCCATCGACGATCAGAGCCAGCCGTTCCATGCCCGCGATCTGCTGATCAACGGGCAGGGCTGTGCCGAATTCGTGATGGTGACACCACAGGGTGAAGTGGCACTGACCCTGGCCATCCCGGGGCGCCACAACGTGGCCAATGCCCTGGCGGCGGCGGCGGGTTGCCTGGCGCTGGGTGCGTCACTGGCCTCCGTCAAGGCGGGCCTGGAGCAAATGGCGCCGGTCAAGGGGCGCTTCTGCGCCCTGCGCTGGGGTGGCCTCACCCTGGTGGACGATACCTACAACGCCAGCGTGGAGTCCGTGCTGGCGGGCATCGATGCCCTGACCGCCATGGGTGGCTTCAAGGTGCTGGTGTTCGGTGACATGCGGGAACTGGGTGAGGAGTCTGCCGAGCAACATGCCCGGGTCGGCCGTCATGCCCGCGAGTGCGGTCTGGATGCCGTGCTGACAGTAGGGGAACATAGTCGCCATACCGCAGATGCCGCGGCTGGCCGACATTTTGACAATAAGGCGTCGTTGTTCGAAGTGCTTGCACAAATGATTGATAAAAATCAGGAAATTTCAATTCTGGTCAAGGGAGCCCGCGGCTCCCGTATGGAAGATATCGTCGAGATGGTCAAAGACCGTCAGGAGTCAGCCTCATGCTAGTCTGGCTGGCGGAACTGCTCACCCCGCACTTCACCTTCTTCAACGTCTTCTCCTACCTGACGTTTCGCGCCATCCTGTCGATCATCACGGGTCTGGGGGTCGCGCTCTGGCTGGGGCCGCGTCTCATCCGCCGCCTGCAGATCCTGAAATTCGGCCAGGTGATCCGCAACGACGGTCCCGAGTCCCACCTCAGCAAGCGTGGCACCCCCACCATGGGCGGTCTGATGATCCTGGCCGCCATCTTCACCTCTGTGCTGCTCTGGTGCCGCCTCGACAACCCCTATGTCTGGCTGGTGCTGTTCGTGCTGGGGGCCTATGGTGCCATCGGTTTTGCCGATGACTACCTCAAGGTGGTGCGCAAGAATACCGACGGTCTGATCGCCCGCTGGAAGTACTTCTGGCAGTCGGCAGTCGCGCTGATCGTGGCGGTCGTCCTCTATACCACGGCGACCCACGATGGCCAGACCCAGCTGGTGGTGCCCTTCCTCAAGGATGTGATGCCCCAGCTCGGCCTGATGTTTATCCTGCTGACCTACTTCGTCATCGTCGGCACCTCCAACGCGGTCAACCTGACCGATGGTCTCGACGGCCTGGCCATCATGCCGACCGTGATGGTGGCGGGGGGCTTTGCCCTGATAGCCTGGGCGACCGGTAACGTCAACTTCGCCAGCTATCTGCATATCCCCTATGTGCCCTACACCTCCGAGCTGGTGATCGTCTGTACCGCCATCGTCGGGGCAGGTCTGGGCTTTCTCTGGTTCAACACCTATCCGGCCCAGGTCTTCATGGGAGACGTGGGCTCCCTGGCACTGGGTGGCGCGCTCGGTACCATCGCCGTGCTGGTGCGCCAGGAGTTCCTGCTGGTGATCATGGGCGGGGTCTTCGTGATGGAGACCGTCTCTGTGATCCTGCAGGTCGGTTCCTACAAGCTGCGTGGCGTGCGGATCTTCCGCATGGCGCCGATCCATCACCACTACGAGAAGAAGGGCTGGCCGGAGCCGCGCGTCATCGTGCGCTTCTGGATCATCACCCTCGTGCTGGTGCTGCTGGGTCTTGCCACCCTGAAGGTGAGATAAGGCCATGGTCATCATCATCGGATTGGGTAAAACCGGACTCTCCTGCGTCGATTACTTCCTCGGTCGTGGCGTCACGCCGCTGGTGATGGACACCCGCGCCAACCCGCCGGGCAAGGATCAGCTGCCGCCCGAGGTGGAGCTGGTCCAGGGGCTCGATGCAGAGTTGCTCAAGCAGGCGCACATGATAGTGGCGAGTCCGGGCATCGCGCTGGCGACTCCCGAGCTGAAAGCCGCTGCCGAGTGCGGCGTGCAGATCATCGGCGACATCGAGCTGTTCGTGCGCGACACCGAAGTGCCGGTGATCGCCATCACCGGTTCCAACGGCAAGAGCACGGTGACTACCCTGGTGGGCGAGATGATCGCCGAGGCCGGGCTCAAGGTCGGTGTGGGCGGCAATATCGGCACACCGGCACTGGAGCTGCTCAAGCAACCGATGGATCTCTGCGTACTGGAGCTCTCCAGCTTCCAGCTGGAGACCACCTACAGCCTGCGCGCCGCGGCCTCCGTGGTGCTCAACCTCTCCGAAGATCATATGGATCGCTATCAGGGGATGGCCGACTATCGCGCCGCCAAGATGGAGATCCATCAGCACTCCCAACACATTCTGGTCAACCGTGACGATGCCCAGACTCTGCCCGATGTGGGTCAGGTGTGGCAGAGTTTCGGCCTCGACTGCAACGGCTACGGCCGCTGCCTGCTTGATGGCCGTCAGTGGCTCACCCTCCATGGCGATCCCCTGCTGGCGGTCGACGAGATGAAGATCGTCGGTGCCCACAACCAGGCCAACGCGCTGGCCGCCATGGCCCTGTGCGATGCGGTCGGCATCCCCCGCGATGCCCAGCTCGCCGTGCTGCGCCGCTTCGAAGGCTTGCCGCACCGTGCCCGCTTCGTGCGCGAGGTGGGGGGCGTGCGCTGGATCAACGACTCCAAGGCCACCAACGTGGGGGCGACCCTGGCCGCCGTGGCCGGCGTGCGTGAGTCCGTAAAAGGGCGTCTGCTGCTGCTGGCCGGTGGCCAGGGCAAGGGGCAGGATTTCGGCCCCATCCAGGCGCTGCTTGGCAACCAGATTGATCACATGTACTGCTTCGGCCAGGATGCCGAGGTGCTGCTGGCCCTGGGTGAGCAGACCGAGCGAGTGGCGGACCTTGACGCCGCCGTCGCCAAAGCGGCCGCCGATGCCAGGCCCGGCGACTGGGTGCTGCTGGCGCCAGCCTGCGCCAGCCTGGATCAGTTCAAATCCTTCGAAGTGCGTGGCGACCGCTTCACCGAAATGGTGATGGCCCTATGAACGCCCTTCGCGCAGTCGCAGGCCTGTTCCAGCGCTGGTTGTTGCCGGCGCGACCCGCGGGTCTCTACGACCGGCAGCTGGTACTGCTGGCGCTGTCGCTGATGGCGGTCGGGGTGGTGATCGTGGCCTCCGCCTCGATCCCGGAGGGGATTGCCCTGGGCGATGATCCCTTCATGTTCGTCAAGCGTCACGGCATGTTCCTGGTGATGGCGCTCGGTATCTCCTGGTTTGTGTTGCAGGTGCCCATGGCGCGCTGGCAACAGCACAACGGTCCCATGCTGTTGCTGGCCATCCTGTTGCTGGTGCTGGTGCTGCTGGTGGGGCGCAACGTCAACGGGGCGGTGCGCTGGCTGCCGCTCGGACCGTTCAACCTGCAGCCTGCCGAATTCGGCAAGCTGGCGCTGTTCGTCTATCTGGCGGGCTATCTGGTGCGTCGCCAGAACGAAGTGCGCGAGGCTTGGCTCGGCTTCTTGAAACCGCTGGCGGTGTTCGGGGTGCTGGCCATCCTGTTGCTGTTGCAGCCGGATCTGGGCTCCACCGTAGTGATGTTCGTCACCTCGTTCGGCATGCTGTTTCTGGCCGGCGCCAAGTTGTGGCAGTTCATGATCCTGATTGGCGGCGGTCTGGGGGGCGTGATCCTGCTGATCATCGTCGAGCCCTACCGGATGCGCCGGGTGACCTCTTTCATGGACCCCTGGGCCGATCCGTTCGGCAGCGGCTACCAGCTGACCCAGTCCCTGATGGCGTTTGGCCGTGGCAGCTGGTTCGGCGAGGGGCTCGGCAACTCCATCCAGAAGATGGAGTACCTGCCGGAGGCCCACACCGACTTCGTGTTTGCGATTCTGGGTGAAGAGTTGGGCTATATCGGCGTGCTGGGTGCCCTGTTCCTCATCTTTGCCCTGGCGGTCAAGGCGCTCAAGCTAGGCCATCGCGCCCTGCAGGCCGACCGCCTCTATGACGGCTATCTGGCCATCGGCATAGGCATCTGGTTCAGCTTCCAGACCTTCGTCAACGTCGGCGCCGCCAGCGGCATGATGCCGACCAAGGGGTTGACCCTGCCGCTGGTCAGTTACGGCGGCTCCAGTCTCATCATCATGACGGTGGCGGTGAGCATGCTGATCCGAATCGATTTTGAATTGCGCCAGGCGACTGCCCAGGCGCGCGTGCGGGAGGTTTAGTGAGCAAAACGCTGTTGGTGATGGCAGGTGGTACCGGGGGCCATGTGTTCCCCGGTCTGGCCGTGGCCGATCGATTGAAGGAGCAGGGCTGGACTATCCACTGGCTCGGTACCGCCGACCGGATGGAGGCCGAGCTGGTGCCCGCCCATGGCTACCCCATCTCCTTCATCGATATTCAGGGGGTGCGTGGCAACGGCATCAAGCGGCTGCTGGTGGCGCCCTATCGCATCATCAAATCCATCCTGCAGGCGCGCCGGGTGCTCAAGACGGTGCGCCCTGACGTGGTGCTCGGCATGGGCGGTTTTGCCTCCGGCCCGGGTGGCGTTGCCGCCTGGCTCGCCGGCATCCCGCTGCTGCTGCACGAGCAGAACGCCGCTGCCGGCATGACCAACAAGCTGCTGGCTCGCATCGCCAGACGCGTCCTGATGGCCTTCCCCGGGGCTTTTGCGCCGAGCCATCGCACTGCCGTTGTTGGCAATCCGGTGCGTCCCGAAGTGGTGGCGCTGCCGGATCCCGAACTGCGCAGTGACAGCGAACCGCTGCACCTGCTGGTGGTTGGTGGCAGCCTGGGGGCCCGGGTGCTGAACGAGCAAGTGCCTGCCGCGGTGGCGGCTGCCGGTATCCCCATTGCGGTGCGCCATCAATGTGGCAAGGGCAATCGGGAGGCTGTGGCCGAAGCCTACGCCAAGCAGGGCGTTGCGGCCGAAGTGAGTGAATTTATCAAGGACATGGCGGGTGCCTATGCCTGGGCCGACCTGGTGGTCTGCCGGGCGGGGGCCCTGACCGTCTCCGAAGTGGCCGCCGCCGGTGTAGCCGCCATTTTCGTGCCGCTGCCCCATGCGGTGGACGATCACCAGACCCGCAACGCCCTGACCCTGGTCGACGGCGGTGCGGCTGAATTCCTGCCCCAGTCCGAGCTGACCACGGCCTCGCTGGCTGCGCGCCTCTCCTGGCTGGCCGGGCGCAGGGAAACCCTGTTTAACATGGCCCAGGCCGCCCGTCGCGTCGCCATTACTGATGCGGCAGAGCGGGTTGCGGATGAATGCAAGCGGCTCGCCACCAAACAGGGCGAGCACGCGTGATGAACAAGATTGCACGGACCGAGTCGTGCCGTGCGATCCCCGAATATAGCGATGCCGCCGGGCGGGTTGCCGGTGAATGCAAGTGGCTTGCGGCAGAATAAAGAGACGATTATGACCAAGGTTGAACTGGCAAAACTGCGTACCGTTATCCCCGAAATGCGCCGCGTGCGTCGCATCCACTTCATCGGCATCGGTGGTGCCGGCATGGGGGGGATTGCCGAGGTGCTGGCCAATGAGGGCTATCAGGTCACGGGTTCCGACCTGGCACGCAATGCAGTGACCGAGCGACTGGCGTCGCTGGGTGCCCACATCTTCGTCGGCCACAGCGCCGAGCATGTCGACGGAGCGAGCGTGGTGGTGGTCTCCACCGCCATCAAGCAGGACAACCCCGAGCTGCTGGCGGCTCGCGAGCTGCGCATCCCCGTCGTGCGCCGTGCCGAGATGCTGGCCGAGCTGATGCGTTTCCGCCATGGCATCGCCATCGCCGGTACCCACGGCAAGACCACCACCACCAGCCTGGTGGCGAGCATTTATGCCGAGGCGGACCGGGATCCGACCTTCGTCATCGGCGGCCTGCTCAACAGCGCCGGCACCAATGCACGCCTGGGCAGCAGCCGTTACCTGATCGCCGAAGCGGACGAGAGCGATGCCTCCTTCCTGCATCTGCAACCCATGGTGTCCATCGTGACCAACATTGAAGCGGATCACATGGACACCTACGGCGGCGACTTCGCCAAGCTGAAGGCCACCTTCATCGAGTTTCTCCACAACCTGCCTTTCTACGGACTGGCGGTGGTTTGCATCGATGATCCGGTGATCCGCGGCCTGCTGCCGGAGATTGCCCGTCCCACCCTGACTTACGGTCTGTCGGACGATGCCGACGTCCAGGTGCTGGATTTTGTCCAGACCACCAATCACAGCTGCTTCCGGGTACGCCGCAAAGAGGCGGGCGAGCTGCAGGTCACCCTCAATCTGCCGGGGATCCACAACGCCCTGAACGCTGCGGCGGCGATAGCTGTCGCGACCGAGGACGGGGTGAGCGACGAGGCCATCATCCGGGCGCTGGCCAAGTTCGAGGGGGTGGGCCGCCGTTTCCAGCAATATGGCGAGTTCGAGACCGGTCGTGGCAAGGCGATGCTGGTGGACGATTACGGTCACCATCCGAGCGAAGTGAAGGTGACCATCAACGCGGCTCGTGCCGGCTGGCCCGAGAAGCGACTGGTGATGGTTTTCCAGCCACACCGCTATACCCGCACCCGCGATCTCTACGAAGACTTTGCCGATGTGCTCTCCAAGGTCGATGTGCTGGTGATGCTGGAGGTTTATGCTGCCGGCGAGGAGCCGATCCCCGGCGCCGATGGCCGAGCCCTGTGTCGCTCCATCCGCTCTCGTGGCAACCTGGAACCCATCTTTGTGGCCACGCCGGATGACGTGCCGGCGGTGCTGGCCGACCTGGTTGGCGAGGGGGATCTGGTGCTGACCCAGGGAGCCGGCAACGTCGGTGCCCTGGCACGTCGTCTCGGTGAGATGAAATTGAGCATAGAGAGCATGAAATCTGGTGCTTGAGGGCCCAATGAGTATTTTGACCGCCAAGCCGGGGCCTATATAATGGCGAACCGGTCTGCCAAAAGGCCGGTTTAGCGCGTTACACGGGGATCGATCGGGTGGAGTCAAGGGCACAGGGGCGCACCAAGGGTGGCTTCATCGCAGGAGTAGCGTTTTTCCTGCTGGTGATATGGGGCTGCTACCGGACGGCGCTGGATGTTAAAGGTTGGCTGACTGACGCCAATCGGTTGCCCATGAGCGAGTTGTTGCTGCAGGGGCAACATCAGTATTTGCAGACAGAGGAGTTGCGGCAGGCCGTGCTGGATGGTGCCGAGTCGCGCAACTTCTTCGAGCTGGATGTGAACGAATTGCAGGGGCGGTTGAATGCCCTGCCGTGGGTGGCCTCGGTGTCGGTTCGCAAGAAGTGGCCGAACAAGATCAAGGTCTACCTCACCGAACAGGATGTGGCGGCGCGCTGGAATGGCAACCGCTTCGTCAATACCCAGGGCAAGGTGTTCAGTGCTCCGGATCGGGTCAAGGTAGCGCTGATGCAGCTGTCAGGACCGGATGACCAGGCGGCCCGGGTATTGAAAGAGAGCCGGCAGTACGAGTCGCAACTGGCTGCCAAAGGATACAAGTTGCTGGGAGTGAATCTGACTCCCCGCCATGCCTGGGAACTGACCCTGGATGGCAATATCAAGCTGTTCCTCGGACGCAACGACATCGCGCTCCGGTTGCAGCGGTTTATCGATGCCTTCCCGGTGATCGAACCCCGTTCGCAGGTTGCGTACGTGGATCTTCGATACGACACCGGAATGGCGGTTGGCTGGAAGAAGAGCGAAGAGAAAGTGCATGACCAACACCGCAGATAGGAATTTGATTGTCGGACTGGATATCGGCACTACCAAGGTGGCGGTTCTGGTCGGGGAAGTATTGCCGGACGGCGAACTGAACGTCATCGGCATGGGCAGTCACGCATCTCGCGGCATGGAGAAGGGCGGGGTCAACGATCTCGACTCCGTGGTCAAGTCTCTGCGTCGTGCCGTGGAAGAGGCCGAGATGATGGCCGACTGCCAGATCAGCTCGGTTTACCTCGGTCTGTCCGGCAAGCATATCGATTGTCGCAACGAGACCGGCATGGTGCCCATCTCCGACGAGGAGGTGACCCAGGAGGATGTGGACAACGTGATCCATACCGCCAAATCGGTGCGCCTGTCTGACGAGCTGCGGGTGCTGCACGTGCTGCCCCAGGAGTTCGCCATCGATTACCAGGAAGGGATCAAGAACCCGGTCGGTCTCTCCGGCGTGCGGATGGCGGCCAAGGTCCATCTGGTGACCTGCCACAACGACATGGCGCGCAACATCGAAAAATGCGTGGAGAAGGTAGGTCTGCGGGTGGATCAGCTGATCTTCTCCGCCCTGGCCTCCAGCTATGCGGTGCTGACCGAAGACGAGAAGGAGCTCGGTGTCTGCGTGGTGGACATCGGTGGTGGCACCATGGACATGTCGCTGTTTACCGGCGGTGCCCTGCGTCACACCAAGGTGATTCCGTATGCCGGCAGTACTGTCACCAGCGACATCGCTTACGCCTTCGGCACGCCACCGCTGGACGCCGAGGCGATCAAGGTGCGCTACGGCTGCGCCCTCGGCCGACTGGTCAGCAAGGAAGACAATATTGAAGTACCCAGTGTCGGCGGCCGTCCGGCGCGCAGCCTGCAGCGGCAGACACTGGCTGAAGTGATCGAACCCCGTTACACCGAGTTGCTCTCCATGGTGAATGACGAGCTGGTGCGGGTACAAAGCGAATTGAAAGCGCAAGGGGTCAAGCATCAGCTGGCTGCCGGTGTGGTTCTGACCGGTGGTGCGGCCCAGATCGAAGGCGTGGTGGAGTGCGCAGAGCAGATCTTCCAGTGCCAGGTCCGGGTGGGTGAGCCCATGAATATACGTGGTTTGAGCGATTACGTGCAGGCGCCTGTCTACTCGACTGCGGTCGGGTTGTTGCAGTACGGCCGTACTCATCAGGCGACAGGTAGCAACAAAGAATATGCCGCCAAGGCAAGTGTCGGTGGTCTGGTCAAACGGGTCAGCAACTGGCTGCGTGGCGAGTTCTAAGAATTTTGCTGAAGTCAGCAAATAAAGCGGAGAGACGATATGTTTGAATTCATGGATAGCCATACTGACGAAGCCGTCATCAAGGTGATCGGTGTCGGTGGCGGCGGTGGCAACGCCGTCGAGCACATGGTGCGTCAGAACATCGAGGGCGTAGAGTTCATCACGGTGAACACCGACGCCCAGGCACTGCGAAACTCCAGTGCCAACACCACCCTGCAGATCGGCGGTGGCATCACCAAGGGTCTTGGCGCTGGCGCCAACCCGGAAGTGGGCCGTGACGCCGCCATGGAAGACAGGGAAGCGCTGCGTGAGCTGCTGACCGGTTCCGACATGGTCTTCATCGCAGCCGGCATGGGCGGCGGTACCGGTACCGGTGCTGCGCCGATCGTGGCCGAAGTGGCCCGCGAGATGGGCATCCTGACCGTGGCCGTGGTGACCAAGCCGTTCTCCTTCGAAGGGAAGAAGCGGATGGGCTTTGCCCAGCATGGTATCGAAGAACTGTCCAAGAATGTCGACTCCCTGATCACCATCCCCAACGACAAGTTGTTGAAAGTGCTGGGCCGCGGTATCTCCCTGCTGGACGCCTTCAAGGCTGCCAACGACGTGCTGCTGGGCGCGGTACAGGGCATCGCCGAGCTGATCACCCGTCCGGGTCTGATCAACGTCGACTTCGCGGACGTGCGTACCGTTATGCGCGAAATGGGCACTGCCATGATGGGTACCGGTTCCGCCTCCGGTGACGATCGTGCCGAAGAAGCGGCAGAGAAAGCCATCTCCAGCCCGCTGCTGGAAGACGTGGATCTGGCTGGTGCCCGTGGCATCCTGGTCAACATCACTGCCGGCATGGACATGACCATCGAAGAGTTCGAGACCGTGGGTAATGCGGTCAAGGCCTTCGCTTCCGAAAACGCCACCGTGGTGGTGGGAACCGTAATCGATCCGGAAATGCACGACGAGCTGCGTGTGACCGTGGTTGCGACCGGCATCGGTGCCGAGCGCAAGCCGGACATCACCCTGGTCAAGAGCAGCCAGGTGCAAGAGCGCCCGGTGCGCCAGCCGCTGGTCAGCGACATGATGCAGGGCCGCGTGATGGAAGAGGCTCCGGCCAAGGTGGTCAACGCCGAGCCGCAGGCTCGTCGCGAACCGGATTATCTGGATATTCCGGCGTTCCTGCGCAAGCAGGCTGACTAAGCCTCTTATGGGGCTGGTTTGTTTGTTGCTTAAGGAATGTGCTAAGATGGCCTGCCAACGACCATCTGGTCCGGATTTTAAGCTGTTTAGGGTACACCCATGATTAGACAAAGAACCTTGAAAACGAGTGTACAGGCGACTGGCGTCGGCCTGCATTCTGGCCGGAAAGTCACCATGACATTCCGTCCGGCTCCTGTGAACACAGGGATCGTTTACTTGCGTACCGACCTGAATCCTGTGGTGGAGCTGCCAGCCAATGCCGATCAGGTGCGCGATACCGTACTCTGTACCGCACTGGTCAACGAAGCCGGTGTCCGTGTCTCTACTATTGAGCACCTCTCCGCAGCCCTTGCCGGGATGGGGATCGACAACCTCTACGTCGAAGTTGACGCACCCGAGATCCCGGTGATGGACGGCAGTGCACACCCCTTTATCTACCTGTTGCAGGAAGTCGGGGTCCGTGAACAGAATGCGGCCAAGCAGTTTGTGCGGATCAAGAAGAGCATCCGGGTTGAAGACGGCGACAAGTGGGCGGAATTCCACCCCTATCGCAACGGCTTCAAGATGGATCTCGAGATCGATTTCCAGCACCCGGTGTTTGAAGGGCGCAACCAGCGTTGCGTACTGGACTTCTCCGGAGCCTCCTTCGTGAAAGAGATCAGCCGTGCCCGTACTTTCGGGTTCATGCGTGATATCGAGTACCTGCGTTCCCAGAACCTGGCGCTGGGCGGAAGCCTGGAAAACGCCGTGGTACTGGATGACTACCGGGTGCTGAACGAAGATGGTCTGCGCTACGAGGACGAGTTCGTGAAGCACAAGATGCTGGATGCGATCGGTGACCTCTACATGTGCAACCGCAGCATCATCGGCGAATTCCGTGCCTACAAGACCGGCCATGCCCTGAACAACAAGCTGCTGCGCGCCTTGCTGGCCGAGCAGGAGGCGTGGGAACTGGTGACCTTCGAAGGCGAGGGCGACAAAGCGCCTATCGCTTACTACGACAACGGTCTGGTTCTGGCCTGATAGCTGTGCAACGGAACGTCGGTCCTCTCTCCGCACCGACGTTCCGTCATTTGTTTACTCCATCCTTCAATACCGATTATCTCCCGGTTTTATTTCCCGTGCAGTCCCTGGACCGTACCTGACCGAGCAGACAGATTTCTATGAGCATTACCCTGATCCTCCACGGCAAGCAGCGACGCAAGTTGCACGTACCCAAACAGCGTCTGGCCTGGGTCGGCGGTATCATTTTCTCCCTGTTGGCCCTTGGTGGCGGCTGGCTCTGGCAAAGCTGGCAGCAGAAAATGGACGCGCTGGAACTGGCGCTGGCCATGGCCGAGCAGCAATCCGCCAAACAGAGTGGCGACGAAGCCCGTGAACAACTTGCCATGCTGGCGGCCCAAGTGGGCACCATGCAGGGGCAGCTGGGGCGCCTCAATGCCCTCGGTGAACGTCTGACCGAGCAGGCAGACCTCGATCCCGAGGAGTTCAATTTCAAGGAACTGCCCCCCATGGGCGGTCCTTCCTACGATGAAGATCTGGAAGTCAGCCTCAATGAGCTGCAGGACTCCATGAAACACCTCAGCCAGCAGCTCAGCAGTCGTGAAGAGCAGCTGTCGGTACTTGAATCTTTCATCATGAATCACCATATAACCGATGCCGGTTTCATCTCCGGCACGCCGGTCCAGCAGGAGCGGGTCTGGGTGTCGTCCGGCTTCGGGGGACGGGTCGACCCGTTCAACGGTCGGGCCAAGATGCACAAAGGGGTGGATTATCGTGGCAAGGTGGGCACCCCCATCCTGGCCACGGGCCCGGGTGTGGTGAGATGGGCCGGTCGTCATCCGGAGTTTGGCAACATGGTGGAGATCAACCACGGCAATGGCCTGGTGACCCGCTATGCCCACAACTCCAAGTTGCTGGTCGAAGTTGGTACCCTGGTCGATCAGGGTCAGAAGATTGCCTTGATGGGGCGTACCGGTCGCGCGACCGGCGTCCATCTGCATTACGAAGTGTTGAAAGACGGTCGTCAGGTCAACCCCGCACGCTTTCTGAGTGCCAGCCGGGGTTAGGTTTTTTTCTTCAGGTTCCAGTGACGGAACGCTTTTATAACCAGAAATAGTTGGTACCCATGATTAGCACACTGCTTACCAAGATTATCGGCAGCCGGAACGACAGAACGCTCAAGGCTTTGCGCAAAATTGTAAAACAGATCAATGCGATGGAGCCGCAGTTCGAGGCGCTGTCCGACGCCGAACTGCAGGCAAAGACCGCCGAGTACCGTCAGCGTCTGGAGCAGGGCGAGACCCTGGAGCAGCTGTTGCCGGAAGCGTTCGCCACCGTGCGCGAAGCCTCCAAGCGGGTATTTGGCATGCGCCACTTCGACGTACAGCTGATCGGCGGCATGGTGCTCAACTCCAACCGCATCGCCGAAATGAAGACGGGTGAAGGTAAAACCCTGACTGCCACCCTGCCGGCTTATCTGAACGCGCTCTCCGGTCGCGGCGTACACGTGGTGACGGTGAACGACTATCTGGCCAAGCGTGACGCCGAGGCGAACCGCCCGCTGTTCACCTTCCTCGGCATGACGGTGGATTGCAACGTGCCGGGCATGGATGCGTCCCAGAAGCGTGACGCTTATGCCGCCGACATCACCTATGGTACCAACAACGAATTCGGTTTCGACTACCTGCGCGACAACATGGCCTTCTCGCCGGAACAGCGCGTGCAGCGTCCGCTCAACTACGCCCTGGTGGACGAAGTGGACTCCGTGCTCATCGATGAAGCCCGCACCCCGCTGATCATCTCAGGTCCGGCCGAAGACAGCTCCGAACTCTACATCCGCGTCAACAAGCTGATCCCGTTGCTGGTCAAGCAGGACAAGGAAGACACCGAAGAGTACACAGGCGATGGTCACTACACGGTGGACGAGAAGAACCGCCAGGCGCTGCTGACCGAGAACGGCCAGATCTTCGTGGAAGAGCTGCTCAAGAAAGAGGGGCTGCTCGACGAAAACGACTCCCTGTTCTCCGCCTCCAACATCAGCCTGCTGCACCACGTCAATGCCGGTCTGCGTGCCCACACCCTGTTTGAGCGCAATGTGGATTACATCGTCCAGAAGGACGAGATCGTCATCGTCGACGAACACACCGGCCGTACCATGCCGGGTCGTCGCTGGTCCGATGGCCTGCACCAGGCCGTCGAGGCGAAGGAGGGGGTCAAGATCCAGAACGAGAACCAGACCCTGGCTTCCATCACCTTCCAGAACTACTTCCGCCTCTACAACAAGCTGGCGGGCATGACGGGTACCGCCGATACCGAAGCCTTTGAATTCCAGCAGATTTATGGCCTGGATACCGTGGTAATCCCGACCAACAAGCCGATGGTGCGCAAAGACATGGGCGATCTGGTCTACCTGACCGCCAATGAGAAATACGCCGCCATCATCGATGACATCCGTGGCTGTGTCGAACGGGGTCAACCGGTACTGGTGGGTACCGTCTCCATCGAGAACTCAGAGCTGCTCTCCGGCATCCTGACCAAGGAGAAGATCCCGCACAAGGTGCTTAACGCCAAGTTCCACGCCATGGAGGCGGAGATCGTCGCCCAGGCTGGCCAGTCCGGCGCCGTGACCATCGCCACCAACATGGCCGGTCGTGGTACCGACATAGTGCTGGGTGGCAACTGGCAGGCGGAGATCGCTGCGCTGGAGAACCCGACCGACGAACAGATCCGTGAGATCAAGGCAGCCTGGCAGGCGCGTCACGACGCGGTACTGGCCGCTGGCGGTCTGCACATCATCGGTACCGAGCGCCACGAGTCCCGCCGTATCGACAACCAGCTGCGCGGCCGTTCCGGTCGTCAGGGTGACCCGGGCTCCTCCCGCTTCTATCTCTCCATGGAAGATACCCTGATGCGGATCTTCGCCTCCGATCGCGTGACCGGCATGATGAAGAAGCTGGGTATGGAGCAGGGCGAAGCCATCGAGCACCCTTGGGTGACCAAGGCCATCGAGAACGCCCAGCGCAAGGTGGAAGGCCGCAACTTCGACATCCGCAAGAGCCTGCTTGAGTTTGACGATGTGGCCAACGACCAGCGCAAGGTGGTCTACGAGCAGCGCAACGAGCTGCTGGATACCGATGACATCTCCGAGACCATCCACGTGATCCGCGATGACGTCTACAACAACGTGATCGACGAGTACATCCCGCCCCAGTCTCTGGAAGAGATGTGGGACGTAGCGGGTCTGGAAGCTCGCCTCAAGGGTGACTTCTCCCTCGACCTGCCGCTGGTCAAGTGGCTGGAAGAGGATGACAAGCTCTACGAAGAGAAGCTGCGCGAGCGCATTCTGGACGAGGCCCGCAAGCTCTACGCCCACAAGGAAGAGCTGGTCGGCACCGCGGTGCTGCGCAACTTCGAGAAGGCCGTGATGCTGCAGACCCTGGATGGCCTGTGGAAGGAGCACCTGGCGGCCATGGATCACCTGCGTCAGGGCATCCATCTGCGCGGCTACGCCCAGAAGAACCCCAAGCAGGAGTACAAGCGCGAATCCTTCGATCTGTTCACCCAGATGCTGGAAACTCTCAAGCGCGATGTGGTCAGCATCCTGAGCCGGGTTCAGGTGCAGGAGCGCGACGTGGAGGCGATGGAGGCCCAGCAGCGCCAGCAGGCGGAAGCCGCCCCCCGCACCTACACCCATGCCAGTGCCGAGAACCAGCTGGCGGGTGAAGAGGCAGCCTCCGACGAGGGTCACACCACCTTCGTGCGGGACGAGCAGAAAGTAGGTCGCAACGATCCCTGCCCCTGTGGCTCCGGCAAGAAGTACAAGCACTGTCACGGTCAGTTGACCTGATAACGCGCGATGCCATCACGAGGCGGGCCCAGTGCCCGCCTTGTTATTGATGAGGAACGCGCAGTGGCCGTATCTGACGAGGTAACCGAGATGGAACAGAAAAAACGGATCTGGGTGGCGGTAGGCGTCATCGAGAACGAGCGGGGCGAGATCTTCATCGCCAAGCGATCTTCCGACCGCCATCAGGGGGATCGCTGGGAATTTCCCGGTGGCAAGGTGGAGTCGGGTGAAGACTTGCTTACCGCCCTGGACAGGGAGCTGTGGGAGGAGATCGGCATCCGGGTACAGGATTGCTCCCCCTTCATGGAGCTGCACCACGACTATCCCGAGAAGCAGGTGTTGCTGGATATCTGGAAGGTGACGCGCTTTAGCGGTGAGCCGTTCGGAAAAGAGGGGCAGGAGTGTCTCTGGGTGCCAGTGGCCGAGCTGCACAACTATCACTTCCCCGATGCCAATGGCCCCATAGTGGCGCGCCTGCAGGGTTGATCCTCTGATCCGGAAATGAAAAAGGGCCTTCAGGCCCTTTTTTGTACCTTGGCGGATACGGCTTACAGCCAGCGGTCGCCCTCTTCCGGATCCGGCAACAGGTCGGGGTTTGTTTCCCCCGGGATGCGCTTCTCTTCATCGGCCCATTCACCGAGATCGATCAGCTGGCAGCGCTTGCTGCAGAAGGGGCGAAACGGGCTCTGCGGGCCCCATTCCACTTCACTGTTGCAGGTAGGGCACTTGACCTTGGTGACCATGAGAACTCCTTAGCAGCAGGCGAGTTGGAACGCTACATCGCCAATCTGCTGCTCTGTGGTGGGCAGAAAACGCAGGGCGAAGCGATTCTTGTGACCGCTCAGGGTCGGGTAGCACAGCAGGTTGTCCGCCAGACGGATGCGGATCAGCTCGGCGCTCTCGGCGGTGTCCTGGAAGAAACCGTTGGTGGCCACCTGATCGCTGAAGCAGCCTGACTCACGCCACAGGCGCAGCAGCAGGGAGATGGCATTCATCATCAGGGTGATGTCGCTGAGCCAGCCCTGCATCTGCTGATGGCGGCTGATGGCCGGGGTGGCGAGCCAGTGGTGCAGCTGCGGCACGTCGAAGGCGCACAGGCCGCCCGGAATGGAGAAACGCTGGCGGATGGAGCCGAGCAGGCGATCTTCTTTCAGGCGGGCACCGGGGCGGGGGGCGTTCAGCAGGCTGCGGGAGAGCTGGCTGCACTCTTGCTGCATCAGCTTGACCTGCTCCAGATCCACGTCGGGCAGGTTGGCCCAGTGGCTCAGACGCTGGCTGAGGCGTTCCAGATCCTTGATAAGATCGGCCCGCAGATCGCCGCGCTCAAGCAACTCCTGCAGATCGAACAGCCCCTTGAAAAAGGCGATATGTGCCCAGGACTGGTCACTCTCCAGATTGTCGTGGATCTGGGAAAACAGGGATTCCAGACGCAGATAAGTCCGGCTTTTTTCATTGAGGGGGAAATCGTAAATCATGCCTAATCCTGGCCAGCCATAAACCGGCCTAGTGTACTCACTGTTGCTGGGCTTGTTGAGAGGCAAACGCCAGATATGTTTGGTGCAGGGCCAAAATTTGCGTTCTGATTGCCATTTTGTCCTCTGCCCGGTTGTCGAGTATGTCGTCGGCGACCGCGAGACGCTCATCCCGGCTGGCCTGAGCGGCCAGAATGGCCTTGGCCTGCTCCGGGCTCACGCCATCCCGGCGACAAGTGCGCTCAATCTGGGTCGCTTCGTCCACGTCGATCACCAGCACCCGATCTGCGAGCCCGGCGAGCCTGTTCTCCACCAGCAGGGGAACCACCAGCAGGCAATAGGGGGTGCGGGCCGCGGCGCACTGGCGCTGCATCTCGGTACGGATGAGGGGGTGAAGCAGGGCATTGAGCCAGGCCTTGGCATCGGGTTCGCTGAAGACCCGCTCGCGCAGCTGGCGGCGATCGAGCCGGCCATCGGAGGCGATGACATCCGGGCCAAAGTGGGCGGCGATGGCTGCCAGGGCCGGGGTGCCCGGTTCCACCACCTCGCGGGCGATGACGTCAGCATCGATCACATCGATGCCGAGCTCGGCGAACTGGTTGGCCACCGTGGTTTTGCCGCTGCCAATTCCACCGGTGATTGCGACTACATACATGGGTCAGAGCACCATTGCGAGATACCAGCGGGTGATGGTATCGCCCCACAGCAGGGCGATCCAGCCCGCGATGGCCAGATAGGGGCCAAAGGGAATGGGCTTGCCCTGATGGTGCTTGCGCAGCGCGATCAGCGTGATGCCGATGATGGCGCCCACCAGGGAGGAGAGCAGCAGTATGATGGGCAGGGACTGCCAGCCCAGCCAGGCACCGAGTGCCGCCAGCAGCTTGAAGTCGCCATATCCCATCCCCTCCTTGCCGGTCAGCAGCTTGAAGGCCCAGTAGAGGCTCCACAGTACCAGATAGCCGGCCATGGCCCCGATCACTGCGTCGGCCAGCGGAACGAATCCCCCCGCCAGATTGAACAGCAACCCTCCCCACAGCAGCGGCAGGGTAAGCTGGTCGGGCAGCAGCATCTTGTCCAGATCGATAAAGGTGAGCGCCACCAGCACCCAGGTCAGCAGCAGGGCTGCCAGCACACCCCAGCCCGGCGTCAGGATCGTGGCTACCGCTACCGAGAGCAGGGCTGTCAGCAATTCCACCAGGGGATAACGGGCCGAGATGGGGGCCCGACACTCCCGGCAACGGCCCCTGAGCCAGAGCCAGCTCAGGAGCGGGATATTCTCGACGGCCGTGATGGCATGGCCGCAGTGGGGGCAGGCGGAACGCGGCACCATCAGGTTGTAGCGTTCAGCCGGATCGCTGTTTGGCGTTTGTGTCTCGAAGTAGCCGTGATATTCGGCCTGCCACTCCCGCTCCAGCATGATGGGGAGGCGGTGGATCACCACGTTGAGGAAGCTGCCGATCATCAGAGAGAAGAGAAAAACCAGGGAGAGATAGAGCCAGGGCAAGCCGTGCGCCAGCTCGATAAGAAGTGTCATAACCAACCGTCAGTCATCAAATGAAGGGAAGGGCATGAGCGGCCTTGGCCTGCATGCCCTCATGAATCAACCCACGACATCGCCAAGCTTGAAGATGGGCAGGTACATGGCGATCACCATGCCGCCGACCAGCACCCCGAGCACCACCATGATGAGGGGTTCCAGCAGGCTGGTGAGGCCATCCACCAGATCATCCACCTCCTGTTCGAAGATGGTGGCGACCTTGGAGAGCATATCATCGATGGCGCCGGACTCCTCGCCGATCATCACCATCTGGATCACCATGTCGGGGAAGAGATCCACGGTGCGCATCGCCACGTTGATTTGCATGCCCGCTACCACCTCGTTGCGAATGGCCATGACGGCAGTGCGATAGACATAGTTGCCGGAGGCCCCCGCCGCCGAGATGAGGGCATCCACCAATGGGATACCGGCCGAGAAGGTGGTCGAGAGGGTGCGGGCAAAGCGGGCCATGGCCGCCTTGTGCAGTATCATGCCGACCACCGGGATGGTCAGCACAAACTTGTCGGTGTTGTCTCTTACCTTTTGAGAAGCGCGCCAGGCGCGGACGTAGAGGAAGATGGCGAGCGCCGCCCCGCCGAAGAAGACATACCACCAGTTCTGCATGAAGCGGGAGATGCCGATGACGAACTGGGTGAAGATGGGCAGCTCGGCGCCGAAGCTCTTGAAGATGTCCTCGAACTGGGGAATGACGAACAGCAGCAGGATGGAGGTGACGACGATGGCCACCAGAATGACCATGGTGGGGTAGAACATCGCCTTCTTGATCTTGGACTTGAGCGCTTCCGACTTTTCCCGATAGGTGGCGATGCGATCATAGATGGTCTCCAGCGCGCCGGACTGCTCGCCCGCCTCCACCAGATCGCAGTAGAGGGCATCAAAGTAGCGGGGATGGCGGCGCAGCGCTTCCGACATGGGGGTGCCGGTCTCCACATCGGCGGCGACGATCCCCATCAGCTCGCGCATCGAGGCTTTTTCATGGCTGCGGGCGATGATCTGCAAGCTCTGCACCAGCGGTACACCGGCGGAGAGCATGGTGGTGATCTGGCGCGAGACGATGGCGATATCCATCGGTTTGATCTTGGCGCCGCCTTTGGAGAACAACCCCTGGGATTTCTTGGCCACCTTGGTGACATTGACCCCCTGCTTGCGCAGCTCGGCCTTGACGGTATTGATGCTGTCGGCCTGGAGTTCACCAGAGACTTTCTGGCCCTTGCGGTTGACCCCGCTCCAGCGAAACGCGAAGACTTTCTTGGGGGCATTATTTTTGTTGGTTAGCGTTGCCATCACTGCATCCTGCAATTGGGTCGAGCGCTGGGTGTCTCACACCTCTTCGCCATTGACCTGGTCAAGGTCCCCGGTTGGCACTTGCCAGCGGGATACTGATTCGATGGGGGGCCATCTTGGCGCCTGCCCGATTTGCTCTCTGGCATCCCGTATTTATGATGCCTGCCTCCAGAAGGCGTGACGGCACGATCCGGCATTGTCCGTAGAGGGGGGCTCCCCCTCGTCAGTTGGTGGTGACCCGGTTCACTTCCGCCAGACTGGTGACACCCAGGCGGGCCTTTTCCAACCCGGAGGTGCGCAGGGTCCGCATCCCCTCTTTCTGGGCGATGGCGGCGATCTGCAGCGAGTTGGCTCCCTGCATGATCAATTTTGCGATATTTTCCGACATCAACATGATTTCGTAGATGCCGACCCGCCCCTTGTAACCGCCAGAGCACTCCTTGCAACCCACCGGTTTGAACAACCTTAGCCCCGCAGCCAGTTGCTGCGGGGTAAAGCCCAGCTCCAGCAACTCGGCTTCCGGCACCACTTCGGGAGCCTTGCAGTGATCGCACAGCTTGCGGGCCAGCCGCTGGGCCATGATCAGGGTCACCGAGGAGGCGATGTTGAAGGCCGGCACCCCCATGTTCATCATCCGGGTCAGGGTCTCGGCCGCCGAGTTGGTGTGCAGGGTGGAGAGCACCAGGTGGCCGGTTTGCGCCGCCTTGATGGCGATCTCTGCGGTTTCCAAGTCCCGTATTTCCCCGACCATCACCACATCAGGATCCTGACGCAGGAAGGAGCGCAGGGCGCTGGCGAAGGTGAGTCCCGCCTTGGGATTGACCTGCACCTGGTTGACGCCGGGCAGGTTGATCTCCACCGGATCCTCGGCGGTGGAGATATTCACCTCTGTGGTGTTGAGAATGTTGAGGCCGGTGTAAAGCGAGACCGTCTTGCCCGAGCCGGTGGGGCCGGTCACCAGGATCATCCCCTGGGGCTTGGAGAGGGCGCGCAGGTATTGCGCTTTCTGCCGATCGTCAAAGCCGAGCTGTTCGATATTGAGCCGCGCCGCCGAGGAGTCCAGCAGACGAATCACGATCTTCTCCCCCCACATGGTGGGCAGGGTGTTGACCCGCATGTCCATCGACTTGTTGCGCGACAGCTTGAGTTTGATGCGGCCATCCTGGGGCAGGCGCCGCTCGGCGATATCGAGCCGTGCCATCACCTTGAGGCGGGCCGAGAAGCGGTTGGCCAGATTGACCGGTGGTGTGGCAATCTCGTGCAGGATGCCGTCAATGCGAAAGCGGATCCGGTACTTCTGCTCATAGGGCTCGAAGTGCAGATCGGAGGCGCCGCGCTTGATGGCATCCATCAGGATCTTGTTGATGTACTTGACGATGGGAGCGTCATCATCCGTGGTGTTGACGCTCTCGTCGAGGCGGCTGCCCTCGTCGGAGACCTCAAGATCCGAGATCTCCGACTCGTCGATATCCTCCATACCGAGGACGTCGGTCTCGTTCTCCAGCAGCTTGCCGATGGCGGTGGTGAGCTTGTTTTCTTCCACCAGCAGCGCCTCGGTATGAAGCCCGAAGCTGAAGCCGAAATCTTCCAGTGCCGACACATTGGTCGGATCCGACATGGCGATATAGAGGGTGTGGCCCTGGGTGTAGATGGGCAGCACATGATGTTTCTCAATCAGCTTTTGATTGAGGTACTTCTGCGGGATCTCGGCCAGGTCGAAGGCGGCAAGATCCAGCAGAGGTACCCCATACTCCAGCTCGCAGAAATCGGCCAACGCCTTGCTGTCGAGGATCTGGTTTTCCACCAGAAATGCCACGAAGGGTTTGCGCTGGGCCTTGGCCTGATTCAGGTAGCGCTGGGAATCCTCTTCGCTGATCAACGAAGAGGCGGCCAGGCTTATCGCCAGGCCGCTATGGGGGCTAGAGGTCATGCCTTAGCAAAGTGCTGTATTACTGCAAGTTTGAGCCCAAGTAACGGCAGCTCCACTCACTGAAGTGGGGGTCAAAGTTATTGTTGCTCCAGAAATTCCAGAACCAGCGCCTGTAGCTACAATCGCAGCAGTATTTGCAGTAATAGTGACAGATGCGACGTTATCCCCTCTGGCTGCATCAGATAAGCTAACGCCAACCTTGGCCTCTGTATCACATGCTGTCAATACATTCCCATTAGTTTGAAAGCAAACATCCATTTGAGTTCTTACACCACTAGCCGCAGTTACAACTTCTGTGAATCTAGCTTTATTGGTGTAGTTCTGATAAGCCGGCAGTGCGACTGCAGCCAAAATGGCGACGATCGCGACCACGATCATCAATTCGATAAGGGTAAAGCCTGACTGTTTCTTCATTTTAAATATCCTTTTATCCATTGTTCCTGGGAAGTGGCGGTGGAAAACTAACCACACGTCAATATCTTATCTGAGCGGATGGCGTTGGCAACAAGTGCGCAGGCCCGTCATTAAAGTTTTTGATCCAATCCTCTATTTGGGTGAAAAAAGAGCGAAAACTGACCTGTTTCTGCTTAATTGCCTCCCCCTTCTTTTGTTGCTGGTACGACATATAAAGAAAAGGCGCCGAGGGCGCCTTTTGCAAGTCGAGGGCCCGGTTATGTTGACGGGCATCTCAATGAGTCTGTTTTAGCTGCCTTATCAAGCCATTACCTATAGAAGTGATGGTATCTGCCGGATATTCGGCTGGCGTAGCCGGAACGGTCACAATCCGTTCAGATAAAGCGCATGGAGAGATCCAGCGCCCGCACATGCTTGGTCAGCGCGCCCACCGAGATATAGTCCACTCCGGTCGCGGCAAACTCGGCCAGAGTCTCCAGGGTAACGTTGCCGGAGACCTCCAGCTTGGCACGCCCCTGATTGATGGCGACCGCTTCGCGCATCATGGCCAGGTCGAAGTTGTCCAGCATCACGATATCGGCCCCGGCGGTCAGCGTCTGCTCCAGTTCGGTCAGGGACTCGACCTCGACCTCCACCGGTTTGTCCGGATTGAGGCGGCGAGCCTCCTGGATGGCGCCGGCGATGCCGCCGCAGGCAAGGATATGGTTCTCCTTGATGAGGTAGGCGTCGAAGAGGCCGATGCGGTGGTTCTTGCCGCCGCCGCAAGTGACGGCGTACTTCTGGGCACTGCGCAAGCCGGGAATGGTCTTGCGAGTGTCGAGCAGGCGGCAGCCGGTCTCTTCCAGCTCGGCCACATAACGGGCGGTGAGGGTGGCGACGCCGGAGAGGGTCTGCACAAAGTTGAGGGCATTGCGCTCGCCAGTCAGCAGCAGGCGGGCCGGACCATGGAGGCGGAACAGCTCCTGATTGGGGGAGAGGCGCTCGCCATCTTGTACCAGCCACTCCACCTTCACTTCGCCGCCGAGCTGGGCAAAGACTTCATCCACCCAGGGCTGGCCGCAGAAGACGCCGGCCTCGCGAGTGATAACCCGGGCGCTGGAGAGGCGCTCGGCGGGGATCAGTTGGGCCGTGATATCGGCGCTGGCATCCGGCTGGTCCAGCGTGGTGAGGGCATCGCCCAGATCTTCGAGTAGTGCGGCGCGCACGGCGCGGCTGACATCCTGTTGAAACATGCCTTATTCCTGCAAGGGTCTGAGCAGCAACTGCCGCTCCTTTTGAACCAGCTCCAGCCGACCGAGGGCATTCATGCCTACCAGCACCTCGTCTCCCTCTGCCGCCGGATTGATGAAGATGGCCAGATCGTACAAGGTCAAAGGGCCCATCGCCAGCGTTTCGATGGTGCCGTTGCCGACCCGGATCATCCCGGCAGCTGTATTCACCTGGCTGTTGCCATGGGCGGGCAGTCCCAGCCGTTCGGCGACCGGCAGCGGCACGGTTATGCGGGTGGCGCCGGTGTCGAGCAGCAGTTGCACCGGTTGACCGTTGATGGCACCCTCCAGACGATAGTGTCCGCTCTGGTCGGCCCTTAGCAGCAGTTCGCCGCTGGCGGTGACGCTCGGCTGGGAGCGGGAGTGGAAGTAGAGGGTCAGCAGACCCATCAGAGAGAGCCAGGCCAGTAACCAGAACCAGCGCGCCGTTTGCTGCATACCTCATCCATATCGAGCCAAAGATGACCCAGCCTAACACACATTTTTCCATCGACGCCGCCGGCTGGTGCCGGGAGGCACGCCGGGTTCCGTCCCCCCATCACAACGAGCGCCCCGTACCGGACGATATCTCCCTGCTGGTGGTGCACGGCATCAGTCTGCCTCCCGGCGAGTTTGGCGGCCCCTTTATCGACGATCTCTTTATGGGCAGGCTGGATCCCGGGGCGCATCCCTATTTTGCTGACATCCATCAGCTGCGGGTCTCGGCCCACTGCCTGATCCGCCGCGATGGCGAACTGGTACAGTATGTGCCGTTCGGTGCCCGCGCCTGGCATGCGGGAGTATCCAGTTGGCAGGGGCGGGAGGCATGCAATGACTTCTCCATCGGTATCGAGCTGGAAGGGACGGATGAGCTTCCCTACACGGAGGCGCAATATGCAGTGCTGATTGGGCTCGCTCGGGCCATCTGTGACCAGTATCCGGCCATCACTCTGGAAAAAATTGTGGGTCATTGCGACATCGCACCGGGGCGCAAGACGGATCCGGGGGACAGCTTCCAATGGCAGGATTTTCGCAAGAAATTCAACGTTTACTGTAAAAATTAAAATTCACTTTGCCTTTTTAAATCAATGGCTTGCCAATGTGGCAGGCCATTTTTGTTGCTGGTTATCCAAATGTTATTTGTGAGCTATCTCAAGAATATTGGTAAGACCATTTTCTATGAGCTAAATCATGTTTGCACCAATTTACCCCTTAAGTGGTGCCTTTCATTCTTGATTCAGATCATCTTTTGGGTGGACTTTTCAATGCCCCTCTGCTAATTTTCGCCCCATCCATAAAATTGGTAATACCAATTTAACAAAGTAGCCTCATGCCCTATCGCAAGATCACGCAACCCAAGTTAGCTGACGCCATCGTCGCCGAACTGGAACAGATGATTCTGGAAGGCAGCCTGCAGCCGGGACAGAAACTGCCTCCCGAGCGCGAGCTGGCCATCCAGTTTCAGGTTTCGCGCCCCTCCCTGCGCGAAGCCATCCAGCGACTGGAGGCGCGCGGGTTGCTCTATCGCCGTCAGGGCGGTGGCACTTATGTGCAGAATGCCCTGAGCAAGGGGATCGCCGATCCCCTGTTCGAGCTGCTCAGCACCCACCCCGAGGCCCGCTACGATCTGCTGGAGTTCCGTCATGCGCTGGAAGGCATCTGTGCCTACTACGCCGCATTGCGGGGCACAGAGTCAGATTTCGAGCGGATCCGCAAGGTGCAGATCTCCATCGAGGAGGCTGGGCAGCTGGGGTCGCTGGTGGCGGAATCCGCTGCCGTGACCCAGTTTTATCTGGCGGTGGCCGAGGCCTCCCACAACGTGGTGCTGCTGCACCTGTTGCGGGCCATGAGCCCCATGCTGGAGCAGAACATTCTGCAAAATAACGAAATTTTGAATCGCCGCCCGGGAGTGGTAGCCAAGATCCGTCGCCATCGTGCGAGTCTGATCGAGGCTATTCTTTCGGGGGCTCCGGAGCGGGCCAGAGCTGCTTGTCATGAGCACCTGGCCTTTATCGAGGACACCTTGTTGGATATGCAGAGGGAAGACAGCCGGATCCAGCGATCCATGCGTCGGATCCGTCAGCAGGAAAACTAATCCCACAAGGCTTTCTTTTATTGTCGAATGCTTGCGCCCTTCGCCGTGCAATGCCGTGCAATCACAACAAAATAGGAACCAGCCATGTCTGATATCCTGAAGAACGATGTGGACCCGATAGAAACGCTGGAGTGGCTTGCCTCTCTGGAATCCCTGCTGCGTGAAGAGGGTCCCCAACGCGCTCAGTTCATCCTTGAACAGTTGGCCGAGAAAGCCCGCGCAAGCGGTGTGGACGTGGCTGCCAAGGCAAACCGCGATTACATCAACACCATTCCGTCCAGCGAAGAGCCTGACTACCCGGGCGACCTGGAGATGGAGCGCCGTATTCGCGCCATCATCCGCTGGAACGCCATGATGATCGTGCTGCGCGCCTCCAAGAAAGACCTGGACCTGGGTGGTCACATGTCTTCCTTCGCTTCTTCCGCGACCATCTACGAAGTCTGCTTCAACCACTTTTTCCGTGCCCGCAACGAGAAGGATGGTGGCGACCTGGTTTACTTCCAGGGTCACATCTCCCCTGGCATCTACGCCCGTGCGTTCGCTGAAGGTCGTCTGACCGAAGAGCAGCTGGATAACTTCCGTCAGGAAGTGGATGGCAAGGGTATCCCCTCCTACCCGCACCCGAAACTGATGCCGGACTTCTGGCAGTTCCCGACCGTCTCCATGGGTCTGGGTCCCATCGCCGCCATCTATCAGGCGCGTTTCCTGAAGTACCTGACTGACCGTGGCATCAAAGATTGCTCCGAGCAGACCGTTTACGCCTTCCTGGGTGACGGCGAGATGGATGAGCCGGAAGCCAAGGGCGCCCTGACCGTTGCCGTGCGTGAAAAGCTCGACAACCTGGTGTTCGTGGTCAACTGCAACCTGCAGCGTCTGGATGGCCCGGTTGTCGGCAACGGCAAGGTCATCAACGAGCTGGAAGGCCTGTTCGCCGGCGCTGGCTGGGATGTCACCAAGGTGATCTGGGGCCGCAAGTGGGATGAGCTGCTGCGCAAGGATACCTCCGGCAAACTGATCCAGCTGATGAACGAGACCGTGGACGGTGACTACCAGACCATGAAGTCCCGCGACGGCGCCTACGTGCGCGAGCACTTCTTCAACCGTTATCCGGAAACTGCCGCCCTGGTCAAAGACATGACCGACGAGGAGATCTTCGCCCTGAACCGCGGTGGTCACGATCCTCGCAAACTGTTTGCTGCTTTCTCCAAAGCCGCAGCAACCAAGGGCAAGCCGACCGTTATCCTGGCCAAGACCATCAAGGGCTATGGCATGGGCGAAGCGGCTGAAGGCAAGAACATCGCTCACCAGGTCAAGAAGATGGAGCTGGACTCCGTGCGTCACTTGCGTGACCGCTTCAGCCTGCCGGTATCCGACGAGCAGCTGGCCGACCTGCCTTACCTGAAGATCGAAGAAGGTACCGAAGAGCACAAGTACCTGCACGCCCGCCGTGCTGCACTGAAGGGCTATGTACCGACCCGTCTGCGCGAGAGCACCACCAAGCTGGAAATCCCGGCACTGGACGCTTTCGGCCCGCTGCTGGGCGAACAGGCGCGCGAAATCTCCACCACCATGGCGTTCGTGCGTTCCCTGAACGTGATGCTGAAAGACAAGTCCATCGGCAAGCGCATCGTCCCGATCCTGGCTGACGAAGCCCGTACCTTCGGTATGGAAGGCCTGTTCCGCCAGATCGGTATCTACAGCCCGCACGGTCAGCAGTACACCCCGCAAGACCGCGACATCGTCTCCTACTACAAGGAAGACAAGCAGGGTCAGGTTCTGCAAGACGGTATCAATGAGCTGGGCGCCATGTCCTCCTGGCTGGCTGCTGCGACCTCTTACAGCACCAACGACTGCCCGATGATCCCGTTCTACATCTACTACTCCATGTTCGGCTTCCAGCGGATCGGCGACATGGCGTGGGCAGCCGGTGACCAGCAAGCCCGTGGCTTCCTGCTGGGTGCGACCTCCGGTCGTACTACCCTGAACGGCGAAGGTCTGCAGCACGAAGATGGTCACAGCCACATCCTGGCCAACACCATCCCGAACTGCGTCTCCTACGACCCGTCCTACGCCTATGAAGTAGCGGTGATCGTACAGGACGGCCTGCGTCGCATGTACGGTGAGAACCCGGAGAACGTGTTCTACTACATCACCACCCTGAACGAGAACTACGCCATGCCGGCCATGCCGGAAGGCGCCGAGGAAGGCATCCGCAAGGGTATCTACAAGCTGGAATCCGTGGCCGGCGACAAGGCCAAGGTTCAGCTGCTGGGCTGTGGCTCCATCCTGGGTCACGTTCGCAAGGCCGCCCAGATCCTGGCTACCGAATACGGTGTCGGCTCCGACGTGTTCAGCGTCACCTCCTTCAACGAGCTGGCTCGTGACGGTCAGGACGCGGATCGCTGGAACATGCTGCACCCGACCAGCGAAGCCCGCGTACCGTACATTGCTCAGGTGCTGGGCACCGAGGCTACCATCGCCGCGACCGACTACATGAAGTCCTTCGCCGATCAGGTCCGTGCCTTCGTTCCGACCGAGAACTACCGTGTGCTGGGTACCGACGGTTACGGCCGTTCCGACAGCCGTGCCAACCTGCGTCGTCACTTTGAAGTGAACGAGTTCTACGTGGTGGTTGCTGCCCTGACCGAGCTGGCCCAGCGCGGCGAGATCGACAAGCAGGTTGTGGCCGAGGCCATCACCAAGTACGGCATCGACGCCGACAAGGTGAACCCGCTGTACGCGTAAGAGGATCAAGTGCCGTGCCGGGACAAGCTGTCCGGCACGGTCTTGCAAAGGTTAACGCGAGATGCGCGTGAGGCTGCCAGCCAGCAACGCGGATGCACGCAAGAGGATAAAGCACAATGTCCAAACAGATTATGGTGCCGGATATCGGCGCCGATGAGGTTGAAGTTACCGAGATCATGGTAGCCGTGGGTGACAAGGTCGAGCTCGACCAGTCCATCATCGCGGTAGAAGGCGACAAAGCCTCCATGGAAGTCCCGGCTCCGGCCGCCGGCATCGTTAAAGAGATCTTGATCAAGGTGGGCGACAAGGTCGCCACCGGTTCCCAGATCATGATTTTCGAAGCCGAAGGCGCTGCCGCCGCACCTGCAGAAGTTGCTGCACCGGTTGCTGCTGCCCCTGCTGCCGCTGCCGCCCGTCAGGACGTGCACGTACCGGATATCGGTGGTGACGAAGTCGAAGTCACCGAGATCATGGTTGCCGTGGGCGACATGGTTGAAGCCGACCAGTCCATCATCGCCGTGGAAGGTGACAAGGCCTCCATGGAAGTGCCGGCACCGTTCGCGGGCCGCGTGGTCGAGATCAAGGTTGCCGCTGGCGCCAAGGTTTCCACCGGTTCCCTGGTGATGGTATTCGAAGTGGCTGGCGCCGCGCCGGTTGCCGCCGCTGCACCGGCTCAGGCTGCCGCCCCTGCTGTTGCCGCCGCCAAGGATGTCAACGTACCGGACATCGGCGGTGACGAAGTGGAAGTCACCGAGATCATGGTGGCAGTGGGTGACAAGGTCGAAGCCGACCAGTCCCTGATCGCCGTGGAAGGTGACAAGGCCTCCATGGAAGTGCCGGCTCCGTTCGCCGGTGTGGTCAAGGAGATCAAGGTGAAGGCGGGTGACAAGGTCTCCACCGGTTCCCTGATCATGGTGTTCGAAGTGGCTGGCGCCGCTCCGGCTGCCGTGGCTGCTCCGGCCCCTGCCGCAGCCCCGGCTCCGGTCGCTGCTGCTCCGGTTGCTGCCCCTGCGCCGGTCGCCCAAGCTGCTGCCTCTGACTTCGTCGCCAACGATGCCTACGTCCACGCCTCTCCGGCGGTGCGCCGTCTGGCTCGCGAGTTCGGCGTCAACCTGGCCAAGGTGAAGGCCTCCGGTCGCAAGGGCCGCATCGTCAAAGAAGACGTGCAGGCTTATGTGAAGGATGCGGTCAAGCGCGCCGAGTCCGCACCGGCTGCAGGTCAAGGCTCTGGCAACGGCATGAGCGTACTGCCGTGGCCGAAGGTCGACTTCAGCAAGTTCGGTGACGTGGAAGAGGTCGAACTGACCCGCATCCAGAAGATCTCCGGTCCGAACCTGCACCGTAACTGGGCCATGATCCCTCATGTCACTCAGTTCGACGAAGCCGATACCACCGAGCTGGAAGCGTTCCGCAAAGAGCAGAACGTGCTGGCCGAGAAGCAGAAGCTGGACGTGAAGATCACCCCGCTGGTGTTCATCCTGAAAGCCGCCGCCAAGGCCCTGGAAGCCCATCCGCGCTTCTGCAGCTCCCTGTCCGAAGACGGCAGCAAGCTGATCATGAAGAAGTACATCCACATCGGTGTGGCGGTGGATACCCCCAACGGTCTGGTTGTGCCGGTTGTGCGCGACGTCAACAAGAAGGGCATCATCGAGCTGTCCCGCGATCTGGCCGAGATCTCCAAGAAGGCTCGTGCCGGCAAGCTGACCGCGTCCGACATGCAGGGCGGCTGCTTCACCATCTCCAGCCTGGGTGGCATCGGTGGTACCAGCTTTACCCCGATCGTCAATGCGCCGGAAGTGGCCATCCTGGGCGTCTCCAAGTCCGAGATGAAGCCGAAGTGGAACGGCAAGGAGTTCGTGCCGCGCCTGATGCTGCCGCTGGCTCTGAGCTACGACCACCGCGTTATCGATGGTGCCGATGGAGCCCGCTTCATCACCACCATGAATGGCGTACTGTCCGACATTCGTCGACTGGTCCTGTAAGTGAGAGGGCGGGCCCAGAGCCTGCCCTTTTTACTTCTCATTTCGTTAACAGGATTGTAAACTTGCCCCGTTTTTTTCACGGCTGCAGCCGCCTTGTTTTGCAACAAAAAGAAGGTTTAAGAGTGCGCAGTCCTGGGGATATAAGAACGACAAAGAGGTCATGATGAGTAAAGAAATCAAAACCCAGGTCGTAGTACTGGGTGCTGGCCCTGCCGGTTATTCCGCTGCTTTCCGCGCCGCCGATCTGGGCCTGGATACCATTATCGTCGAGCGTTACTCCACCCTGGGTGGCGTCTGCCTGAACGTGGGTTGCATTCCCTCCAAGGCCCTGCTGCACGTCGCCAAAGTCATTGAAGAAGCCAAGGCGCTGGCCGAGCACGGCATCGTCTTCGGTGCCCCGCAGACCGACATCGACAAGGTGCGTCTGTGGAAAGAGAAGGTCATCACCCAGCTGACCGGCGGTCTGGCCGGTATGGCCAAGATGCGTAAGGTTCAGGTTGTGAACGGTTTCGGCAAGTTCACCGGCCCGAACACCCTGGAAGTGGAAGGCGCTGATGGCAAGACCACCATCACCTTCGACAACGCCATCATCGCGGCCGGTTCCCGTCCGGTGAAACTGCCGTTCATCCCCCATGACGATCCCCGCGTATGGGACTCTACCGACGCGCTGGAGCTGAAAACCGTTCCCGGCAAACTGCTGGTTATCGGTGGCGGCATCATCGGTCTGGAGATGGGTACCGTGTACTCCTCCCTGGGCTCCGAGATCGACGTGGTGGAATTTGCCGATCAGCTGGTTCCGGCTGCCGACAAAGACATCGTCAAGATCTACACCAAGCGCGTTGCCAAGAAATTCAACATCATGCTGGAGACCAAGGTCACCGCAGTTGAAGCCCGTGAAGACGGCCTGTACGTCTCCTACGAAGGCAAGCACGCTCCGGCCGAGCCGGTTCGCTACGACAACGTGCTGGTAGCCGTTGGTCGCGTGCCGAACGGCAAGATGCTGGACGCCGAGAAGGCGGGCGTTGCCGTCAACGAGCGCGGTTTCATCGAGGTGGACAAGCAGCTGCGTACCAACGTGGCCCACATCCACGCCATCGGTGACATCGTCGGTCAGCCCATGCTGGCCCACAAGGGTGTTCACGAAGGTCACGTTGCTGCTGAAGTCATCGCCGGCAAGAAGCACTACTTCGACCCGAAAGTGATCCCGTCCATCGCCTACACCGAGCCGGAGATGGCCTGGGTTGGTCTGACCGAGAAGGAAGCCAAGCAACAGGGTCTGAACTTCGAAGTCGCCACCTTCCCGTGGGCAGCTTCCGGTCGCGCCATCGCCTCCGATTGCTCAGACGGCATGACCAAGCTGATCTTCGACAAGGAGAGCGGCCGCGTCATCGGTGGTGCCATCGTGGGTACCAACGGTGGTGAACTGCTGGGTGAAATCGGTCTGGCCATCGAAATGGGTGCCGACGCCGAAGATATCGCCCTGACCATCCACGCTCACCCGACTCTGCACGAGTCCGTGGGTCTGGCTGCCGAAGTGTTCGAAGGCTCCATCACTGACCTGCCGAACGCCAAGGCCAAGAAGAAAAAGTAATTTTTTCAATTGGTTGCACAAGAAAGCCGCTCAATCGAGCGGCTTTTTTTGTTGCTGCACTTTTTATTGATGCCTGTTGCTGCACTTCCCGTTGCAGCTCATGTGGCCTGGTCGAGAGTCACTGCCTTTAGCAGCGTCCCTTCTTCGCCTGGCCCGGCGGGCAGAAGGTGCCGTAACCGTCCCTGCTGCCATCACTGATGCGGATGCGGGCGTCATCGACGCTCACATCGGCACTGTGTACCCGTACCGGTCCACTGCTGCAGGCGCTGAGCAGTCCCCCCAGCAACATCACGATAACCAGCTTGCTCATACTGCCTCCTGTTTTTCCCTGATTATGAGGCATTTCCGGCCTTTGGAGCAGAGAGGGCGAGGGGGCTGCGTCATGGTATGGCGCGACCATGAAAAAGGGCGCCAGGGCGCCCCCGAATAATCCCGCAATGCTCATCACAGGCGGAAGCTGCTGACCAGTTTATCGAGCTGGCCGGAGAGCTGCTGCAGGCTGCGACTCGATTCGGTCAGCTGATGAGCGATGTCGGCGGTCTCCATGGTGAGCTGGTTGATGTCCTCCACGTTGCGGTTGATTTCGCCGACCACGCTGGACTGCTCCTCGGTGGCGGTGGCCACCTGAATGTTCATGTCGCTGATCTGGGTGATGTGGGCGGTGATCTGGCCGAGCGCCCCGTTGGCCTCATCCGCCTGGTTCACCACTTCCAGACTCTGGTTGCGGCCCCGGGCCATGGCGCTGACCGCGCGGGCACTCTGCTCCTGCAGCCGGTTGATCATCTCCTGGATTTCCGCAGTGGAGGCGGCGGAGCGGCTGGCGAGGTTGCGCACCTCGTCGGCTACCACGGCGAAGCCGCGGCCCTGTTCCCCGGCTCGGGCCGCCTCGATGGCGGCGTTGAGGGCCAACAGGTTGGTCTGCTCCGAGATGCTGCGGATTGTGTCGAGGATGCTGCCGATGGAGTCGGTCTGGCTGGCCAGGGATTCAATGACGCCGGCTACCTGCTCGATCTCGCCGGAGAGATCGACGATGCCGTGGCGGGCCTGGGCGACTACCTGGGCCCCCGCATCCGCCTGATCGTTGGCCTGTTTCGCCACGTCTGCCGCCAGCGACGCATTGCCGGCGATCTCGCTCACCGTTGCCCCCATCTCGTGGATGGCGGTGGCCACCTGCACGGTGCGGTCGCGCTGGGCGGTGCAGTTGTGCTGGGTCAGTTGCGCCTTGCCGGCCACCTCGTTGGCGGTAGCGGCCAGTTGGCGGGAGTTGTCGGCCACCTGCTCGATGGAGGCGTGGATCTTGGCCACGAAGTTGTTGAAACCGCTGGCCACCTGGGCCAGCTCGTCACGCCCTTCCACCTTGAGGCGGCGGGTCAGATCGCCATCGCCGCTGCCAAGCTCCTTGAACAACCCGGCCAGGTCATTGAGCGGGCGGCTCACCGAGCCCGCCAGCAGCATGCCCATGGCGCCCATGGCCAGCGCGATGACGAGAGAGATCATCAGGATCTCGTTGCGGGTCTGGGCCAGCCCGGCATAGATCTCGGCCTGGGGCACCTGGGTGACCAGATACCAGTCCAGCATGGGTATATAGCTGCTGGCCAGCACCATGGGTTGGCCGTCCACCTCGGCGTTGATGACGGCGAAGGGACGCTTGGCGAGCAGGCTGGCACTGTCACCGCTGACAAGCGCGCCCAGGGTATCGCGATCGATATGACTGGCGTTGGGGTGCAGCTTCACCTTGCCGCTGCCATCGACCATGAAGACAATGCCGCTTTGCTCAAGCCGGAAGCTGGAGACCATGGCGACCATGGCATCGAGGGATTTGGCAAATCCGGCCAGGCCGCGGCCATCGAGTTGCTGGAAATTGACGAACAGCTTCATCTCGCCGTTGCTTTCGCGAAAGATGCTGAGAGTCATCTCCTTCTGGCTCTTGGTGTAGTCGTAGAACCAGGCATCCTGGGTTGGTGTCAGGTTGCGCAGGAAGCCGTCCTGGTTGTAGTAGGCCGCGCTCTGGCGATCGGCGAAGGAGGCGGTCACCAGACCATACTGGCTGGCCACGTCCTTGAGTTGATTGATCAGGATGGGTTCCTGCTCTTTGGGCATCCCCCTGTCCACCCAGTCGAGGATGAAGCGATCGGTGGCCAGCTGCCGTGCCGCCTGGGCGATCCCCTTGAGATCCTGTTCGATCTCCTTGCTGATCCGCTGGGTCAGGTTGGGTAGCTCCTGCTCGAACATCCGCTTCTCGATCAGCTGCTGGGCCGAACGCTGGCTGAAGTAACCCACCAGCAGGCAGGAGAGCACGACGGCCAGAGTGATGGTGGCCAGGATTTTCTGTTTGAGTGTCAGGCTTGCAAGCATAAGAGTGACTCGGGTGGAGGAACACGGGATGAGTTGATATTAGCGGCCAGGGGGCCATGCCCTTGAGTCAAGGGACACCTTTATTCGCAGATTACGTTTGCGCTCACAGGAGGCGAATCCCGTATGGCACCAAGGATGCGTGCTGGTGACCACCTGCCACGCGGATGCAGTTTGCGATCATCGGAGCGGCCCTTATAGTAGGAGCCAATCCTGGTGAGTAATCCCCCTTGAATGATATGGAAAATATGATGCGCTGCTTCCGTGCGGGATGGACCCGTTTGTTTCTGCTGCTCTTGGCTCTCTGTCCCCTGCTGGTGCAGGCAAGCGAAGGGAGCCGCCCCAAGGTTGCTCTGGTTCTGAGTGGGGGCGGGGCCAAGGGCTCGGCCCATATCGGCATCCTCAAGGTGCTGGAGGAGAAGCGGATCCCGGTCGACATCATAGTGGGTACCAGCATGGGCTCCTATGTGGCGGGGATGTACGCCATGGGGCTCAGTGCCGAGGAGGTGGAGCGCACCACCCTCGCCATCGACTGGAACAAAGGCTATCAGGACAAGGTCGGCCGCAACGAGCTCTCCCTGCGCAAGAAGCAGCAGAGCGAGCAGTACCAGCTGCGCACCGATATCGGGGTCAACGGCGATACCACCCAGCTGCCGGACGGTTTCTTCCAGGGGCAGTCCATGGCCAGCCTGCTGCGCCACGCCACCTCCAACCTGCCGGTGCAGAAGAGCTTCGACGATCTGCCCATCCCTTATCGCGCCATGGCGACCGACATGGAGACGGTGACGCCCTTCGTGCTGGATCATGGCAGCCTTGCCAAGGCGATGCAGGCCTCCATGTCCATTCCCGGCGCGCTCAAGCCGGTGGAGTGGGAGGGGCATATCCTGGCGGACGGGGGAAGCGTTAACAACATGCCGGTGGATGTGGCCAAGGCGATGGGGGCCGACGTGGTGATCGCGGTGGATATCGGCGCCAAGCTGCGCACCAAGGAATCCCTCAAGTCAGGGCTTGCCATGATCGATCAGCTCACCACCTACATGACCCAGGTGGGCACGGAGAAGCAGAAGGCGCTGTTGGGGCCCGACGACATACTGCTCGTGCCCGAGTTCGGCGACATGGGGATCGCCGATTTCAGCCGCATGCCGGAGGGGATCAAGATAGGGGAGGTGACGGCCGGCAAGGCGTCGGCGCAGCTTGAACGCCTCTCCCTGAGCAAGGCCGAGTACAATGACTACCGCAATCTCAAGCTGAGCCGGCGCGCTGAGCGCAGCGGCCAGCCCGCCTACTTTATCGACAAGGTGGAGATCCTCAACAAGTCGCGACTCTCCGACGAGACGGTACGCGCCATGCTGAAGGTACGGCCCGACAAGATCCAGACCAACGAGAGCCTGGAAGCGGGGATCCGCCGCCTCTATGCCCTGGAGTCGTTCGATCGCATCACCTACGAGGTGGAGGAGCGGGACGGGGAGAACGTGCTGGTGGTGGATGCCAGCGAGAAGAACTGGGGCCCGGGTTACCTTAACTTCCAGTTCGGCTTCACCGATGACTTCGAAAACACCTCCAACTACAACGTGGGCATGTCCTACACCCTGACCAACGTCAACGACTGGGGGGCCGAGTGGCTGACCGAGGCGTCGCTGGGCACGGCCAAGCACATCAAGACCGATTTCTATACGCCGCTGGAGCCCTCCCAGACCTTCTATGGCGAGGCCAGCCTGGCCTATGACCAGACCGACCGCCGCCTGTTCAATCCGGTGCCGGACGAAATCGACCTGAACTACCTCGATACCGACTACTCCTTCTTCAGCGCGGATCTGGCCATCGGCTGGAACCGCCAACCCTGGAGCCGCCTCTCCATGGGTCTGGAGGGACAGACCGGCAAGGTGGATCTGCAAAACTTCAGGAATTACAGCGTGGATGCGACGGCTTGGGGCCCTTATGTGCGTTTCGAGCACGATAACCTCGACAGCCTCTATTTCCCCTATGAAGGGGTCAAGTGGGACATCAAGCTGGGCCACTCTCACGTCAACTTCGAGGGGCCGGAGGATCTGAATGATCGCAGCGAGGGGTGGAACTACCACCTTTCCATGATCAAACCCTGGTCCTGGGATCGCCACAGCCTCAACCTGATACTGGAAGGGGGGGGCTCCGGCAGCGAGGAGGCGGTCCCCCTGCACATCCAGGATCTGGGCGGTCTGTTTCGCCTCTCCGGTTTCCAGCGTTACCAGCTCAGCGGCCGCTACAGCCTGTTTGGCGGGCTGCGCTACATCTATCGGGTGGCCGATAACGACTTCGGCGCATTCAGGATGCCGCTCTACCTGGGGGGCTCCCTGGAGCAGGGCGGGGTCTGGAACAAGGGCAAGGATATCGGCATGGGGAGCTCCTTCACCGCGGGTTCCGTCTATGTGGGGGTGGAGAGCTTCCTCGGCCCCGTCTTCCTCGGCTATGGCATGGCGGAGGGGGGCAATGATGTCTTCTATCTGCAATTGGGCAGTACGTTCGAATAATGCGAAAATGATGCTGATTTGTTAAGTCTGGTTGTGTCGGATTTTTAAATTTCCAAAAAAACAGAGACCGATTAATTGGTTATGAGTTTGCGGTGAATAAGTAAACAGCGTTTGGATTTTAATTAGTCGTTAAAACTTATATAGTGGGGAGCACCCTACAGGGTGTCCCGCAAGGACGATCGCCGCGAGCGTGGGCGAACCCCAAAAAAAGACCAAAGAGGAATTAGTCGTGCTTGAAACTTACCGTAAACACGTCGCAGAACGTGCCGCCGAGGGCATAGTTGCCAAACCTCTGGATGCTGAGCAAGTCGCCGCCCTGGTCGAGTTGCTCAAGAATCCGCCCGCCGGCGAAGAAGACTTTCTGAAAGAGCTGTTGTCCTCCCGAATTCCCCCAGGCGTTGATGAAGCGGCTTACGTGAAGGCCGGTTTCCTCACCGCCGTCGCCAAGGGCGAGGCCCATTCCCCCATCCTGACTGCCGCGCAAGCTGTCGAGCTGCTCGGTACCATGCAGGGGGGTTACAACATCCAGCCGCTGATCGACCTGCTGGATGACGCGACGCTGGCCCCTCTTGCTGCCAAGGGCCTCTCCCACACCCTGCTGATGTTCGACTCTTTCCACGACGTGGAAGAGAAGGCCAAGGCGGGCAACGCCCACGCCAAGCAGGTGATGCAATCCTGGGCCGATGCCGAGTGGTTCCTCTCCCGTCCCGAGCTGGCCGGCAAGATCACCGTCACCGTCTTCAAGGTGACCGGCGAGACCAACACCGACGACCTGTCGCCGGCGCCGGACGCCTGGTCCCGTCCGGACATTCCGCTGCACGCCCTGGCCATGCTGAAAAATGCCCGTCCCGGCATTACCCCGGACAAAGACGGCGTGGTCGGCCCCGTCAAGACCATTGATGCCCTGAAAGAGAAAGGCTTCCCGCTCGCCTACGTGGGTGACGTGGTCGGTACCGGTTCTTCCCGCAAATCCGCCACCAACTCCGTGCTCTGGTTCATGGGCGACGACATTCCGTTCGTGCCGAACAAGCGTGCCGGCGGTGTTTGCCTTGGCGGCAAGATTGCCCCCATCTTCTTCAACACCATGGAAGATGCCGGCGCCCTGCCCATCGAGGTAGACGTCTCTGCGCTTGCGATGGGCGATGTCATCGACATCTACCCGTACCAGGGCAAGATCTGCAAGCACGGCACCGAAGAAGTGCTGGCCCAGTTTGAACTGAAAACCGACGTGCTGATCGACGAAGTGCGCGCCGGTGGCCGAATTCCGCTCATCATCGGTCGCGGCCTGACCGACAAGGCCCGCGAAGCGCTGGGTCTGCCGTTCTCCACCGTGTTCCGTCGTCCGCAACCTGTCGCCGACACCGGCAAGGGCTTCACCTTGGCCCAGAAGATGGTGGGCAAGGCGTGCGGCGTGCAGGGCATTCGTCCGGGTACCTACTGCGAACCCAAGATGACTACCGTCGGCTCCCAGGACACCACGGGCCCGATGACCCGCGACGAGTTGAAGGATCTGGCCTGCCTCGGCTTCTCCGCCGACCTGACCATGCAGTCCTTCTGCCATACCGCTGCTTATCCCAAGCCCATCGACGTGCAGACCCACCACACCCTGCCGGACTTCATCATGAACCGCGGCGGTGTCTCTCTGCGTCCGGGTGACGGCGTCATCCACTCCTGGCTGAACCGTATGCTGCTGCCGGATACCGTGGGTACCGGTGGTGACTCCCACACCCGTTTCCCCATCGGGATCTCCTTCCCGGCGGGCTCCGGTCTGGTGGCCTTCGCCGCCGCCACCGGCGTGATGCCGCTGGATATGCCGGAATCCGTGCTGGTGCGCTTCAAGGGCGAGCTGCAGCCGGGTATCACCTTGCGTGACCTGGTCCACGCCATTCCTTATGCCGCCATCCAGAAGGGGCTGCTGACGGTCGAGAAAGCGGGCAAGAAGAACATCTTCTCCGGCCGCATCCTCGAGATCGAAGGTCTGCCGACCCTGAAGGTGGAGCAGGCGTTCGAGCTGGCCGACGCCAGCGCCGAGCGTTCCGCCGCCGGTTGCACCATCAAGCTGGATAAAGAGCCGATCATCGAGTATCTGAAGTCCAACATCGTGATGCTCAAGTGGATGCTCTCCGAAGGCTACGGCGATGTACGCACCATTACCCGCCGTATCAAGGGGATGGAAGAGTGGCTGGCCAATCCGACCCTGATGGAAGCGGACAAGGACGCCGAGTACGCCGAGATCATCGAGATCGATCTGGCCACCATCAAGGAGCCCATCCTGTGCGCGCCGAACGATCCGGACGACGCCCGCTTACTGAGCAGCGTGGCCGGCGACAAGATTGACGAGGTGTTCATCGGCTCCTGCATGACCAACATCGGTCACTTCCGCGCCGCCGGCAAACTGCTCGAGAAGTACCAGGGCGAGCTGCCGACTCGCATGTGGATCGCGCCGCCGACCAAGATGGACAAGGATCAGCTGACCGAAGAGGGTTACTACGGCATCTTCGGCCGGGTCGGTGCCCGCATCGAAATACCCGGCTGTTCCCTCTGCATGGGCAACCAGGCGCGAGTAGCGGAAGGGGCCTCCGTGGTTTCCACCTCCACCCGTAACTTCCCGAACCGTCTGGGCAAGGGGGCCAACGTCTATCTGGCCTCCGCAGAACTGGCTGCGGTTGCCGCCATCCTCGGCAAGATCCCGACCGTGGAAGAGTACCTGCAGTATGCCAAGGCGCTGGACGCTACCGCGGCCGACACCTATCGCTACCTGAACTTCAACGAGATCGCCTCCTACACCAAGAAGGCCGATGCGGTGATCCTGCAGCAGGCGGTATAACCGCTCTTCACCGGAGTCCGTATCGGAAATAAATCATAATGCCGCGTCCCGACGCGGCATTATTCGTTTCTATGGGGGCCTCTTGCTGCGGGAGCGGCTGGTACAAGTGTGATCTGGTCACAGTTTCATCGGTTCGTTTTATAAACGCTTTACGTTATGTTATTCGGTTATGAGCGGTAGCGATGAGTCATCGTTACCTGTGTAACCCGACTCTTGGTCTAGTGCAGCGTCTGCCTGGGCAGGCCTGACAGCTTGTGGCGTGGTTTTTTATGTTTCTTTTCCGGTTGGATCTTTCCCGTACCAGATTGCGCATCGGCAGCACACTGCTGGCGTTCTCCCTCCCTCTGCTGGTCGGTGGCTGGATCGTTCACAGCAACTATCTGTATGATCTTAAAGCCGATTCCCGAGCTTCGGCGCACAAGGCCATTACCTTGATGGAAGAGGTGCTGGATCGTGCGGAACAGGTCAACCGGGAAGTGCTGCCGTTTGTAGCGGCCCCCTGTGAACGTAATTTGCTGATCTTGCGCAAGAAAGTAGCTGTGGAACCCTTCCTGCGCTCGGTCAACCTGGTCAATGATGGAGTGATCAGCTGTACCTCGTTGTTCGGGGCTGTCAGCGAAGTCGATGATGGCTCCCGTTATCTCGATCGCAAGTTGCTGCTGATGCGCGGCAACAAGGTAAGGCAGAACCACCCCCTGCTGGTGGTGCGCACCGAACAGGGCAGGGATGCCGCTCTCAGCGCCGTCGACAGCTCATTGCTCAGTTTCATGCTCTCCCTGGGAGACAAGCCCGACGTCCTGTTTCTGCAGGTGGGCTCGGCCAGCATCGACGAGTCTGGCCGCTATCTGGACCATGCCCCCAGGCTGGAGCGCAGTACCAGCCTCAGGCTCTCCTCCGACCGCTACCCCTTTGCCATCTATGCAGGCTACAGCATTCCCCACTACTGGCAGTCACTCTGGGAGGCGCGTCAGCTGGCGTTGTTGTCACTGGCCGCCAGCGCCTTGTTGCTTGCCTGGCTGGTATGGTGGGTGCTGGGCCGCCCGGGTTCTCCCAATGACGAGCTGAAACGGGCCCTGCGTGCCAGGGAATTCGTCCCCTATCTGCAACTGCAGGTGGCCAGTGATGACGGCAGCATGATGGGAGGGGAGGTGCTGATGCGCTGGCACCATGCCACCGAGGGGGTGATCCGGCCCGATCTCTTCATTCCCCAGGCGGAGGAATCCGGCCTTATCGTGCCCATGACCAGCCAGATGATGAGAAGCGTGGCGAACCAGTTGGGGCGGATACAGACGCAACTGCCGGATGGTTTTCATATCAGTTTCAACATCAGTGCGGCCCACTGCCACGACTTTTCCCTGCTCAGCGAATGCCGCACTTTTCTCGATCACTTTGCCCCCGGCAAGGTGGTGATGGTGCTGGAGCTGACCGAGCGGGAGCTGCTGGTGGCGGATAACCAGACGCTCTCCCTGTTCCAGCAGCTGGATCAGATGGGGGTCAGGCTGGCGATCGACGATTTTGGCACAGGCCACTCCAGCCTGCGTTACCTGCAGCAGTTCCATGTGGATTATCTCAAGATAGATCAGTCATTTATCCGCAGGATCGGCACAGAATCCCTCTCCCAGCACATAGTCGACAACGTGATCGATCTGGCGAGCCGTCTTGGTCTCGCCCTGGTGGCGGAAGGGGTCGAGACAGAGCAGCAGGCCGCCTATCTCAGGAGCAAGGGAGTCCAGTTTCTGCAGGGATTCCTCTACTCCCACCCCATGCCGTTACCGCAATTTTGCGAAGAGCTGCAATCAGGGGATATCCCCGCCAGCTCGCCTGTTCCTGCACGGGAAAAGCGCAGCGTGAACGCCTGTTAAAGGGCTCTGGCCAGAGTGGTGAGCGGGCTGGCTGTTTTGGCTCCACTCTGGTCAAACTTTGTTCGCGTTAGGCCTGAGTTCAGCATCGCCTGTTATGTTGGGTCGCCATGTTCGCTGTATGGTGCCCTTATGTCGATGACGTTGCCCAACCTGGATTTCTCCCGTCCCTGGCTACGCCTTGGTTGTACCCTGCTGCTGTTTGGACTGCCTTTCTCCCTGGGTCTCTGGATGTTGTACAACAGCCATATACAGACCCTGGAACGCCAGTCCGAGGAGTCCGCCAAACAGGCGGTCTCTCTGATGGAAACCATGTTGTCCCATGCGGAAGAGGCCAATCAGGCGATCCTGCCCTTCCTCGGCAAGTCGTGCGAACGGGCCCTGTTTGCCCTGCGCCAACAGGTAGCGCTGGTACCCTTCGTGCGCACCGTCAATCTGGCGGGGGAGGAGGAGGCCTACTGCAACTCCCTGTTTGGCCCCATCCGCTGGCCCGATCGGCAGGAAAATTACATCGATGGTCGCCTGCGCCTGGTGTCGGGTAGCCAGGTGCGTGCCGATCACCCCTTGCTGATCCTGCGGGACAACAAGGAGCAGGGGGCGGCGGTCAGCACCATAGATGGCGACTACCTGCGCTTCATGCTGGTGATCAGCGGCCGCCCCTGCAAGCTGCTCCTTCACGTGGGGAGCCAGTGGCTGGATGACGAGGGAGTGCTGAGCGACAAGGAGGTAGCCCTGCCCACCCTGGCCAGTCACGAGACCCCTTCCGCCCGCTATCCGCTCTCCATCTATGCGGGACACGAAATCTCCTCGCTCTGGCTCTCCCTGTGGCAGGAGAAGCGGTGGGGTGCCCTGCTGCTGGCAGGCATCTCCCTGACTTTTGCCCTGCTGATCTGGTGGTTGCTGGGACGGCCCCGCTCACCCGTCAGCGAGCTGGAACGCGCCCTGCGCAACAAGGAGTTCGTGCCCTACCTGCAACCCCTGGTGGCGTCGGATGGCGAGCGGGTGATGGGGGCCGAGGTACTGATGCGCTGGCAACATCCGACGGCCGGGCTGATCCGCCCCGATCTCTTCATTCCCCAGGCGGAGGCGAGTGGCCTCATAGTGCCGATGACAACCCTGATCATGGAAGAGGTGGCCCGGGAGCTGGGCATGGAGCGCCAGCAGGTGCCCCACGGATTTCACATCAGCTTCAACATCAGTGCGGCCCACTGCCGCGAGGCTGGGTTGCTCGCCGAGTGTCGCCGCTTCCTCGCTCATTTCGCGCCGGGCCAGGTGGTGCTGGTGCTGGAGCTGACCGAGCGGGAGCTGCTGGTGGCCGATCCCCAGACCCTGTCGCTGTTCAGACGGCTCAACGAGCTGGGGGTCAGGCTGGCCATCGATGACTTCGGCACCGGCCACTCCAGCCTGCGTTATCTGCAGCAGTTCCAGGTGGACTACCTCAAGATCGACAAGTCCTTTATCAGCCGGATCGGGACCGAGTCTCTCTCCGAGCACATTGTCGACAACGTGATCGACCTGGGTTCCCGCCTCGGTCTCTCCCTGGTGGCCGAGGGGGTAGAACACCCGGCACAGGCGCAATATCTCAAGACCAAAGGGGTGACCTATCAGCAGGGATACCTGTTTGGCCGGCCGATCCCCCTTGGACAGTTCAGGGCGGAGCTGAACCAAAACGCCGCTAATCCCCGGTCGGTACCGGCCGTCGCTTGTTGAGGGCATCGGCAATCCGCGCGCAAATAAAAATCCGGCCCCGTAGAGAGGCCGGATTTTTTTATCAGCGTGCCAGTGGGTCGCAAAACCCGGTGGCAGGCGGCAATCAGTAGTCGCCGCTTGCCCGCTTGGCAGCGGTGATCATCGGGGTGATGGTCATGCCCTGCACCACGATGGAGAACATCACCACAGAGTAGGTCATCACCAGGATGACCTGGCGCAGGTCGACGCCGTGCTCCGGGAGCATCATGACGCCGGACGGCAGTGCCAGGGCCATCGCCATGGCCAGACCGCCGCGCAGGCCGCCCCAGGTGAGGATCCGCACCGAGAAGGTGTTGTAGGTGCGGAAACGGCGGAAGGCCACATAGGGCAGGGAGACGCTGATGAAGCGTGCTGCCAGGCAGAGCGGCACCGCGATGACCAGCAGGATCCAGTCACGCCAGGCGAGATCCAGCAGCACCAGCGCCAGACCGATCAGCAGGAACAGCAGGGCGTTGAGGAACTGGTCCATCAACTCCCAGAAGTGATCCAGGTGATGGCGGCTCTGCTCGGAGAAGCCGGAGTGGCGGGTCCAGTTGCCGATCATGATGCCGGTCACCACCATGGCCAGAGCGCCGGAGACACCGATCATGTTGGCAAAGGCGAAGCCGGCAGTCGGGATGCAGAGGGTCAGCAGCAGCTCCAGAGAGCCGTCATCGGTGGCGCTGATCATCACGTGGGCGATGACCCCCAGCACGGCACCGAACAGGATGCCACCCAAGGCTTCATGCAGGAACAGACCCGCCACGCTGCCGAAGGTGGGCTCGACGCCGCCAAATGCCACGGCAAACACGGTGGCGAAGATGACGAGGCCGACACCGTCATTGAACAGGGACTCCCCCTCGATCTGGATGGAGATCTGGGGCGGCGCCTTCATCTTCTTGACGATGGCCAGCACGGCGATCGGGTCGGTGGGGGAGATCAGGGCCCCGAACAGCATGCAGTAGACCAGTGGCACATCCCAGCCCAGCAGCTTGGCGATAAACCAGAAGCCATAGCCGATGAGGAAGGTGGAGAGCAGGGTCGCGACTATGGCCAGAATGGTGATCTCCCACTTCTGGCTGCGCAGCGCCTTGAGGTTGATGCCAAGGCCTCCAGCGAACAGCAGGAAGCCCAGGATCCCCTTGAGCAGGAAATTCTGGAAGTCGATGCTCTTCATGGTCTCGACGGCAAGGGGTTCCAGGTTGAACCAACCCAGTTTACCGAACAGCACCATCAGCGCGGAGATCAGCATGGAGCCGGCGGTGATGGCGATGGTGGTCTGGATCTTCACGACATACTGGTTGGCAAAGGCGATAAATATCGCCAACGCTGCCAGGAAGCAGAGTGTGTAGTAGACGCTCATAGTTATTTTTTCTCGTTTGTAAACAGCAAGCACGTATCCCTGTCGGGACGCCCATAGGGTACTCCCGGGTCATATGTTACTCATTACCCACAAGTGAGTATATGAAGGCCATTTTGGACTGATAGACGGCTAGATTTCCATTTTCCAGGTTTACTGTTAGGATGCTGCTTACGCAGTTGCATGGATGTAAGAGGAAAGCGCCGTGGCGAAGAGTGGGCAAAGTAGGGATCCGAACCAGAAGTCGGACATAACAAAGAAACTGGAAACCTGCCTCAAGGAGCGGATCCTGATCATCGACGGGGCCATGGGCACCATGATCCAGGGGTACAAGCTCGGCGAGGCAGACTATAGAGGCGAGCGCTTTGCTGACTGGCACACCGACATCAAGGGCAACAACGACCTGCTGGTGCTGACCCGTCCCGCCGTGATCCGCGAGATCCACGACCAGTATTGCGCCGCCGGGGCCGATATCCTCGAAACCAATACCTTCAACGCCACCCGTATCGCCATGGCCGACTACGAGATGGAGGACCTCTCGGCCGAGATCAACCGGGAGGCGGCCCGGCTGGCCCGTGCCGTGGCCGACGAGTGGACCGCGAAAGAGCCCCACAAGCCGCGCTTCGTGGCAGGCGTCCTGGGCCCCACCAACCGCACCGCCTCCATCTCGCCGGACGTGAACGATCCGGGCAAGCGCAACGTCACCTATGACCAGCTGGTGGCCGCCTACATCGAATCGACCCATGCCCTCATCGAGGGCGGCGCCGACATCATCCTGATCGAGACCATCTTCGATACCCTCAACGCCAAGGCGGCCGCCTTCGCGGTGGACCTGGTGTTCGAGGAGCTGGGTTACAGCCTGCCGGTGATGATCTCCGGCACCATCACGGACGCCTCCGGCCGCACTCTCTCCGGCCAGACCACCGAAGCCTTCTACCACTCCCTTCGCCACGTCAAACCCGTCTCCTTCGGCCTCAACTGCGCGCTGGGTCCGGACGAGCTGCGCCAGTACGTGGAGGAGCTCTCCCGCATCAGCGAATCCTGTGTCAGTGCCCACCCCAACGCCGGTCTGCCGAACGCCTTCGGCGAGTACGACCTCGACGCCGCCGAGATGGCGGGCCATATCCGCGAGTGGGCCCAAAGCGGCTTTCTCAACCTGGTGGGCGGCTGCTGTGGCACCACCCCGGCCCACATCCGCGCCATGGCGGACGCCGTGGCGGGCATCAAGCCCCGCACCCTGCCGGATCTGCCGGTGGCCTGCCGGTTGTCGGGCCTCGAGCCCCTCATCATCACCCCCGAATCCATGTTCGTGAACGTGGGTGAGCGCACCAACGTCACCGGCTCGGCCAAGTTCAAGCGGCTCATCAAGGAGGGGCTCTACGACGAGGCCCTGGACGTCGCCAAGCAGCAGGTGGAAAACGGCGCCCAGATCATCGATATCAACATGGACGAGGGGATGCTGGACGCCGAGGCGGCCATGGTGCGCTTCCTGAACCTCATTGCCGGCGAGCCGGACATCGCCCGGGTGCCCGTGATGATCGACTCCTCCAAGTGGGAGGTGCTGGAGGCCGGCCTCAAGTGCGTGCAGGGCAAGCCGGTGGTCAATTCCATCTCCATGAAGGAGGGGGTGGACAAGTTTATCGAGCAGGCGAAACTGCTGCGCCGCTATGGCGCCGCCGTCATCGTGATGGCGTTCGACGAGGTGGGCCAGGCGGATACCCGCGCCCGCAAGTTTGAAATCTGCCAGCGCGCCTACCGCATCTTGGTGGATCAGGTGGGCTTCCCGCCGGAAGACATCATCTTCGACCCCAACATCTTCGCGGTGGCGACCGGCATCGACGAGCACAACAACTACGCGGTGGACTTCATCGATGCGGTGAAGGACATCAAGGATAACCTGCCCCACGCCATGATCTCCGGCGGCGTCTCCAACGTCTCCTTCTCGTTTAGGGGCAACGAGCCGGTGCGCGAGGCGATCCACGCCGTCTTCCTCTACCACGCCATCAAGAACGGCATGGACATGGGGATCGTCAACGCCGGCCAGCTCGCCATCTATGAAGACATCCCGGCCGAGCTGAAAGAGAAGGTCGAGGCGGTGGTGCTCAACCTCAATGACAATGCCACCGAGGAGCTGCTGGCCATCGCCGAGAAGTATCGCGGTGCCGGCGCCCAGGCCGAAGATCCGCGGGAGCAGGAGTGGCGCAGCTGGCCGGTGGGCAAGCGGCTGGAACATGCCCTGGTGAAAGGCATCACCGACTTCATCGAGGAGGACACCGAGGAGGCGCGCGCCCAGGCCGAGCGGCCGCTGCACGTCATCGAGGGGCCGCTGATGGACGGCATGAACGTGGTGGGCGATCTGTTCGGCGCCGGCAAGATGTTCCTGCCCCAGGTGGTGAAGTCGGCCCGGGTCATGAAGCGGGCGGTGGCCTATTTGCAGCCCTATATCGAGGCGGAGAAGTCCGGCGGCTCCAGCAACGGCAAGATCGTGCTCGCCACCGTGAAGGGGGACGTGCACGACATCGGCAAGAACATCGTCGGCGTGGTGCTGCAGTGCAACAACTTCGAGATCATCGATCTCGGGGTCATGGTCTCCTGCGAGACCATTCTCAAGACCGCGCGGGAGGTGAATGCCGACATCATAGGCCTGTCGGGCCTCATCACCCCATCTCTCGACGAGATGGTGCACGTGGCGAAGGAGATGGAGCGCCAGGGCTTCAAGCTGCCGCTGCTCATCGGCGGCGCCACCACCTCCAAGGCCCACACTGCGGTGAAGATAGAGCAGAACTACTCCGAACCCGTGGTCTATGTCTCCAACGCCTCTCGCGCGGTAGGGGTGGCCCAGAGTTTGCTGAGCGAGGATCTCAAGCCCGCTTTTGTGGCCCGCATCGACAAGGAGTACGAGATTGCCCGCGAGCAGCACGCCCGCAAGCAGCCGCGCTCGCGCCCCATCACGCTGGCGGAGGCTCGCGCCAACCGCCATCAGCTCGACTGGGTGGGGTATGAGCCGCCGGCGCCCCGGGAGCCCGGCGTGCAGAAGTTCGAGAACGTGCCCATCTCGGTGCTGCGCCCCTACATCGACTGGACGCCGTTCTTCCTGAGCTGGGAGCTGGCGGGCAAGTTCCCCCGCATCCTGGAAGATGAAGTGGTGGGGGAGGAGGCGACGCGCCTCTTTGCCGACGCCAACGCCATGCTGGATCAGCTGGAGCAGGATCAGAGCGTGCGCTGCGCCGGCATCATAGGCCTGTTCCCCGCCAACGCCGTGGGAGACAGCATCGAGGTCTACACCGACGAGTCGCGCACTGAAGTGAAAAAAGTGCTGCACCACCTGCGCCAGCAGAGCGAGAAGCAGGGTTTCCCCAACTACTGTCTGGCGGACTATGTGGCGCCGAAGGAGAGCGGCAAGCCGGACTGGATAGGCGCCTTTGCGGTGACCGGCGGCATCGGCGAGGAGGCCATCGCCAAGGCCTACAAGGCGGATCACGACGACTACAACGCCATCCTCATTCAGGCGGTGTGCGACCGTCTGGCGGAGGCGTTTGCCGAGTACCTGCACGAGCAGGTGCGCAAAGTGCACTGGGGTTATGCCCCGGACGAGGCGCTCTCCAATGAGGAGCTCATTCGCGAGAATTACCGCGGCATCCGCCCGGCGCCCGGTTACCCGGCCTGCCCGGAGCACACCGAGAAGGGGAGCATCTGGGAGCTGCTGGACGTGGAACAGGCCATCGGCATGCAGCTCACCGAGTCCTACGCCATGTGGCCGGGGGCAGCGGTGTCGGGTTGGTACTTCTCCCACCCCGACAGCAAGTACTTCGCGGTGGCCCAGATCCAGCCCGATCAGGTGGAGGACTACGCCGTGCGCAAGGGGATGACCCTGGAGGAGGCCCAGCGCTGGCTGGCCCCCAATATCGGCTAAGAGTGAAAGGCCGGATGAAATCCGGCTGATCGTCAGGAAAAAACGGCGGCATGCGCGGGCTGGCGGACAAGCCAGCTTGGTGCCGCCGTTTTCCATGGTCGCGGCGAGGAGCTGAGCGGTGAGCTCTGTGTGCGGTTTGTCTTGTTGTCAGGAGAAACAATTGGCGTTGTCTTGGCGCTGTGGCACCTTATACTCTCCCGCCCCATCCTGCCCAGGCACTGCCTTCTAGCGGAATTGTCATGAAGATCGCCATTTTATCCCGTGAGCCGAAAAACTACTCCACTCGCCGTCTGGTCGAGGTGGCACAGGCCCGTGGTCACCAGGTCGAGGTGCTCGACACCCTGCGTTGTTACATGAACATAGCCTCCCACAACCCCTCCATTCACTACGAGGGGGGGGAGCTGGAGAGTTATGACGCCGTGATCCCGCGGATCGGGGCCAGCATCACCGCCTATGGCACCGCCGTGCTGCGCCAGTTCGAGATGATGAACACCCTGGCCCTCAACAGTTCGGTGGCCATCAGCCGCTCCCGCGACAAGCTGCGGGCCATGCAACTGTTGTCGCGCCACGGGGTCGGCCTGCCGGTGACCGGCTATGCCCACAGCACCCATGACGTGCCCGACCTTATCACCATGGTGGGCGGCGCCCCCCTGGTGGTGAAGCTGCTGGAGGGCACCCAGGGGATAGGCGTGGTGTTGTGCGAGACCCAGAAGGCCGCTGAGAGCGTGATCGAGGCCTTTATCCAGACCAACAACAACATCCTGGTGCAGGAGTATATCCGCGAGGCCAACGGCGCCGACATCCGCTGCCTGGTGGTCAACGGCAAGGTGGTGGCGGCCATGCGCCGTCAGGCCCAGCCCGGGGAGTTTCGCTCCAACCTGCACCGGGGCGGCACCGCAGAGGCGATCAAGATCACCCCGAAGGAGCGGGCTACCGCGGTGCAGGCCGCCAAGATCATGGGGCTGGATGTGGCTGGCGTAGACATACTGCGCTCTGCCCGCGGGCCGCTGGTGCTGGAGGTGAACTCTTCCCCCGGTTTGCAAGGGGTGGAGGCCGCCTCCGGCAAGGATGTGGCAGGCAAGATCATCGAGTTTCTCGAGCTCAAGGGTAGCCGCAAGCACAAGCCTGCCGAGTAAGGGGCTGTGGGTGACAAGCTGCATCAAGCAGCATAAAGAGAAGGCGCCCTCGGGCGCCTTCTTGTTTCATGGGCTCATCGCCAGCCGGGCGCTGAAGATGCCGTCTTCCAACCGGGTCTCTATCTGCCAGCCCAGCTTCTCGCAGATGCGCTGGATGATGGTGAGGCCGCAGCCGTAGCCGAGGATCTGATCCGGCGCCGCCGCCGTCGGGTTGCTGATGGTGAGCACCTGCCCGCGCAGCTCGATCTCGATATGGCCTTCGGCGTAGCTGAGGGCGTTTTTCAAGAGGTTGCCAAGTGCAATAGCGAGCAGGGAGAGGGGAGCGTTTACTTCGCTTGCCTCGTCCAGTTCAAGCCGGATATCGAGGGACTCCCGCTGCAGCAAGGGGGCAAGGCGGGCCAGCTCCCGGCGGATCAGCGGTGCCACCTGCTGTGGCGGCCGCTCCACCTCCTCTTTGCGCCCCAGCAGCAGGAAGGTTTCGGTGAGCAGGGCCATCTCGTCGGCGGCGGCACGAATGCGGACGGTGGCGCGGGCCGCCGGGGCTGGCAGATCGGTCACCTTGCCGAGCAGGGCGGCGGAACCCTGGATCACCATGTTAGGGGTGCGCAGTTCGTGGCTGGCGAAGCGGCTGAACTCCTGCTCGCGGGCAAATACGGCGCTGACCTCCTGCTTGCCGCTCAGCAGCGCCTGTTCTATGTCCCGCAGCTCCTGCCAGGGGGCGTCGGGCACGAAGTCCGCCTGATCCGGAGTGAGGTGGGCAACCCGCTGCTGCAACCGCTGCAACGGCCCAGTAATGTGGCGCACCAGCCAGATGCCAAACCCGATGAAGGCGAGCAGAAGCGCCAGCCCGATCAGCCGGGTGGCGAGATGCAGTTTGTCTTCGTAAGGATCCAGATAGTCGTCGGCGTCGTCGTTGAACACCAGATAGAGCAGCCCCTTGCCAGAGGGGTGGCGCGCCACCAGAAAGTGCTTGTCCTCCTCGCCCAGCTGATGCTCGAAAAAGCCGGGGGTCTGGTAGGGCCTGAGCCAGACCGGCAGGCGTCCCGCCTCGGTCCAGTAGCTGGAGAACTGGCGCGGGCTCGGCGCCGGCGCCGCCATGCCGAGGCGCAGCCAGTCATCGCCGTAGCGGGTCACCTCTGCCTCCAGCCAGTGGCGCAGGCTCAGCTCCTCCATCTTGTCCTCGGCCACCAGCATCAGGCCCGAGATCAGCATCAGCAGCACCAGGCCGGCCCCACCAAGGGCCACCACCAGGCGACGGCGCAGGCTCGGCAGGCTCATGGGGTCACCAGCCGGTAGCCCTGGCCGTGCAGGGTCTCCAGCATGGGGGTGGGAAAGGGCTTGTCGAGGGCGTTGCGCAGGGCATAGATGTGGCTGCGCAGGGCGTCGGAGTCCGGCTCCTCATCCCCCCAGACGGTATCCAGCACCTCCTGGCGGCTGACGATGGCGGGGGCACGGCGAGCCAGCAGGGTGAGGATCCGGAACGGGATCTTGCCCAGCTTGAGTTCGACCCCGGCCCGGGTGGCGCGGCCGCTGGCGGTATCGACGGTCAGCTCGCCCACGCTGATGGCACCCACGTCTCCACGCGGCCCCCGCAGGCTGAGGGCCTGCAGGCGCACCTCCAGCTCCTCCATGGCGAACGGCTTGACCAGATAGTCATCGCCCCCCGCCTTGAAGCCGGCCAGCTTGTCCTCCAGGCTGTCGCGGGCGGTGAGAAACAGCACCGGGGTGGCAATGCCCTGCTCGCGCAGGCGGGCCACCGCGCTCAGGCCATCCAGGCGCGGCATCATGACGTCCATGATGATGACGTCGAAGCGCTGCTCCGCCAGCAACTGCAGGGCGGCCTGGCCGTGATAGGCGCAATCCAGCCGGTGGCCCGCCAGCTCCAGATAATCCATGATGGTTTCCGCTACCTGAGGATTGTCTTCCACAACCAAAATCTTCATGCTTTGCTCTCCTGGTCAGCGACCTTTTCACGGTCTTTTCACACCGGATACGGCATCCTGTGTGCCAGTGTAACCCCGAGGATCCCCGATGAAGAAACCTATCTGTGCCCTGCTGTTGTTGCTCATGCTGCCATTTGGCATGGCACATGCTGCCGAATTCAAGCTGACCGGCCGCACCACCTGGCAGCTGGGGCAGCTGATGGTCAATGGTCTGCCGTTTGTGATCGACGATCAGACCCGCTTCAAGGATTGGCTCAACGAAGACGATCTGGGGGGGACCTGGGTCGATCTGGAAGGGGTGGTGCTGGACGGTGTGCGCTACGTGCGGGAAGTGGAAGCGATCGACGAAGCGGACGAGATGGAGCTGGAAGGGCCGGTCGAGCGGGGGCGGATCTGGGGTTATACCACCTCGGACAACAGCCTGGCCCCGTTCGAAGGGCGCTGGCTCGAGCTGGAGTGCAAATTCGACGGCATGCGCCTGAGCCGTTGCCGCCAGGACGACTGACACGCCAGCGGAAAATCTCTCCATCCCGGCCCATAGTTAAGGCTCCTCCTGCACTTGACCATGGGCCGCCACATGAAACCCGCCATCCTTCTTCTCCTCTCTCTGCCCTTTTGTACCCAGGCTGCCGAGCGCGAACTCTGGCTGGTGGAACTGGAACACAACGACGGCCTGCGCCTGCAGTTTCAGGGAGCCGAACTCGAACTGGGCAGCGCCCGGCTGGAGGGTATTCGGCAAATATCTGATTTGAGGCCCGGTATGCGTCTCGCCATCTGGAGCCGTGATGGCGTGGCCGAGCAGATTGCTCTGGTGCCGCCCCGGCAGCCGGATGGCTGGCGACGGGCGCAGGCGCCCCTGATCGCACAAGGTGCCGGGACGCTATCGATGGCGGGGCTGGGGGAGGTGGCGTTTGATCATCATACCCGCTGGCTCAATGGTGGCCCCGGTGACCTGCAACCCGGACGCGAGCTGGTGCTGACCCGGGATGAAGCAGGGAGCCTGCAGGAGATCCTGGTCGTCAATCCGGAAGATGAAATCACGGAATAAAACTGGGAAATATCTATTCTCTGTCTTATCCAATAAGTCAGGATATTTAAGAATATATAAAATTGTTAGATTTTATTTCATTTAAAGAGGGCCGCATATAAGTATTTGGTCATTAAAGTGATAGCTCTAATTCAAACGTTTTCGTTATGTTGAGATCATGAAATTAAATATTCCTGCTTGAGTCTAAATAACCTCGACTGATATGGTGGTCTGGCGTGCTGCTTGTTAATAAAAATAACCCTCTCATTCGTGTTGTTCTCCAAAAATAAGGGGTTGCTATGAAAGCACTCAAAATAACAGGCTTGTCATTAATCATTTCCGCCACGCTGGCCGCCCAGGCCGGTGCTGCAGAGCCCATCTATCCTGACCAGCTGCGGTTGTTCTCTCTTGGGGAAGATGTCTGCGGTGCTGATTATCGTCCAATTAACCGGGAAGAAGCACAGAGTGTCCGGAATAATATTGTGGCCATGATGGGGCAGTGGCAAATCAGTGGGTTGGCCAATAACTGGGTTATTCTTGGGCCAGGTTATAACGGTGAAATAAAACCGGGCAAGGCATCGACAACCTGGTGTTATCCCACTCGTCCCGCCACGGCAGAAATACCTGTATTGCCCGCCTTCAATATTCCTGACGGCGATGCAGTGGATGTGCAATGGCGTATGGTTCACGACAGCGCCAATTTCATCAAGCCGGTGAGTTATCTGGCCCACTATCTGGGCTATGCCTGGGTCGGCGGCGATCACAGCCAGTTTGTCGGGGATGACATGGACGTGATCCAGGAGGGGGACGACTGGGTGCTGCGTGGCAACGACGGCGGGAAATGCGACGGCTATCGCTGCAACGAGAAGAGCAGCATCCGGGTCAGCAACTTCGCCTATACCCTGGATCCGGGCAGCTTCAGCCACGGCGACGTGACCCAGTCAGAGCGTACCCTGGTCCACACAGTGGTGGGTTGGGCGACCAACATCAGCGACACGCCACAGTCCGGTTATGACGTGACCCTGAACTACACCACCATGAGCAACTGGTCCAAGACCAACACCTATGGCCTGAGCGAGAAGGTCTCGACCAAGAACAAGTTCAAGTGGCCGCTGGTGGGGGAGACCGAGGTCTCCATCGAGATTGCCGCGAACCAGTCCTGGGCCTCCCAGAATGGAGGGGCCGTCACCACGGCGTTGTCCCAGTCGGTACGTCCGGTCGTGCCCGCCCGCTCCCGGGTACCGGTGAAGATCGAGCTCTACAAGGCGAACATCTCCTATCCCTATGAGTTCAAAGCGGATATGAGCTATGACCTGACCTTCAACGGCTTTCTGCGTTGGGGTGGCAATGCCTGGCATACCCATCCCGAGGATCGTCCGACCCTGAGTCACACCTTCGCCATCGGTCCGTTCAAGGACAAGGCGAGCAGCATCCGTTACCAGTGGGACAAGCGCTACCTCCCTGGCGAGATGAAGTGGTGGGACTGGAACTGGGCCATCCAGCAGAACGGCCTCGCCACCATGCAGGACAGCCTGGCCAGAGTACTGCGCCCGGTTCGCGCCAGCATCACGGGTGACTTCCGCGCCGAGAGCCAGTTCGCCGGCAATATCGAGATCGGCACCCCGGTGCCGCTTGGCAGCGACAGCAAGGTACGCCGTGCCCGCAGCGTGGACGGTGCCAATACCGGGCTCAAGCTGGACATCCCGCTGGATGCCCAGGAGCTTGCCGAACTGGGCTTCGAGAATGTCACGCTCTCGGTGACTCCGGCTCGCAATTAAACAAGCACACGCAACGTAACGACCAGACCGGGCCCAGTGCCCGGTCTTTCTTTTGCACTGGTCGGGCGTGTTAATGGGTTGTACTTTGCAAAACCCCACTTATACTGGCGCCATCTTGTCGGAGTGCTGACCGTCGAACGACGCTAAGCTGAGACCGTTAATTCGGGATCCGTGGAACCTGATCAGGTTAAGACCTGCGAAGGGAAACAAGGGTAACTTGCGGGTTACCGCGCTAGGGCAAACCCTCGCTCATCAGGAGCAGGGCCCCACCCATCAAGGGTTCCGTCCGCGATGGCTACAGGCGCACAGGGGGGAGTTGTCCCGCCGGGCCGTCAGGCCTGCGGATCTGCCGCACAGGGCAGAGGGACGACAGGGCTGGACTGGGAAGAGAAACCCCATCGCCCACTCCCCCGAACACACCCCGCCGCAAGTTCATCTTCTCCTCGAACTCCAGACAAGCAAACACCCATAACTTCAACCAGTTAATGTGAGTTTTGCTATGTCTACCAATGTTTCTGATACCACCAAATCCAGCCGCCGCGAGCAGCGCTCCAGCGCCCAGACCTTTATCGACAACCTCAAGGGGATGGCCCACCCCAACTCCCGCCGCATCTTTATTGAAGGTTCCCGCCCCGACATCCGGGTGCCCCTGCGGGAGATCCAGCTGGCCGACACCTTCGTCGGTGGCACCAAGGAAGCCCCCCAGTTCGAGCCCAACGAACCGGTACCGGTTTACGACACCTCGGGCCTCTATGGGGAAGAGGCTGCCCCCATCGACGTGCGCCGTGGCCTGCCGCGCCTGCGTGAAAACTGGGTGCTTGAGCGCGCTGACACCGAGGCGCTGGAGGGCCTGAGCTCCGTCTTCACCCAGGAGCGCCTGGCCGACGAGGGGCTGGATCACCTGCGCTTCGAGCACCTGCCGAGCGCTCGGCGTGCCAAGCCGGGTCGCCGGGTGACCCAGCTGCACTATGCCCGCGCCGGCATTGTCACCCCCGAGATGGAATTTATCGCCCTGCGCGAGAACATGGGCCGCGAGCGGGTGCGCTCCGAGCTGCTGCGCACCCAGCATCCGGGTCAGGGTTTCGGCGCCAGACTGCCCGAGAACATCACGCCCGAGTTCGTGCGCGATGAAGTGGCCGCCGGCCGTGCCATCATCCCCTGCAACATCAACCACCCGGAAGCCGAGCCCATGATCATCGGCCGCAACTTCCTGGTGAAGATCAACGCCAACATCGGCAACTCGGCGGTCACCTCCAGCATCGAAGAGGAAGTGGAGAAGCTGGTGTGGTCCACCCGTTGGGGCGCCGACACCGTCATGGATCTCTCCACCGGTCGCTACATTCACGAGACCCGCGAGTGGATCCTGCGCAACAGCCCGGTGCCCATCGGTACCGTGCCCATCTACCAGGCGCTGGAGAAGACGGGCGGCATCGCCGAGGATCTCACCTGGGCGCTGTTCCGCGACACCCTGCTGGAGCAGGCCGAGCAGGGGGTGGACTACTTCACCATCCACGCCGGCGTCCTGCTGCGCTTCGTGCCCATGACTGCCAAGCGCCTCACCGGCATCGTCTCCCGCGGCGGCAGCATCATGGCCAAGTGGTGCCTGTCGCACCACAAGGAGAACTTCCTCTACGAGCACTTCCGCGAGATCTGCGAGATCTGCGCCGCCTACGATGTGAGCCTGTCGCTGGGTGACGGTCTGCGTCCGGGCTCTGTCTATGACGCCAACGACGAGGCCCAGTTCGCCGAACTGCGCACCCTGGGCGAGCTCACCAAAATTGCCTGGGAATACGACGTGCAGGTGATGATCGAGGGCCCCGGCCACGTGCCCATGCACATGATCGAGCGCAACATGACCGAGCAGCTGGAGCACTGCCATGAGGCGCCCTTCTACACCCTGGGCCCGCTCACCACCGACATCGCCCCGGGTTACGATCACTTCACCTCCGGTATCGGCGCCGCGCTCATCGGCTGGTACGGCTGCGCCATGCTCTGCTACGTGACCCCCAAGGAACACCTGGGCCTGCCCAACAAGGAAGACGTGAAGCAGGGGCTGATCACTTACAAGATCGCCGCCCACGCCGCTGACCTTGCCAAGGGCCACCCGGGCGCCCAGATCCGCGACAACGCCATGTCCAAGGCGCGCTTCGAGTTCCGCTGGGAGGATCAGTTCAACCTGGCCCTGGATCCCGACACCGCCCGCGCCTACCACGACGAGACCCTGCCTCAGGAGTCCGGCAAGGTGGCCCACTTCTGCTCTATGTGCGGGCCCAAGTTCTGCTCCATGAAGATCACCCAGGACGTGCGCGACTACGCCGCCAAGCTGGAAGCCGTAGAGATCAAGATGGTCGGCATGGATGGCCAGCAGGAGCGGGTCGTCGCCGAGGTGGAGAGCGGCATGGCCCGTAAGGAGACGGAGACCTTCAAGCAGGCCGACGTTGAGAGCGGCATGGCGCGGATGGCGGAAACCTTCAAGGAGACCGGTGGCGAGATCTACCACCAGGCGGCGACCCTGAGGCAGGCCGCAGGGGAGGAGGCGTGAGCAGCGAGCGCGGGGCTGTCAGCCCCGCCGACCTGTCCGCGGTGACGCAGGCCCGTCCCGTGGTCTGGACCATCGCCGGGTCCGACTCCGGCGGCGGGGCCGGCATTCAGGCCGACCTGCACACGATGCACGACCTCGGCGTGCACGGCTGCTCCGTCATCTCCGCCATCACCGCCCAGAACTCGGTGGCGGTGAAGATGGTCGACCCCGTGCTGATGCAGACCTTCACCGCCCAGATCGATGCCCTGGGGCTGGATCTGCCACCGGCTGCCATCAAGGTAGGTCTGCTGCCGACCCGGCTGCACGTGGAAGTGCTGGCCCGCAGGTTGTCGACCGTCGAGGCTCCCTTCGTGGTCTACGATCCGGTGGCCATCGCCAGCACCGGCACCCCCATGGCGGAGCCCGGCATGCTGGTGGCGGTGCGCGAGCACCTGCTGCCGCGCCTCTCCTTGATCACCCCCAACGGCCCCGAGCTGGAAGCCCTGACCGGCCTGCCGGTCAGCAGCCCCGAGCTGGTGCGCCTCGCCGCCCGGCGACTGCGCGAACTCGGCGCCCGTGCCGTGCTGGTCAAGGGGGGGCATCTGGAGTGGGGCGGGGATCTCTGCCTCGACTACTACCAGGATGAGACCCGCGAATTCTGGCTGGCCGCGCCGCGCCTCGATACCCGCCACGGCCACGGCACCGGTTGCTGCTACGCCAGCGCCATCGCCGCCGTGGTGGCGCAGGATTATCCGGTGGAAGACGCCATCACCCTGGCGCGCGCCTACCTGCAACAGGGGTTGGCGGCGGCGCAGGGGGTGGGGGCAGGCCCCGGCCCCATCGCCCATCTCGGCTGGCCAGACAATCTCGCCCACTTCCCCCGCGCCGTGCTGGCGGGGTCAGCCCTCGATCGCCGCTTCGGATTGTATGAGACAAGCTGCGCCCGCCTGCCGCAGGGCCCCTTCGCGCCGACCGAACACAACCTCGGCCTCTATCCGGTGGTCGATTCGGTCAAGTGGCTCAAACGCCTGCTGGGGCAGGGGGTCAAGACGATCCAGCTGCGTATCAAGGACCTGCCCGCCGCTCAGGTGGCACCGGCCATTCGTGATGCGGTCGCGCTCGGTCGCCGTCATGGGGCGCGACTTTTTATCAACGACTACTGGCAGCAGGCCATCGAGGCGGGGGCCTGGGGCGTGCACCTGGGGCAGGAGGACATGGAGACGGCGGATCTCGCCGCCATTCAGGCCGCCGGGCTGCGCCTTGGCATCTCCACCCACGGCTACTTCGAGCTGATGCGCGCCCGCGAGCTGGCCCCCTCCTATATCGCACTCGGCCATATCTTCCCGACCAACACCAAGGCGATGCCTTCGCGCCCCCAGGGGCTGGAGCGGCTGCACCGCTACCGCGCCCTGATGTGCGACTGGCCGACGGTCGCCATCGGCGGCATCAGCGAGGAGCGGGTCGCGGCGGTCAAGGCGAGCGGGGTTGGCAGCATCGCGCTGGTCTCGGCCATCACGGCGAGTGACGACTGGCAGGGGGCGACCGAACGGCTGCTCGCTGCCGTGGGGGCGGGGGATGAGCCACGCTCGGCCACCGTGATGCGGGAGGTGGAACATGCGCTCTGATACCGCGTCTCTCAGTGACCAAGAGTATCTCAGATACGGCCGCCAGCTGATGCTGGGGGAGATCGGGGAAGCCGGTCAGGCGCGGCTGAAAGGCAAATCCGTGCTGATTGTGGGCCTGGGCGGGCTCGGCTCGCCGCTCGCCCTCTATCTCGCTGGGGCCGGTGTGGGCACCCTCTGGCTCGCCGATGGCGACACGGTGGACTCCAGCAACCTGCCGCGCCAGATCCTGTTCGATAGCGAGGCGGTCAACCACTCCAAGGCGGAGCTGGCCCGCGAGCGGTTGGCCGCCCACAACCCGCTGGTGGAGCTGATTGCCATCAATCAGCGCCTCGATGCCGCCAGCCTGCCCGGTTTTGTGGAAGAGGTGGATCTGGTTGTCGACTGCTGTGACAACCTCGCCACCCGCCAGGCCATCAACGCCGCCTGCGTGGCCCAGGGAAAACCCTGGATCTCCGCCGCCGCTGTGGGCTGGCAGGGACAGCTTATGGCACGAGTAAACAGCGATCACGCCTGCTACGCCTGCCTCTATCCGCAGGATACGAAAGTCAGTCAGAGCTGCGAGACCAGCGGCGTCACCGGCCCGCTGGTGGGGGTGATGGGCACCTTGCAGGCGCTGGAGGCACTGAAAGTGTTGCTCGGCCTGCCGAGCCCGGTCGCCGGCACCCTGCGCCGCTTCGATGCGCTGACCCATCAGTGGCAGACCCTCACCCTGGCCCCCGATCCCGATTGCCCGGTTTGCGGGCAGCACAAGGAGATCACCCCATGACCTTGACCATTCGACTCAACGATAAAGCCCAGCCGCTGGCGGCAGGGCAGAGCGTGGCCGACCTGCTGGCCGCCCAGGGCGTCCATCCCCAGGGGGTGGCGGTGGCCCTTAACGGCGCCGTGCTGCCCCGTGGCCGTTGGGCCGAGACCCGTCTCAATGACGGGGACGAACTTCACCTCTTTACCGCCATTGCGGGAGGCTGACATGCTGACCATTGCCGATCACACCTTCTCATCGCGCCTCTTTACCGGCACCGGCAAGTTTGCCCGCCCGGAACTGATGGCCGCCGCCATCGAGGCGAGCGGCTCCCAGCTGGTTACCATGGCCATCAAGCGGCTTGAACCGGGCAAGGCTCACGACGATATCCTGAGCCCCTTGCTGCAACTCGGGGTCAAGCTGCTGCCCAACACCTCCGGCGCCAAGACCGCCGCCGAGGCGGTGTTTGCCGCCCACCTCGCCCGCGAGGCGCTGGGGACGAACTGGCTCAAACTCGAGATCCACCCCGATCCGCGCTACCTGCTGCCCGATCCCATCGAGACGCTGAAAGCCGCCGAGCAGCTGGTGAAAGAGGGTTTTGTGGTGCTGCCCTACTGCGGTGCCGACCCTGTGCTGTGCAAACGGCTCGAAGAGGTAGGCTGCGCCGCCGTGATGCCGCTCGGGGCGCCCATCGGCTCGAACCAGGGACTGGTGACCCGGGAGTTTCTCTCCATCATCGTCGAGCAGGCCAATGTGCCTGTGGTGGTGGACGCGGGGATCGGTGCGCCGAGCCACGCCGCCGCCGCCTTTGAGCTGGGCGCCGACGCCGTGCTGGTCAACACCGCCATTGCCGTCAGCGGCGACCCGGTCGCCATGGGCCGTGCCTTCGCTTTGGCCTGTGAGGCCGGCCGTAGCGCCTATAAGGCGGGCCTGGGGGCGCGCGGCGTGCAGGCCCAGGCCTCCAGCCCGCTGACCGATTTTCTGGGGGCCCTATGAGCGTGCACTTCGACCCCATCGAGGGCGTGAGTTTTCTCGATAGATGGCAGGCGTTGGAGTGGGACGATGTGGGGATGCAGGTACGCGCCAAGACCGCCGCGGACGTGGCGCGGGCGCTTGCCAGTCCGCGCCGCACCCTGGCCGATTTTATGGCGCTGATCTCGCCAGCTGCCGAGGCTTTTTTGCCGCAGATGGCGGCCGAGGCCGAGCGGCTGACCCGCCAGCGTTTTGGCAACACCATCGGCTTCTATGTACCGCTCTATCTGTCGAACCTGTGCGCCAACGACTGCACCTACTGCGGCTTCTCCATGAGCAACCGCCTCAAGCGCAAGACCCTGAGCCTGGAGGAGATCGAGCGCGAGTGCCTCGCCATCAAGGCGCGCGGCTTCGACAGCGTGCTGCTGGTGACCGGCGAGCACGAGCACAAGGTGGGGCTCGCCTATTTTCGCGAAGTGATGCCCATCATCCGCCGTCACTTCAGCACGGTAGCGATGGAGGTGCAGCCCCTCTCCCAGGACGAATACGCCGAGCTGAAAACCCTCGGCCTTGATTCGGTCATGGTCTATCAGGAGACCTACCACGCTCCCACCTACGCCCGCCACCACCTGCGCGGCAACAAGCAGGACATCGCATGGCGACTCGCCACGCCGGACCGACTGGGCCGTGCCGGCATCGACAAGATAGGGCTGGGGGCGCTGATCGGTCTCTCCTCGGACTGGCGTGCCGACAGCTATTTTGTCGCCGAGCACCTCGCCTGGCTCGAGCGCCACCACTGGCAGAGCCGCTATTCGCTTTCGTTCCCGCGCCTGCGCCCCTGTACCGGGGGGCTGGAGCCTGCCGTGGTCATGTCGGATCGCCAGCTGGCCCAGCTTGTCTGCGCCTGGCGCCTCTTCTCGCCCACGCTGGATTTGTCGCTCTCCACCCGCGAGTCGGCCACCTTTCGCAACGGCGCCGTGCGCCTTGGCATCACCCAGATGTCGGCCGAGTCGCGCACCCAGCCGGGGGGCTATGCCGAGGGGGATGCAGAGGAGCTGGAGCAGTTCGCCATCCACGACGACAGACCGGTGGGGGACGTGGCCGCCGCCGTGCGCCAGGCGGGGTTGCAGCCGGTGTTCAAGGACTGGGAACCGTTTTTGGGCCGATAGGGACGGCCAGGCCCCCCTCTTTGCCAGTGGCTCCCGGGCGTCCAGCCAGACTCCGTGCCTGTGGAGAGCAGGCACGACTGCGCCGTGCAATCGTAGGGTCGATTAGCCGTCAGGCGTAATCGTCCGCTTTGCATTTTTTGGGGATGGTAGACGGCTCGGCTACACCGAGCAGGACGCGAGGCCGCCGGCCTCGAAGGGATTTCGCCCGCCCTTCGGGCCGGGGCGAGTGACTTTGGAAAGACCCAAAGTCACCAAAGGTCTTCTCCCCCGCTTATTCGCCCGACTTCGTCGGGGCCCTTCGTCTCACCCACTTGTCCGACGGCACGCGCCGACGGGCCATCCATGGCCCAGCGCCGCTCGCTCGACATCCTGTCTCGCGGCCTGGACAAGCGTGCTCGCCTCTGCGAATAAGAGGGGGAACCAAAACCGTGCCCACCATTCAGACTTGGCCTAGTGGGTTTATGTCACTAGTAGACACTCAGCTTCTGGTCTTGGCCGTATCGATCAGACGCCTGTTAATCGTGTCTCGCCATGCCGCCAGTCTCGCTATGTCTTGCTCAAGTTCATCAGGCTCTGGGATTGGGAGCCTTCCAACAATTGTTGCGGCATCGTGCTCGAACTTGGAGCACTTAGACATTCCTGCATCAACTTCCCGGTAGTCATCATCGGTCACAACGACAGACTTAAGGCGCTGTGTTGACACACCTTCACCGAACCGCTGGACCGCGCCGTTCAGCAACACCTCCTCGACACACCTCTCCCAAGCCAGGCGTAGCCGGCCGTAGCAAAATGCAGTCAGACGACGATGTTCATCTTCATCCCCATCCTTTTGCGCTCTACGAACCTCCACGAGTTCTTGCCGGAGCCTTGCCAGACGATCTTTGGTGCCCACCACGTCAAACGGCAGATCCTGCGAGTGCACACCATATCCTTGGGCTGTTCTGCGAATGTAGTTCTTGCTCAGCATTGACCCAAGTTCTTCGATCTTCTGCTCCAAGATGCAGAGGAAGTAGATGTCGTGGGTGAAGACGATCACCTGCCGGGTGAGTGACTCAAGGGCTAAACGATACGCCACCTCCCAACGGCGCCTGTGATCGAGTGATGACACTGGATCATCAAACACAATCCCGCCACGTCCTTTGCCAAGCTTTATCTCTGCCAGGAAGGATGCGATGGCAATCGCTCGCTGCTCCCCCTCACTGAGGATGGCGGCAGGCGAACCTCCACCAGGCAATTGAAGGACCAGCTTGAATTGGGTCTTTCCCCCTGGAGACTCTGGCTTCATTACGACCTGAAGTTGATGCACCTTGAGTAGTTTGAGTTCATCGTTGAGAGCGTCCGCCAGCTCCTTGCTGGCCGTTGTCCGCGAAAGCTCGGTAGACTTTCTGGAGATTGCTCGCGTATCCAAACCATCAATACACGCCTGAAGCTTACGGCAGGTCTCATGCTTGGTGATTGCCTCTAAGACAGCGGTCTTGACTTCCCCCAGGCGCACCCGTGCATCAAGCTCTCGCTTCTCAGCCATCATATCAGCCCGAACTTTCTCATCGGCCGTGGCTTCCAAAGCCTTGGCCTGTTCCTGTAGACCTTCAATTATGCTTACCAACCCCGGTCGAGGGTCATTCGGCAGTGCCAAAATCTCTTCCCATGAGAGCTCGGTCGCCGCTGCCTGCAACACCAATTGATGACGGGTATTCAGGCACTTCTGCATCGTCGAGCATCCTGCAGCGAGCTCAGGAGCAATCTCCGTCAACTCTTCCACCAAACCATCACGGAATATGATGTCCAAGGCCGCTTTCTTGATCACTTTGTAGGCCGTTGCTGCTACCTCGCGCGCCTCGGCCGCAGCTTTTTCAGCTGCCTGCTTGATAAACGTGTCAAACTGCACCAGACGCGCAGCCCCATCCTGTCCAAGCATGTTTTGACAGAGGGGGCATGCAGAGTCTTTGGGAAGCACCGGGAATTCATGGTCTGGGTGGCTTACTTTGGCAAAAGTTCGGGCTGCTTCAAACAGCGTTTTCCATTCTTCATTTCCAGTACCAGCAAGTTGACCCGGAGTTTGTTTGAACTCGGTTGCCGCTAGGTCTGCGGCAGCTTTGGCCGATTTTGCTTTATCAATAAGCCCTTTAAGCTGTGTGACCTTTTCATCGTCGATCAGTGTTATCGCGGCGGTAATCCGATCCTTCAACCCCGTAAGGCGCGCTGCCTTCTGATGAGTCGCCTGGGCTTTTTGCTTAGGATCAGCCTCTGCGAGGGTTTTGGTCAGCAGGGCCCGCCGATCCAGCTCGGCTTGGTTAAGCGTGGCCAAATTCTCAATGTGCTCTGGTTTTGTCTGGATCGGGATACCAAGTAGTGCTGTGGCGACCGCAGTCTGCTCTCTCATCAGCACGGCATACGCTGCGTCACTTGGAGCATTCGCAGCCTTCTCTTGCGTAGCCCGCGCCTTGAGCTTGGTACAGGCACCGACTAGCCCCTCCAAGATGTCCAGCCCATATGGGGTGTAAGCAAAGTCCCCGTGGTTATCGATGTAAGCTCGGGCGCAGTGGGTATCGAAGATTGAGATATCCGAAAGTGGTTCAGGCGCTATCACACCGTACTGCCAAGGAAGGTCAATCGCTGTGCCATCGATTACAACCTCGAACACAGCCTGAGCGGGGCCAACGTCCTTGGGGTCTAGTTTGGCGTTGGGTAGGATGGGCTCGCGCCGATCTCTCGCGCGACACGCGTGTTTGAATATTCTGGAGTATCCCGACTTCCCGGCTCCGTTTTCCCCGTAGATGACGGTTAGACCAGCTAAAGCGATCGGGACGCTCCCGCCGTTCGCCAATGCATTGACGTTCACAAGCCCCTTGATCGCGGCTAACTGAACTACTCGGGCTGGATCGGCAGGCGGAGCAACCTGTGTGTCTTGAAGCTTCTTGGATATCCGGCCATCTGGATCTGGAATCCCCACTTCTGCCTTGGCCAATGCATAGAGGTCTTCCAGATCCGCAGTACTAAGTGAGCGGTCTTGGTAGAGCCTAGCAATAGCATCTTGCTGCCAAGCAGCGAGTCCCTTGGACCACGCATAGATCTCTTGAATAATGCTCATCAATTTGCACCTTGTTGCTCACATCTGCTTTTTCAGAAAATTACCGCCATACCCCAGTGGTATATCCGGCAGTTCGCCAAGAATGGAATAATCCTATTCCCGGTAGAAGGGGCGGGCCTGGAAACTGGTGTGGCTGATGGAGGTCAGTTGCATCTGGCTCAGTTCCAGATGAAGAGTGATCACAATGACTAGGTGGTACTGGATGGTCAAGGTGGATGGTGGGGGATTGTCGGCGATCTCGCACTATTCCTGTCTATTTGATGTGCGGCCTGCTGGCTTCTCATATTTCAATGCTCACTCTCGGATACCGGTGCGGGTTATCTGGGCCAACCTCTGTCGTCTGACTGCGGGTGGGGCATCGACCCCGCCGGAGTTTGTCTCTAGCATAAAGAGAATGCGGGGCAGAGGCTTCGCCATGCGGGCGGTGATTGATGCCCGTTTACGGACTTCTGGCGGAGAGAAAAGATGAAGCTGCGCTCCTTGTTGATGGTGGGGGCCCTGCTGCTGGGCGGTTGTGCGGTTAATCCCTACGGTGGCACTCAGGCTCCTGTCAGTGAACCGGACCAGCCAGTGAGCCAGCCGGACAAGCCGGTGACTAAGCCGGATACCGGGGCGCCGCTGCCCAAGCCGGTGGCGCCGACCGGACTGTCGCTGGCCATGGCCGACGCCTTTGTGCAGGCCCCTGAGGTGCGCGAGCTGGCGCAAACCGGCCAGCCGGTGCTGCTGCTCACCCCACCCCAGAACGGCACCGGTGAGCCGGTGGATACCCGCGCCATGGCAGCGGCCATGAGCAAGCGCATCCAGAGCAAGAGCGGTTTTCGCTTTGTCGACCCGGGTCAGGTGGCCGCCATCATTGGCCAGCTTGAGTATCAGCAGGGCAGGATGAACCCGGCCTCCCTAGTGCGGCTCGGCCGCCAGACCGGCGCCGGCTACATGCTCTACGGGGATCTGGTGGCAGAGGGGAGCCGTTATCGGCTGTCGATGACCCTGATGGAGCTGCGCAGCAGCGAGCTGCTCTGGAGCGGTAGTCGCTCCGCCAGCCACTGAGCGGTCTGCGACCAATCAAAAAGAGGGTTGAGTGCCTGTGCGCTCAACCCTCTTCTCATTTCGGGCCCTATGCCTGATGGGGCTTGTCTCTATCGGGTTGCGGCTTCCAGCGTGGCTATCTCGCCGCTGCTGATCAGCGCCACGTGCTGGCTGATCCGTTCCACCGGCCAGTCCCACCAGGCGATGGCGTTGAGACGGGCGATGGTGTCGTCGTCGAAGCGGTAGCGGATCACCTTGGCGGGGTTGCCGCCGACCACTGCATAGGCGGACACGTCACCGGTGACCACGGCGCGGGCGGCGATGATGGCGCCGTTGCCGACCTTGACCCCCGGCATGATCAGGGCCTCATAGCCAATCCAGACGTCGTTGCCGATGACGGTATCGCCCTTGTAGGGGAGGCTGCCCGGGGCGGGGGCGGCACTCTCCCAGCCGTTGCCGAAGATAAAGAAGGGGTAGGTGGAGGGGCCCGAGCTCTGGTGGTTGGCGCCGTTCATGATGAACTTCACTCCGCGGGCGATGGCGCAGAACTTGCCGATGATGAGCTTGTCGCCGATGAAGGGGAAGTGGTAGAGGACGTTGCGCTCAAAGTCTGCCGAATCCTCGGGGTCATCGTAGTAGGTGTAGTCACCCACCTCGATATTGGGCCCCTTGATGGTGTTCTTGATAAAGCACACCTGGGGGAAGCTCGCCATGGGGTGCGGGTTGGCGGGGTCGGGTCCGTGCATGGGGTGCTCCTTTCGAATCTGGGCTCGGGTTACCGTAACGGAATCGAGAGGATCGGCGCCACCTTTTTGTGGCATGGCGCAGGCTGCCACTCTGAGAGCCGCCAGATGAGGATATAGAAACAGGCAAAAGTGCTGCCATTGGAGCCCTGTTTAGCGTGGGGCTGGGGGAAAAGGCCCACGCAGCCGCCGATTCTTTTACTGACTGACCCCAGTTGTTATACTCCCGCCCCTCAATGCTGGCCGGCCGGGGGTTGAACGCCATCCGGTGCGATGGCGGGCTGGCCGCTCTGGTTTGCCCACTCCCCAACGTATTTCTCCTCCCCGGCTCAGCCGGTTGTGCCGAGCCAGTCGCGCCGTCGGGTGTGACGGTGGCCGCGCATAAGCCGCAGGCGCAAGGCCGGCGGGAGGAGCCAGTTCAGCGAGCCCTTGTCGCAAGACGGGGGCTTGTCATTTGGCGTGGGCCCTGACGCCACCATAACAACACACGCACAGACACAACGCAGGATAGATATGGAAAATCATGTAGTTATCGAATCCAAGGGGCAGCTGGCCGCCCTTCGTGGCTGGCTGGAACCCGTGCTGGTTCTGCTGATCCTGGGGGGACTGTTTGGCTATCTGGGTAGCGAGATGGGCCTCTCCGCCATGGTGAATACCCTGTTCAACACGGCGCACCAGCTGCTGCTCAATACCGTGCTCTTTATCATGGGGATCACCGTGCTCTCCGGTGCCCTGAGCCAGCTGTTGAGCGAGTTCGGAGTGATCCGCCTGCTGGAGGTGCTGCTGGCGCCCCTGATGAAGCCGGTGTTTCGCCTACCGGGTCGCACCGCCCTGGCGGCCCTGATGACCTTCTTCTCCGACAACCCGGCGGTGATCAGCCTCGCCAGGGACAGCCGCTTTCGCAAGGGCTTCACCCCCTGGCAGCTGGTATCGCTGACCAACTTCGGCACCGCCTTCGGCATGGGGCTGATCGTGGTGACCTTTATGGCCACCCTGCAGCTGCCGAGCGGCGAATCCACCGCCACGGCGGCGCTGATCGGCCTGCTCGGGGCCCTGGTGGGCTCAGTGGTGTCCACCCGACTGATGCAGCGGATGATCCGCCCGCTGGTTGGCGAGGTGCTGCCCGAGAGCCTGGAGGGAACCCATGGTCCCAAGCCGGGCCTTCGCAAAGAGGCGGCGCCTGGCTGGCTGCGGGTGCTCAACTCCCTGCTCGATGGCGGCAAATCCGGCGTCGAACTCGGGATGGCGGTGATCCCCGGGGTACTGATCATCAGCACCTTCGTGATGCTGCTGACCTTCGGCCCGGGGGAAAAGGGTTATACCGGCGAGGCCTTCCAGGGGGTGGCGCTGCTGCCTGTGCTGGCGGCCAAGGCGGGCTGGCTGTTTGATCTGCTGTTCGGCTTCCAGCAGCCGGAGCTGGTCGCCTTCCCGGCCACCTCCCTCGGTGCGGTCGGCGCGGCCATGTCGCTGGTGCCCCCCTTTATCGCCAAGGGGTGGATCACCGGCAACGAGGTGGCCGTGTTCACCGCCATGGGGATGTGCTGGAGCGGCTTTTTGAGCACCCATACTGCCATGCTGGATGCCCTCGGCTATCGTCATCTCACCTCTCGCGCCATCGTGGCCCACACCGTCGGCGGCCTGTGCGCCGGGGTGGCGGCGCACCAGCTCTATCTGCTGCTCGGCTAAGTGGGCAAGGCATAAAAAAAGAGGCTCTTCTGAGCCTCTTTGCATTTCTGCCCCTGCCTGTGTCATCAGGGGGGAAAGGGGCTCAGCCCTGCTCGCTAATCAGGACCTGTTCGATCAGGGCTCCCGGCATCATCTGGCGAATGCCAGCCACCAGCTTCTCTCCGGCCTCATGGAGGGCTTCCAGCGGCATTTCGGGCAGGCTCTCCAGAATGAACCACATCTTGCTGGACTCCACGCTGAGGCGGGTGCGCACCCCCTGCCGCCAGTTCCAGCGCCGGCAGGTGACGCCCTTGTCATCCCGCCAGACCACCTCGCCCGGCTCGGGAGATTCGTGGGCGGTTTCACCCCCCTTGACGGTGTCGAACAGCTCGCTGCCATTGGCCACCACCAGACGGGGGATGCCCTGATAGGCGACCAGGTTCTCCCCGCCGACCGGGATGGCGTACTCGATGCTGATGGCGTTGTAGAGATCGACGATGGGGTCGATGCTCGGCAGGCTGCCATCGCGGGCCACCCGCTTCCTCAGCGCCTCGGCGGAGCAGGGGGTACGCTGCGGCTTGGCACCAAATTTTCTGAACACGTCCGCCCAGGCGCTAAGGTGCGCCTCGGCCCATGGGGCATCCCCCCGCGCCATGGCGGCAAAGGCGCTGTCCAGCGCACGAGCGCCCACGTCTGGATCGCTGATGGCCGCCGCCTGCACCGTGATGCTGAGGGCTCTGAATCCGGGAGCGATGGGAGTGACTTCGGGGGCAATCAGGGGTGTTATCAACGACATAAGGACTCCAGGACAGGTGTTTGACTTAAGAGAGGCAGGGCCACCGAGAACAAGGGACACAAGATACCAAGATGGGCGGACCCGATCTGCGAGCCATCTTGCGGGAAGCGGGATGATAAGAAAATCGACATCATCTTAATGCCAATAAGATTCCCTAATAAATGCGCCGATAAAAGGGGGCTGCCTGCTGCCTCTTATGGCCGCAAGGGGCCAGAGAACAGGGGGCAAACGGCCTTGCCGCAGTCACTTGCCGCTTGGCGCGCAGGCGGCAGCCTCTGGCCGTCGGTGGCTTGCGGGGAGGGGGGCTTCCCACTTTGCGAGTCGATGCGGCTCGGTAAATCAGATGGCGGCTCAAGGCGTTAGCCATGGTCGGCGTTTTTTTCGCCATGTTGGCCCCGCTTATGCACTTCTCTTGGCAACACCACCCAGGGCCATCGCCGCGGAGAGATATCATGATGATCAGTACCCTGCTTCCCATCGCCTCCATTGCCCTCAAGCTCGGCAGTCAGTTGCTGAGCGGCAGTGGCAAGACGCAAACGGCGCCGCAGGCTGCACAGCCGGAGCGCCTGGCCCCCACGGTCCAGAGCCTGTTCCAGCGCCTCGGCATCAAGGATGCTAACAGCGAGCAAAACCGCCCCGCCATCAACCACTTTATGAGCGATCTGGTGCAGAGCCTGGGGCAGGAGTTCGGTGGCCAGTCCCTGCCGGATGCCATCGACGCAGCCCGCAGCCAGCTCGCCAATGGCACCCAGGGCACCCGTCTCGATGCGCTGCGCAGCGAACTCGACACCCTCAAGGGCTCTCTGGGGGCAAACAGCCTCAACCTCGATCAGCTGCTTGCCGCCTTTAAACAGACCCTGCCCAACGGCAAGGGGGAGGGGGTCGGCAGGCTGCTGAATGCCAGCGCGTGAACCCGGCTGAATAAAACAAAACGGCAACCTGATGGTTGCCGTTTTGGTTTTTGCTCAAAGGGTTATGCGCGAGGCGATGGCGGGCTTGCCATGTCGCCGGCCAGCTCCGTCAGTCCCTTTTCCTGCAAGGCGTGGATGGCCCCTTGGCGATCCGACTCATCCTTGTTCTGGCTCAGCTTGAACTTGCCGACCAGCCGCACTACCTCGATCTCAATGCCAATCACGGCTTGCACCATGGCCTCGAGATAGTCTCGCGGCGCATCCGCCATCTTCCATGGCGCTGGCTCCCCGGCCTCGTGGCGGCGGGTCAGGTTTGCCAGCAGACGGCGCACGAAACGAGCATCGTCGCGCACCCGGATGCGGCCGTGGGCATGCACCACGCTGTAGTTCCAGGTCGGCACCTGTTTATGGTGCGCCTGCTTGTCCGGATACCAGTTGGGGGAGATATAGCCGTCGGCGGCCTTGAAGATCACCAGCACCTCGTCACCGTCTTTCACCTCCTGCCAGAGTGGGTTGTTGCGGGCCACATGGGCGCGCAGGACGCCGTGCTCCCCCTCTTCACCGTCAAATTCAAAGGGGAGGTGGTTGGCATCGAGCCCCTGTTCGCCATGGGTGATCAGGGCGCCCAGCGGATGGGCCAGGATCAATTGATGCAAGGCCTTGGGGTCGGTGGCCGAGAAATGGGGTGGCAGATACATGCAGGTTCCTTCTGGTTGGCGCTGAGATCCATTCAGCCTGGTCAGGGAGGTATGCCCGCTTTGCCGCCCTCGGGGCAAGCGAAACAGGCTGATAAGCCGACATAAAAAAGAGGGCTGACGCCCTCTCTTGATGTTCCTGTGCGCTTAGGCGCGTTTGGCCAGCCAGGCTTCGGCGGCGGTAAGGGCCGATTCGATCTGCTCGCGGGCGACGCCGCCCTTGGCAACCCGCTTGGCCAGGGTCGCTTCCAGCTCCAGATTGGGGTAGACGTCGAAGTCGATCACCGGGCTGAAGCGCTGGAACTCGCCGATGGAGAGCTCCTCCAGCGGCTTGTGCACGCCGATGGCGTAGACCACTGTTTCGCCGACGATATGGTGTGCCTCACGAAACGGGATCCCCTTGGCTACCAGATAGTCCGCCAGCTCGGTGGCGTTGGCGTAGCCGCCCTGGGCCGCCGCCATGGTGCGCTCGCCGTTTACTTTCAGGTCGATCAGCACCAGGGCCGCCATGTCGAGGCAGTCGTGCCAGGTATCGAGGGCATCGAACAGCCCCTCCTTGTCTTCCTGCATGTCCTTGTTGTAGGCCAGCGGCAGTGCCTTGAGGCTCATCAGCATGCCCAGCTGGGCACCTACCACCCGACCCGTCTTGCCACGAATAAGCTCCAAAGCATCCGGGTTCTTCTTCTGCGGCATCAGGGAGGAGCCGGAGGTGACCGCATCGGAGAGCTCGACAAAGCCCGCCTCGCCGGTGTTGTAGAAGATCAGATCTTCGGCAAAGCGCGACAGGTGGGTCATGGAGAGCGACGCCACGTGCATCAGCTCCACCACGTGATCCCGATCCGACACCGAATCCAGGCTGTTGCGGGTGGCACCGCTAAAGCCCATGTCGAGCGCCAGCGCCTCCCGGTCGATGGCATAGGCGGTACCCGCCAGGGCGCCGCAGCCCAGCGGGCTGGTATCGAGGCGCTTGAGGGCATCCTGCAGGCGGGAGTGATCCCGCTCCAGCATCTCCACATAGGCCAGCGCCCAGTGGGCGTAGGTGACCGGTTGGGCCCGCTGCAGATGGGTGTAACCGGGCAACACCGCGGCCTGATTGGCACGGGCAGAGGCCACCAGCCCCTGTTGCAGGGCAGTGATGGAGGCGGCCAGCAGCTCGCCCTGCGCCTTGCACCAGAGTTTGAGGTCGGTGGCGACCTGATCGTTGCGCGAGCGGCCGGTGTGCAGCTTCTTGCCAAGATCGCCGACGGCGGCGATGAGCTTGCCCTCGACCCAGGAGTGGATGTCTTCGGCATCCGAGCTCAGGATCTGCTGGGGATCCTGCTGCACCGAGGCGAGCAGCACTTCCATCGCCTGTTGTAGCTTTGCCTGCTCGCCCTCGGTCAACACGCCCACCTTGACCAAGGCGCGGGCCCAGGCCATGGAGCCCTGGATATCCTGCTCCGCCAGGCGGTAATCGAACCGCAGCGAATCGTTGAACTGCTTGAACCGGCTATCGGCTCCCTGACTGAAGCGTCCACCCCAAAGTGCCATACTGCTCTCCTTGAATGCGTTGTCGGCGGCGCCTGGCCCCCGAGCTTGAAATCGTGCCTTATGTTTGTCCGTATGACTGTGCGGTCGAGATCGATGCGGTAGCCTTTGGCCACGTCATATCAAGTGACTGCGAACCCGTTCCCTCTCCCCCGGGAGAGGGCTGGGGTGAGGGCAATTCCCCCTCATCCCCGACCCTTCTCCCGCAAGGGGAGAAGGGAGATAAATACTTCAGCATCATATTCAAACCGCCCCGTTATCTCACAGACGCGGCCAGGGCGCTGCCGCGTTGGTCACATCCCGCCACTTATGGGTGAGGGGGCCATGCCCCCTCACCGGTATCAGCGGGTCACACCGGGTGATCAACCGTGGGTGTGGTCGCCACCGATGGCCAGATGCTGCTCCTTCATGGCGCGGATCCGGCTGGCCAGGGTGTAGAGACGGATAAAGCCGTCGGCATGGCTCTGGTCGTACACCTCGTCGGCGCCGAAGGTGGCGAAGTCTTCGGAGTAGAGGCTGTTGGGCGACTTCTTCTGGGTCGCGGTGACCTGGCCCTTGTACATCTTCAGTACCACTTCCCCGTCGAGATCCTCGGCGATGGCGTTGGCGGAGGCGAGGATCGCCTTGCACAGGGGGGTGAACCAGCGACCGTCATAGACCAGGTGGGAGAACTCGGCACCGAGTTTTTCCCGCCAGGCGCGGGTCGGTCTGTCCAGCACCAGCTCTTCCACGGCGCGCAGCGCGGCGACCATGACGGTACCACCCGGGGTCTCGTAGCAGCCACGGGACTTCATGCCCACCATCCGGTTCTCGGTGATGTCGATGCGGCCCACACCGTGCTTGCCGGCACGCTCGTTCAGGGTCATCAGGATCTGGTGCGGGCTGAGCGGCTGGTCATCAACGGCCACCACTTCGCCCTTGGCGACGGTCAGCTTGACGTATTCCGGCTGATCCGGGGCCTGCTCGGCAGAGACGGTCCACTGCCACACGGCTTCGGACGGCTCGTTCCAGGTGCTCTCCAGCTCGCCACCCTCGGTGGAGATGTGCCAGGCGTTGGCGTCACGGCTGTAGATCTTCTTCAGGGTCGCCTTGCAGGGGATCTGACGGGCTTCCAGATAGGCCAGCAGATCTTCCCGGGAGCGCATGTCCCACAGACGCCAGGGGGCGATCACTTTCAGCTGGGGCGCCAGGGCGGCGACTGCGCCTTCGAAACGGACCTGGTCGTTACCCTTGCCGGTGCAACCGTGGGAGATGGCGTCGGCACCCTCGGCCAGCGCGGCCTCGACCATGGCCTTGGCGATCACCGGACGGGCCATGGAGGTGCCCAGCAGGTAGGTGCCCTCGTAGACGGCGCCGGTCTTCAGGGTCGGGTAGACGTACTCTTTGACGAACTCTTCGCGCAGATCCTTGATGATGCACTTGGTGGCGCCGGAGGCGATGGCCTTCTGCTCGATCCCTTCCAGATCGTCGCGCTCCTGACCCACGTCGGCGACGAAGGCGATGATCTCGGCGTCATAATGCTCCTTGAGCCAGGGAATGATGGCCGAGGTATCCAGTCCGCCCGAGTAAGCCAGTACTATCTTGTTGATTCCGCTCATTTTACTTCTCTCCGTGATGATTCGATAAAGGGTTGTGATTCGGGTTGAGGACCGTTATTTGCCGCACGCCTGGCCGCCCAGCAGGGTCAGCAGCACGGCGTTCTGGATATGCATCCGGTTTTCCGCCTCATCCATGATGAGGGAGGCCGGGCCATCCATGACTTGCGAGGTGATCTCCAGCTCCCGGTGCGCCGGCTGGCAGTGCAGCACGTGCTGGATGCCGGTGCGATCGAGCAGGGCCTGGTTGATCTGGTAGGGCATGAAGAGATCGGTGACCTGCTCCATCGGGGTGCTGTCGCCCATCGACACCCAGGTATCGGTGTAGGCCACGTCGAACCCTTCGATATCCGCCACGTCATCGCTGATGTGGATGGTCGCGCCTGACTGGGCCGCCAGTGCCTGGGCCTGCAGGAAGATCTGGGTATCCGGGCCGTGGCCTTTGGGGCAGATCAGGGTGACGTCGGTGCCGAGCGTCGCCCCCAGCAGCAGCAGGGAGTGGCTGACGTTGTTGCCATCGCCGAGATACGCCAGCTTCACCTTGGACAGATCGTCGTAGTGCTCGGCGATGGTCATGAAGTCCGCCAGCCCCTGGCAGGGGTGGTAGAGGTTGCACAGGCTGTTTACCACGGGCACGCTGCCGTGTTCGGCCAGCTCGATCAGGGTCTGGTGATCGAACACCCGGGCGACTATGGCGTCACACCAACGCGACAGGTTGGCGGCAAAATCCTTCACCGACTCGCGCTTGCCGAGCGCACCGTTCTGCTGGTCCAGATAGACGCTGTGGCCGCCCAGCTTGGCGATGCCGATGTCGAAGGTGACCCGGGTGCGCAGGGAGGGCTTCTCGAACAGGGTGACCACGCTCTTGCCCGCCAGTGCCTGGCCGTACTTTTTCGGATCGGCCTTGACCGATTTGCCCAGCGCGATCAGCGCCTCGATTTGCGATTTGTTCAGGTCGCTGTCTTTCAGAAGGTGTTTCATGGCAGTGTCCTTTTTCATTGATCTCAAATCGCAACCTGGGTGCCGACCGCACCGCCCGCCAGCAGCTTGAGCAGCTGATCCGGGTAGCGCCAGCTGGCGACACAGACCGGCTTGCCCAGGGTCTCGGCGGCGTGCAGGGCCGCCTTCACCTTGACCGCCATGCCGTCGGCGATGACGCCCTTCTCCATCAGATCGAGGGCGGTAGCCTTGTTCAGCTGGGGCACCAGCTTGCCCTTGCCATCCAGGATGCCGCTCACGTCGGAGAGCATCACCAGATCGGCGCCGAGTGCCTCGGCAATGGCGGTGGCCGCCTGATCCGCGTTGACGTTCATCAGCTGGCCGTCGGCGGTGATGCCGATGGAACTCACCACCGGCAGGAAGCCCTGACCCAGGATGCCGGCCACCAGCGCCGGGTTGCCCGGCTGGCAGTCACCGACCGCGCCGAGATCCGGGTCGAGCTGGGTCACCTGGCACAGACCACCATCGGCGAGGCAGAGCCCCACCGCCGGGATGCCGGTGGCGATGGCCTTGGCCATCATCATCTTGTTGGCGGTGCCCGCCAGCGCGCCGGCGATAAAGGGGATCTGATCGAACGGGGTCACCCGCAGGCCGTTCTTCTTGCTGGAGGTGAGCCCCAGCCCCTTGAGCAGGTCGTCCACCAGGCAGCCGCCGCCGTGCACCAGCACCAGGGGTCTGTGCTGCTCGTCCAGAAATGTCTTGAGGGTGGCGAACAGGGCGGTCAGCGCCTCGTCGTTCTCGATCAGGGCGCCGCCCAGCTTGATGACCAGAGTCTGTTTGTCCATCGTTGCGATCCTTCCTTGAGTCTTTAAATCAGGCCCTGGCCTGCGTCGAAACCGAATTTGATATTTATGCACTGCATCGCCTGGGAGGCGGCACCCTTGAGCAGGTTGTCGATGGCACAGACCACCACCAGCATGTTGCCCTGTTGTTGCCAGGCGATGTCGCAGTAAGGGGTACCCGCCACCCCGCGGATGGAGGGCATCTGACCGGTGAGGCGCACCAGCGGCTTGCCTTCGTAGGCCTTGAGGTAGGCCTGATCCACCTGGGCCGGAGTCACGCCGTCCGCCAGCTGCACATAGATGGTGGCCAGGATGCCGCGCACATAGTTGCCAAGGTGGGGCTGGAACAGCACCTCCTTGCCGAGGTGGTGGCTGATCTCCGGCTGGTGCCTGTGATTGAAGGTGCCGTAGGGATTGAGGCTCACCTCGCAGAAGCTGGTGTTGATGGCCGCCTTGCGACCGGCCCCGGAGACCCCGGAGACCGCATTGATGATGGGCTGCCACCCCTTGGCGATGAGGCCGGCCTGCTGCAGCGGCTTGAGGGCGCACAGGGAGGCGGTCGGGTAGCAACCGGGTACGGCGACAAGCTGGGCGGCCTGGATGGCCTGTGCATTCCACTCCGCCAGACCGTAGACGGCCTGATCCAGCCACTGTTCGCTGCCGTGGGTGAAGCCGTAGAAGGAGGCGTAGAAATCCTGATCCTTGACCCGGAAGGCGCCGGAGAGATCGAACACCGGCAGCCCCTTGGCCAGGAACCTGGGCGCCAGCTCTGCGCTCACCTCATGGGCGGTGGCCAGCAGCACCAGGTCAGCCTGGGTCAGGATCCGGGTCATGCCATCCTCGTCCAGCGGCAGCAGCGGCTGATCCAGCTTGCCGACCCACTGGGGATGCAGAGAGGAGAAACGCTTGTGGGCGTCCTGGCTACCGGCCGAGACATAGAGCCCGAACAGCTTGAGTTGTGGATGGTTCTGGACCAGTGCGGCCAGTTCGGCTCCCGCGTAGCCACTGGCACCGACGATAACGGTGTTAAGCATTGTTGAGTATTCCAAGTCAGAGTTCGAATTTCACAGCGTGGTGCTGCGAGGCAAGGGGTGGTCAATCGCCCCTTTGGTGCAACTGGTGCGGAGGGGCAATTCAGGCGGGGTTGTGTCGTCGGTTATAGATCAGGTGACAGAACATTAACTTTCCCTTACAACTAGTAGCCTTTGTCGGTGGGCTGCGTATCCTGTTAAACTTGCAGCATATTCATGCATTCACATTGCATTTGTATTTTCTAACAGAAACGTTTCGGGGACGCAAGGAGGAGCGGGTGGCCAATCTGGATTTTTTTTCTCTCTACAAGAACATTATTGCGATTCCCTCCATCAGCAGCACGGATCCCAAGTGGGATCAGAGCAACGAGGCGGTGATCCGGCTGCTGGCGGACTGGTTCACCCAGCTCGGCTTTCGCTGCGAGGTCACCGCTCTGCCTGAGCTGCCGGGCAAGTTCAACCTGGTGGCGACTTATGGTCAGGGGGAAGGAGGGCTGCTGCTGGCGGGCCACACGGACACTGTGCCATTCGATGAGGGAGGCTGGCGCAAGGATCCCTTCAAGGTGACTGAAGAGGGCAACCGCCTCTATGGCCTTGGTACCATCGATATGAAGGGCTTCTTTGCCTTTATCGTGGAAGCGCTGAAAGAGATAGACCTCAAGACTCTCGACAAGCCACTGCGCATTCTGGCGACTGCCGATGAGGAGACCACCATGGCGGGGGCGCGCGCCATCGCGGCGGCGGCCGAGCTCAAGCCGGACTACGCGGTGATCGGTGAGCCCACCGGTCTGGTGCCCGTGGTGGCCCACAAGGGGCATATGTCGGAGACGATCCGCATCACGGGCAAGAGCGGCCACAGCTCGGATCCCGCCAATGGCGTCAATGCGCTGGAGATCATGCATCAGGCCATGGGCCAGGTGCTCAAGCTGCAGCACAGCCTGAAGGAGAAATACGCCGACCATCGCTTTGCGGTGCCCCAGCCGACCCTGAATCTCGGCTACATCCAGGGGGGCGACAGCCCGAACCGTATCTGCGGCTGCTGCGAGCTGCATATCGACATGCGACCCACCCCGCAGGTCGGCCCCGATGAGTTGATGGGGATGCTGAAAGAGGCGCTCTCCCCCATCGAGATCCATCAGCCGGGCTGCCTGCACCTGCAGCACCTGCACGAGCCCATCCCCGCCTATGCCTGCGCAGATGACTCGGAGCTGGTGCGCGAAGCCGAGAAGGCGAGCGGCCGGGTCGCCGAATCCGTGAACTACTGCACCGAGGCCCCCTTTATCCAGCAACTGGGGTGTGAAACCATCGTTCTGGGCCCCGGTCATATCGCCCAGGCGCACCAGCCGGACGAGTATCTGGACCTCTCCTTCGTCAAGCCGACCACGGCGGTGCTGCAGCACCTGATCCGCCGTTTTTGCCTGTGACGGGCACGGCGCAGAGAGCAGAACATTTGTAAGTAAGTTACATAACAAGCCGCGCCTGGAGAGGTGATGGAAATACATGTTCTGAATCGGCCTGTTATTTGACCTTGCGCAGACAATCTGGGTAGATTGTCACCCTAAGATGACGGAGCATATGTTGTAATCGCACAACAATAAGTGAGGCTGTCATGCACCCCGGGACGGGTGTCAGGCACCAACAAGATAAGGATGTGGAATGAACGAAAAGTACGCCGCACTACGCGCCAACGTAGGCATGCTGGGTCAACTGCTGGGCAAGTCCATCAAGGATCATCAGGGTCAGGCCTTCCTCGACAAGATCGAAACCATTCGCCAGCTGGCCAAGTCTTCCCGCAAGGGCAATGAGGCCGATCGGGAACGTCTGCTCGATACCCTGCGCACCCTCTCCGACGACGAGCTGCTGCCGGTGGCCCGCGCTTTCAGCCAGTTCCTCAATCTGGCCAACGTGGCAGAACAGTTCCACACCATCTCCCGTCGCTGCGAAGAGCAGACCTGCACCCCGGATCCGCTGGAGTTGATGTTCGACAAGCTGAAAGCCTCCAATCTGTCGCAGGAGGCCATCATCCAGGCGGTGCGCGAGCTGGATATCGATCTGGTGCTGACCGCCCACCCCACCGAGGTAACCCGCCGCACCCTGATCCACAAGCATGTGCAGCTCAATGACTGCCTGGAGGCGCTGGAGCTCTCTGACCTGCTGCCACGCGAGCGGGACAAAATCCTCAATCGCATCGAGCAGCTGATCAATCAGGCCTGGCACACCAACGAGATCCGCGAGCAGCGCCCGACCCCGGTGGACGAAGCCAAGTGGGGCTTTGCCGTGGTGGAGAACAGCCTGTGGCCGGCCATTCCCGAATTCATGCGCAATCTGGACGAGCGCCTGCAACACCATCTGGGTGTGCGGCTGCCGTTGGATGCCGCGCCGGTCAAGTTCACCTCCTGGATGGGCGGTGACCGCGACGGCAACCCCTTCGTCACCGCCAAGGTGACCGCCGAAGTGCTGGAGCTGGGCCGCTGGATGGCGGTGAGCCTGTTCTACAAGGACATCAAGGAGCTCACCTCCGAGCTCTCCATGTCCGACTGCACCGAGGCCGTACGCGAGCGGGTAGGGGATCATCCCGAGCCCTACCGCGCCCTGGTGCGCGAGCTGCGCGAGGCGCTACGCGAAACCAAGGAGCACCTGACTGCCAAGGTGCAGGGTCAGGTGAGCGAGAGCCGCGACCTCATCAAAACTACCGCTCAGCTGCGCGAGCCGCTGGAGCTTTGCTACCACTCCCTGCACGCCTGCGGCATGGGCAACATCGCCGACGGCATGCTGCTGGACGTGCTGCGCAAGGTCGCCTGCTTCGGCATCCATCTGGTCAAGCTGGACATCCGTCAGGATGGCGAGCGCCACGGCCAGGTCTTCTCCGAACTGACCCGCTATCTGGGCATGGGTGACTACGCCGAGTGGAGCGAGGATGACAAGCAGGCCTTCCTGCTGAGCGAGCTGAACTCCCGCCGCCCGCTCATCCCCCACGATTGGGAGCCGAGTGCCGAGACCCGCGAGACCCTGGATACCTGCCAGGTGATCGCCGGCCACGACCCGGATGCATTCGGCATCTACATCATCTCCATGGCGGGCGCCCCCTCCGACGTGCTGGCGGTGCAGCTGCTGCTCAAAGAGGCCGGCTGCAAGTTCCGTATGCCGGTCGCCCCGTTGTTCGAGACCCAGGATGACCTGATGGCGGGCACTGCCGTGATGGCGCGCCTGCTGTCGGTGGACTGGTATCGCGGCTATATCCAGGGTCGCCAGTACGTGATGATCGGCTACTCCGACTCTGCCAAGGATGCGGGCATGATGGCCGCGGGCTGGGCCCAGTACGCCGCCATGGAGTCTCTGGTGGGGCTGGCCGAGGCTAACAACATTCGCCTCACCCTGTTCCATGGCCGCGGCGGTACCGTCGGTCGTGGCGGTGCGCCGGCTCACCAGGCGATCCTCTCCCAGCCGCCGGGATCCCTGCGCGGGGGGCTGCGTACCACAGAGCAGGGGGAGATGATCCGCTTCAAGTTCGGTTTGCCCAAGGTGGCCATCAAGAGCCTGGAGCTCTACACCAGCGCCGTGCTGGAAGGGAACCTGCTGCCGCCGCCCAAGCCGAAGGAGTGCTGGCGCGAGGTGATGGAGCAGCTGGCCGCCGACTCCTGCGAACACTACCGCAGTATCGTGCGTGGTCATGCGGACTTCGTGCCCTACTTCCGTGCCGCTACTCCGGAGATGGAGCTCGGCAAGCTGCCGCTCGGTTCACGCCCGGCCAAGCGCAAACCAAACGGCGGCGTCGAGAGTCTGCGCGCCATTCCGTGGATCTTCGCCTGGACCCAGAACCGCCTGATGCTGCCGGCCTGGCTCGGTGCCCACAAGGGGCTGCAACAGGCCATCGATGGCGGCAAGCTCGAAGTGCTGGCGGAGATGAGCGCCCAGTGGCCCTTCTTCCGCACCCGTCTCGAGATGCTGGAGATGGTGTTCCTGAAAGCGGACGCCTGGCTCGCCGAGTACTACGACACCCGTCTGGTGCCCAAGGAGCTGTGGGGCCTTGGCCAGCAGCTGCGTCAGGAGCTTGCCGAATCCATCGAGGTGGTGCTGAAACTGAGCCCGCGCGGGGATCTGCTGGAGGATCAGCCCTGGATCAAGGAGTCCATCAAGCTGCGCAACCCCTATACCGACCCGCTCAACGTGCTGCAGGCCGAGCTGCTCAACCGCTCCCGCAACCACCCGGAGACCCTGCACCCCGAGCTCGACAAGGCGCTGATGGTCACCATCGCCGGTATCGCCGCAGGGATGCGCAACACCGGTTGATGACGCTGGCGACGCGAGCCGCATTCAGCCAGTTCCCATAATGCCAAAGGGCGCCGACAAGGCGCCCTTTTCCATGTTCAGATGCTGATAAAGTCAGCCTGTTACGCAGGCTCAAGCACGGGCGTGCAGTCAACTCGGGTCATGCTTCCCGCTTCGATGATGAAGAAGGCATCCTGGGGCAGATCCTGCTGCCAGGTAGCCTCCTCATCGAGCCCGAGCAGCATGCCGCGCAGCACTACGCCGGTCAGGCCGTGGCTCACCACCACCACGTCCTCATCCTCTGGCAAGCCGGCCAGCCAGTCGGCCAGGCGGGACCGCACTCCGTCACACGGCTCGCAGCCGGGGGCCTGCAAGTACCAGTCACGGCGCTCAAGCAGATCGGGCTGGGCGGCCAGCAAGTCAGGGATGGTGCGCTGCTCCCACTCCCCGAGGGAGAACTCCCGCACCCTGGGCTCAGGCACTATCTGGTCGGCCGGATAGTCCAGCTCGCCGCAGACGATGGCGGCGGTCTGCATGGCCCGCCCCAGATCGCTGGCATAGACCCGGTAGGGGCGGCCAGCCAGATGCTGTGCCAGTCGTTGCCCGACACCTCTGGCCTGCGCTTCACCGCGCCCGGTCAATGCCGAGTTGCAATGCCCTTGCAGCTTCTGCTGTGCATTGAACAGGGTCTCGCCGTGTCTCAGCACCATGATTCTTCTCGCCATTCACTCCTCCGGCAGTTTTCTTGGGGAGGGAAAAACTACCCCAGGCGCGACGCGATGGCAAAAGCGGGATTTTGAGTCAAAACTGACCGCATTCGCCGGCCCGCTCCCGGTGAAACGATGGAGAGTGCCATGTGTGGCAGCCTGCCCCGGCTTGCATCCCCCGCCACGCAGGCGCAGACTGTCTGGTCTTGTTTTGACTCAAGGCATTTATCATGACTCCTGCCATCAACCTCTTGAAGAAGCTCAAGATCCCCCACAAGCTCTACCCCTACGAGTGCGAAGCCCACGACGATTTCGGCAAGCATGCCGCGACCCAGCTCGGCCTGCCGGAGGCCCAGGTGTTCAAGACCCTGATCGCCCACCACGACAAGCAGGCGGTGGTGGCCATCGTCCCCTCGTCCGGCATGTGCAGCCTGAAACAGCTGGCCAAGGCCACCGGCCTCAAGAAGGTGGAGATGATGAAGCCGGCGGAGGCGGAGAAGCTGACCGGCTACAAGGTGGGTGGCATCAGCCCGCTGGCCCAGAAGAAGCTGCTGCCTACCGTGCTCGACGAGTCGGCCATGCAGTTTGACGAGATCCTGGTGAGCGGCGGCAAGCGCGGCCTTTCGGTCGGCGTGGCGCCCCAGGACATGCTGACCCTGATGAAGTGGATTGCTGCCCCCATCGGGGAAGAGCAGTAAGCGAAGCACCTCGCCCAGAAGGGGCGACCCGTGCCGGGTGGAGGCCAGCCGTGTGCTCAGGCCAATAGAGGCCCGGGTTGCCATGACGAGTGGGGCAGGGCGGCGATAGAGGGACACCAGTGGCTACACTTGTGGGTGTCTCTCTTGCCAAGGTCCAGTTTATGGTGTCGCCGCGTTTGATGTTTGCCTCCCTGCTCTGCCTGCTGCCGGTGATGGCACAGGCTGCCACCCTTTTCACCTATATAGGCCCGGAGAGCGAGCAGGACCCCCGCACCACCTATGACAGGGAGCTGCTGCGCCTCGCCCTCGACAAGACCCGCGACACCTTTGGTGACTACGAACTGGTTCCTGCGCCCACCATGACCAAGGCGCGAGCACGTCTGAGCATGGATCTCAATCTGCTGCCCAACCTGATGGTGATGGATAGCTACAGCAGTGCCCGCGAGGGAGAGGGGTTGGCCTATGTCCGTTTCCCCATTCACCTCGGTATCGTCAGCTACCGGATCTGCTTTGTCAGCCCGCAGCAACAGGCGGCCGTCACCCGGGTGACCAGTCTCAAGGAACTGCAGCCATTTACTTTCGGTCAGGGCAAGGGGTGGCTGGATATCGAGATCCTGCGCCGCTCGGGCCTGCAAGTGCTGGAGGTGGAGGGCTACGAGAAGCTGTTCAAGATGGTGTCCCGCGGTCGTTTCGATCTGTTTTGCCGCGGGGTGAGCGAGCTTCGCAACGAGTTGCTGACCCATCAGGGGGTGACCGATCTTGCCGTCGATAGCAGCCTGTTACTCTACTACCCCCTGCCACGGGTCTTTTATACCAACGGGAAAAACAGTGAGGCCATCAAGCGGGTCGAGCTGGGGCTGAAACTGGCCTGGCAGGATGGCTCGCTGCAGGCGCTGTGGCGCGGCAGCTTCGGCCCGGCCATCGATTTTGCCAAGTTGCCGCAGCGCCACCTGATCCGGCTGGATAATCCCTTCCTCAAGGGGATTGGCTTCGATTACCGCCCCTACTTCTACAACCCGATGACGGATCGTTTCGGCGATCAGTGAGGCAGATCGCGCTCACGGCAGAGTGCCAGCCAGGCCTCTGCAGTGCGGGAGAGGTAACGCTCCTTCGGCCAGATCACCCCGAGCCGCCAGCTCAGTTCCGGCGCCAGCGGGCGCAGCACCAGCCCGTCCGGGGTCAGCCTGCGGCAGACCGGCTCGGGCAGGAAGGCCACCCCCATGCCGCTGCGCACCATGGCGATGAGAAAGTCCCACTGGCTGCTGCGGGCCGCTACCTGGGGCTCGAAGCCGGCCAGCTGGCAGGCCTGCTCCAGCCGCTCGCTCAGGGTGAAGGCCCGGGTGTAGAGCAGAAAGGGCTCATCTTGCAGGGCATCGAGTCGAAGCGGAGCGTCGCCGTGCCAGCGGGGCAGATCCGGCAACACCACCCGGATCGGGTAGCAGTCCAGATCCAGGGTACTGAGGGCGGCCTCCTCCCTGGTCGGCAGCATGGTGATGGCCAGATCCAGCTCTCCCTCCAGCACCGCCTGTTCGATGCGGCGTCCACCATACTCCACCAGGCTCAGCTCCACGCCGGGATAACGGGCCCGATAGGCGCGGATCAGGTCCGCATAGACATGGCCCACCATGGGGGGAATGCCGAGGGTGAGGCGTCCGTGCTTCAGGCTCTGCAGGTCGGCCAGCTCGTCTTCCAGCTGCTGCATCTCGGCGAGTATGGTCTGGGCGCGGTTGAACAGCACCCGGCCGCTGTCGGTCAGGGTGAAGCGGCGCCCCTCGCGGTTGAGCAGGGGCTGGCCCAGCTCCTCCTCCATGTTGCGGATCATCTTGCTGATGGTGGGCTGGGTGACGAACAGCTTTTCCGAGGCGCGGGTGAAACTCTGTTCCCGCACCAGTTCGACGAAGTAGCGCAAGGCCCGGATATCCATGGATTTCCCTCTGGTTGGCGTGTGTCTGACCGGGTTATCCTAACATGCTAATTTGGCATGATTTTGATAATTTAAATTCATTTTTTGCAGGTTTCCCGTCTCTTTATACTGTGACCCAGTTCACAGAAAGACGACGATAATGAGAGCCCTCTGCATTCGCTGGTTACAGACTCCCTTCCAAATCGCCCTGCTGGCCCTTGTCTGGCTGCTGGCCGATACCGCCGTGCGTACCCTGCACATTCCGCTCCCCGCCAACCTCACCGGTATGCTGTTGCTGCTGGCCTGCATCCTGCTCGGGGTGGTCAAGGCCGAATGGTTCAGCGCCGGTGCCCGCTGGCTGCTGGCGGAAATGCTGCTGTTCTTCGTGCCCGCCGTGGTGGCGGTAGTCAACTATCAGGAGCTGCTGTTGCAGGAGGGGTGGCGCATCATGGTGGTGCTGCTGGTCAGTACCACGCTGGTGCTTGGCACCACGGCCCTGGTGGTGGACCGGGTCTATCGCCTCGAGCTGAAATTGGCCCGCCGGAGTCGTCGCCATGTCTGATACCCTGCTCGGCTTCGTCTGTTTCGCCCTGACCCTGATCTTCTACTACGCCAGCAAGTGGCTCTATGGCAAAAAGCGCATCCTGCCCCTGATGCCGTTGTTGCTGGCGCCCACCCTGTTGGTGGCGGTGGTCTTGCTGTTCCACATTCCCTACCGGGACTACATGGCCGAATCCCACTGGCTGCTCTGGTTGCTGGGGCCGGCGACCGTGGCTTTTGCGGTGCCCGTCTACGAGAATCGCCGGCTCATTCGTCGGCACTGGCTCTCTCTTTCGGTGGGGGTGGTGGCCTCCGTCATCATGGCGGTGGGCAGCACCGTCTTGCTGGCCCGCTGGCTGGATCTCTCCGACATGCTGCAGCGCAGCCTGGCGATGCGCTCCATCACCACTCCGTTTGCGGTGGAGGCGACCCGCGCCATCGGTGGCGAGAGCGATCTCACCGCCCTGTTCGTGGTGCTGACCGGGGTGATCGGCATGGCGGTCGGCGAGAGCGTGCTCACCGTGCTGGCCATTCGCAGCCGGCTCGGCAAGGGGGCCGGGTTTGGTGCCTCGGCCCATGGCGCCGGCACCGCCAGGGCTTACCAGATAGGCAATGAGGAAGGGGTGGTCTCCAGCATGGTGATGATGATCGCTGGCATGGTCACCGTGCTGCTGGCACCCCTGCTGGGCAAGATCTTCTGGTAAGGAGAGGCGTGCCTCCTCGGGCAGTACTCGGCGCTACACTCAAAGCAGTGCGCCCGGGACGAGCCATATGACCAACCATCGCCTTGCTCTCTGTTGTCTGCTCTTCTGCAGCCTGTTTTTCGCCAGCCCAACCCGGGCTGGCGATGTCTTTACCCATATCAGCCCGGAGAGTGAACGGGATATGCGGGCTCTCTATACTCACGACCTGCTGCAACTGGCGCTGGAGAAGACCCGCGATAGCCACGGTGATTACGAGCTGCGGCTGGCACCACCGATGAACCGGGTGCGGATGCGCCAAGCTATGAAAGCCAACCTCTATCCCAACCTGTTCGCGGCCGATACCCCGCAACCGGCGGCGATCAGTGACTCCCTCGATTATGTGCGATTCCCGGTGGAGCTGGGTCTGCTCGGTTACCGCATCTGTTTTGTCAGCCCGCAGCAGGCACAGGCGGTGGCGAACGTGAGTACCCTGGCCCAGTTGCGGCAGTTTGTGCACGGTCAGGGGCGTGGTTGGCAGGATGTGGCCATTCTGCGCAATGCCGGCTTGCGGGTTCAGGAGGTCGACAGCTATGAGCGGCTGTTCCGGCTGGTCGCCCGCGGTCGGGTCGATCTGTTTTGCCGCGGGGTGAATGAGGTGTTCATCGAGCAGGAGCAACACGGGGATCTGCCGGCGCTCACCGTGGATCAACGCCTGGTGCTGCACTATCCCTTCCTCCATCTCTTTTACACCAACAAGGCCAATCAGGCGGCGATCCAGCGTATCTCGGAGGGGATCCGGCTGGCCTGGCAGGATGGCTCGTTGCAGCGGCTCTGGCTGCATCACTTCAAACCCTCCCTCGACCGGGCGAAGCTGGATGAGCGGTTGTACTTCGAACTGCCCAATCCCTTGCTCAAGGAGATGGATTTCGACTATCGCGCCTACTACTACGATCCGCTCAAGGGGCAGTTCGGCCCCGGCTTGCCCTGACAAGGGTTGGCAGCCAGCCATGAAAAAGGGGAACCTCGCGGTTCCCCTGTTTGCATTTGTTGCCGGTTACAGCATCTGCTTGAGGCGATAGAGCAGATCCAGCGCCTGACGCGGGGTGAGCTCATCCGGGCGCACCGCTTCCAGCTCCTCCACCACCGGATGGCTCTGGGGCGGCAGGGCGACCGGGGTCGGGCGCACTTCACCGGCGGCCACCGGGGTGGCGCTCTCCAGCTCGTGCAGCTTGTGACGGGCCTGATGGATCACCGATTTGGGCACTCCCGCCAATGCCGCCACCTGCAAGCCGTAGGAGCGGCTGGCTGCCCCCTCCTGTACCGCGTGCATGAAAGCGATGGTGTCGCCGTGCTCCACCGCATCCAGATGGACGTTGGCCAGCCCGCTCATCAGCTCCGGCAAGCGGGTCAGCTCGAAGTAGTGGGTGGCGAACAGGGTGTAGGCGCCAATCTTGCTCGCCAGCTGTTCGGCGCAGGCCCACGCCAGCGAGAGGCCGTCGTAGGTGCTGGTGCCGCGGCCGATCTCGTCCATCAGCACCAGGCTGCGGGCGGTGGCGTTGTTGAGGATATTGGCGGTTTCGGTCATCTCCACCATAAAGGTGGATCTTCCCGATGCCAGGTCATCCGACGCCCCGATGCGGGTGAAAATGCGGTCGATGGGGCCGATGCGGGCGCTGTCGGCCGGCACGAAGGCACCGATATGGGCCAGCAGCACGATGAGCGCAGTCTGGCGCATGTAGGTGGATTTACCGCCCATGTTGGGGCCGGTGATGATCAGCATCCGCCGTTCCCGCTCCAGCCGGATCGGGTTGGCGATAAAGGGATCCGTCATCACTTGCTCCACCACCGGATGGCGGCCCGCCTCGATCAGGATCTGATCCTCCTCGATGAGGGTAGGGCAACGGTAGTCGAGGGTCTCGGCCCGCTCGGCCAGGTTGGCCAACACGTCCAGCTCCGCCAGCGCGGCAGCGGATTCCTGCAGATCGCCGAGGTGCGGCAGCAGGGCATCGAGCAGCTCCTCGTAGAGGCGTTTCTCCAGCGCCAGCGCCTGAGCCTGAGCGGTGAGTACCTTGTCCTCGTACTTTTTCAGCTCGTCGATGATGTAGCGCTCGTTGTTTTTCAGCGTCTGGCGACGGATGTAGTGGGCCGGCACCAGATGGCTGTTGGCACGGCTCACCTCGATATAGAAGCCGTGCACCTTGTTGTAACCCACCTTGAGGGTATTGATGCCGGTCAGCAGCCGTTCGCGCTCCTCGATGCGGGCCAGGCTGGCGGTGGCGCCGTTGGCCAGATCCCGCAGCTCGTCCAGCTCGGTGTTGAATCCTTCGCGGATGACGCCGCCATCGCGAATGAGCACCGGTGGCACCTCCATCACGGCGCGCTCCAGCAAGTCATGCAACTCGGGGAAGGTGCTGGCACGCTCGCGCAGTTGTTGTACCGCCTCGTGTTCGCTCTCCGCCAGCAACCGCTGCAGTTCGGGCAGTTGGGCGAAGGCCTGGCGCAAACGGGTGAGGTCGCGCGGGCGGGCAGAGCGCAGGGCCAGGCGCGCCAGCACCCGCTCCACGTCGCCGACCTGGCGCAGCAAACCGCCCAGCTCGTCATATAGGTTCTGCTCGATGAGCTCCTTGATGGTGCTCTGGCGACCTTTGAGGATCACCCGATCGCGGATCGGCTGGTGGATCCAGCGCTTGAGCAGCCGGCTGCCCATGGGGGTAGCGGTACAGTCCAGCACGGCGGAGAGGGTGTTGTCGTGGCCGCCGGCCAGATTCTGGGTCAGCTCTAGGTTGCGGCGGGTGGCGGCATCCATGATGACTGCGTGATCGGGCTGTTCGAGGCGCACGCTGCGAATGTGGGGCAGGGCGGTGCGCTGGGTGTCTTTCACGTACTGCATCAGGCAGCCGGCGGCGCACAGGGCGGTCTCGCTCTGCTCGACTCCAAAGCCCACCAGATCCTGGGTGCCGAACTGCTGGCACAAGAGCTTGCGGGCGGTGCCGAGCTCGAATTCCCACTCCGGGCGGCGGCGCAGACCGCGGCGACCCTCGACGTGGTGCAGGAAGGCGAACGATTCGGGGTAGAGCAGCTCGGCCGGGTTGGTGCGCTGCAGCTCCGCCAGCAGGGTCTCTTCTTTCTCGAACTGGTTGATGAAGAAACGGCCCGAGCCTATGTCCATGGTGCCGTAGCCGAAGCGGTGGCCATCGTGGTAGACGGCGGCGATCAGGTTGTCCTGACGCTCGCTGAGCAACGCCTCGTCGGAGACGGTGCCCGGGGTGATGATGCGAATAACCTTGCGCTCCACCGGCCCCTTGCTGGTGGCAGGATCCCCCACCTGTTCGCAGATGGCAGCGGATTCGCCCAGCTGCACCAGCTTGGCCAGATACCCCTCGATGGCGTGATAAGGCACGCCCGCCATGGGGATGGGACTGCCCGCCGACTGGCCGCGCTTGGTCAGGGAGATGTCGAGCAACTGGGAAGCCTTGCGGGCATCGTCGTAGAACAGTTCGTAGAAGTCGCCCATCCGGTAGAACAGCAGGATCTCCGGGTTCTCGGCCTTGAGGGTCAGATACTGCTGCATCATGGGCGTGTGGGCGCTGAGATTGGCGCCTGGCGCGGCGCCAGTGGCTTGGTGTTGTGCGGTCATGTGCTATTCCAGAAGGGGCCTCTGCGGGCCTGTGTCTGCGGTGATGAGCCTTGAGCTTGATGGCGCCATTCTACACATAAGCGCCGCGACGGGGGAGGTCGGCTTGGATTGCCCCCGGTTGCGGGCGACAGGATCGGGATCGCATAATGTGCCTCTTCAATGAGCAGGAGATCCGCCATGACACTGGATGCAGAGATTGAGCACCTGGCCATCGAGTTGGGACAGGCCCTCGGCCAGCGCGACTGGCTGGCGGCGACCGCCGAGTCCTGCACCGGCGGCGGGGTGGCGAGCGCCATCACCGACATCGCGGGCAGCTCCGGCTGGTTTGATCGCGGCTTTGTCACCTACACCAACGAGGCCAAGCAGCAGATGCTGGGGGTGAGCGACGAGAGCCTTGAGCGGCATGGCGCCGTGAGCGAGGCAGTGGTGCTGGAGATGGCCCGCGGCGCCCTGGCCCACTCGTCTGCCTCCATCAGTGTGGCCATCAGCGGCATCGCCGGCCCCGGCGGCGCTACCGAAGGCAAGCCGGTCGGTACCGTCTGGTTTGCCTGGGCGGATAGCTCGGGACGTCATCACTCCCTGCTTGCCCGCTTCGACGGCGACCGCCGGCAGGTGCGCCAGCAGGCGGTGAGACAGGCCTTGTCGGGTCTGTTGGCCCTGCTCAGATAAATTGGGCTTGATACTGTATGAATAGACAGTATACTTAGCCCAACTTCACTTCTTACTCACGATTTCCAGCGGAGATTGGCATGGATCAGAACAAACAGAAGGCACTGGCGGCTGCGCTGGGTCAGATCGAAAAGCAGTTTGGCAAAGGCTCCATCATGCGTCTGGGCGACAGCAAGACCATGGACATCGAAGCCATTTCTACCGGTTCTCTCTCCCTGGACGTGGCGCTGGGGATCGGTGGTCTGCCGTGCGGTCGTATCGTCGAGATCTACGGCCCGGAATCTTCCGGTAAAACCACCCTCACCCTGCAGGTGATCGCGGAAGCCCAGAAGAAGGGCAAGACCTGTGCCTTCGTCGATGCGGAGCACGCACTCGACCCCATCTATGCCGCCAAACTGGGCGTCAACGTCGATGATCTGTTGATCTCCCAGCCGGATACCGGCGAACAGGCGCTCGAGATCTGCGACATGCTGGTGCGCTCCAACGCCGTCGACGTCATCATCGTCGACTCCGTGGCCGCCCTGACTCCGAAAGCGGAAATCGAGGGCGAGATGGGTGACTCCCACGTCGGCCTGCAAGCCCGTCTGATGTCCCAGGCGCTGCGTAAATTGACCGCCAACATCAAGAACGCCAACTGCCTGTGCATCTTCATCAACCAGATCCGGATGAAGATCGGCGTCATGTTTGGTAGCCCGGAGACCACGACCGGTGGTAACGCACTGAAGTTCTACGCCTCCGTGCGTCTGGATATTCGTCGTACCGGCGCCATCAAGGAAGGGGATGAAGTGGTCGGCAACGAGACCCGCGTCAAGGTGGTCAAGAACAAGGTGGCCCCGCCCTTTAAGCAGGCTGAATTCCAGATTTTCTACGGCGCCGGCATCTCCAAAGAGGGCGAGCTGGTGGATCTGGGCGTCAAGCACAAGCTGATCGACAAGGCCGGTGCCTGGTACAGCTACAACGGCGAGAAGATCGGTCAGGGCAAGGCCAACGTGATGAAGCTGTTTGCCGAGAACAAGGCCATGGCTGCAGAGGTAGAGGCCAAGCTGCGCGAGCTGCTGCTCTCCGGCGCCGTTCCTGCCGATGACAAGGCGGTCGTTGCGGAAGAAGACGAGTTCGACGTCGAAAGCGAACAAGAGTTCGAATAACGAGTAACAGGAAGGCCGGGTCGATACCCGGCCTTGTCATTTATGGTTGATGAATCCACTACCGAACCCGCACAGCCCAGCTTCGAAGAGCAGCTGGCGGCCGCCCGCAACTTCGCCATGCGCAGTCTCGCCCGCCGCGAGAGTGCCGAATCCGAACTGGCCAACCGGCTGCGCCAGCAGGGGTTCAGCCAGGAGGTGATCGAAGCGGTCGTCGACTACTGCCGTGGCTACAACTGGGTCAATGACGAGCGCTATGGCGCCATGGCGGTGCGAGCCGGTGCCGCCAAGGGGCACGGGCCCATCAAGATCCGCTTCGACCTGCGACGCAAGGGGCTGGACGACAGCCAGATCGACGCCGCCTTCGAGCAACCCGAACTGGACTGGTTCGAACTGGCTTTTGATCTGCTGGAGCGGCGCGCCAGAGTCGCCGATCTGGCCGATTTCAAGCTACGCATGAAGTGGCTCAAGTATCTGCTGGGGCGAGGCTTTACCCAGGATCAGGCCCGTTATGCCCTCTCTGCCTTGCAGGAGCGGGAGGAATAGGGACGCGGTGCAGGCTGGCGAGATAACAAGATGTCGGTGACGATAACTGCCAGTTCGTCTCCTGCGCTGACCATAGGGCCGCGTGGCCCCTGAGCCTGTCAATTCCCTTTAACCGGCTCCTTCTCGCCAGCTTCCCTTCGTCTGACGACTCACCGGGACTCGCTCCTTGATCGCGGCTCAGCAGCTTTTTCCTGTTTGTTCAGTGGCTTGGCTACGGATGATGAAACGGGTCCGGTTTTGTCGCATCCTGCGGTTATTTTCCGCTGCTTTTGGCGCGATCCGTGGCCGGAAAAGCGTGCATTTGCCTCCCTTTTCTTCACCCGCCCGTTTATGCGTGCTTTTTCGCCCGTGACGGGCCGGTACGTTTTACTTTACCCCGCAGAAAACTTACATTAATGCGGTTAAAAGTCCGTATTCGAATCAAGCAGGATTTTCCATGTATATGTCCACGTCTGAGATACGCACCGCGTTTCTCGAGTATTTCCGTTCCCAGGGGCACCAGGTTGTCTCCTCCAGCTCGCTGGTACCGCATAACGACCCGACCCTGTTGTTTACCAACGCGGGTATGAACCAGTTCAAGGATGTCTTCCTTGGCGCAGACAAGCGTGCCTACAACCGCGCAACCACCTCCCAGCGTTGCGTGCGTGCCGGTGGTAAGCACAACGATCTGGAAAACGTCGGCTATACCGCTCGTCACCACACCTTCTTCGAGATGCTGGGCAACTTCAGTTTTGGCGACTACTTCAAGCAGGATGCCATCAAGTTCGCCTGGGGTTTCCTGACCGAGGTGCTGCAACTGCCGAAAGAGCGCCTGCTGGTGACCGTCTACGCGACTGACGATGAAGCCTTCGACATCTGGGAAAAGGAAGTTGGCGTGCCGGCCGATCGCATCGTGCGCATCGGCGACAACAAGGGAGCGCCATACGCTTCCGACAACTTCTGGGCCATGGGCGATACCGGCCCGTGCGGTCCCTGCACCGAGATCTTCTATGACCACGGCGATCACATCTGGGGTGGTCCTCCCGGTTCTCCGGAAGAGGATGGCGACCGCTTTATCGAGATCTGGAACGTGGTGTTCATGCAGTTCAACCGTCAGGCCGACGGCACCATGGAACCGCTGCCCCGTCCGTCCGTGGATACCGGCATGGGCTTGGAGCGTATCTCCGCCATCATGCAGGGTGTGCACTCCAACTACGAGATCGACATCTTCCAGGCGCTGATCAAGAAGGCGGCCGAGATTGTCGGCACCACCGATCTCAGCAACCAGTCCCTGCGCGTCATCGCCGACCACATCCGCTCCTGCGCCTTCCTGGTCGCTGACGGTGTCATGCCCTCCAACGAGGGTCGTGGCTATGTGCTGCGTCGCATCATCCGTCGCGCCGTGCGCCACGGTCGCAAGCTGGGCGCCACTGATGTCTTCTTCTACAAGCTGGCCGCCGAGCTGGCGGTGCAGATGAAGGATGTGGCCGAAGAGCTGATCGCCCAGCTGCCGCTGGTCGAGCGCGTGCTGCGCATCGAAGAGGAGCAGTTCGTCCGCACCCTGGACCGCGGTCTGCTGCTGCTGGAAGATGCCCTGGCGAACCTGGGTGACGCCAAGGTCATTCCGGGCGAGGTGGTGTTCAAGCTGTACGACACCTACGGCTTCCCGGCCGACTTGACTGCCGACGTGGTGCGCGAGCGCGAGATCGGCATCGATGAGGAAGGCTTCAACGCCGAGATGGAGAAGCAGCGTGCCCGTGCCAAAGAGGCCTCCAGCTTCGGTGTGAACTACAACGAGATGCTCAAACTCGACTTCGAGACCCCGTTCACCGGTTACAAGACCCTGAACGAGCAGACTCGCGTGATCGGCATCTACAAGGGCACCGAAGAGGTGAATGCGCTGATCGCCGGTGACGAAGCCGTCATCGTGCTGGAGCAGACCCCCTTCTACGCCGAGTCCGGTGGCCAGATCGGCGACACCGGTACCCTCAAGGTGGACGACGGCATCTTCGCCGTGACTGACACCATGAAGGCGGGCAAGGCCATCATCCACAAGGGCTACATGGAGCTGGGCACCCTGGAGAAGGGCGCCGAGGTGGAAGCCGTGGTGGATGGCGACCGTCGTCAGGCCGTGGCCCTGAACCACTCTGTGACTCACCTGCTGCACGCTGCCCTGCGTCAGGCACTCGGTGATCACGTGACCCAGAAGGGCTCCCTGGTGGGCGCCGAGCGCATGCGTTTCGACTTCTCCCACTTCGAAGGCCTGACCATGGCGACCATTCGCCGGATCGAGGAGCTGGTCAACGCCCAGATCCGTGCCAACCATGAAGTCAGCACCCAGGTCATGGGTCTGGAAGCCGCCAAGGCGGCCGGTGCCATGGCGCTGTTCGGCGAGAAGTATGAAGACGACGTGCGCGTGGTGCGCATGGGCGACTACTCCACCGAGCTGTGTGGTGGTACCCACGCCAAGCGTACCGGTGACATCGGCTTCTTCAAGATCATCGCCGAGAGCGGTATCGCCGCCGGTGTGCGTCGTATCGAAGCGGTGACCGGCAAGGCCGCCATCGACTACATGCACCAGCTGGGTGAGCAGATCGAAGAGACTGCGGCCCTCATCAAGGGTGACCAGTTCTCCCTGGCGGACAAGGTGCGTCAGGTGCTGGACAAGGCCAAGATGATGGAGCGCGAGCTGGAGCAGCTCAAGGCCAAGCTGGCTGCCCAGGCCGGTAACGATTTGCTGAGCCAGGTCATCGAGATCAAGGGTCAGAAGGTGCTGGTTGCAGCGCTGGAAGGGGCCGATCCCAAGTCCCTGCGCGGCATGCTGGACGAGCTGAAGAACCAGATGAAATCCGGTGTCGTACTGCTGGCAACCAGCAGCGATGACAAGGTCAACCTGATCGCCGGTGTCACCAACGACCTGACCGGCAAGGTCAAGGCCGGTGAACTGGTCAATCTGGTAGCCCAGCAGGTGGGCGGCAAGGGCGGTGGTCGTCCGGACATGGCTCAGGCGGGTGGTACCCAGCCAGAGGCCGTACCGGCAGCGCTGCAATCCGTTCACTCCTGGCTGGAAGAGCGCCTGTAATAGGGCGAGGTGATCTGTGGCACTCTATGTACAGAAGTACGGCGGCACCTCGGTCGGCACATTGGAGCGGATCGAGGCGGTCGCTGAGCGGGTTCAGCAGACCCGCGCCCAGGGACACGATGTGGTGGTGGTGGTCTCCGCCATGTCGGGCGAAACCAACCGGTTGCTGGGCATGGCCCAGCAGCTGGATCCTGATGCCAACCGGCGCGAGATGGACGTGCTCGTCTCCACCGGTGAGCAGGTCACCATAGCGCTGTTGGCGATCGCGTTGAACAAACGCGGTTGTCCTGCGGTCTCAATGACCGGTGATCAGGTACGCATTCACACCGATTCCGCCTATGGCAAGGCGCGCATCACCCATATCGATACCGAGCTGGTTCAGGCAGAACTGGCGGCGGGCAAGGTAGTTGTGATCGCCGGTTTTCAGGGCCGTGATGAGCACAACGCCATCACTACTCTGGGCCGGGGCGGCTCGGACACCACGGCAGTTGCCGTGGCGGCGGCCATCGAGGCCGATGAGTGCCAGATCTTTACCGATGTTGATGGGGTGTACACCACGGATCCGCGCATCGAGCCCAAGGCTCGTCGTCTCGATACCATCACCTTCGAGGAGATGCTGGAGATGGCCAGCCTGGGGGCCAAGGTGCTGCAGATCCGTTCGGTGGAGTTTGCGGGCAAATACCGCGTCCCGCTGCGGGTACTGTCGAGCTTTATCGATGGAGAGGGAACCTTAATCACATATGGAGGTGAGAGGATGGAAGCTCCCCTGGTATCCGGGATCGCTTTTAACCGCAACGAGGCCAGCCTGACCATTCTGGGTGTGCCTGACAAACCGACCGTGGCCGCGCAGATCCTGAATCCGATCAGCGATGCCAACATTGATGTCGACATGATCGTGCAAAACACTCTGGGTGACGGCACCGCCGACTTCACCTTTACGGTGAATCGGGACGATTACCGCCGTGCCCGCGCACTGCTTGAGGAAACGGCCAGCGAGCTGGGCGCCTCCTGTGTGCAGGGAAATGGCGAGATCGCCAAGGTTTCCATTGTCGGTGTCGGCATGTGGAACCACCCCGGTGTTGCCCGCACCATGTTCAAGGTATTGGGCGAGGAGGGGATCAACATGCAGCTGATTTCCACCTCTGAAATCAAAATCTCTGTGGTGATTGACGAGAAGTATCTGGAGCTGGCGGTGCGAGCCCTGCACGCCGCTTTCGGGTTGGATCAAGCGCCCCAAGAGCAGCCCCTGGGCTAACAATCTCTGATTGATTTAGTTTCAACCATTTACCATATCGGTATCTTTGTTAGATAATGTCGCATATCGATATAAAAACAAAACAGGATACAGGAGCAAGCGAATGCTTATTTTGACTCGTCGTGTAGGGGAAACCCTGATGATTGGTGACGAAGTGACTGTCACCGTACTGGGCGTTAAAGGCAACCAGGTTCGTATCGGCGTGAACGCACCGAAAGAAGTTTCCGTGCACCGCGAAGAGATTTATCAGCGTATCCAGGCTGAGAAGGTTCCGGGCCAGCCGAACTTCTAAGCTGGATTCCAGGCAGTGACAAGGCGACACCTCATGTGTCGCCTTTTGTTTTTTATGGCCCGTGAAATCGGCTGTACGGCGTAAAACAACGGGATAAGTGCCGATATTGCTTGAATATTCCACGCTTTGACCAAATGCTGAGCGAACGCTCTTTTTTCTCCAAAAAAGTGTTTGACTAAAAATCCCTGTGAAGTATTATCAGCCCCGCAAACGGAGAGGTGGCCGAGAGGCTGAAGGCGCTCCCCTGCTAAGGGAGTATGCGGCTTATACCCGCATCGGGGGTTCGAATCCCCCCTTCTCCGCCATTTGCGCCCGTAGCTCAGCTGGATAGAGTACCTGGCTACGAACCAGGTGGTCAGAGGTTCGAATCCTCTCGGGCGCACCATATTAGACTCTCGGAGTCATGTGTTGACCATCAGCAAGTCGGCACTAGAAGAAGGCTTACTGTTGAGTAAGCTTTTTTTATCGTTTTAAAACAGGGCGCCCGTAGCTCAGCTGGATAGAGTACCTGGCTACGAACCAGGTGGTCAGAGGTTCGAATCCTCTCGGGCGCACCATTTTCAAGCAATACAAAGATTTATGAGCGCCCGTAGCTCAGCTGGATAGAGTACCTGGCTACGAACCAGGTGGTCAGAGGTTCGAATCCTCTCGGGCGCACCATTTTCAAGCAGTACAAAAATTTATGAGCGCCCGTAGCTCAGCTGGATAGAGTACCTGGCTACGAACCAGGTGGTCAGAGGTTCGAATCCTCTCGGGCGCACCATTTTCAAGCAGTACAAAGTTTATGAGCGCCCGTAGCTCAGCTGGATAGAGTACCTGGCTACGAACCAGGTGGTCAGAGGTTCGAATCCTCTCGGGCGCACCATACAGACAGCCTCGACTCAGGTCGGGGCTGTTTTTTTATGGGCTGGATCCGGCCTTGGAAATACCCAACACCTGGTTGCCGCCCTCTTTCCATTCGCTTCTTCTTTCCTCTGACCGGCTCGTTGCTGACGCCTCTGCCAGATCCCCTGCATGGCCGCTGCCAACACTCTGACACGTATTTCTCCGCCCCGGGCCGTCATCTATCTCCTCTGTGCTCTGGCGGGTGCTGGAGGCCTGTCATGGGCTGTGGGATTACGGGCAATAAAAAAGGATGCCATCGCATCCTTTTTCACGTCGTTCGTCTTTAGCTTCTCAACCATTTGCGAATGCGGTTGGCATCGCCGACCGGGGTGAGCTTGCCTACCGAGTTGAGCAACACGATGGCGAGCTCCCGGCTGTCCGGTTTGGCACGCATCACCAGGCAGCGGCCAGCCTCGTCGGTAAAGCCGGTCTTGGAGAGACGTACGTCCCAGTCCGGATTTTTCACCAGCGGGTTGGTGTTGTTGAACATCAGGCTGTAGGAGGGGGCCTGGAAGCGCATCTCCCTGTGCTCATCCTGGGTAAACTGGCGGATCAGTGGCTGGCGATAGGCTGCGGTGACCAGCTTGCCCAGATCCTGGGCGGTGGAGACGTTGCGAGTGGAGAGACCGGTGGCGTCGTAGAAATGGGTCTGGCGCATGCCCAGCTGTCGGGCCTTGTTGTTCATGGCCCGGATAAAGGCGCTGCGGCCGCCCGGGTAGTGACGGGCCAGGGCCGAGGCCATCCGGTTTTCGGAGGACATCAGGGCCAGGTGCAGTGCGTCACGACGGGTCACCTTGGTACCCATGCGAATGCGGGAGTGAGTGTGCTTCACCCGATCCAGATCTTCCTTGTCGATGGTCAGGGTCTGAGCCAGATCCTGTCTGGCATCCAGTACCACCAGCGCCGTCATCAGCTTGGTGATGGAGGCGATGGGACGCACCTTGGTGGCATTCTTCTGGTAGAGAGTTTTGCCCGTGTTGACGTCAACGACCAGGGCACTGCTCGAACGAATGTCCAATTTGGCGGGGTTGGGGGCGGCGCTGACCGCAGGCAATCCCAGCATCCCTATCAATCCGAAAACCAGCGCAACTGCGCGAACCCGACACCGCATACTACCGACTCCGTTCACATGGAAAAAAAGGCGGTAGATTCACGCATTTTTACCCTGCATTGACAAGGGGCTCTACAGACTATTTCTACAATTTGCGCAAATGCGAGCCTCAAAAAAGCCCTCTTTCGAGGGCTTTTTTGAGATGGGTGTCAATCCCGGGATTTTGCGGCCTTGCGTTTGCTGAGCCAGCGCCAGAGCAGGGCGATGATGCCGCTGACCAGCAGCACGATCGGCAGGTAGAGGATGATGCTGAGAAACTGCGACTGGTATTCGGCCGCCAGCTTGGTGTGACTCAGGTAGTAGCCGAATCCCACCAGCGGGCAGATCCACATGATGGAGCTGATGAAATTGACGACGAGAAAGCGTCCCTGCGGCAGCTCGGTGGCGCCAACGATATAGGGATAGGCGGTGCGTACGAAAGCGATGTAGCGGGCGGTGATCAGGGTCAGGATGCCGTACTTGTCGAGCAGGTAGTAGACCTTCTCCTTGTGGCGATCCTCCACGTGAGACATCAGGCGATGATACATCTGGGTGTGGCCGAGAAAGCGCCCCTGCATGTAGCCAAGCCAGGTGCCGACGAAGGTGGCCATGATCAGCAGCGGGATCACCGCCAGCGACAGCACATCCTGATAGATGAGCACGCCGGTCAGGATCAGCAGGCTGTCGCCGGGCAGAAAAGCGGTAGGGATAAAGCCATTCTCGAGCACCAGAAAGGTCAATAAGACGGCACAGACCATGAAGGCCATTTGGGGATCAGACAGGGTCACCAGATCCTGATGCATAAAGGCGTGGGCCAGTTGGTAAAACCGCTCCATTCTTGCAAACTCCGCAGGTTAGCTGGGTTGATCGGTCAAGGGCATGGCGAGCACCTTGTCGATGCGCAGACCATCCATGTCAACAATTTCCAGTTGCCACTGTTCCAGGGTGACCAGGTCGCCGGTCTGTGGAACACGACCAAGGAGCAGCATGATAAGCCCTCCGAGGGTGTGATAGTGATGTTTTTCTTCCTCGGGCAGGCGAACCAGCTCCAGACAGTCCTTCAATTCTGGCAAAGGGATCAGGCCATCGAGCAGCCAGCTGCCATCGGCACGCTGGAATGCCCAGTTGTCGTCGCCGTCTTCCTGCTGAAAATCCCCGGCCAGCGCCTCCATCAGATCCTGCTGGGTAACCAGCCCCTGCAACTCGCCATACTCATCCACTACCAGGGCGATCTGTTCGCTGTGGGTGCGGAAGTGGTTGAGCAGCTCGACCCCGTTGAGGGTCTCGGGCAGCAGGCTTCCCTCCTGGGTCAGGGTGGCCAGGTCGATGGGCTCCCCCTTGATATAGGCATACAACACCTGGTTGACGTCGATGATCCCCACCAGCTCGGAGAGGTTGCCGTCACAGACCGGGAAATAGCTGTGACGCTCCTCCACCAGGCGCTGCAGGTTGGTTTCCAGCGGCAGCGACAGATCCAGATAGCGGATATCGCTGCGCGGCACCATCAGGGAGGAGAGGCTGCGCTCGTCGAGACGGAACACATTGCGCAGCATGGTGTGCTCATGATCCTCGATCACCCCGGCTTCGGAGCCCTCCACCAGCATGGCGTGGATCTCCTCTTCGGTGACGTTGGCGCCGCCATCCTGCTTGGCCCGCAACAGGCGCAGGGTAGCATTGGTGGAGGCCGACAGCAGCCAGACGAAGGGACGGGTCAGGGTGGCGAGCCAGTGCATGGGGAGCGCCACCAGGCAGGCAAGGCGTTCTGCGCTGAGCTGGCCGAGGCGCTTGGGCACCAGTTCCCCCACCACGATGGAGAGATAGGTCACGGTGACGACGACGATGACGGTGGCGATCGTACCGCTGCTCTTGGGGGATAGCCCCCATTCCTGCAGCCAGAGGGAGAAAGGTTGGGCCAGCAGGGATTCGCCGTAGATACCGTTGAGCAGGCCGATAGTGGTGATGCCGATCTGGACGGCGGAGAGAAAATGGGTCGGGTTTTCCGCGAGTTTGAGGGCGATGGCGGCGGAGCGACTTCCTTCACTGGCCATCTTGGCAAGGCGAGCCTTGCGTGCGGTCACGATGGCAATTTCCGACATGGCGAAGACGCCATTGAGCAAAATCAATCCAAACAGGATCAATATTTCCATACTGCGGCAGCACTCCTAAGTAGAAAAGATCGCTGGCAGTGTAATGAATTTGGCCGCGATGCGCTTGTGAAAGCAGGTGATCCGGTTCGCTAATTTATCACGCCCCCGGCTTGGGGCAGGCGAGGGGTCCCTGTCAGGGGAGGGGAGCCAAAAAAGGGCGGAAATCCCGCCCTTGCTGTGATTGCCTGAATTGATTCGATCAGAACTGCTGGAACCAGCGCTGGATCTGGGCCGGATCCTTGCTCTGGGTCAGGGAGAGCATCAGCAGGATGCGCGCCTTCTGCGGGTTCAGGGTGCCGGCGGCCACGAAGCCGTACTTGGCGTCGTCGATCTCAGCATCCAGGGTGGTGGCGCCGGTCGGCACGCGGGCGGAGCGCACCACGCGAATGCCGTCCTTGCTCGCCTGAGCCAGGGTGTCGAACAGGCTGTGGTAGAGGTTGCCGTTGCCTACCCCGGCGCTGACGATGCCATCAAACTTGGCATCCACCATGGCCTTGGCCGGCAGCTCGGTGGCGTTGGCATAGCTATAGACGATACCGACCTGAGGCAGCTTGTCGAGCTTGCTCACATCGAACGGGGTCTTGCTGGTGTGCAGGCGAGCCGGGCTGCGCTGATAGTCGATCTTGCCGTTGTGGATGTAGCCAAGCGGACCGAAGTTGGGAGCGGCAAAGGTCTGCACGCCTGTGGTGTTGGTCTTGGTGACGTCGCGGGCATCCAGCACGGTATCGTTCATGGCGACCATGACGCCACGGCCTTTGGAGGCGGGATCGGAGGCGGTGACCACGGCGTTGTAGAGGTTCATCGGGCCGTCAGCGCTCATGGCAGTGGAGGGGCGCATGGCGCCGACCAGTACCACCGGCTTGTCGCTCTTGACGGTGAGGTTGAGGAAGTAGGCGGTCTCTTCCATGGTGTCGGTGCCGTGGGTGATGACGATGCCATCCACATCATCCTTGGCCAGCAGCTCGTTGACCCGCTTGGCAAGCTTCAGCCACACCTCGTCGTTCATATCCTGGGAGCCAATCTTGACTACTTGCTCTCCCTGCACGTCGGCCACGTTCTTCATTTCGGGGACGGCGGCGATCAGGGTCTCGATGGCTACCTTGCCAGCCTCATAGTTGGACTGGGTGGCAGACTGGCCGGCGCCGGCGATAGTGCCGCCGGTGGCCAGAATATGCACATTGGGCAGGGCCATGGCCATGGGGGAGAGGGTCAGGCCGAGCACGGCGGCGAGCAGGGTCTTGCGGATCGGTAGGGTCATGCTGCAAATCCTTCTGGTTGGAATAATCGCAGCAAGTTTGCCCATTTAATAATCGATGTCTGTGATAAAACTCACCAAAAGACAGGTGAGTACAGATTTTTAACCTGTTTTATACCTCTATGGAGATAAATTAACTTGCCGAGAAACCCTTGGCTTCAATCAGGGCGATCAGCTCCGCCTTGTTCAATTCGCTCTCGATGATCGCCTTGCTGCTGGCGAAGTCCACCTGAGCGGCGGTCACCGCCGGCTGGGCCAGCAGGGCTTTTTGCAGGCTGGCGGCGCAACCGCCACAGGACATGCCGGTCACTGTCAGTTCAATAGTCATGATGAGTCTCCTTTTTGGGTGTAATGCAAGCCTAAAGCTGCCGCTCGCGGCAAGGTCAAGTCACCCGTCACTTCGTTGTTACCCCATCAAGCCCAGATAGTTCATCAGGGCTGCTCCCAGGCTGGTGGTGAGAAGGGAGCCCAGCGTGGTGGTAGCGATGATGTTCGCGGCCAGTGAACTGTCGCCCCCCATGGCGCGGGTCATCACATAACTGGCGGCGGCAGTCGGGGTGGAGCTGATGAGAAACAGGATGCCGAGTGCCTGTGGGCTGAAGCCAAGCGCCCAGGCCCCCGCGACCAGCAGCACGGGAATGCATAGCAGCCGGTTGGCGGTAGCCCAGCCGGTCAGCATGGCGCCGCCGCGCAGGGCCTTGAGGTTGAGGCTGGCGCCGGTGCACAGGAGTGCCAGCGGCAGCGTCATGTTGGCAAAGTAGTTACCGGTGGTGGTGACCAGCTGGGGTAGCTCTATGCCGAGCAGGCCAAACGGCAGTGCTGACAGGATGGCGATGATGAGTGGATTTTTGGCGATCCCCTTGAGGATGGGTTTGACCCCCTTGTTGCCTCCCAGACTGCGGGTCAGGGTGACGACGGCGAGGATGTTGTAGAGCACGGTGACCGAGCCCACCAGCAGGGCGGCGGCGCCGATCCCTTCCGGCCCGTAGGCGTTCTGCACATAGGCCAGCCCCATGATCCCCATGTTGCCGCGAAAGCTGCCCTGCACGAAGACGCCACGTTGACGCCGCTCGGGAATGAAGCGGGCTGCCAGCAGCTCCAGCACCAGAAAACCGGTGAGCGTCCCGAGCAGGCCGTAGAGGATGAGCCAGGGGCTCGGCATGGTCGAAAAGTCGGTGCGCACCATGCTGAGGAACAGGAGCGCCGGCAGGGTGACCTGGAACACCAGACGCGAGGCCGATTCGACGAAGCTGTCGGGCAGCAGGCCCAGCTGTTTGAGCCAGATGCCGAGCAGCAGCACCACGCAGATGGGGCCGGTAATGGAGAGGGAGAAGTGCAGACTTGCCAACAGATCCATGATGCGCGTCCTGTGCAATGGCGAGTGGCACGGCGTTCGCCGGGGCCAAAAGGGCATTCTAACGCCATGGGCTTGTATTCAAAGGGCTTAATCACAACAATGTGGGCAATTTCCACTGCCGAGCCTGACTCATGGACAAGAAGCTGACCATCCTCGATATCGCCCGCCTTGCCGGTGTTGGCAAGTCGACCGTTTCCCGGGTGCTCAATCAGGATCCCAAGGTCAAGCAGGCGACCCGTGAGCGGGTGGAGCAGATCATCGCTGAGCATGGCTTTGTGCCGAGCAAGTCGGCGCGGGCCATGCGCAGCCAGAGCCAGCAGGTGGTCGGCATCATCGTCTCGCGGCTCGATTCAAGTTCCGAAAACCAGGCGGTGCGCGGCATGCTGGAAACTCTCTATCAGCGCGGTTATGACGCCGTGCTGATGGAGAGCAAATTCTCCCCTGCCAAGGTGCAGGAGCATCTGGCGGTGCTGGAGCGGCGCGGGGTGGATGGCATCATCCTCTTTGCCTTCAACGATCTGGATTATGACGCCATGGCGCCGCTCAGGGAGAAGCTGGTGCTGGTGGCGCGCGAGCATCCGGGCTTCTCTTCGGTCTGTTTCGACGATGCGGGGGCGGTGCACACCATGCTGACCCAGCTGGTGGCGCGTAATATCCGCGATATCGCCTATCTCGGGGTGGATGCCTCGGATCTCACCACGGGTCAGCGCCGGCTCGACGCCTATCTGACCTTTTGTCGGGAACAGGGTCTGGCGGCACGCAGCGCCCTCGGTGACCTCAGCCTGCAAAGTGGCTACCGGCTGGCGGCTGAGCTGCTGACTCCCACCACCCAGGCGCTGGTCTGTGCCAGCGATACTCTCGCCATCGGTGCGGCAAAATACTTGCAAGAACAAGGACGTAGCGAGGTGTTGGTGACCGGTCTTGGCAACAACCCCATGCTTACCTTCCTCTTCCCCAACGCCCTCAGCCTGGATCTCGGTTACAAGGGGGCGGGGGAGCAGGCGGCCCGTCAGTTGCTCGGTCAGATCGAGCAGGAGTGCTGCCCGCTGGCGACCATAGCTCCCTGTCATACCTTGTGAACCCCATCACTTAGCACTGCACAAAAAACGCGCTTTTTGTGACGTTGACCACGAAATGGGAACGTTCCCATTTTGATCTGGCCAAATTGCCGTCATGCTGATTGGGAACGATACCAATAACGCTCGAGCCGGCAGACTGGCTCAGAAGGGCGAGGCAGATCACTATCAATGGAGTCACAGAGGGAAGGCTCATGTCCAAGATCAACACACAACATCTGGCTCAGCTGATTGACAAGATCGGCGGCAAGGAGAATATCGCCACCGTCAGCCACTGCCTGACCCGGCTGCGCTTCGTCCTGAACGATCCGGCCAAAGCCGACAGCAAGGCCATCGAGACCATCCCGGCGGTGAAAGGGAGCTTCACCCAGGGCGGCCAGTTCCAGGTGGTCATCGGCAACGAGGTGGAGCAGTGGTACAAGGCGCTGACCGAAGAGATCGGCGTCAGCGGCGGCAGCAAGGAGACCGCCAAGCAGGCGGCGCGCCAGAACATGAACCCGCTCGAGCGCGGCATCTCCCACCTGGCGGAGATCTTCGTGCCCCTGCTGCCGGCCATCATCACCGGCGGTCTGATCCTGGGTTTTCGCAACGTTATCGGCGACATCAAGATGTTCGACGACGGCACCCACACCCTCACCGAGATCAGCCAGTTCTGGGCCCAGGTCCACGCCTTCCTCTGGCTGCTGGGTGAGGCCATCTTCCACTTCCTGCCGGTGGGCGTCTGCTGGTCGGCGGTCAAGAAGATGGGCGGCTCCGAGATTTTGGGGATAGTGCTGGGTATCACGCTGGTGTCGCCCCAGCTGATGAACGCCTATGGCATCGGCCAGCAGACCCCCGAGGTGTGGGACTTCGGTCTGTTCGTCATCCAGAAGGTGGGCTATCAGGCCCAGGTCATTCCGGCCCTGCTGGCGGGTGTCTTCCTCGCCTGGGTGGAAACCAACCTCAAACGCATCATCCCGGCCTATCTCTACCTGGTGATCGTGCCCTTCGTCTCCCTGTTGCTGGCGGTGATCGTGGCGCACGCCTTCATCGGCCCGTTCGGTCGCTGGTTGGGTGACGGCGTCGGCTTCGCCGCCAAGGCCGCCATGACAGGCTCCTTCGCCCCCATCGGTGCGGCCCTGTTCGGCTTCCTCTACGCACCGCTGGTCATCACCGGCATCCACCACACCACCAACGCGGTGGACCTGCAGCTGATGCAGAGCATGGGCGGCACCCCGATCTGGCCGCTGATTGCCCTCTCCAACATCGCCCAGGCGTCTGCGGTCGTGGGGATCATCCTCATGAGCCGCAAGGAGAACGAGCGCGAGATCTCGGTGCCCGCCGCCATCTCCGCCTACCTGGGGGTGACCGAGCCGGCCATGTACGGCATCAACCTCAAGTACAAGTTCCCCATGCTGTGCGCCATGGTGGGTTCGAGCCTGGCAGCCCTTATCTGCGGCTTCGCCGGGGTGATGGCCAACGGCATCGGGGTGGGGGGGCTGCCCGGCATCCTCTCCATCCAGCCGCAATACTGGGCCATCTACGCCGTGGCCATGCTGGTGGCCATCATAGTGCCTGTGGTGTTGACCCTGCTGGTCTACAAGCGCCAGCAGGCGGCCGGCAAGCTGGAGCTGGCCAGCGCCTGACCTAACGCATCAGGGCGACCCGCGGGTCGCCCTCTCCCTTTTCATTCGAGACAAGAGCAAGACCCATGAGCCAAACACCCTGGTGGCAGAGCGCCGTGATTTACCAGATCTACCCCAAGAGCTTTCAGGACAGTGGCGCGCGCGGCACTGGTGATCTCAAGGGGATCATGACCCGCCTCGACTATCTCAAGACCCTCGGCGTCGACGCCCTCTGGCTGACTCCGGTGTACGTCTCGCCGCAGGTGGACAACGGCTACGACATCGCCGACTACCTGAATATTGATCCCGCTTACGGCACCATGGCCGATTTCGAGGCACTCTTGGCCGCCGCCCACGCGCGCGACATCCGGATCGTGATGGACATCGTCGTCAACCACACCTCCACTGAGCATGCCTGGTTCAAGTCAGCGCTGGGGGACAAGAACAGCCCCTACCGCGACTACTACATCTGGAAAGACCCGGTGGAGGGTGGTGTGCCGAACAACTGGCAATCCAAGTTTGGCGGCAGCGCCTGGGAGCTGGATAAGGCCACCGGCCAGTACTACCTGCACCTCTTCGCCCGCGAACAGGCGGATCTCAACTGGGAGAACCCGGCCGTGCGCGCCGAGGTGAAGAAGATCATCCACTTCTGGGCGAAGAAGGGGGTGGACGGTTTCCGGCTCGACGTCATCAACCTCATCTCCAAGGAGCAGGCGTTCCCCAACGACGATAGTGGCGATGGCCGCCGCTTCTACACCGATGGGCCGCGCATCCACGAATTTTTGCAGGACGTGAGTCGTGACGTGTTCGCCCCGGTGGGCGCCATGACGGTGGGGGAGATGTCCTCCACCAGCCTGGAGCACTGCCAGCGCTATGGAGCGCTGGATGGCTCCGAGCTCTCCATGGTGTTCAACTTCCACCATCTGAAGGTGGATTATCCCAATGGCGACAAGTGGACCAAGGCGCCGTTCGATTTTCTCGGACTCAAGCGAATCTTAAATCGCTGGCAGAGCGGCATGCACGGCAAGGGGTGGTCGGCGCTGTTCTGGTGCAACCACGATCAGCCGCGCATCGTCTCCCGCTTCGGCGACGAGGGCGAACATCGCGTGATAGCGGCCAAGATGCTGGCCAGCACCTTGCACGGTCTGCAGGGCACTCCCTACATCTATCAGGGGGAGGAGATCGGCATGACCAACCCCGGTTATCAGTGCATCGATGACTATCAGGACGTGGAGAGCCGCAACATCTTCGCCATCAAGCAGGCCGAAGGGATGAGTGAGGCCGAGATCCTGGCCATTCTCGGCGCCAAGTCCCGTGACAACTCCCGCACGCCCATGCAGTGGAGCGCGGCGGCCAATGCCGGCTTCACCAGCGGCACTCCCTGGCTCAAGCCCGCCGCCAACTATCCCGCGATCAATGCCGAGGCGGCGCTGGCCGACACCGACTCGGTGTTCTGGCACTACCGGGATCTGATCCGCCTGCGCAAGGCGCACCCCATCTTCACTCACGGGGATTATCAGGAGCTGCTGGCGGGGCACAAGCAGATCTGGGCCTATGCCCGCCGCGCCAACGGTCAGACCCTGCTGGTGGTGAGCAACTTCTACGGCGAGCCTGCCAGCTTCGCCCTGCCGGAGGAACTGGCCACCGGCAAGGGGCGTCTGCTGCTTGGCAACTACCCGGATAGCCCGGCCCGGCCGCAATCCTGTATGCTGCGCCCTTATGAATCCCTGATCTGGCTGGTGGAGTAGGCGATGAGCGAGGTGATGATGAAGGCGGCGGTGCGTGGCCCCGAGTGGCAGAAGATGGTAGCGGGGGAGCCCTATGATGCGGGCGACCCCGAGCTCAAAGCGGCGCGCGAGCGCTGCCGCAGGCTCTATCACACCTTCAACACCAGCTGGCAGGAGAAACCGGCGCGCGATGCCCTGCTCCATGAACTGCTGGGCGGTCGTGGCAAGGAGTGCGCCATCAACCCGCCCTTCTTTTGCGACTACGGTACCAACATCTTCGTGGGCGAGAACTTCTACGCCAACGTGGGCTGCACCATCCTCGACGTGTGCGAGGTGCACATCGGCGACAACGTGCTGCTGGCGCCCGGGGTGCAGATCTACACGGCCGCTCACCCGGTGGCGGTGGCGCCGCGCATCAAGGGGGTGGAGTTCGGCAAGCCGGTGCGTATCGGCCACAACGTCTGGGTGGGCGGCAGCGTCGTCATCTGCCCCGGCGTCACCATTGGGGACAACAGCGTGATCGGCGCGGGCTCCGTGGTGACCAAGGATGTGCCGGCGGGCGTGGTGGCGGCCGGTAACCCCTGCAAGGTGCTGCGACCCATGACGCCTGAGGAGCTGGCAGGAGCAACCGGGTCTGTCATGGAGTAAAGCGTTGACGATGACCCTATCTGATTGATGCCGCACGCTTTTCAGATTGTTTTATATTCAGTGCTCATGTTTCGGGTGGGCTGGCCGATACTATTGAAGGCAGGAGGTACTCAATGGATATATCTAGTTCTGCATCTACATCTGAAGGTTATGCCTTGCTGGCGGCCAGCCTGGCCAAAAAGCAGCAAACCCAAAACGGGCAAGCCGCACTGGAGTTGATCCAGACCGCGGTACAGCCAGCTCAGGCTGCACCTACATCGGCCAACGCTTCACTGGGAAGCAAAATCGATATTCGTGTCTGACACTGATACAAAAGCCCCCATCATCTGATGGGGGCTTTTTTTTATTTGTGCCTTATACCGCGAAGGGGGCGGGTGCCTCGAAGGTCATCCGCTCGCCGCTGCGGGGGTGGCTGATGGTCAGACTGGCCGCATGGAGATAGAGATGGGGAGCCGCCGCCAGAGCATCCGGATTGGCGTAGAGGTTATCCCCCAGGATGGGGTGCCCCAGCTCCAGCATATGAACCCGCAGCTGATGGGAGCGACCGGTAATGGGGGTCAGCTTGATCAGGCTGTTGCCGTTTTCCACCTTCAGCTTCTGCCAAAGGGTCAGGGCATGGCGTCCCTCCTCGAAATCCACCTTCTGCTTCGGCCGGTTGGGCCAGTCGACGCAGAGCGGCAGATCCACTTCACCCGCATCCTGCTCCGGCTCGCCCCATACCCAGGCGAGATAGTGCTTCTCGGTCTCCCGCTCGCGAAATTGCCGACTTAACTCCCGGTGGGAGTTGGGGTTAAGGGGGATCACCAGCACGCCTGTGGTCGCCATGTCGAGACGATGGGCCGCCGCCGCCTTGGGGTGCTGCTGCTTCACCCGATGGAGCACGCTGTCTTCATTCTCGGGGCCGCGCCCGGGTACGCTCAGCAGGCCAGTGGGCTTGTTGACCACCATGATGTCCTTGTCCTTGAACAGGATATCGAGCCAGGGTTCCAGGGGCGGTGAGTATACAAACATAGCGTCTCGCATCTTTGGTCAAAGCGGGGGCAAGCCCCCATCAGTTATGGGTAACCACATCAAAGCAGGGTATGTGCCCTGTCAGTGATGGGTGACCAGGATAAAAAGAGCATGGCATCCAACTTGCGTTGGCTCTGGTCGTTATCAACCAGATGATGCCTTCACAGCTTCATCAGTTATGAGTGACCACGATAAAGCGGATGGCATCCAGCTTGAGCTGGGTCTGGTCGATCAGGTGGTGCAATTCTGCCTGCAGATTGCGCAGATAATCCAGTTCGCTGTCGCGCACGTTCGGATTGACCGCCTTGAGCGCCTCCAGACGATCGAGATCCTGCTGAAGGGTTTGCGCCATTTGGGCACGGGCCTTGTCGACGATCTCCGCCTTCAGCTCTTCGGCAATGGCCTGCCCCTGGCCGATGAGGCCGTGGATCACCGGCTGGGAGGCGGTCACCAGCTTGCTGCCCAGATGGCGGTTGACCGGTGTCAGCTGGCGGTTGAAGGCATCAAACGCCACCTTGTCGCCCAGATTGTTGCCGTTCTTGTCCATCAGCAGGCGAATTGGGGTGGGCGGCATGAAGCGGTAGAGCTGGGGATGAGCCGCAGATTCGGCGACGAAGATCAGCTCCAGCAGGATGGAACCCACCGGCAGTGCCTTGTTCTTGAGCAGGGCAACCGAGGTGGCGCCGATCTCGGAACCCAGGATCAGGTCGATACCGCCGCGCATCATGGGGTGATCCCAGGAGAGGAACGACATGTCGTCCCGCGACAGGGCAGTGGTGCGATCGAAGGTGATGGTCATGCCATCCTGGGGTAGCCCCGGGAAGCTGGAGACCAGCATGTGATCGCCCGGAGTCAGCACCAGGGCATTCTCGCCACGATCGTCCTGATTGACGCCGATCTCGTCGAACATCTTGAGGGCGAAGGAGATCATGCTGGTGTCGTCATCTTCGGCGGCCAACTTGTCGACCAGCTGCTGGGCGGCTTCGCCACCGCTGGAGTGGATTTCCAGCAGGCGATCGCGACCCTGTTCCAGCCTGGCCTTGAGCGGCTCATGCAGCTCGCGAGTCTTGGTCAGAAGCGCTTCCAGTGCTTCCTGATCGCCGGTATTGGCGGCCAGCAGCTCGAACAACTCGTCACGCACCGCCTCGAATACGGGGCGGGCGGTCGGGCAGGTTTGCTCGAATGCATCGAGACCGTCGTGATACCAGAGTTGCAGGGCGCGCTGGGAGGTGCCTTCCAGATAGGGGACGTGGATCTCGACCGTGTTCTGCTGGCCGATACGATCGAGACGACCGATACGTTGTTCCAGCAGATCCGGGTTGAGCGGCAGATCGAACAGCACCAGGTGGCTGGCAAATTGGAAGTTGCGACCCTCGGAGCCGATCTCGGAGCAGAGCAGCACCTGGGCGCCCCCCTCGGCCTGGGCGAAATAGGCCGA
>NZ_CP095328.1:3765000-4097500 GCF_040581895.1 Aeromonas sp. 19NY04SH05-1 | reverse complement strand
GTGGCTGGGGGTGAAAGGCCAATCAAACTCGGAGATAGCTGGTTCTCCCCGAAAGCTATTTAGGTAGCGCCTCGGACGAATACTACTGGGGGTAGAGCACTGTTTGGGCTAGGGGGTCATCCCGACTTACCAACCCCATGCAAACTCCGAATACCAGTAAGTAATATCCGGGAGACACACGGCGGGTGCTAACGTCCGTCGTGAAGAGGGAAACAACCCAGACCGCCGGCTAAGGTCCCAAAGTTCTGGTTAAGTGGGAAACGATGTGGGAAGGCTCAGACAGCTAGGATGTTGGCTTAGAAGCAGCCATCATTTAAAGAAAGCGTAATAGCTCACTAGTCGAGTCGGCCTGCGCGGAAGATGTAACGGGGCTCAAACCAGGCACCGAAGCCGCGGATTCACGCTAAGCGTGAGTGGTAGGGGAGCGTTCTGTAAGTCTGCGAAGGTGTGTCGAGAGGCATGCTGGAGATATCAGAAGTGCGAATGCTGACGTAAGTAACGATAAAGGGGGTGAAAAGCCTCCTCGCCGGAAGACCAAGGGTTCCTGTCCAACGTTAATCGGGGCAGGGTGAGTCGACCCCTAAGGCGAGGCCGAAAGGCGTAGTCGATGGGAAGCAGGTTAATATTCCTGCACGACTTGTAATTGCGATGGGGGGACGGAGAAGGCTAGGTGGGCCAGGCGACGGTTGTCCTGGTGAAAGTGCGTAGGCGGTACCTTTAGGTAAATCCGGAGGTGCAACGCTGAGACACGAGACGAACGCACTACGGTGCGGAAGCCATTGATGCCCTGCTTCCAGGAAAAGCCTCTAAGCTTCAGATTACAAGTCATCGTACCCCAAACCGACACAGGTGGTCGGGTAGAGAATACCAAGGCGCTTGAGAGAACTCGGGTGAAGGAACTAGGCAAAATAGTACCGTAACTTCGGGAGAAGGTACGCTCTTGTTGGTGAAGTCCCTTGCGGATGGAGCTGACGGGAGTCGCAGTGACCAGATGGCTGGGACTGTTTATCAAAAACACAGCACTCTGCAAACACGAAAGTGGACGTATAGGGTGTGACACCTGCCCGGTGCCGGAAGGTTAATTGATGGGGTTAGCGCAAGCGAAGCTCTTGATCGAAGCCCCGGTAAACGGCGGCCGTAACTATAACGGTCCTAAGGTAGCGAAATTCCTTGTCGGGTAAGTTCCGACCTGCACGAATGGTGTAACCATGGCCATGCTGTCTCCACCCGAGACTCAGTGAAATCGAATTCGCCGTGAAGATGCGGTGTACCCGCGGCTAGACGGAAAGACCCCGTGAACCTTTACTACAGCTTGGCACTGAACATTGAACCTACATGTGTAGGATAGGTGGGAGGCTTTGAAGGCGTGACGCCAGTTGCGCTGGAGCCGTCCTTGAAATACCACCCTTGTATGTTTGATGTTCTAACGCAGGCCCCTGAATCGGGGTCGCGGACAGTGCCTGGTGGGTAGTTTGACTGGGGCGGTCTCCTCCCAAAGAGTAACGGAGGAGCACGAAGGTTGGCTAATCCTGGTCGGACATCAGGAGGTTAGTGCAATGGCATAAGCCAGCTTAACTGCGAGACGGACAGGTCGAGCAGGTACGAAAGTAGGTCATAGTGATCCGGTGGTTCTGAATGGAAGGGCCATCGCTCAACGGATAAAAGGTACTCCGGGGATAACAGGCTGATACCGCCCAAGAGTTCATATCGACGGCGGTGTTTGGCACCTCGATGTCGGCTCATCACATCCTGGGGCTGAAGTCGGTCCCAAGGGTATGGCTGTTCGCCATTTAAAGTGGTACGCGAGCTGGGTTCAGAACGTCGTGAGACAGTTCGGTCCCTATCTGCCGTGGGCGTTGGATGATTGAAGGGAGTTGCTCCTAGTACGAGAGGACCGGAGTGAACGAACCTCTGGTGTTCGGGTTGTCACGCCAGTGGCACTGCCCGGTAGCTAAGTTCGGAATCGATAACCGCTGAAAGCATCTAAGCGGGAAGCGAGCCCTGAGATGAGTCATCCCTGACCCCTTGAGGGTCCTAAAGGGCCGTTGGAGACCACAACGTTGATAGGCGGGGTGTGTAAGTGCAGCGATGCATTGAGCTAACCCGTACTAATTACCCGTGAGGCTTAACCATACAACACCCAAGAAGTGTTCTGGGCCTTGTAGCGAATGAACGAACTACGAATTCAGTGATAGCGACTAGCCATGAGCAACATCGTTATTCACGTCAGCTTTCTGGATTAAGAATTTGCCTGGCGGCCATAGCGCCGTGGAACCACCTGAACCCATGCCGAACTCAGAAGTGAAACGCGGTAGCGCCGATGGTAGTGTGGCATTCGCCATGCGAGAGTAGGACACTGCCAGGCACCCAATTAAACAGCGATGCAACAGCGTCACTGGCTGCGAGGATGACACCTCACAAACAAGCAGCAAATGATTTAGCGAAAGCTAACCGAATGCGGAGCGGTAGTTCAGTCGGTTAGAATACCGGCCTGTCACGCCGGGGGTCGCGGGTTCGAGTCCCGTCCGCTCCGCCACTAACAAGAAGCCCAGTCGACAGACTGGGCTTTTTTTTTGTTTTTAAGGCCTTCCCGATAGAGAAGGCCTTTTGTTTTCTGCATATTCTTTCGCCTTTTTATGGCCAGCTTGACGATAGATAACGATTTCTGATGAGCTCGTATAATCTGCGGTTTGGCCTCAAATAGTCTCCAGTTGCTCGTTTTATCATCTTTTTTAAGGATGCCGGAGGGGCGGAAAGCGGCTCTTGTGGCTGGTTTACTTTTGGCCGATCTAGGTCCGTGGCGCGTGATTAGGGTTGTATCTCGCTTATAACTCGGTAGAGTAAGGACATCTTGAGTTTGCCTGCTCCGCGCTCTCTTGTCGGAAACCAGGCGTAACTTGGCCAGTTTTTATCAACCTTACGTCAGTGGTATCGATATGGAACAAGTAAACAAGTCCACCTTTAGCGATGTACTGGAATATGTGCGTATGTCCCGTCGCCAGAACAAACTCAAGCGTGAAATTGCGGATAACGAAAAGAAGATCCGTGACAACCAGAAGCGTGTGCTGCTGCTCGACAACCTGAGCGATTACATCAAGCCGGGCATGAGTATCGACGAGGTACAGGCCATCATCGCCAACATGCGCGCCGACTATGAAGAGCGTGTTGATGATCACATCATCAAAAATGCCGAGCTCTCCAAGGAGCGCAAGGATCTGAGCACCAAGCTCAAGAGCATGAGCTCTCACAAGTAAGCACGATTGAATTGAAAAACACCGGCCATTGGCCGGTGTTTTGCTATCAGCTCGGATCTCTGCAACTCCTGCAACAATCGACTCCCCTTTTTAGAATTGCCCTGTTACCATCATTCCAAAGCGGTTAATAGTTTCAAGCCATTGACTTGAAAAGACTAAGCTTGAGAGTAACACAATAAATTGCGCAACCATGGTGGGGCTGATATGGGCGCATCAAAGCAGACGGATTTGACACAAGTGGCATCTCAAGAATCATCCATCCCGACCTCGGACGCGCATCCGAAACGCAAGCGTCGTTCCTGGTGGCGCTGGCTATTCTGTTTCCTCTTTTTATCATGCCTGGGAGCGGCGATAGCCCTGATCGGCTACGAGATGAAAACCTCGAAGCTGCAGTCCCGGGAGATCTCGCGCTATGCCGCCACCCTCACCTATCAGGTCGAGCCTGGGCCGAGCAAGCAGATTGCCTTTCCTGACGACGGTCCATTCGACAAGCGGCTGGGTTATGTGCTGCTGCCGATGATGCAGGAGCGCCTGTTGCAGCGCGGTTATCAGGTCAGTCAGCAGGTGCATTTCTCCGATGCACTGTATGACTATGCCAGCCGTGGTTTCTTCGTTCCCTATACCGAAAAGGTGCAGGCCGGGCTGACGCTCCACGATTGCCGCGCTGAGCCTTTCTATCAGTTCAAGTATCCGACCCACCACTACCCGGATTTTGCCTCGATCCCGCCGCTGATCATCCAGTCACTGTTGTTTATCGAGAACCGTGATCTGCTGAGCACCAAGGAGCCGCTGGCCAACCCGGCGGTGGATTGGCCGCGTTTTGCCAAGGCGGCGCTCTCCCAGGTCGGCAAGGCGCTGGACATGCAGGATCAGTCGGCAGGTGGCAGCACGCTCGCGACCCAGGTCGAGAAGTATCGCCACTCTCCGGATGGCCTGACTATTTCCCCGACCGAGAAGATCCGCCAGATGGCCTCCGCCAGTGTGCGGGCCTACCGGCTGGGGCCGGAGACTCTGGAAGCGCGCAAGCTGGTTGCCTGGGCCTACCTCAACTCGGTACCGCTCTCGGCGGCGCCCGGTTACGGTGAAGTTCATGGTCTGGGGGATGGGCTCTGGGTCTGGTTCGGTGCCGACGTCGACGAGGTGAATCGGCTGCTGGATCCGTCGCGCAACCAGGATGCCTCCCTGGCCGATCAGGGACAGGCTCTTCGCCAGGTGGTTTCACTGATGATCGCCCACCGTCGTCCTTCCTACTATCTGGCACAGGGGCGCGAGGCACTTGCCGAGCTCACCGACAGCTACCTGCGTCTCTTCGTGCAGGAGGGGATGATCACCCCGCCGCTGATGGAGGCAGCGCTCAAGGCCAAGATCAGTTTCCGTGACTTCCTGCAGTCACCGGCGGTCACCAAGGTCAATAACAACAAGGGATTGCAGGTGGCCCGTACCCGCTTGAGCCGTCAGCTCGGGGTGCAGCTCTATGATCTGGATCGGATGGATCTGACCGCCGATACCAGCCTCAACATGCCGTTGCAGACCGAAGTGTCCCGTTATCTGCACCAGCTCGCCGATCCGGCATTTGCGGCCGAAGTCGGGCTGTTTGGCGAGCGCCTGCTGTCGCCGGAGAAGACGGGGGATGTGCGCTACAGCTTCACTCTGTTCGAGAAGTCTCCGGAAGGGTTCAAGGTGCGGGTACAGACCGACAACACGGATCAGCCGTTTGATATCAACGAGGGCTCCAAGCTGGAGCTGGGCTCTACCGCCAAGCTGCGGGTGTTGACCACCTATCTGGAGATAGTGGCCGAGCTGCACGACAGCTATGCCGGCATGCCTACCGTCAGCCTGCGCAAGCTGGCTGACGCCTCCCAGGACAATCTCAGCCGCTGGGCCATCTCCTACCTGATGACGGCCAAGGACAAGAGCCTGCCGGTGATGCTGGAGGCGGCGCTGGATCGCAAATACTCCGCCAGCCCCTATGAGGGTTTCTTTACCGGTGGCGGCATGCACACCTTCAACAACTTCCGCAAGGAGGACAACGGCCGGATCCCGCCCATCCGCGATGCGCTGCGCGAGTCCATCAACCTGCCGTTTGTCCGCCTGATGCGCGATATTGTGCGCTACAGCCTCTACAAGGAGGGGAATCGCGCCCAGTTGCTCAAGGATGACAAGGATCCCCGTCGTCAGGAGTATCTGGCCAAATTCGCCGACAAGGAGGGGCAGACCTATCTGCTGCGCTTCTGGCGCAAATACCGCGGCAAGACCCCGGATGAGCAGCTGGATACCTTCCTCGACGGTCTGAAGCCCAGTGCAGTGCGACTGGCGGCGGTGCACCGCTACTTGCTACCCAATGCAGACGAGGCCACGTTTGCCGCCTTCCTGGCCAAGCGACTGCCGCGGGAGAAGCTCAGCGACAAGCGCATCAACCAGCTCTATGTCAGCTATGGCCCGGGCAAATATTCGCTACCGGATCAGGGCTATATCGCCAGGGTTCACCCGCTGGAGCTGTGGCTGCTCGCCTACCTCAAGGAGTTTGACAAGGTGACCTTCGCCGATGCCGTGGCTGCCAGCCGCGACGAGCGTCAGGAGGTCTACAGCTGGCTGTTCAAGACTCGCCACCGCAGCGCCCGTGATACGCGGATCCGCACCATGCTGGAAGTCGAGGCCTTCCTCGATATCCATCAACGCTGGGCCAAGCTGGGCTATCCCTTCGATCACCTGGTGCCGTCGCTTGCGACCGCGCTGGGCAGCTCGGGGGACAGGCCTGCCGCGCTGGCAGAGCTGATGGGGATTATCCAGAACGGAGGCGTTAGGGCACCAACCCTGCGCATCGAGCATCTCTCGTTTGCCAAAGACACGCCGTTCGAAACCGAGTTCACACCGGCCCAGAGCGAGGGGACCCGGGTGTTGCCTGCCGAGGTGGCGGCGGCCCTGCGCAATGCGTTGTCGAAGGTAGTGGAAGGGGGCACGGCACGGCGTATCGCCGGGGCCTTCGCCCTGCCCGATGGCACTGTGCTGCCGATGGGAGGCAAGACAGGGACGGGGGACAACCGGATCGAAACGGTGGGGCGTTATGGCAACGTGACCAGCTCGCTGGCCCGCAACCGTACCGCCACCTTTGTCTTCTATCTGGGAGACGACCATTTCGGCACCCTGACCGCCTATGTGCCGGGCAGCCAGTCCGACAAGTTCCGCTTTACCTCGGCGCTGCCGGTGCAGGTGCTTAAGGGGATGGCTCCCTTGCTGATGCCCTACCTGCAGCCTGGCTCACACACCCAGTGCCTCGCAGACCGCTGAGTCAGACTGGATTGGCATAGCGACCTAACAAACGGGGGGAGGCCAGCTGGCCTCCCCCCGTTGCGTTGTGCCTCTCAGGCGATGAGGCAAGTCGGCATATCAGGCGTTCAGGACGAATTGCTCGATCACTTGGGCGACGCCATCTTCATCGTTGCGCGCGGTGATGTGTTGTGCCAGCGCCTTGATCTCGTCGGTAGCATTGCCCATGGCCACGCCAAGGCCGGCATATTCGATCATGTGGCGATCGTTGCCCGCATCCCCCACGGTGATCACCTGCTCCGCCGTCAGTCCGAGATGTTCGGCCAGCGCAGCGACTCCGGTTCCCTTGTTGCTCTGCTTGTTCATGAATTCGAGGAAGAAGGGTGCGCTCTGCACTACGGTGTAGCGCTCATGGAGTTCGCTTGGCAGGCGCTCGATGGCGCGGGCCAGCTGGGGCGGCTCGTCGATCATCATCACCTTCATGATCTGCTCATCGCTGGGCAGGGTAGCGAAATCCAGCAGATTGATGGGCATGCCGATAAGGCGGGACTCGTGTTCTGTGTAGGTGCTCACCTTGGGGCTGATGAGTCCCCGGGTCACCGAGAAACCGTGGATGTTGACCTCCAGCTCGTTGGCCAGCCTGGCGATGGCGCTGGCGTCGGCTCCGGTCAGCAGCTGGCTGCGGATGATGCGCTGATCGGCGACCTGTTGCACCAGGGCGCCGTTGTAGCAGATAACGTAATCATCCTGCCCGGTGAGGCCAAGCTCCGCCAGATAGTGGCTCATGCCCTCCAGCGGGCGACCGGAGGCCAGCACCACAGTGACCCCCTTGGCGCGGGCGGCCCGGATGGCGTCATGGGTGCGGGGGGGGATCTGGCCCTGCGGGTTGAGCAGGGTGCCATCCATATCCAATGCGATCAGCTTGTACATCTCTCACTACCTGAGTCTGGGTGGCCCGCCCTATGGGGCCAAGGAAGTGGCGAGTGTAGCGAAAATCGGCGGCGGGATCACGGCTGGCACCGCTGTGGCACGGGATGGATTACTTGCGCCCCTCGTAGGGGTTCATCAGCAATTGATCCTCGCGGATGCAGAAGTGGATGGGGCCGTGCTCGATATCGACCCGGTTGTGGTGGTGGGCCATCTCCACCTCGACACCGGGGAAGAGGTGCTGGGTGGCGATGATATCCATCTCGGCCATCAGTTTTTGCAGCTCTTCGTGATTGGCGGCCAGCTGGTCGCTGAGCTGATTTTGCTCGGCCAGCAGTTGGTCGCGGATGGGTTTGAGTTTGCGCAGTGTCTCCGGGTTGCGCTTGTCGCTCGGCAGTTGCACCAGTCGCATCACCAGCTCCTTGAGCTTGTCCAGCTGCTGTTGCCCGGCTTGCTGGCGTTGCTTGAGCTGCTGCTCTTGCTCCTTGTGGGTGAAGTAGCCCCCCAGGATCTGCAGCCGGGTCTGGTTGCCTGCCGAAGCACCCAGTACGGGGGAGATGATGAGACGATTGGCAATGCTGAGCCCCCCCAGCAGATTGCCTTTGCGCATGGCGCTGTCGCCGACCCTGATATCCTGGCCGCTACGGCTGTAACAGTGGCTGAGCTGGCTCTGGATCTGGATATTGCCGCCCGCCGCCAGCTGGGTGTACTGGGCGTAGCTGGCGTGGATCTCTCCCTGGGCATTGAGCTGGCAGAGGTACTCCCCCTGCTCGTTGCGTCGCCCTATGATGCCGTGGCGCACCGTGATGCTGCCACCGGCTTCAATCAATCCCCCCTCGATAAAGCCGCCGACGACGATGTCGCCGCTGACGGACACCTTCATGCCCGGGTTGATATCGCCGCTGACGATCAGCCCCCCTTCGAAGGTGATATGGCCGTGGCGGGCATCCACCTGCTTGACGCTGAGCACCTCATCCACCTTCATGCCGGACTTCTCGCGGCAGGGTAGCCCGGCGCGGCTGGCGATCAGCAGATCGGGATCCTCCTGGGAGAGGAAGGTGCCTTCTCCCGCCATCATGGGGGAGTCCTTGCCATGTTTGGCGGGCAGCTCCTGCCCGGTCACGGTAAATCCCGGGATCCCCGCAGTTGCCGGGTGGCGGCGCATCAGCTGGGTACCCGCCTTGACGGTGACGATGGAGCCAAGATCCCGCAGGTCGACCTTGCCGTGCTCCCGCTCCTGGGGCTTGAGGATGCGTTCGGCCGGCGTCTCCACCAGCCGTTCATAGCGGGTGTCCTGGCCGTTGACTGCGGGCTCGCCGCGGGCCACGACCAGTTTGAGCAGGCTGCCCGGGCTGGCCTCCTTGGCGGACTGGATGGCCTCCATGAGCAAGGGCTCGCTCACCCCCTGCTTGATCTCGCTCTGGGCGATCGCCTCTTGCAGTTGCTCCAGCGTCAGGTGCTTGCCACCCCAGTCGGCGGTGATCTGGGCAATGCCCTTCATCCGGTCTTTCTCCACCAGAATGGTCACCCTGGCATCGTGCCGCTGGGCGATGGGGATGGGGGTGGTAGAGACAGGGGCCGCCGGATCCGCCAGCAGGGTATTGAGCAGGGCGATGGCCTGCTTGATCCCCTCGGTGAGCGGTTGGTAGCGGCGACAGTTGGAGGCGAGCAGCAGGCTCTGCACATCCTGCTCGGTGACCGGTTTGGTAAGGCCGACGGCGATACGCAGGCAGACCTGTTCCATGTCGCTTGATAGCAGCAGCCACTCTTTGCGTAACACTCGCTCTCCTTGCCGACTCAGGGGGGTTGGGTCCCGCTGATCATTTACCAACCATTCAATGATGGATTATTCGATATGTGCCGGCAGTATCCAGAGATTTCTTCTGTTTGGTCAATGCATTAAGTGCGAATGAGTGATGCAGGCTGAAGAATTTCGGACGTGGATGGCGCGCGTATCCGCCCCCTGGGCAAGGGGACGGCATCGCCCGTGGCCAGTGCCGCTGACGGCGTTGGCGGGTGGGGGATAGGCAATGCTTATGAGCGAAGTTGCGCCGTTCGGACCATGGTCAGATAGTCACCCAGTTCGGGCAGCCCTTGCAGGTGACGGCGCAGCATATCGAGAGCGGCGAAGGCGAGGATCTTGCGAAGGCTCTCCTGATCCGGATGGCTTGCCTTCAGCATCTGGCCAACCCGATGACCATCGGCGCAGAGCAGCAGCGGTACCCCGTCCGGGCCCGCCCGACCTATGGTGAGGCTCAGCCCGCTGGCGGAACCTGTCAGCTGCGCGAGATCGTCGCTCAGGGTGTGGCTGAAACCGGCTTCCAGCGCGGGGTGGTCATGACAGAGGGCGAGCAATGCACCCCGGCTCTCCCCCTCCTGCAGGGTGAGTGATCGCTCCCCCAGCAGCGCCAGGATCTGCCGGGCGGGCTCCTCGTTACCGCGGCCCACCAGCCAGGGTTGGATCTCCTTGAGCAGGCGCACCTCGGTGCCATCCATGTCTGCTGTGCTGGCACCGTGGCCAATGAGTTTGAGTTCGATGAGGGGCATGGAGGAGCGATAACCGAGCTCGATGCCGACTGGCCAGGGGGCCGCATCCAGCTTGTCGCTGAGGGCGGATTCCGAGATGCCGAAGGTGTAGAAACGGCGCAGTTCGGTGTCCGTCTGCTCACCTGCCAGGGATTTGAGACGCGGCAAAATCTGCTCGCGCACCATCAGCTTGAACTCGAACGGCACGCCCGGGGTGAAGAAGAGCCGGCTCTGGCTGTGGTTGCTGGCATGGCTGACCACAAAGCCACAGGCGGTACCGACCGGATTGTCGAGGAGCTCGCACCCTTGCGGTAGCCAGGCCTGCTTGGTGTTGCTCTGTGGCATGATCCGGCCCCGGCTGGCGTAGCGGGCCTCAATGCTGGCGAGCCATTCGGGGAACAGGGTCAGAGGTTGCCCGAAAGCTTCGGCGGCCGCCTGGGCGGTGAGATCATCGGCGGTGGGACCCAGGCCCCCGCATACCAGCACCACATCGGCGCGGCTCGCGCTCTCCAGCAGTGCGGTTTTCAGATCGGCGAGGTTGTCCCCGACCGTGATGCGGCGGCGCACCTGCCAGCCTTGTTCCAGCAGCAGGGCGCTGAGCCAGGCGGCGTTGGTATCCACCACCAGTCCCGTCACTATCTCGTCTCCGGTGCTGATGATTTCGATGCGCATGGTGGGCTCCTCGGGGCTGGGGGTAAACGGGTCGTGAGCCATGGCTGGCTATCAGGGTTTGTTGTGTTCGAAGTAGTAGCTTATCCGGGTACGCGGATTGAGGTACTCGAAGACGGCAGGGGGCAAGCGCTTGGGATGGATCACCTTGGCGATGGTCAGCTCGACCTGCTGCAGGTCGATGATGGCCGCCTCCTGGCGCGGAATGCGCGGGTCATACACCAGTACCGAGGGGTAAAGCAGACGGGAGGTGTTCACCGACATCACCAGGCCGACCTGGCCGTTGGAGAGCTGCACCACGCTGCCTGGCGGGTAGATCCCCATCAGCCGGATCAGCATGCCGAGGTATTCCGGATTGAACTGTGCCTTGCGCTGCTTGTAGAGGCCGCTCAGGGCCGAGTAGGGCACCTTGGCCTGGATATGGCAGAGATTGTCATACTCGTTGATCAGCGACACCATCTGGGTGAGGGAATCGAGCTGCCCCCCCTTGAGCCCTTCCGGCCCGCTGCCATCCAGGTATTCGTGATGGTGCAGCACGATGCCCTTCGCCTCGGCAGGGAAGTCCTTGGCCAGATTGAGCAGTTCCAGCCCGTAGCGCGGATGCTGGGCCATCAGGTTTTTTTCCGGCTTGGTGAGGGGCTCGGTCTTGCGCAGGATCTGGCTCGGGATCTTCAGCTTGCCAATGTCGTGGAACAGGGCTCCCATGCCGATCTGGCGGATCTGCCCGGCGTCCATGCCGCACTCCCTGGCCAGCAGCATGCTGAGCACGCTGACGTTGAGGGAGTGGAAGTAGAGGTTGTTACCATCCTCGCTGTCTGAGACCAGGTGCAGCACCATCTCGTCTACCGCCAGCAGCTGATCCGTCATGGCGTTGACTAGCTCCTGCGCCTCGCCGATGGCGTTGAGGGGGCGGGACTGGATCTTGCTCATCACGTTGCGCACTTGCGCCAGGGATTGCTGGAACTGTTTCTCGCACTGCTGCAGGTTGCGTCTGTATTGCTGCAACTGTTCGATGCGGCGCAGCTTCTCCTGTTGCATCTGGATCTGGCGCAGGGCTGTGTCCGGCCCTTCGCTCGCTTGTGCCTGAACCTGGTTCAACGGCTTGGGCGGCGCGTCGCTCTTGTCGGGGATGATGGTCACCAGCTTGAGGCCAAGCCGGCGAATGAGCTCGATCTCCTCTTCATTCTTGAGCTTGAAGCTGGAAAACAGGAAGGGGTGTTCGCGCCAACCCAGTGGCAGAGAGACGAAATTGCCGACCTGCAGTCGGTCTACGGAGATCTTGATACCAGTCATTGTCCAGGCTGCGAGAGACACACTGAGCCGTATGCTAGTCAAACGCGGGATCGAATACAAAAGGTATCTGATGACAGGTCAGGTGCTTTATTATAGGCTTCTGGATGTCCAGACATATTTACCGATGCAGTACAGGGAGTAAGCATGCCGATCAAGATTCCGGATCAGTTACCCGCCGCCGAGGTGCTGGGGCAGGAGAACATCTTCGTGATGACGGAGTCCCGGGCCGTCACCCAGAATATCCGCCCGCTGCGGGTATTGATCCTCAACCTGATGCCCAAGAAGATCGAAACCGAGATCCAGCTGATGCGGATGCTCTCCAACTCGCCGCTGCAGGTGGATGTGGATCTGCTGCGCATCGATGATCGGGAGTCGAAGAACACGCCCCGGGCGCATCTGGAGAACTTCTATCACGACTTCGAACAGGTGCGTGGCAACAACTATGACGGCATGATCATCACGGGGGCGCCGCTCGGGCTGGTGGAGTTCGAGGAGGTGGTCTACTGGCCGCGCATCGTCGAGATCATCGAGTGGTCCCATCAGCACGTCACCTCCACCTTGTTCCTCTGCTGGGCGGTGCAGGCGGCGCTGAAAGCCCTCTATGGCATGGAGAAGCAGACCCATGGCGACAAGCTCTCCGGCGTCTATCGCCACCATCGCCTCGACGAGCACGAGCCGCTGCTGCGTGGCTTCGACGACGAGTTTGTCGCCCCTCACTCCCGTTATGCTGCGTTTGATGGCGACCTCATCCGTGCCCACACCGATCTGCAGATCTTTGCCGAATCAAAGGAGGCGGGGGTCTATCTGGCGGCGACCAAGGATTGTCGCCAGGTGTTCGTCACCGGCCATCCCGAATACGACGCCCTGACCCTGGATGGGGAGTATCAGCGGGATCTGGCGGCCGGGCTCGATCCCGCCATTCCGGTCAACTACTACCCGAACAATGATCCGAGCCAACCCCCGAGGGCCAGCTGGCGAAGCCATGGTCACCTGCTGTTTGCCAACTGGCTCAACTACTACGTCTACCAGCTCACCAGCTATCGGGTGGAAGATATCGGCAAGGTGTTTACCTACGAGAAGGGCGGCAGCCAGTGATCAACCGCCAGCCAGCCTGAGGGTCAGGGCATCCAGCCAGTGGCGATGGCAGGCCAGGGCAAACGCCTTGGGTCTGCGGGCCCTGATGGCTGCCATGGCCTCTTCTTGGGATTGACCGAGGGAAATCAGCAGGGCGGCGGCAACCAGACCGGTGCGGCCGCTGCCGCCCTTGCAGTGAATGACCAGGTGCTTGCCATCGCCAAGCAGCTCGCGCAGCTGCGGCAGCGTCTGCAACCAGGCCTGCTCGAATGCCGTGTCGGGGGCCTTGTCATCCTCGATGGGCAGATGGAACCAGCGCATGCCTTCACGCTCGACCTGTGCCCCCAGGTTGCCCAGGCCGTGGCTGATCAGCTCGGCCCCCGTCATCATGGTCACGACCCCATGAGCGCCGGCCAGCCTCAGCTGCTCGAGGGCCTGGGTCAGCGCAACCTGCTGGGTGCCCGGACAGGGGGTCAGCAGCAACTGGCCATCGACGCGGGGAACCTCCAGGCTCCAGAAGGGATGAGACGGGTGCATGGTGGATCCTCATGAATGGGGCGGGCCCGATGAATGGCGCCAAGCATAGGTGGGCCGGGCGCGATGTCAACGGTCGTTGTGTTTGCCCGGGTTTACGGGCAGAGTCTAAAAAATTTAGCGGTTCAAGGAGTTAAGATGAGAAACCTGGATCAACTGGATTTGGATATCCTGGCCCATCTGTTTCGCGATGCGGGCATGACCAACAAGGATCTGGCTGCTCTGGTGGGCGTGGCCCCCTCCACCTGCCTGGAGCGGGTGCGCAAGCTGCAGCAAGACGATGTCCTCAAGGGGGCACACTGCGAAGTGGACTACCAGGCTCTCGGTGGTCACATCCAGGCCATGGTCTCCCTGCAGCTGGCCCGCCACAGCCGCCAGATTATCGATGCCTTCCGCGATGCCATCCTGGCGCTGCCGGAGGTGATCAGCCTGTTCCACATGGGGGGCAAGGACGACTTTCTGGTGCACCTCTGCGTCGCCGATACCGAGCACCTGCGCAATTTCGTGTTCGATCACTTCACCTCCCGCGAAGAGGTGGTGCATCTCGAGACCTCCCTGGTGTTCGAGCACAAGTTCAGCCGCTCCCTGCCCTGCTTTCCCCAGGCCTGATCTCCGTTTTCAAGGCACAAAAAAACCGCCGGCTGGCGGTCTTTTTGTGGGCGGTGATCGCTCAGTTGGCGGCGGTACGCTGATCCGGCGCCGTCCGGTAGAGCCCCTGCTGATAGGCCATGCTGCCCCAGAGCACCAGCCCGAGGGCGGTCTCCTTCATCGCCTCCGGTTGCGGAGCCGGGGTCAGCTTCTCGCTGGCGGCGTCATAGACGAATCCTTCCGCCGCCCGCTCCGGCTGCAGGATCACCACATCCTTGCCACGCATCAGGGCGAAGTTCTTGTCGTACTGCATGATGGCCCGCCCCGGCCAGTCGGCGGGCATGCGGGTCAGATCCTTGCCGAGCATGGGGTAGTCGGCGCTTATCCCCATCAGGGAGAGCAGGGTCGGCGCCATGTCGATCTGGCTGACGATCCGTTTGTCCTTCTTCGGCGCTATGCCATCCCCCAGGATGACCCCGGGAATGTGGAAGCGGGGAATGGGCACCAGGCCGGCGCCGCTGATCCGGCTGTCGTGATCGGCGATGACCAGAAACAGGGTGTCTTTCCAGTAGTCGGACTGCTTCGCCTTCTTGAAGAATTCGCCGATGGCGTAATCTGCATACTTGGCCGCGTTGTTGCGGGTCTGCTTGGGCTGTTCATAGAGGGCGATGCGATTGTCCGGAAACTCGAACGGATCGTGGTTGCTTGAGCTGAACACCAGGCTGAAGAAGGGTTTGCCCTCCTTGTGCAGTGCCCGGAAGGTCTCGTCGGCCTTGGCCATCAGATCTTCGTCCGATGCGCCCCAGGAGCCCTTGAATACCGGATTGTCGAAGTCTTTCTGCTCGACGATGGTGGTAAAGCCATTGCCGAGGAAGAAGCTGCGCATATTGTCGAAATGACTCTCGCCGCCGTAGATGAAGCTGGTGTCGTAACCGCGCTGTTTGAGCAGATCCGCGATGGTGAAGAAGTTGGTCTGGCTCTTGCCTAGCTTGACTACCGCCTGGGCGGGGGTCGGCGTGAAGCCGGTTAGCACCGCCTCGATACCGCGTACCGAACGGGTACCTGTGGCATAGAGCTGTTCGAAGGCCCACCCCTCCTGCGACAGGGCATCGATATTGGGGGTGAGTGGCCGCCCGCCGAGGGAGCCGACAAACTGGGCTCCCAGGCTCTCCTGCAGCAGGATCACCAGATTCTTCGGCTGGCCGCCATAACTGGCTTCGTTGAAGGTCTGGCTGGGCAGGCTGTCGGAGCTGAATTCGTGGGGTTCGCGGCCGCTCTCCTGGCGCACCAGCTCCAGGATCCGCTGGCGTGGCAGCTCGCCGTAAAACTGGCTGGCATCCTCTTCGGCCCCCATCTGCTTGATGGCGAAGAAGAGGGAGTAGGCGGAGTTGACGGTCAGGGAATTGACCAGGGGATCATCGGCAAAGGCCACCATGGCCGGATTGAGGGCGCGGTGCCCCAGGCTGGAGCGGGCACCGAGGAAACCGATGGCCAGGATCAGCAGGGCAAACGCCGGACGCAGATACCAGCGCGGAAAGCTGATGCCGCGCATCAGTCGACCGCTTAGCCACCAGCTGCCCGTCAGCACGGCGCCGCTGAGTACTAGGGAAAGTGCGAATAAGCAGGTCATTTCTTCCCAAGCTGGCTCGCTGATTAAAATTTCGCGGATCCGGGCCGATTGTTCTCCCGTAAACACCTCGAATTAGCCTATTTAGGCCGTTTTTTTCGCCATTCCTGGCGTTATTTCCGGTTTTTAGTGAGATCTCTCCCACTGACGTATCATCTGGTCCACCCGAAACAGGTTGGCCAGGGTGAATAACATCGCCAGTTGGTTATCGTTTTTCTGTAGCCCCTTGTATCTGGCTTTCACGAAGCCGAACTGCCGCTTGATGATGCGAAACGGGTGCTCCACTTTGGCCCGGATGCGGGCTTTCATGTATTCGATGTTGATGGCCGTTTTGTTCTTGCGTGGATGCTGTTTCAAGGTTCTTACCTTGCCGGGGCGCTCGGCGATCAGCCAGTCCACATCCACCTCGGCCAGCTCCTCGCGCTGTGGCGCCCCTTGGTAGCCGGCATCGGCTGAGACAAATTGCTCCTCTCCATGCAGCAGATTACCCAGCTGATTGAGGTCATGCTCGTTGGCCGCGGTGGTGACTAGGCTGTGGGTCAGGCCACTCTTGGCATCGACACCAATGTGGGCCTTCATGCCAAAGTGCCACTGATTGCCTTTCTTGGTCTGATGCATCTCCGGATCGCGTTGCTGCTCTTTGTTCTTGGTCGAGCTGGGTGCCTCAATGATGGTGGCATCGACCAAGGTGCCTTGAGTCATCATGACGCCTGCTTCGGCCAGCCAGCGATTGATGGTCTTGAACAATTGGCGGGCCAGTTGATGCTGCTCCAGCAGGTGGCGGAAATTCATGATGGTGGTGCGGTCCGGCAAGGCGCTATCCAGGGATAACCGGGCAAACAGACGCATGGAGGCGATTTCGTACAGAGCATCTTCCATCGCGCCATCGCTCAGGTTGTACCAATGCTGCATGCAGTGAATGCGTAGCATGGTTTCCAGCGGATAAGGTCGCCGGCCATTACCAGCCTTGGGGTAAAACGGCTCGATGACTTCCACCATGTTTTGCCATGGCAGAATCTGCTCCATGCGGGACAAGAAAATCTCTTTTCTGGTCTGACGGCGCTTACTGCTGAATTCACTGTCGGCGAAGGTGAGTTGATGACTCATGATGGCCCTCGGAAATGCGGCTCCGGATGAACATTATGATCTCATATCACAGACTTGTTCGCACCTTCCCTAGAGTCAGCAGCAGCTCTCCCTTGCGACCCGCCCACAGCATGGCGAACACCTCCTTCGGATAGATGAGGTACTCCACATAGAGGCGATTGGGGCGCACCCCGTATTCGCTGATGAAGGAGGGGGTGGAGATCTCGAGAAAGAGCATCAGCCAGAGCCCCAGGGTCAGCCAGACCCGCATCAGTTGCAGCCAGATCCTGCCGATGGCATGAGGGCCCGCCAGCAGCAGGGTCAGCATGGCGGGAACGCCCCAGACCCAGCAGAGAGTGGCGAAGTCGACTCTCAGCCCCTGCAGCAGCATCTCCTGCCAACCGGCGACGGCATCGACTCGCTCCAGCTGCCAGAGACCGAGGGCAATTCTGCCAAGGGTGAGCGAAAAAAGGGCGAGCGCACAGAAAACGGCAAAGGGCCAGAATGGCCCCAGCCGTTGCTTGAGGTTTGTCATAATTGTTCCTGAATGAGCCTGTAAACGTCTGTCCGCAGACGTTTTTTTATTTGTTGTGGCAATATGACAGGGGGGGCGCCGGAAGGTTGCATCCCGGTTTGAGAAAAGAGGTCATCCTCATGCCTCTTATGCAAAATTGTGAGTTTGATCGCCTCTGGTGAACAGCATATCCTACTGTATGAAATGTGAGCTATGGCGCGAATGGGCGGTATATCCCTTCTTATAATGGCGAAAATTTCTCAATCGGAGCCGAAGGGATGCCGGCCTTTATCGATGTGGAATATTTGCAGGGATGGCGCCTGTTTGTCGTGCTCTCCGACGGCACCACGGGGGCGCTGGATCTCACTCCCTGGTGTACCCAGCCCCTGTTTGCGACGCTCGATTCGGAGCGGCGTGTTGCCCGTGTCTTCATCAACCGCCACCACCAACTGGAGTGGCCAGCCGGTTGCACCCTGTCGGCCCACGAGGTCTACCACCTGATCATGCCCATCGACGAGCGGGAAGCCTTCAGTTAACAGGCTTTGCACTTGTTCTTTGTCCGAGCGTCATTATGCCGGTCATCGCGAGTGACGGTTTCGCCCCGGTCACTTTCACCCTGTTTTCGAGAGCATGGCGAGCCTTTCGTTGCGTGCGCCCCATGGACGACTCCCGAGATAAGTCTGGCTAACCCACTGAGACAGATAACGTTTTCAGTCACAGACAGGCGCAGCCATGGGCCACTATCATGGCTGAAAACGGGTGCATCAGGCACTTGCGCTCACAGCGGGAACATAACAATGAAACAGGGAATGTTGCGTCATGGCGGCCTCATCGGAGCCGCCCTGTTACTTTCTGCCTGTGGTGGCAGCGGCACGGCGGGCGGGGAGGCTGGCACACCGGTCGTCAACCCTCCGATTGCCCATCCTCCCGTGGTAACGGCCAGTCGCGCCTGTTACGGGGATGCTCAGCCAGCCTGCAACTTGCGCATCTATCAGGTGATGGTGGAGTCCTTCGTCGACGGGGACGGCGGCGCCAACTACGGTGTCGGCTACGGCCCCTCCCAGCACAACGGCGATCTGCAGGGGATCATCGACAGCCTCGACCACATCAAGAGCCTCAACGTCAACGCCATCTGGCTGACCCCGGTATTCGACTCCTGCGCCGGTCAGGGCGGGGACGACAGGCTGGACGCCACCGCCTACTTCGCCTGCGACTTCTTCAACGTGGATCCCAACTTCGGCAGCAACGCCCTGCTCAAGAAACTCGTGGATGGGGCGCACCAGCGCGGTCTCTATGTCTTCCTCGACGGGGTGTTCGGCCACGTGGGCAAGGTGGGGGTGAGCAAGCCCTCCCCCGCGGGGCGCCTGCCCGCCCTCAAGAGCGGCGGTGCCGGCTACCCGGGCCAGCTGGTGGATTACAGCCAGCCCGAGAGCCTGGCCTACTTCAAGGAGGTGGCCCGCTACTGGGTCGAGCAGTACGGCATCGACGGCTGGCGCCTCGATCAGGCTTATCAGCTCGGCCTCATTGAGTGGCGCGCCATTCGCGCCGAGGTGGAGCGGGCCAGCGCGGCGCGCAAGGCGGCTGGCCAGCAGTGGGGCACCCTGGGTTACATGGTGGGGGAGGTGTGGAAGGGGGTCGACGAGATCCGGGCCCAGGCCTACGGGCCGAGCGACAACCCGGCGCTCTCCTCGGCGTTCGACTTCCCGCTGCGCTACGGTCTGGTACAGGCGCTGGCGGTGGAGGAGTCCGGCAAGGGCGGCCAGGGGGCCAGTGTGCTCGACGCCAGCTGGAACAAGGTGGAGAACTACCCGGACTACGCCATGCCGAATCTGATGCTGGGCAACCACGATCTGGTGCGCTTCGGCGATCTGCTGGAGCGCGGCAACTTCAATCCGGCGGATTACTGGCAGCGCCACAAGGCGGCCTTCAGCTTCCTGGCGGCCCGCTCCGGCCCCATCACCCTCTACTACGGCGAGGAGTTTGGCGACGAGGTGCCTGGCTTTGCCAATCAGGTGGGTGGCGATTGTGCCGCTCAGGGGCTCTGTGACGATCACGTGGCCCGCAGCGACGGCAAGGTGCCCGGTGCCACCGGCTTTGTGCCGAGCGGTGAGCAGGCCGAGCTGAAGCAGTGGCTCAGCCAGCTGCTGGCCCTGCGCGCCGCCCACCCCGCCCTCTATCAGGGAGAGCGGGTCAAGCTGGTGGCCGAGGGGAGCGTCTATGGTGACATCAAGCAGACGGCGGGCGAGCAAGTAGTCTACCTGCTCAACGTCTCCACCACGCCCCAGAGCTATGCGGTGCCGGCCAGCAAGCTGCGCAGCGGCAGCGCCCTGGTAGATCTGCAGAGCGGCGAGCGCCTGGCCATCGGCAGCAGCAGCCTGACGGTGACGCTGCCCCCGCTCACCGGCCGCTTCCTGTTGTTGCAATGACGCTCCGGCCGTGTTCCGCATGATGAAAAAAGGGCCCCTCGCTGGGCCCTTTTTGCGGGTTCAGGCGGCCGCGCTCTGGCCCCGGTTCTCCAGGCGCTGGCGAAAGGCGCGGGCGAGGCGCTCGTAGAGGTCCTTTGCCTCTCTGTCCTCAATATCGCCACGTATCCAGGGATTGTCGATGATCTCCAGCAGCACGCAATCCCGCCCCTGCTGGCGCAGATCCACCCCGAACAGACCGTTGCCAAGCTGGTGGACGGCGCGGCGGGCGGTCTGCAGCACCCGCTCCGGCACTTCGGTGAGTGGCAACGCCTCGATCCGGCTCATGTCGAGGGGGTGCTTGCGGCGGCGGATGCGGTTGCCGGGCTCGGGGCGATAGCGGCGGCAGGCAAACAACGGTGAGCCGTCGAGAAAGCCGATGCGCCAGTCGAACTCGGCGGGGATCCGGCTCTGCACCAGCAGCAGGGCGGAGCGCCCCAAGCCTTCATCCAGCAGGCGAGCAAGTTGCTGCTCGTCGCTGGCCATGGCGAGGTCGCGCCCCTGCGCCCCGTCGGGCACCTTCACCATCAGTGGCAGGCCGAGCCGCTGCACCAGCTCGTCCACATGGTGACGACCGCGGCGGGTCACCACCATGGTGGGGGGCATGGGTACGCCGCTGCGCACCATCAGCTCGTAGAGGTAGAGCTTGTTACTGCAGGCCAGGATGGCGCGGGAGCTGTCGATCACCGGCATCTTGAGCTGTTCGGCGCGGCGGGCAAACTCGAAGGTGTAGTGGCCGACCGCCGTTTCGGCGCGTAGCCAGAGGGTATCGAACTCCGGCAGCCGTTCGATGGCAGAGGGAGCCAGGATCTCGGCCTGGATCCCCTGGGCGGCGGCGGCCTTGATGAAGCGCGTCAGTGCCAGGGCATCGCTGCTGGCGCGGCCGTCGTTGGGGTCGACCAGGATGGCGAGCTGATAGAGGGGGGCCGCCTGCTCCTCATCGCCGGTCCCCACCAGCGCCTGGGCGTGGTGCAGCATCAGGGCCTTTTCGCTTTGGCTCAGCTCCAGGGGGGAGAGGCTCTGCTGCTGGCGCACCGACCAGCCGTGGCGGCCGCGCTTGAGGGTCAGCTCCTGCAGCGGCAGCTGGCTCAGGCCGTAGTAGTAGCGGGCCAGCCCCGCCAGCTCGCTCTGTTCGCTCTGGCCGAAGATGGCGCGCACCCGGATCCTGTCCTCGCTCTGCTGGGCCAGCCACCCCTGCAGCTTGCGCCACAGTTTGGCCGGCGGTTGCTGGGGTTGCAGCACGCTGATGGCCTGCAGGCCGGGCAGGCAGTGGTGACCGCGGGCCTGGGCCAGCAAAGAGCAGTAATAACCCGCGCTCAGGTGATCCAGATTACGACAGAGGTTGATGATGCGGGGGCGCCCGCCGGTGGTGGGCACACCGTGTTGCAGGTAGGTGCGGGCGGTCAGCAGATAGTCGGCATGGCAAGGCCAGTCGCCCAGCTCTTCGACGATGACATAGGTACTCATATTTTCGGCTCCACAGAAAGGACTGCCTGAAACGGCAGGATCCCCAGTGGGCTTCGATGCACCGACAAGCACGACAATGGCGCGAGGGGAAACAAGAGGTTACAGTGCCTAATATCTGCCTTGGTAACTTGTGATACAAGTCGCATTTTTGGTGCTGAAGATAAATAACCGAACAAGGACTCCCCGTGTTGACCGTACGAGCGGCCCGAACCGATGATGTGGGCGCCATCGTTAAGCTGGAGCGTTACTGCTTCCCCCCCGAAATCGCCTTCGGCCGTAGCCGCTGGCACTATCTGCTCACCCGGGCCAGGGGGCGTACCCTGCTGCTGCTGGATGAGAAGGAGCAACTGATGGGGTATCTCAGCCTGCTGGAGCACAGGGGCTGGGATCGACTGGTGGTGCAGACCCTGGCCATCCGCTGGACGGTGCGCCGTCTCGGCTGGGCCCGCCGTCTGCTGGAGCAGGTGATCCGCGAGGGGCGGGAGGCCGGCTGGAGGGCCATCCGGCTTGAGGTCGGCGAGAGCAACGAGGCCGCGCTGGCCCTCTATCAGGGACTCGGATTCAGGTTGCAGCAGAGGCTGCCGGATTACTATGGCCATGGCCAGCATGCCCGGCGGTTGGTATTACCGCTGAGGGAAGAGGGGGCCAGCGGCCAAACGCGAGAACACCAGAGTGAGGCGGCACCCACCGCCGAAGGAAAGGGGCGGGAGCGTCGGGATGAGCTGCGATAACTGCCTGGCCACCGCCATCAAGGCCAAGCTGGGGCGCTGCCCCGTGTGCGCCGCCCAGACCTTTGCCATCGGTCTCGCCGGCTGGCTGGCCTGGTGGTGGTTTGGCGCCGACAGCTCGGTCAATGCCCTCACCAGCCTGCTGTTTGCCCTTGCGGGATCGGGCCTGTTTGCGCTGCACCTGCTGGTGTTTCTCTGGCGCAAGGGGACGGGCCGCGAGCTGGATGAAGAATGACATCGAATGGGTTCAAGAAGACAGATAACAATGGAGGTTCAGATGATAGCAATGGTAACGGGCGCGTCGTCCGGATTCGGGGCGGCCATCAGCCGCCTGCTGGTGCAATCGGGCTACCGGGTGATAGGCACCGGTCGCCGCGGTGAGCGCCTGGCGGCACTGGCGGACGAACTGGGGCCAGACTTTATGCCGCTGGTGTTCGACGTGCAGGACAAGGCCGCGACCCGGGCCGCCATTGAGGGGCTGCCTGCCGCTTGGTGTGAGGTGGATCTGCTGGTCAACAACGCCGGACTGGCCCTGGGGCTGGAGCCTGCCCACAAGGCACATCTTGAAGACTGGGAGCAGATGATCGCCACCAACATCAGCGGTCTCACCCTGCTGACCCGGCTGCTGCTGCCGGGCATGGTCGAGCGCAATCGCGGTCACGTGATCAACATCGGCTCCATCGCCGGCACCTATCCCTATCCGGGTGGCAATGTCTACGGCGCCACCAAGGCGTTCGTGAAGCAGTTCAGCCTGAACCTGCGCGCCGATCTGGCGGGCACCGCTATCCGGGTCACCAATGTGGAGCCCGGTTTGTGCGGTGGCACCGAGTTCTCCAACGTGCGCTTTCACGGTGACGATGCCAAGGCGGCTACCGTCTATCAGGGGGTCGAGGCAATCCAGCCGGAGGATATCGCCAATACCGTGCTCTGGGTCAGCCAGCAGCCCGCTCACGTCAACATCAACCGGATCGAGATCATGCCGGTGGCCCAGACCTCGGGCCCGCTCCATATCAGCCGTCGCTGAATCCCGGTGGCGTCGAGCAAATGAAAGGAGGCACCCTCGGGTGCCTCCTTGCTTTGGTGAGCCCCTTACAGGCTCATGATCTTCTTGAACTCCTCTTCCGAATACTTTTTCTCCGTGCTCTTGGTGAGATCCGTCATCAGCTTGTAGCGCAGATCCTTCGCCATCTGGTAGGTCTGCTCCAGCTGGCCGTAGGAGTAGTCGGAGGCCAGTTCCACCGCCGTGGCCTTGTCTTTGCTGTAGGCCTGTTTCAGCGTCTGATCGAGCAGTGCCACCTCCTTGTAGAGTTTGCTGCTCTCCTTCTGCCAGACGCCCCGCAACAGCGGCAGGTACTTGTCAGGATTGGTGCCGGCCAGTGCAGTCAGGCTGCGGAACTGCCAGTAGGCGGAGTCATCGGAATAGGTGTCGCTGCCGGTGCGATAGGGCAGGGGATAGGATTGCAGCGTGTTGTAGAGCGGCACCATCACGGATTCCGCGAGCACGCCGTAGCTTTGCCAAATCAATCCCTGGAACTCCCTGGGCATCTCCTTGCGCAGCTGGATGACGTGGGATTCGAGCTGGCGATCGATGCGGATCGGCCGCTCCGCCTTGCCGGCCAGCGGCGTCCCCTCATAGGTGGCGCTCAGCACCCTGGCCACATCGGCCACGGCGATGGGGGCATCGGGTTTCATGAAGAGCGGATACTGCTCCTGGCGGGTCGGTTGCTTGTGAGAGGCAGTCAGCATCTGCTGGCCGAGCCACTCCCGATCCACGTTGTAGGGGTCGGCCACCACGCCGAACGCCTTGGCGAAGTTGAACGATGCCGGGTCGGCCTTGTCCAGCAGCTTGTGCTGTTGCACGAACTCCAGCAGCTTGGGCGAGTGCAGCACATCCGGGCTGTCCAGATTGACGCCGTGGATGCGCAGGCCGTTGGCCACCATGGCGTAGCTGTCATCCGGCACCCGCACCGCGATCCAGTGGTGGCCCGATCCTATCTCCATCAGCCAGGCCTCGTTCACGTCCGCCAGATAGAGGCTGTTGCCCTCACCGGCACCATATTTCTCCACATAGTCGCCGAGCAGTTTGACCCCCTCCTTCGCGCTCTTGGCCTGGGGCAGGATCAGGGTGGGGATGATGGCCTCGATGACCCCCTTCTCTATCAGCGGATCGGCCTTCTTGGCTCGTTCGTTGACCTCGGCACTGGTGGTGGCCGAGATGGCGACGTTGAACTCGTTGATACCGCGCTCCTCGTAATACTTGCCAGCGGGATCCAGGGTGACGGCATCCCAGTCATGGATCGAGGAGTAGGCCAGGAAGGCCTTGGGCATGGGTACTTCCAGCCCGTTGCCCAGTCGCCAGACCTTCTCCTCGTTCTGCTTGGCGGGGTGGAAGGCGAGGTACTTGTTCCAGTTGTTGATGCCGAAGTCTTCGTTTCTGGCGAGCATCACGCTGCCATCCGTGCTGGCGCCCTTGCCGACGATAAGGCCAGTGCAGGCGTCGGCACTGGTGCCAAGCAGGGTGAACAGGGTGGCGGAGAGCAGGGTCAGAGAGTGTTTTTTCATAGAGTTGCCCGAGTCATTGAGGTGGGTAAAAGTCAGGCGGTGGGATGGATAGCTGTTGCCGCAGGCCAGAGGCGGCACAGGCAGGTGCCGGTGAATAGGTCTGTAAATTTATCAATATGCAAACATTTCATCCATAACACTGCTTGCAGGTCATATTCTGCGCTAAGTATTGTATTTCGTTGTGGTCATTTGTTTTGTGATCTTGGCGCCAATCCCTGATTTTTGACGCAGCCGTGACCGGATGGCGGAGCCCGAGGGGAAAACCAGGGGGCTGAGGAGTCATGATTCTGACGCCGCTGACCCTACCATCCGGTGCATTCCCCATGTCGGCAGGCTTGTGGGCCCGTTTGCCAAGTTGGCCTGTAACTTGCTGGTTTTATTGACAATGGTGAGGCCTGACGCCTCACGTCACCGAATCAGCCCACCCGTCACGCAGACTGGAGCCCTTTTTATGGATATCAAACCCTACAGCCAGCAGCTTGCCCAGAGCGCCTCCAACTCCCGTGCCCTCGCCACCCTCGGCAGTGCCGGGGCGGGTGGTCAGGAGGGCGGCTGGGAGGAGCTGGTCAGCCTCTCCTCCCAGCGGATCACCGGCCAGGCCCAGCAGGTGCTGACCTATGAGCATCTGGCGAAGAACAGCAAGCTACCCCCCGTGCTGGACATGAACTCCGACAAGGGGGCCGTGATGCAGCAACTGGTGGACAAGGCGCTGGGATTTGATCGCAAGAAGTACAACGAGCTGGAAGAGCAGTTGCAGACGATCGCCGGCGACAAGACCCTGACCGCCGAGGAGCGGGAGCAGCAGAGCAAGACGCTCAAGGAGCAGCAGGAGGCGATGCTCAAGGAGGCCATGGATCGTCTGACCGGCAAGACGAGCAAGAGCGAGACTGCCACAACGGCCTGAGTTTGTGTTGCCGGATGCCCGCCAGCCTTGCCGGCGTCGGCCAGCATCGGCCAGCGGCGGGCAAGATACTGCCACCCGTTTTGACCTCACTTCCCTGCAGGCGCACAATGTTCCGGCATCGTTCAAGCCGAGGAGTCCGCCGTGTACAACTTCCAATATGCCAATCCGACCCGCATCTGCTTCGGTGAAGGTCAGATCGCCAGCCTGCCGGCGCTGATCCCGCCGGGTAGCCGTCTGCTGGTGCTCTACGGGGGCGGCAGCATCCGGCAAAACGGCGTCTATGAGCAGATCCGCCAAGCTTTGGCCGGCATGGAGTGGCAGGAGTTCTCCGGCATCAGTGCCAATCCCAGATACGAACGTCTGATGGAGGCGGTTGAGCTGGTCAAGCGCGAGCGCATCGACTTTCTGCTGGCGGTCGGGGGCGGCTCAGTGGTGGATGGCACCAAGTTTGTTGCCGCGGCGGCCTGCTACGAAGGGGATGACCCCTGGGATATCTGCGCCAATCAGGCGGACGTCGCCAGAGCGTTGCCCCTGGGCTGCGTACTGACCCTGCCGGCCACCGGCTCCGAGAGCAATCCGACCGCCGTAGTGAGTCGGGGGGATGCCAAGATTTCCTTCAGAAGCCCATTGGTGCAGCCGCAATTTGCGGTGCTCGATCCCGCCACCACCTACAGCCTGCCCGCCCGCCAGACCGGCAACGGGGTGGTGGATGCCTTCGTCCACGTCACTGAGCAGTACCTTACCTTCCCGGTCGGAGGCGAGGTGCAGGACAGGCTGGCGGAGGCCCTGCTGCAGGTGCTGGTGGACAATGGCCCCAGGGCGCTGGCGGAGCCCACCAACTATCAGGTACGCGCCAACCTGATGTGGGCCGCCAGTCTGGCGCTCAATGGCCTGATCGGCTGCGGGGTGCCGCAGGATTGGGCGAGCCACGCCATCGGCCACCAGCTGACGGCGCTCTACGGGCTGGATCATGGCCAGAGTCTGGCGGTGGTGCTGCCCTCGCTGCTGCGAGAGCGGGCGGCCCAGAAGCAGGAGAAACTGGCCCAGTTTGCCGAGCGGGTGTGGCACTCGACCCGGGAAGACAAGGCGCTGCGCATCGAGGAGGCGATCATCCGCACCGAGCAGTTCTTCCAGCAGATGGGGCTGCCGACCAGGCTGGCCGCTTACGATCTCGGCGAGAGCTGCATCCCCGCCATCTGCTCCAACCTCAAACGGGTGGGGCGCACCGCCCTGGGGGAGCAGCAGGACATAGACACGGACGTAGTGGCACGGATCCTGGTACGGGCGCTGTGAGCCCGTCAGGCAAGTGCACAATAACAAGGGCCGCATCATGCGGCCCTTGTGGCATCCGGAGGTGTGATTACTCGGTTCTGGCCTTGATATAGCCAGCGTAATCGGGGATCTGCACGCTGAATTTTTGCTGCATGTGGGGGCTGTCCATGATGAAGTCGGCGGTCGCCTCGTTGGTGGCCACCGGGATGTTCCACACCGCCGCCAGGCGCAGCAGGGCCTTCACGTCCGGATCGTGGGGCACCGCATTGAGGGGATCCCAGAAGAAGATCAGCACGTCTATCTTGCCCTCGGCGATCAGGGCTCCCAGCTGCTGATCACCCCCCATGGGGCCGGAGAAGAGGCAGGTGATGGGCAACTGGGCATTTTTGCCGAGCATGGTGCCCGTGGTGCCGGTGGCATAGAGATGGTGGAGCTTGAGCTCCTCCTTGCGGCGCATCACCCAGTTCAGCAGGGCGGTCTTCATGTTGTCGTGAGCCACCAGGGCGACCCGCTTGTGAGGGGCCATCTCGCGTGCGATCTGTTCCATGGAAAATGTCCGTAATCATGTGATGGGAAGATGAGGCGTATCCTAAACGAAAGCCGTGGCGCTTGCTGTACCGGTCGCGCTAACTGTGATCCTGACGGACAGTTTTGCGGGCCGGCAAACGAAGACACCCGCCGTGGCGGGTGTCGGATGGCATGCATGGGGCTCACTCAGGAGTCGTGATGCAGCTGGGATTGCTGGTAATTCTCCAGGCCGATGCGATCGATGAGATCGAGCTGGGTCTCCAGCCAGTCCACATGCTCCTCTTCATCTTCCAGTATGTCCTGGAACAGGTCGCGGCTGACGTAGTCCTGCACCGACTCGGCGTAGGCGATGGCCACCCTGAGATCGGGGATGGCATCCAGCTCCAGCGACAGGTCGCAGCGCAGCATCTCCTCCACCGTCTCACCGATGCGCAGCTTGCCCAGATCCTGCAGGTTGGGCAGCCCTTCCAGAAACAGGATCCGCTTGACCAGTTCGTCGGCGTGCTTCATCTCATCGATGGACTCGTGATACTCCTTGTGCCCGAGCGCCTTGAGGCCCCAGTCATCGTAGATGCGGGCGTGGAGGAAGTATTGGTTGATGGCAATCAGCTCATTGGCCAGCACCTTGTTGAGGTGGGCAATGATCTTGGGATCTCCTTTCATCGACAGTGCTCCTTGGTTCGTGCCTGCGGCCTCGATCGTTAGAGCTTAGTCGAGAAAAGTGACAAAAGAAGGTCAGACGAGCCTGCTCGTCTGATGGGAGGGGTGAGTCGGCAAAGCCGACAGATGGCCGGTTCAGGCTACTTCGTAGTAGAGCGGGGGCTGTTCCTTGGCCAGTTTGTCGAGCTCGGTGGCGATGATTTCCATGGTCATGCGCACACACTTGCCACACTGGGCGCCGACTTCCAGCTCCTGCTTGAGCTGGCGAAACTCGCCGCTGCCTGCCTGTACCGCCTTGCGGATCTGGGTATCTGTGATGCCACGGCACAAACAGACATACATAGTGATTACCTCATGCTGCAATGAAGGAAATCTAAATGAGAATAGTTCGTGATGCAAATAACCATTGGTAATAAGTTGCCCCGCTTGCCACTCATCCACCCCTTGGGGACAATGCCCTGTCACAGAGGGGGATCATCATGCTCAAGAAACTGCTCGGCGCCCTGTTCGGGAGCCAGTCACCGCAAGCCGCCGAGGTCACGCCCACCGAATACGCCGGTTATCTTATCTACCCCGAGCCCATGGCGGAGGGGGGCCAGTACCGGTTGGCTGGGCGCATCACCAAAGAAGTGGACGGCACCCTGCTGACCCACAGCTTCATCCGCTCCGATCTGTTTGCCAACCCGGCCGATGCTGAGCGCTTCATGGTGCAGAAGGCCCACACCTTCATCGACCAGATGGGGGATCGCATGTTCGAACCCAGGGTCAAACCGGGCGACAACTCCGCATCATGACGCCATCAGAGGTGGGAGACTTGCGCCAATGCCTGGCCCGTACCGGTGAGCGGCGGCTGATCTGGCTGGAGGGGGAGCAGGCCGACTGCATTGCCCGTGCCGATGCCCTGTTCGGCGAGACAGTCTTCTGGCTCGGGGAGGGGCCTGCCTGTCATAACCCCCTGCCGGCAGCCAAGGCGTTGCAGCGGCTCGGGCAGGAGTGCGACACCCTGGTGCTCAACGCCTTCAGCGGCTTTCACCCAGACGCCTTCGGGGCGTTGGCAGGTACCCTGCGCGCTGGCGGTCTGCTGCTGTTGCTGACTCCGCCGAGGGCGCAATGGCCCGGCTACCCGGACCCGGATCGGGTGCGGCTGGTGGCCCGGCCCGAAGAGGCCGCGCAGGCGGGGCACGGCTTTATCGCCCGGCTGGTGCGGTTGCTGGAAGGGGATCCGGCGCTCTCTTTGCTGCCCCGGGACGATGGCGAGCCCTGGCAGCCGTTGGGGCCCGATCGTCCCTTGAGCGACGATCAGGCCCTTGCCCTGCCCGCCATCCACAAGGTGCTGCACGGCCATCGTCGCCGTCCGTTGGTGCTGAGCGCCGACCGTGGCCGTGGCAAGAGCAGCCTGTTGGGGATCGCCGCCGCCGAATTGCTGCGCCAACAGCCCGATCTGCAGATAGTGGTGACGGCCCCGTCCCAGGGGACGGTCGCCACCCTGTTTGACCACGCGGCCAGAAGGCTTGGCACCACGGTGGACAAGCTGGCTGGCCTTACGTATTGCTCGCCGGATCGGCTGGTACAGGAAGGGCTGCAGCCCGATCTGCTGCTGGTGGACGAAGCCGCCGCCATCCCGACCCCTCTGCTGGAGGCCATGCTGGCCCGTCACAGCCGCATCGTCTTCGCCACCACGGAGCACGGTTACGAGGGGACGGGGCGTGGCTTTCATCTGCGCTTCAAGCGGGTGCTGGACAGGGAGACGCCGGACTGGCAGGAAGTTCACCTGGCCTCGCCAATCCGCTGGAGTGCCCGGGATCCGCTGGAGCCGCTGGTGTTTCGCCTGCTCGGCCTCAACGCCGAGGTGGCAGCTCCCTTGCCGCCGACTCATTCGCGCTGGCGGATGATCGCGCAAGACGTGTTGGCAAAGGACGAAACGCTGCTCAACCAGATATTCGGCCTGCTGGTGCTGGCTCACTACCAGACTACGCCAAGTGATCTCAGAGCTCTGCTGGAGAGCCCAAGCCTCGATATCCACCTGCTGGAAGAGGCGCAGAGCTTGCTCGGGGTGGCTTTGGTAGCGCGGGAGGGCCAGATAGAACCCGAGCTGGCGGAGGCGATCTGGGCTGGCCGGCGGCGACCGCGCGGTCATCTGCTGCCCCAGTCATTGCTGGCCCACGCGGGGTGCAAGACGGCTGGGGAGCGCAGCTACGCCAGGGTGATGCGCATCGCCATCCATCCCGAGCTTCATCGCCATGGTCTCGGCTCGCTGTTGCTTGGCCAACTGGAGGCGCACTACCGCCAGGCGGGCCTCGACTACCTCGGCTCCGCCTTCTCGGCCAGCGCCGATCTGCTGCCGTTCTGGCGCAAGGCGGGGCTGGTGGCGCTGCGCATCGGGTTGCAGCGGGATGCCGCCAGCGGCAGCCACGCCGCCCTGCTGCTCAAGGCGCTCAAGCCGGAACATGAGCCCGAGCTGGCCCTGTGGCGACGGCGTTTCGTGGCCCAGTTGCCGACCCTGCTGGCGGGGGAGCTCAAGGGGCTGGACCCAGAGCTGGTGTGGCAGTGTGTGCAGGGCAGCGAGCCTGTCTCGGGTGAGCCGGACGAGTTCGTGTGTGATGAGCTGGCCTGCTTTGCTCACCATCACAAGCCGTTCGAGCTGTGTCAGCCCAGCCTGCAGCGCTGGCTGGCGGGCAATATTGACCGGCTCGCGCCGCTAATGGCCGACGAGCGCCATCTGCTGATCGCCACCATCTGGCAATATGCAGACTGGACCCGTCTGGCCGGCCGGCTGCAACTGGCGGGCAAGCCTGCGCTTATCAAGGCGCTGCGTGCCCTGCTGGCCCGTCTGCTGTAACCGTTGGCAACTTCCCCTTCAACGAAAACGACCCGCCAATTGGCGGGTCGTTTGTCATATCAGGTGGCCATGGCGGCGTTGGTCGCAGACTCCGGCGCTTGCTGCTCTACCGGTGGCTCGACGGCCGGCTCGGTTTCTTGCGGTTTCACCGGCGGCGCGACGACTGGCTCGGATTCTTGCTGTTTCACCGGTGGCGCGATGGCTGGCTCGGGTTCTTGCTGTTTCACCGGCGGTGCGACGGCCGGCTCGGATTCTTGCGGTTTCACCGGCGGCGTAACGGCTGGTTCGGATTCTTGCTGCTTCACCGGTGGTGTGACCGCCGGTTTGGGCTGCTTGATGCAGGGATGCCGGGTGCCCAGGGTGCTCAGGGGCTCGCAGGGGACGGGCAGACCGATGGGAACCGGGTCGCCGAGAAACTTGGGTCCCTTGTCCAGCACGTAGAGGTCGAGCAGCCCCATCACCCTGGCAAACACCTCCCGGATCCGGGTGCGGATCCCCTGATAGGCGCTGGGATCTTCGGCGTTGAAGCCGATGGCGTTGATGCCGAAGTGGTGGGCGATGAAGATGGCTCGCTCATTGTGAAAGCCCTGGGAAACCACGGTGAAGCGCTCCTGGCCGAACACCTCCTTGGCCCGTACCACGGAATCCAGCGTGCGGAATCCGGCGAAGTCCATGTAGATGGCAGCTGCCGGGATGCCCGCCTTGATCAGGGCGCGGCGCATCTGGCGCGGTTCGTTGTATTGCAAGGTGGCGTTGTCACCGGAGACCAGGATGTAATCCACCTTGGCGTTGTTGTAGAGCTCGGCCGCGGCCTTGATGCGGTACTTGAAGTAGTGGTTGGGGCCGCCACCTGCAAGGTATTTGGAGGTGCCCAGCACCACGGCTACCGGGTTGTATGGCACCTCGCTCACCTCGTCATAGGTGTATTGGCGGGTGTCGGAGACGATCCACTCGCCATAGGCCAGCAGCGAGGCAATCAGCGCCAGCAGCAACAGCAGGGAGGTGAGGAGGATCTTGGCAAACTTCTTCATGCGCGGTGCGATTCGGGTCTGAAGTTGAAGTGGTTTTCGGCATTCTATTACAACTCGGGGGCGGGCGTCAGACTTGATAGCAAGGGGCTGTCTGGCTGGGGCAGGGCTTGTCGCAGCGACAGAGGATAAAAAAGGGGGCAGCCATGGCTGCCCCCTTGTGCATCAAATGAATCAGTGCGCGGAATCATTCCCCTTGCAGGCGTCGGACTCCTTGTTGGCCTGCCACCAGGGCAGCAGTTCCCTGTTCAGCCAGGTCTGATAGGCGGCACTGTCGCTGGCGATCAGTCGATCCATCTCCCCCTCGAAGTCGCTCAAGGCCTGCTGGCGATCCGGGTTGCGCAGGGCCTGCGCCAGGGCCAGCCAGCTGGCGTTGCGACCGGTGTCGTTCAGGAAGCGGTGAACGGTATAGGACCAGGAGTAGACCATGTCGCCGCCCTGATCGTAATCGAGGTGGAGGATCTCCCCCAGGGTCGGCTGCCGGTCGGCGGGGCGGCCAGCCACATTGTTCAGACCGCGGGCGAAGCACTGGCCGTGGGCGATGTACTCCGCCAGCCCCTCCGCCCACCAGGTGGTGCGGTTGAGAGGGTACTGGCCGAAGCTGCCGTACTGGTTGAAGCGGGCATCCAGATAGTGGACGTATTCGTGGCGCAGGTTCCACACCTGGAAGGCGGGGCGCTTCCACTCCGCCTCGTAGGCGAAGAAGCGGGCCTGGTTGCCCGGACGAGCCGGATCCCCCTCGATATAGATGCCGCCATTGTCGGTGGAGACCCCGAACAGGGCGCCGCCGTAGCGGTTCCAGTCGGCGGAGGAGTCGAAGATCACCAGCTCGAGGGTCTCGTTGTGATCGTCGGCCACCGGCTGCGAACCCGTCTCCATCTGCTGGTGGAACTGCTGCTCCTCCGCTCCCAGCTCGCGGCAGATCTCCTCGGCCTGGGCCTGGGTCAGATCCTGGGCCCGCAGGCGCAGGGTGGGTGAGCAGGTGTGTTCGAACGGCAGTATGTCTTCCATCCGGATGGGGGTGCAGAGGCCGGCGAAGTCACCGCTGATGCAGGCCTCGCTGGTGCGATCCGTGTAGGTGAGGTAGTAGCTGGAGAGGGTCAGGGAGACATCCTCCAGCAGCGTGGCCGGGTGGGGGCCGCCCGGGATCAGGCCGTGGTGGCGCATGATGGCGATGACATCGCGGTCCAGCAGCTGGCGGTAGCGGGCCGCCTCGTCCGGTTGGCTGTAGCTCATCATCCGGTAGAGGCGACTGTGGGCGTCGAGGATGTTGTTGAAGACAAACAGATCCCGCGAGCCGTCACGCTGCTTCCAGAGCGACAGCTCGCTCATGCCCAGTTGGCGCAGGCTCTGGCGCAGGGAGGGCTCCTGTGCCATGAAGGTGGCGCTGAAATCGGCCTGCTGGCCGGCGTTGGCGCTCTGGTCGATCAGGTTGAGCAGCTCGAAGATGCCGTCAGCCCACGGCTTGTGGCCATTGATCAGGACGGCATGCTGCGCCGCGTAGGCGAGCGCCCGGTTGAGCTGGACCAGCATGGGGCCGGCGCTCTGACGAAACGCGCTTTGCTCCAGCTGCCCCTGGGCTGCGACGCTCCAGGCCTCCAGCACGGTACCGGCCTGATCCTGCGGTTCGGCAGTGAGCAGCAGGGGGTGATCGAGCAGTGCCATCATCACGGCCGCGAGTTCCCGGGCCACCTGATCGCTCTCCCGGCGCACGCCATCATGGTAGTTGTGGGCGCGCACATAGTAGAGCAGCTTGTCCATGGCCGGGTGGGTCGGCTGGTTGGCGGCCAGCAGGGCGCGCATGCCGCGCACCACCGCCATCAGTTTGGCGTCGTCGTGGCCATAATCGGCCTGCCAGGCGGGACTGTTCTGGCCGCTGACATCGGTGACCAGCTGCGCCGCGTCGGCATCCAGCAGCGTCGTGTCGGGCTGATCCGGCTCGCCGCAGGGACGGCCGTTGGGGCGGTGGCACGCCAGTAGCTCCTCCTTGCTGGCCAGTACGATGGGTCGTTGGATCACCCGGCTCTCCTGCCACTCGTCGGTCTCCGGCAGGGGTTGCCACTCACGGCCGCTGACCGGGTTCTGATAACCCGTGTCTTTCAGGGTCACCATCACCTCGCTGCCGGCCGGAATGACCTGGCGGCAGAGGCGGTAGCGAACGGTGTTCTCCCCCTCCTGCCGCTCCATGGGCTCGTCACACTCCTGCTGGATGGCGGCGGCCTGCTCCAGCTGCCAGCGATAGCTGCGCCAGACGTGCAGCTCGCTGACCTGGCTGGCCGCCAGGCTGCCGGGGACGGGCTGCAGGCGGAAGAACACCTGCTCCAGTCGGCCATCCCGCTCGCTCGGGGTCTCTTCTTTCACTTCCAGCTGTTGCCAATCCTGCGGCTGATAGTGCCACTCGGGATCGGCGCAGCGCCCCCGGGCGTTCAGTTCGCAGCGATCCAGCTCCTGCTCGGTATGACCCAGCAAGACGGGTTCGGGCAGGGGGAAGCGATCTGCACGGGAGGCGGTCGGCGTGCCGGCCAGCTGTTCCCAGTGCCCCTCCTTGAGGCCATAGCCGTAGTCGTAGCTGGTGGCGGGCACCGCCTTGCCGGCCGGCACTCGCTGCTCGCAGCTGAGATAGCGGATTTGCCAGCCCGCCTCGACCCGCAATTTGGGTTCGCTGCAGTGATTTTCAGCCAGCGAGGCGAGATCGCTCTCCTGCCAGTCGAAGCGACGATAGACCCTGAGTTGCTGATAGGGGGCATCTGCGTCGCGTGCCTTGAGTTCGTAGGTCACCTCGGTAACGCGGGGGGCGAGCTGGCGGTTTGATTCACCGGTCAGCCGGTAGTCTTGCCAGTCGGTGGGGGAGTAGTCGGCCTGTGCCTGGGCGGCAACAAGCAGCGGGGTGGCCAGCAGCCACCACCTTGAGCCTGAACGAGTCATTGTTATCCCTTCGTTTTTTATTGTCTACGTGGTGAAGGGAGGGCAATCTACTAGGCCCCAAAAGGATATCAACTGTAAATTAAAACACTGAAAAATAGATAAAATTTATATCATACGCCAGTTTGTGACTCGGACGGGGCTTGATTGAAAGTAAAGACTCACATGCGGCTTTTTTGAACGATGGGTAAAAACATAAAATGTGATAAACATCACATTTTATGTCCTGTCTCCCACGTGGATCCGGGCCGTGTGGGCCAGATGCTGACGGGAGGGCTTCAGGTTGCCGCCGAGATCGGGCCAGGGCAGCCAGTGATCCGGCACCATAAAGCCGGGCAGGGAAGCCTTGATCCAGGCGACCAGTTCGGCATGGGGAACGGGGTCTCCGTGCCAGTCGATAAAGGCGGCGGGGCGCTGCCCCCACTCGTCACTCGGCACCGGCACCACCAGCGCCTGGGTGATGGCAGGGTGATCCACCAGCCGCTGCTCTATGGTTTCGGGCTGGATGTTCTCCCCGCCCGAGATGAAGAGGTTGTCGAGCCGCCCCTCCACCACCAGCTCGCCGTTCGGGGTGAGGTGCCCCTTGTCGCGGGTGTGAAACCAACCCTCTTCGTCGAGGGGCAGCTCCAGCGCGCCATCACGGTAGTAACCGGCAAACAGGGTGGCGCCGCGCACGCAGATCTCCTGTCCCTTGATGCACAACTCCCGCCCCGGCAGCGGGCGGCCCACCATCCCCGCCCGGGTGGGCAGGGCGGTACAGACCTGGCTGCCCATCTCGGAGAGGCCGTAGCTCACCTTGGGGGTGAGCCCCATGGCGGCGAGGCGCTCGACCAGTGGCTGCGGGATGGCGGCGCCCCCGAGCAGCAGCTCGCGCAATCGGGTACGAGCAGGCTCGAAGCCCCGGGCCAGCAGACGCCAGAGCTGGGTCGGTACCAGGGACAGGTGGGTGATGGGCTGGCGCTCGAGCCGCGCCTCGAGGGGGCGGCTGCGATCGTCCAGCACCAGGGCGGCTCCCGCCAGAAAGACCCGAAACAGAATGGCGTAACCGCCGACATGAAACAGCGGCAGGGAGAGCAGCCAGCCACACTCTTCGTCGAGGGGAATGAGGGCTGCGGAGCCCCGTGCCGAGGCCAGATGGTTGGCCAGCCGGTGCACCACGGCCTTCGGTGTACCGCTGGAGCCCGAGGTGAGGATCATGTTGTTGAGCTGCTCTGGTACCAGCGGCCACTCGTCATCACCTGCTGCCAGCTCGCGGCTGAAATCGAGCCGCAGCGCCTGCCAGTCACCGCTCGGCATGTCGCCCGCCGAGCAGAAGGCCCGGGCGTCGAGGCGGCCGGCCAGTTCGGCTTGTCGGGTGAGCGGAAAGGCGGGATTGAGCGGACAGAACACGATGCCGCTGCGCACGCAGGCCCAGGCCAGCAGCACATCATCCAGCGCGCCGCGCACCACGGCGGCAAGATGATCCCCGCGGGTGAGGCCGGCCCGGGTGAGCTGGTCGCACAGGCTGTTGAGGCGCCGATCGAGCGTCCGGTAGCTCAGCGGGGTGTCGGCGTGGATGGCGATGCGATGGGGGGCGAGCCTTGCCCAGTGGCGCACCGGGCAAGGCTCCTGCATTGGGGCGGGGAAATCAGTCACGGTAAAACAGGGTCTCCAGGACGCCGGTGTCCGGCTCCCCGGCTTCGTTTAACAGATCCGCTGCCATCCAGCGACGGGTATCCAGCCCGGGGGCCTGCTCCGGGGCCCACTCTCCGGCGAGGTGGAACAGCTGGTTCAGGCCAAGGCCGGATTCGAAGCAGGAGGAGATGATCACCTTGAGCCGCAGCTCGCGGGCGCGGTTGATCAGCGCCTCGCAGTGGGCCAGCGAGCCGAGCAGCATGGGCTTGAGCACCAGGGCGCGCAGCTGCGGGATGGGCTCCCATGGCTTGCCCTGGGCCAGCAGCTCGTCCAGCGCCACCGGCATGCCGGTGCGGTTGGCGACAAAAGCGATGTCGGCGAAATCGGCACAGGGGTCTTCCAGATACTCGATCCGGTTCGGGTCCAGATGGCCGCAGAAGGTCCAGGCCTCCTCGCGGGTCCAGCCCTGGTTGGCATCCAGCACCAGCTTGAGGGTCGGAATGCGGTCGCACAGCAGCCGGATCAGTGCCAGCTCGTCCCGCATGGGATAGCGGGCCACCTTGAGCTTGGCTTTGTTGGGAGTGCGATGGAGCCACTCTTTCCAGTGTTTCAGCAACTCCTGGGGGGAGCCCTGAATAAGGGGATAGGGTTCGGGCAGGGGGGCCGTCTGCGCGGGCCAGACCCGGCGGGCACAGTCGAAGCCAAATTGCACCGAAGGCAGGCGCGGGGCTATGGGCTGCCCCGCGGCCAGTTGTTCCAGACAGGCGATGGCCTCGGCGTGTGCCTCGGCCAGGATCTCTTTGGAGAAACCGGGCAGGGGGGCTATCTCCCCCCAGCCGTCGCCAACGCGGACCAGCAAGCCCTCGCGCGCCACCTCCACCTTGCCGTGAAAGGTCAGGGGCTGGGTAAAAGGCAGTCGGTAGCGATAGAGGGCGAGTGTCATCAGGGGTTCCGCTTGTATTTGGAGAAGTCGGGGCGGCGCTTTTCGTTGAAGGCATTGCGCCCTTCCTGACCCTCTTCGGTCATGTAGAACAGCATGGTGGCATTGCCTGCCAGCTCCTGCAAGCCCGCCTGACCATCGCAGTCGGCGTTCAGCGCGGCTTTCAGGCAGCGCAGGGCCATCGGGCTGTGTTGCAGCATCTCGCGGCACCAGCGCACGGTTTCACGCTCCAGGTCGGCGACCGGCACCACGGTATTGACCAATCCCATATCGAGGGCCTGCTTGGCGTCATACAGACGGCACAGGAACCAGATCTCGCGGGCCTTCTTCTGGCCGACGATGCGCGCCATGTAGGAGGCACCCCAGCCGCCGTCGAAGGAGCCCACTTTCGGACCGGTCTGGCCGAACATGGCGTTGTCCGCGGCGATGGTCAGATCACACATCATGTGCAGCACATGGCCGCCGCCGACGGCGTAGCCGGCCACCATGGCCACCACGGGTTTCGGGCAGGTGCGGATGTCGCGCTGGAAGTCGAGCACGTTGAGGTGATGAGTCCCCTCGTCGTCGCGGTAGCCGCCGTAGTCGCCCCGGATCTTCTGGTCGCCACCGGCGCAGAAGGCCTTCTCGCCGAAGCCGGTCAGGATGATGGTGCCGACCTGATCGTCATAGCGGGCATCGGCCAGCGCCTGCAGCATCTCTTTCACGGTGCGAGGGCGGAAGGCGTTGCGTACCTGGGGGCGGTTGATGGTGATCTTGGCAATGCCATCGCCGGACTTGTGATAGAGGATGTCCTCGTAACCGGCGGAGCAATCGCGCCACTCGACAGGTGCGTACAGTTCCGCTTCCGTCATTGCCTCAATCATGGTTTTTTCCTTCTAGTCTGTTCGAGCGAAAATGGAGCAATCACGGCCTGCTGGACAGGTGCGTACCGTCCCGCTTCCGTCATTGCTTCAATCATGACTCTTCTCTTCTGGTTGGTTGACCCACTTCGCAAGGAACCGGGCAAAGATCTCGGGCTGGCTGGCGTGCAGGTTGTGGCCGCCATCCAGTACCAAGTGGTTGATTTTGCGATGCTGACTCGCCAGCTGGCAAGCCAGGTGGTGGAATTTCTGATCCCGCTTGCCGCTCACATAGGTGACCGGCAATTCGGCCTTTGCCAGCCAGGGGGCGAGATCGGGCTGTTGCCCCAGCGAGGTGGCGCGCAGCATGGTGGCGATGGCGCCATCCCGGTTGCCGAGGCGACGGGCGATCTGGCGGGCACGGGCCGTTTCGTCCAGATCGGCAAAGACCCCCTGCCGGTACCAGTCAGCCAGCACCTCGGCCAGCGGCTCGCGCTCGAAGCGTTGTGCCCACCCCTCGTCGTGGGCGATGCGGGCGGCCCGCTCGGCAGCAGGCAGACCGGGATGGCAGTTCTCCAGCAGCAGGGCCTGCAAACCTTTCGGGGAGCGGCTGGCGTGATAGAGGGCGAGGCGTCCGCCGAGGGAATAGCCCGCCAGCAGATAGTGCTCGATATTTCGCGCGGCCAGCTCGTCACAGAGCCAGCGATGGGCCTCGTCAAAGCCGTTCACCCGCACCGCGTGGTTGCAGCCGTGGCCCGGCAGGTCGAGGGCCACGCAGCGGATGACGGGCAGGCGGTCGATCACCGGCTGCCAGTCAGCGCCATCCCCCAGCAGGCCATGCAGCAGCACCAGGGTGTGCGGCCGTTGGGGCTGTTCAGGCGCCACGGATGGCGGCCCCCAGCGCCTTGAGATCATCGGCCACCTGTTCGCTCGGCACCCGGATCTCGATCAGGGTGACGCCGGCACCGAGCGCCTCGGTATAGGCCTGCTCGAACTCGGCCAGGCTGTCCGGCGCACGATAGGCGAGGCCGAACATGGCGGCGGCATGCTCAAAACTGAGGCCATGGGGCAGCCGATAGTAGCTCTCCAGCAGCTCCCCTTCGGTGGGCACCGGCAGCATGCGAAAGATGCTGCCGCCATCGTTGTTGAGCAGGATCACCACCAGCGGTCGGCTGGCCTTGCCGAGCAGGGCCAGGCTGTTGAGATCGTGCAGGGCGCTGAGATCCCCGAGCAGCAGGGTGGTGGGCTCGGCGCAGCCCTGCTCGACCGATTGCGCGAAGCCGTAGGCGGTGGCAATGAGGCCATCGATGCCGGAGGCGCCGCGGTTGGTCATCACCCGGCTCGGCCCCTGGCCTGGAATGCCCAGCATATCCATCAGCCGGGCCGGCATGCTGTTGCCGACAAACAGCTGACCGCGGATCAGCCGATTGAGGCGATGGCACACCCCCAATTCGGAGAAGCGTTCGCAGGCGGCGGCGATCTGCCGACTCGCCTTCTGTTGCAGGGCGTCCAGCCGGTGCCAAGGAGTCGCCGTGGCTGCGACCGGATGAGCCGCCACGAAGGCGCTGGCGCTGCACAGCAGGCGGTTGCGCAGCCGGTAGTCGGGGTCGAGTCGGGCCGGCTGCGGATCCACCAGCCAGTAATCCAGCCAGGGGTGGCTCTTGATAAACTGGCCGAGGCGCTTGGAGACCAGGCGGGCGCCAAATTGCAGCAATACCTCGGCGCGCCCCAACTCGGCGACGAAGCCGGGATCGTTGAGCGCCAAATCCATGTGGATGAGGTTGCGGGCATCGAAGCGGATCTGGCTCTGGATATCCGCCAGCAGGGGCCAGCCGAGGCGTTCGGCCAGCCCGGCCACCGCCTGTGCCTGCTCGGGGTGGGTGATCCGCCCGGCGATGATGACGCCGCGCTTGCCCTGCAGCTCGCTCCAGCCGACCTGGGGCGGGCAGCTCTGCTCACCCAGCTGCCAGGGGCTCCAGGGGCGAGCCGAGGTGAGCCAGTCGCCGAGGGGGGCGAGATAGGCGGCAAAATCCTGATACTGGTCGCCGGGGTAGAGGGGCTCGGGATACATGCAGTTGATGTGTACCACCCCCGGCGTGCGTGCCTGCTGCGCCAGCGCCTGATCCACCGAGCTCAGTACGAAGGCGGCGGGGATGGTAGGAGTGGGGCTTGGCAGACTCTGCTGAAAAACGGGGTAGTGGCCGAAGATCCCCTGCTGGTCGATGGCCTGGTTGGCGCCGTTATCGATGAGCTCGTGGGGGCGGTCGGCGGAGAGAATGATGAGCGGCACACCGGTGAGCTGGGCCTCGGCCACCGCGGGCCAGAGGTTGGCGACCGCGGTGCCCGACGTCATGATCACAGCTACCGGCCGGTTGCTGCCCTTGGCCAGTCCCAGCGCCATGAAGCCCAGGCCCCGCTCGTCGAAATGCAGATGGCGGCGAAACCCGGAGTGGGCGGCGGCGGCCATGGTGAGCGGGGCGCTGCGCGAACCCGGGGCCAGCGCGATATCGCGCACCCCGAGGCGATAAAGCTCCTCCAGCAGCAGGGAGGACCAGATATGGTTGAAGGTGGCGTGCTGAGTGGGAAAGACGGTGCTCGCAAACACTTCACTGGCGGACATAAGCGCTCTCGCGGGTTGGAAAGAGGATGAATGGCTATCCCAGCAGGGAGAGCACATTGGCGATCTTGTTGTCGAGCTCGGCCCACTCGGCGGCGGGCTCGGAACCCGCCACTATGCCGGCGCCGGCAAACAGGGTGACGCTGCCAGGCTGGATGCGGGCGCTGCGAATGGCGACGGCAAACTCCGAAGTCTCCCGGCTCAGCATGCCGCAGGCCCCGGCATACCAGCCGCGCTCGTAGGGTTCGTTTTCGCGGATGAAGGCCAGCGCCGCTTCGCGCGGAGCGCCACCCACAGCAGGGGTCGGGTGCAGGGCTTCGAGCAACTGCCAGTCGCAGACGCCGGGCTTGAGCTCGGCCTCGATGTCGCACTTGAGGTGCTGCAGCAGGCGCAGCTTCAGGATGCGCGGCTCGGTCAGGGTGGCGTCGTGGGCCAGCTGGGCCAGGCGGCTCAGGATATCGGCATGCACCAGCCGATTCTCCAGCCGGTTCTTGCTGTCGGCCAGCAGCTCGGCGGCCAGGGCGGCATCGGTCGCCTCGTCGCCGGAACGGCGGATGGTACCTGCCAGCGCCTCGCTAAAGAGGTGGCGATCCTCGCGTCGGTAAAGGCGCTCGGGGGAGCAGGCGATAAAGGCCTGCTCGGGGGAAAACTGGAAGCCGAAGTGGAAGCAATCCTGGGCATGGCCGATCCACTGGTTGAGCATGACCCAGGGGCAGACATCCTCGCCGCCCTGGTGGCTGGTCAGCACGCTCTCGCGGGAGAGCACCACCTTGGGGGTGTGGGCCTGAAATGCGGGGGAGGTGACCTGCTCCACCAGGCGCTGCCACTGGGCCGGCTCAGGGCAATCCTGACGCTGCCAGCGCTGCTTTTGCAGCTGGGCCAGGGGCGCTTCCGGCTGCAGGGCGTCGAGGGCGGCTTCGGCGGCGGCCAGCTCGGACTCGAGGTTCTCTTTGGTCAGCCAGAGATTGAGGCAGAGGCTGACACACTCGCCGCGGCGCACCAGCTCGATGCGGGGCAGCACGAAGCGGCAGGCGCCAAACCCTTGCCAGCCCGGCTGGGCCGGATCGAACGCCACGCCGCCATAGTAGCGGGGGCTGTCGTCATGATACTGGCTGGTGTTGGTGCAGACCTGGCGGATGGCATCGGGCTCGGTCAGTTCGTGGATGGCGCCCAGGGCAACATACTCGGGGCGATCCTGGCCACGGGCATGCCAATAGATGCGGGGGTAGAGAGTCTGCGCCGCGAGCCAGCCCAGGAAGGAGCGAACCTCGATCCCTACGCGCAGTCGTACGAAGCCGCTGACGTTGTTGTGACGCAGGGCGTCCAGTTGTTGCTTGATATGGGTCTGAGCCAACATGGATGTAGTGTCTGAACCGGGTAGTAACGATCGATCCCGTAGCAGGATGCCGTAGGTTTATGCCAAAGGGCGATGATTTCCTATATATTATCTGCCCATTCGTCCATGTAAATCGCCCGAGGGAGCTTCACTTCCGGGGCCCAGTATACCCAAATCCGGTTCGATAACCCTTAACACGATCAATATCCGATTGTTTGGCCATCACAATATGACAAATACCTTATCAACATGGTTGCTGGCGGCTCGTTTGCGAACATTGCCGCTCGCCTGCTCGTCCATTCTCCTGGGTTCCGGGCTGGCTGCCAGCCGCGGCGCCTTCGACGGCACCATCATGGCGCTCTCCCTGCTGACCGCCATCCTGCTGCAGATCCTCTCCAATCTGGCCAACGACTACGGCGATGCGGTCTCCGGTGCCGACAATGGCGAGCGGATCGGTCCCCAGCGGGCCGTGGTATCCGGCCTCATCACCCGCAAGCAGATGTGCGTGGCGATGGCGCTGACCGCGCTGGCGGCGGTGGCGAGCGGCCTGTTGCTGCTGGGCTGCGCCTTCGGCGGCCAGTGGCTGCAGATCCTGGCGTTCGTGGTGCTGGGCGGGGCGGCCATCGTCGCTGCGGTGACCTACACGGTGGGCAAGACTCCTTACGGTTATCGCGGTTTCGGCGATATCTCGGTGTTCCTCTTCTTCGGCCTGCTGGGGGTGCTCGGCTCCTACTACCTCTTTACCAAGACCCTGCAGTGGGATCTGCTGCTGCCCGCGGCCGCTTGTGGCCTGCTGGCCACCGCCGTGCTCAACATCAACAACGTGCGCGACATCGAAACCGATGCCGCCAGCGGCAAGATCACCCTGGCAGTGCGCCTCGGTCGCAATCGCGCCATCGCCTATCACTGGGTGCTGCTGGGATCTGCCGTGCTGGCGACCGTACTCTTCATCCTGACCCAGCCGGCCAGCTTCTGGCCCTGGATCTTCCTGCCGGCCATGAAGCCACTGACCGATGCGGCCAGGATACTGCGGGAGAGTTTCGATGGCGAGGTGCTGACAGGCGCCCTCAAGAAGACCGCCATCAGCGCCTTCCTCTACAGCCTGTTGCTCTCCATCGGGCTGGCGCTCTCCTGAGTCGCGACCCGTTTTGGCAATGAAAAAGGGCTCCCGGACGGGGGCCCTTTTTGCTGGCTGGGGTATGCTGCTTTGCATGCCACTCACCAAGCAGGGAAAGCCGCCATGCGCGACTCACTCAGAGAGAAAATCATCCAGGTCTGCCAGCAGAAAATTGCGCAAAAGGGGGAGGTGGTCGGGCTCTCCTTCTATGCCTTCTTCGCCAACAAGAATGAGGATCCCGAGTTGTTGATGGAGGCGGCGACCTGGTGGATCCAGACCCACAGGCTCGATCACTTCGAAAAGGCCAGCAAGATCCTCCGGCTGGTCGAGGCGATGAAATAGCCGGACTGAAGCAGCAAGGGCTCCCCATCGGGAGCCCTTGCTATTGAATGGCATTGTCATTCGGTCGTGAGAGTGGGGCCTAGCCGATCTCCGCCAGTTTGGGGGCGCGGCGAGAGAAGATCAGGCTGTCCAGCAGCCAGATGGCGACCATGGAGGCGCCTACCAGCGGGAAGCAGATGCCGAGCAGGATCAGCAGGGCGATGGCGCCACGCATGGGGGGGAGGCTGGCGGGCAGCGGCGGGGCGGCCAGGCGGCCCTGCGGGCGACGGCACCACCAGATCCACAGGCCGCTCACCGCGCTGGCCAGCACCATCAGGCAGATGAGCAGCATGGCGAGCTGGTGAGGCCAGCCATAGAGCTTGCCCATGTGCAGCATGACGCCGGTCTCCACCGTCTTGGCCACCGGGCCGTAATCCTGCCAGCGCACGTCGGCCAGCACCTTGCCGCTGTATTGATCGATGTGCAGGGTGGCATCGTTGCGCGGGTCGTCGGCAAACAGGGCGATGGTGAAGACACCGCTATCCCCCGCCGGCGGCGTGATGCTGTAACCCGGACTGACCCCGCGCTCGCGGGCAATCTCCACCACCTGTTGCAGCAGGATGCGCCGGCTGGCCATTACTACGCCGTCGTGGGTACTGCCATGGTCCATGGCGCCGTGATCATGGCCCTCTTCCACCATCCGGGAATCCGGCATGGGGGTATTTTCCACCGCCCAGGGCACTGTCTGCTCATGAGCCTGGTTGAGGCTGCGGGCAAGGGGGGCCGATTTGGGCACCTGGTTCCACATGGCGGCGGGGAAGCGGTTCCACACATTGGCAAACTGATCGCCCCAGAAACCGGTCCAGGTCATGCCGCTCAGCAGCAACAGCAGCAGGAAGCCGGCCCCCCAGAAGCCGACCACGGCGTGCAGGTCACGCCACCAGAGGCGGCCACGCTGGTGCATTCTGGGCCAGAGGATGCCGCCCATGCCCGGTCCCTTGCGTGGCCACCAGAGATAGAGGCCGCTGATGAGCAGCACCAGCCCCCAGCCGGCGGCCAGCTCGATCAGCCGATCCCCCGTGGTGCTGAGCAGCAGATCGGCGTGCAGGGCGCGCGCCACCGCCTGCAGGTTCCACTTGTTGTCCATGGTGCCGAGCAGGTTGCCGCTGGCGGGATCCATGAACAGGGTCAGCTCCTGGCCCTGTTGCATGACGATGAGCTGGGCGCTGGCATCCGGGCTGGCCGGCGGCAGGTATTTGCGCAGGCTGGCATCCGGCATGGCTGCCATCGCTCGGGTCAACAGCTCATCGGCGCTCAGTGTCTGGGCCGTCGGGGTCACCTTCATCAGCTCGGGGTACATCAGGTTGTCGAGCTGGGGCTTGAACAGATAGATGATGCCGGTCAGGGAGAGCAGGATCAGGAAGGGGGCGACAAACAGGCCGGCATAAAAATGCCAGCGCCAGATCCGTTGGTAGTAATGGGCATCCCTGTTTTTCATCTCGTGTCCTTATGTCGATGACCAACATTCCTGCTGGTGGAGTGTTTTATGGCCGCGGATGATAACAGCAACGTTTTGTTAACGGCAATGCCACATCTCTGGTCGGACCCTTGGATGAAATGAAAAGAGATTGTTGATAAAGATCATAATGAGTGGAAGCAAGGGGGCGCCATGGGGGCAGCGGCAGTATGGGAACCGGATGGTGTTTTCGATGCTGTAGATTTTTTGATTTAAATCATTATCTTATAGCAACAGCCACTGGAGTGGCGCCGGTCAGGGAGGAACGGAATGCAGCCGCACGGCAAGTTTGCAATGGAACGCAGGGGGCAGATGCTTATATGCCGCCCGAGTGGTGCCTTCAATCTGGCGGGAGCCATAGCCTACGAGGCCCGCTTCCGCGATGCGCTGGCGGAACTGCAAGGTGGCCCCTGGGGCATAGTCGAGGTTATCACCGAGTTCGAGGCGGCCGGCCCCGAAGTGCTGCACCGCTTTCATCGCCAGTTTGACTGGTGCGCCGGCAGCGGTTGCCAGTATCTGGCGGTGGTGTTGTCGGGAGGCTTCAAGCGTTATCTGGCCGATCAGGTCTTCGCCGGCGTACCCTTCAAGGCGGTGCATTACTGCGAGTGCGAGCAGGCGGCCATCACCTGGCTCGAGGCGCAACTGGCCTGCTCACCCTCCTAATCGAGTCTGATAAACCAGCGATCTCGCTCCTCGATGCAGTCGGGTTCGCCCATTTCGAATTCGCGGCAGATCAGGGGGCGCACATCGTAGATGCGACACATCATGGTATTGCGATCGAGCGCCGCGCACCAGCCATCGTCCAGCCGCTGCATCACGGGCACTTCGCCCTCCCGCTCTTCAATGTAGCGATCCGGCACCCCTGTGTCGGTCAGCAGCATTACTTCCAGGCGGCAGCAGCAGGCTTCGCAGTTCTGGCAGCTTATCTGTGGCTCAGTTGTCCGGGTCATGGTCTCTGTCTTGTCGTCTTGCGACCTTGGTGAAAATGAAACAGGCGCCATGCCGGCGCCTGTGCTCGTCGGGCTTAGCCCAGTTTGCGGGCGCGGTAGCTGCGTCCCTTGATCTTGCCTTCCTGCAGCCGCTTGAGCGCCGTCTTGGCCACGCTCTGCTTGACCGCGACGTAGGAGTACTGCTCGGCGATCTGGATCTTGCCCACATCTGCCCCGGCAATACCACCTTCGCCGGTCAGGGCGCCCAGGATGTCCCCGGCCCGCACCTTGGTCTTGCGACCCGCGTCGATGGAGAGGGTCACCATCTGGGGCGCAAGCGGTTTGATAGTGCGGCCGATGGCATCGAGATCGCCCTGTGGCAGCGGTGCCTGCTGGTACTCCTCGATGAGGTTGACGCGCTGCGCTTCGTTCGGCTGATAGAGGCTCAGGGCCAGACCCTGCTGACCGGCGCGGCCGGTGCGGCCGATACGGTGCACATGCACCTCGGGGTCATAGGTGAGCTCATAGTTGATGACGGCGCCCAGCTCCTTGATGTCGAGGCCACGGGCCGCCACGTCGGTGGCCACCAGTATGGTGGCGCTGCCGTTGGCAAAGCGCACCAGCACCTGATCCCGTTCGCGCTGCTCCAGATCGCCGTTCAGCGCCAAGGCCGAGAAGCCCTTGGCGGCCAGGTGGTCGGCCACATCGTTACAGGCTCGCTTGGTGTTGCAGAACACCACGCAGGAGCTTGGCTGATAGTGGCTGAGCAGCCAGGTGAGCGCGTCGAGGCGCTGACCGGCCGGTACTTCATAGAGCTTCTGTTCGATGGCGCTCTCTTCATGGAGTGCCTCTACGCTTACCTCGACCGGATTGCGCTGCACGCCGCGGCTCATCTGGGCGATCCCCTCCGGATAGGTGGCGGAGAAGAGCAGGGTCTGACGGTCGCGCGGGGCATGGCTGATGACCCGGTTGATATCTTCGCCAAAGCCCATGTCCAGCATGCGGTCTGCTTCGTCCAGCACCAGCGTCTTGAGGCAATCCAGATCGAGGGTGCCCTGCTCCAGATGCTTGAGCACCCGGCCCGGGGTGCCGACGGCGATGTGGGCGCCAAAGCCCAGGGTGGCCGACTGCGGTGCGGTCGGTGTGCCGCCGCACAGGGTCACCAGTTTGACGTTGGGCAGGGTGCGGGCCAGACGACGGATCTCGGTGGCCACCTGATCCGCCAGTTCGCGGGTCGGGCAGAGCACCAGTGCCTGCACCTCGAGCCGGTTGACGTCAAGGCTGGCCAGCAGGCCGAGACCGAAGGCGGCGGTCTTGCCGCTGCCGGTTTTTGCCTTGGCGATCAAGTCTTTGCCATCGAGCACCAGAGGCAGGCTCTGGGCCTGGATCGGGGTCATCTGCAGATAACCCAGGCTGGCGAGGTTCTCTTGCAGGGCGGAGGGGAGGTTCAGGCTGCTAAATTCGCTGTTGTTCACAAAAGGACTCTATTTCACGGAAAACGGGGTGCGCGGCGCGCAAGGGGGCGCATCATACCAGAATGCGGCGTCCGATGTGGCGGAAATTTGAACGGTTGACCGAGGGGCTGTTGGCGGTGTCATTGGTTTATCTGCCAGAGTTTGATGGCAAGCCAATGGCAGCTGCGAAGAAATTAAAATCAAGAGGGTTTTGGTTATATAAGATAAACGTTTTGCTGATGCGCTGTTTAAATAAAGGAATGTTCCTGCTCTTGTTTAAACAGGGTTAAAAATATCAAAGGTCAATTAATGTTATCTGATTAATAATTTATCGCGTTGAATTTGTTCAATTTTGATGTTTTTTACTCAAAGCGTTAATAATGGTTTATTAGAGATTAATTTAAAAACGTTTTTACCATGACAAGCTCCCGCTTATTGAGTGGTAGTGTGATGATTCTCTGATTTTTAAATATACGAATCTCTATGATGGCGCCGGTCGAAAATTACAATTCACCCAGGTGCTACAGGTATGGAATATCTTCACTTCGTGCTCGGACTCGTGATGGTCCTTGCGCTCTCGCTGCTGGTCAACCGCCACAACTGGAAACAGATCAAGGTGCGCTACATCATCCAGCTGCTGTTGGTCGAGCTGGCGCTGGCCTGGTTCATGCTGAACTCGGAAGTGGGTCTGGCGGTGGTGGGAGGCTTTGCTGCCGGCTTCACCAAGCTGATGGAGTTTGCCAAACAGGGAACCGACTTCGTGTTTGGCGGCCTGGTCAACGAGGGGGCTTTCTCTTTCTTCCTGATGGTGCTGATGCCCATCGTTTTCATCTCAGTGCTGATCGGCATCCTGCAGTACATCCGTCTGCTGCCGCTGGTCATTCGCGGCATCGGTACCGTGCTGGCCAAAATCAACGGCATGGGCAAGCTGGAATCCTTCAACGCCATCAGCGCCATGATTGTCGGCCAGTCTGAAAACTTCATTGCTCTCAAGAAGATACTGCCGCACCTCAACGAGAAGCAGATGTACACCCTGGCGGCGACCGCCATGTCCACCGTCTCCATGTCCATCGTCGGCGCCTACATGCAGCTGATCGAACCGCGTTACGTGGTGGCCGCCCTAGTGCTTAACATGTTCAGCACCTTCGTGGTGTTGTCCCTCATCAACCCCTACGAGCCGGACAACACGGTGACCGACGCCAAGGCGCTGGCCGAGGGGGACGAGCACCACACCCCGAAGAAGGAGAACTTCTTCGAGATGCTGGGGGAGTACATCATGGCTGGTTTCACCGTGGCGGTCATCGTCGGGGCCATGCTGGTGGGCTTCATCGCCCTGATCGCCCTCATCAACTACCTGTTCGAGATGGCGTTTGGCGTCAACTTCCAGCACGTCATGGGCTACATCTTCTACCCCATCGCCTGGATCTTGGGCATCCCGGGCAGTGAAGCGCTGCAGGCGGGCTCCATTATGGCGACCAAGCTGGTGACCAACGAGTTCGTGGCCATGATGGATCTGGGTAAGATCGCCGCCGATCTCTCGCCGCGCACCGTCGGCATCCTTTCCATCTTCATGGTGTCGTTCGCCAACTTCAGCTCCATCGGCATCATCGCCGGTGCGGTGAAGGCGCTCAACGAGGAGAAGGGCAACATGGTCTCCCGCTTCGGCCTCAAGCTGGTCTACGGCTCCACCCTGGTGAGCCTGCTCTCCGCCGTGATCGCAGGCATCATGATCTGATCATTCGCTGCCTTGCGATTGTCAGGCCCCCGGCTTTTCGGCCGGGGGCTTTTTCATAGGCGCCAGCCGCACCACCAACCCGCCACCAGCAGGGTGAGGGTGCAAAAACCGGTCTCGAGGGCGCCGCCACTTTTAAGGGGCCAGCCCGGCAACCGGTAACGCCGCTTGCCGGGCCACAGCAGCGGAATACCGGCCGGAGTGAGCCAGTCCCCCAGCAGATGGCTGAGATAGCCGACGATCAGGGCATCCTTGACACCAACCGGCAGGGTATCGGGGGGCAGGCTCTGGTTCAGCCCCCAGATGGCCACAGCCACCGCCAGCAGGCTGTGGGTGAAGCCGCGATGACCGAACAGCCGGGATAGCGGCTTCGAGATCCAGGGCAGCCGCTGTCCCAGCACAGATTTGGGGTGATCGAGATCCGGCAGCAGGGCGCTGGCCAGTGCCGCGGGAATAGCGTGCCACAGGCTGGCATCGGCCAGGGCCGGGGTGAGCTGGAATTTGTGGGCGAGCAGGGTGCAGGTAACGGAAAACAGCAGGTGCCCTTGGGCGGTCATGGTTGTCACGGTGTGGAGAAACGGCGGCGCATCTTACCAGTGTCACCGGGGATTGCAGCAAAAAACCGGGGCCGGCAGGCCGGCCCGGTCACTCGTTGCGCGGATCTTCCACCTGGACGTGAAGGGGCACCCGTTTTTTGCCGAGCACCATGGCCCGCAGCAGATCGCTGCGGGTGAGGCGATCGGTCAGGATCACCACGGCGGCATGGACGCCCACCGCCGCCATCAGGGTGTTGGCGATGACGCCGTGCAGCTCCTCCAGCCAATCCTCGCCCCAGAAAGCATCCCAGGTAGTGAGCCAGCCGGTGACGATAGTGCCGAGCAGCGACAGCAGCAGCAGCCAGATCATCAGGGCGCCGACCGGATTGTGCCCGAGGTAATAGGGATGGCGCCCCTGCAGCAGCTGGCGCAGATAGGCGCGCACCCGGGCCGGGGTGGGCCACCACTGGCCGAAGCGGGCATAGTAGGGGCCGACCAGCCCCCACAACAGCCGGATCAGCAGCAGGGCACCCAGGGCATAGCCGACATATCTGTGGTTGCGGCTGCCCTCTTCCAGCACGAAAAAGTTGAGCAGACAGAGGGTGACCGTCAGCCAGTGAAATACCCTGATGACGGGATCCCATACCCGGGTTTCAGTCCAGTTGGTCATGGCAAGGCTCCATAGAGAGGGCCGCGGGGGGCGGCCCGTCGGGACGTCAGTTGTCGATCTCTTCTTTCACCTTCTTGAGATCGGTCGGGTCGAAGTAGATCTCTACCCGGCGCTTCTCCTTGTCCCAACCGTAGATCTCGTAGCAGTTGGTGTCGGTGACCTTGAACTTCTTGATCTCGTAACCCATCGCCTTGATCTGCTGCTGGGCATCGGCCTCGCTCAGCCAGCTGGCCTTGTCGGTCTGGGTACATTGGGGTTCGGCCAGGGCGGCGGCACTGAACAGGGGGATCAGCAACAACAGGGGGGAGAGTTTCATCACGGGCTCCTTGTGGATGTCAGTCAAACATCCACAAGGCTAGTTCGTGAGGCTTAAGAAAGAATTAAGCGCGAAACGGGCGGCGTGCTTTTTTGCAGGCAACGGGGCAGAGCGCCAGGGTCACCCCAGCTTGCCGCGGATCAGCCACTTGTCGAGGGCGTTGGCGAAACGCTGCTTGTCGGCGGCGTTGAGGGGGGCCGGGCCGCCGGTCTGAACCCCGGCCGAGCGCAGCTCCTCCATGAAGTTGCGCATGCCGAGCCGCGCCTTGATGGTCTCGCGGGTGTAGATCTCGCCGCGGGGATTGAGCGCCTCGCCGCCGGCTTCGATCACCCAGGAGGCGAGGGGGATGTCCCCCGTTATCACCAGATCGCCGGGTTGGACTTGCTGGGCGATGACATGATCCGCCACGTCGAATCCCTTCTCCACCTGCTGGGTCTTGATGAAGGGGGAGGGCGGTACCCGCAGCCCCTGATTGGCTACCAGGGTGGTCACCACCTGGGCGCGGTGAGCGGCGCGGTAGAGGATCTCCTTGATGGGAATGGGGCAGGCATCGGCATCAACCCAGATCGGCATGGCGTGGTTTCCTGTAGGCAAAAAAACGCGAGCGGGCATGGTATCACAGGGGCAGGCTGAGTCGGGGCAGCCTTTGGTGTAAGCTGGGCCCCAGCGATTGAATCAACGAGGAGAAGAGATGGATCGGGTGCCCAGTGATGTGATTTATGCCCTGACCCTAGATGGCAAGGGGGGCATGACCCCGCTTGCGGCAGGCAGCGAGGTGCCGGCGGAGGAACCCGGCTGGCTGCACCTGGATTACGGCAATCCGGAGGCGGCACGCTGGCTGTTGCAGACCCCGCTGCTGAGCGATGCGGCGCGGGAATCCCTGCTCGGCCAGAGCAACCGCCCCAAGCTGGTGCGGATGGGGGAGACGGTGCTGCTGATCCTGCGCGGCATCAATCACAACAAGGATCACAGGCCAGAGGAGATGGTGGCCCTGCGCATCTTCATCACCCCGGATCTCATCATCAGCAGCCGCCGCCGGCCGCTGCTGTCAGAGCAGGACGTATTCAACCAGCTCAAGCTGGGGGGCGGCGCCGACACCCCGGCCGACTGGCTGGTGGAAGTGTGTGATGCTCTGACCGATCGGGCTGGGGAGTTTGTCGAGGAGTTGCACGACCAGATCCTCGATCTGGAGGAGCAGGTGTTGACCCGGGACCTGCCCGCCAACGGCCGGCTGGCGCTGATCCGCAAGCAGCTCATCATGATCCGTCGCTACCTCTCGCCCCAGCGGGATCTGGTGGCGCGCCTGGCCAACGAGAAGATCAGCTGGCTGGACGAGGACGACCGGCGCCGCCTGCTCGACATCGCCGATCGGTTGCGGCGCTGGCTCGACGATCTCGATGCCGGGGTGGCGCGTACCGCCGTGCTGGCGGACGAGATCAACAACCTGATGGCGGAGGCGACCAACCGTCGCGCCTACCAGATGTCGGTGATGGCGCTGCTGTTTTTGCCCGCCAGTTTCCTGACCGGCCTGTTCGGCATCAACCTGGGGGGGATCCCGGGGGCTGACAGCCCGACCGCCTTCTGGATTTTCTGCGGTTCCCTGACCGCGCTGGCCGTCGGGCTGGCGGTCTGGCTCAAGCACAAACGCTGGTGGTGACCCATGAACCTGACCATGTGGCAATCCATCGGCCTCACCCTGCTGCTGTTGCTGGCCCATGCCCTGCTGCGGCGGATCATTCGCAAGAGCCTGCTGGCGCTGGCCCAGACCAAGCAGGTAAGCGAGAACCGGGTCATTTACGTGGCCCATGTGTTCCACTTCCTGCAAGGTTGCGCCACCTTGCTGATCCTGGCCGGGGTGTGGGGGCTCGACTTCTCCCGGCTGGTGGTGCTGGCCTCTTCCTTCTTCGCCGTGCTGGGGGTGGCCATGGTGGCCCAGTGGTCGATCCTCTCCAACATCACCGCCAGCATTACCATCTTCTTCGCCTTTCCCTACCGGATTGGCGACCGGATCCGCATCCTCGACAAGGATGACTCCGTCACCGGCGTCATCACCGAGATCGGCCTCTTCTATGTGCGGGTGCGTGATGACAACGGCGATCTGGTCACCTATCCCGCCAACCTGATCCTGCAAAAACCGGTCAGGCGACTGGAGGGCAAGGAGCCGGAACCGCTGCAACCGGAATGAAAAAAGGCTCCTTTAAGGAGCCTTTTTCTGGTTGGGGGCGCTCAGCGCTCGAAGAAGCGGTAGAGGTGTTCTACCTGCACCGGGCAGTCCGCCACCAGGTGGACATGCTCGCGGGCCTGTTCGACCGTGCCGAAGCTGATGGGGCAACCCAGGGTGTCAGTCAGCTCGAACAGGGTGCCATCCTTGCCACGAAACTCGATGAGCCAGCCGGGAATGGCAATGTCGTGCAGGATCTCGGCCTCTTGCAGGGTCTGTTGCTGATAGAGCTTGCGAAGTTCACTGACGGTCATGATGCGCTCCTGTGGAGGAATATCCCTCTTCAGTTTATGTCCGGCACCAAAGAGCCGCAAAGGGCTCACCCTCGCAGGCACTCCCAGGCCCAGCGGATGCGCATGAAGGCCTCTGCATCGCCGCCCCGATCCGGGTGATGACGCAGTGCCAGTACCCGCCAGCGCTGGCGGATGGTTTCCCGGGTCGCATCGGCCGCAAGCCCGAACAGGGCCAGCGCTTCCCGCCGGTTCTCCTCGCCATCCAAGCCTCGCCTGAAGCGGTTGAGCAGTGCCTCTACCTCCTCCCGGTCGGTCTGCCAGAACACCTGCCAGTCGCAGTAGTAGTCGCGAAGAGAGTGGTTGTGCGCCATTGCCTTTTCATCCGTCGACTTGCCAGCACGAGCCTCCAGCCGGATATCCAGGGTGCTGATCACCAGCCACCATCCCTCCTCATAAAGCTCCTCCTGCAGCTGGTAGAGGGCGTTCATGATGAGGAAGTTGACCCGAAACAGCTGCAGTTGCTCATCCTCGGCCAGGGTGGGGATGGCCCCCTGCCGGCGCAGTTCGGCCAGCAACTCGTGCACCTTGTAGCTGCCGCTCGCCTGTTGCAGCAGTGCCAGCAGGGGAGCGAGCAGCGGGTTGCCTGGAGGCGTGCCGGTGCTCACGGCAAGGGGTTCTCTTTTGGCGGTTGCAGGGCGATCAGTAACTCACCGGCATCCGGGCTGACCGGCCCCGTCACTATTTGCGGCGTACCCTTGGCATCCAGCACGAATAGCGGGATGGCGCCCGGGTTGGCCTCCTGATATTGCGCCCAGTCGAACGCCTCGCTCAGGCGGGTCCCCTTGATCTGGCCGCCGCGGCTCAGCAGGCTGCTCAGGCGGGCGTAGGTGACCTCTGGCCCGAACAGGTTCTGGCGGGCGCGGAAGGTGGCGCTCTCCCGATTCGCCTTGCCGTGCTGTTCGCTGGAACGCAGGGAGTAGACCCTCTCCTCCCCGTAGAGGTGGGCAAAATGCAGCACCCCGAGGGCGTTGTTGTGGCGGTTGGGGGAGAGGGCCAGCACGTTGCTGATGCTGGTGAGGGGCAGATGCAGCTCGGCATGTTCCGACTGGGGATTGCCGAAGTAGCAGGGCAAGTTGCTCATGCGCGCCTGGCGGCAGAACTCCCAGGCCGGGTCGCAGAGCTGAACCGGCACCCCCTGGTCCGCCAGCGCCTTGCCGATGGCCCGCGCCACCGAGTTGGCACCTATGATGAGCAGGGTGTTGGGGGCGCTTTGGCGCATCTGGAGCAGCTCCGCCAGCGGTGCCGAGGTGAGGCTCTGCAGCACCACGGTGGAGATGATCACCGCAAACACCAGGGGCACCAGCTTGTCCGCATCCGGGATACCTGCTTCATGCAGGCTGATGGCAAAGGAGGCGCTGACCGCCGCCGCCACTATGCCGCGCGGTGCGATCCAGCCGAGCAGGGCCCGCGCGCGCCAGGAGAGATCCGATCCCCAGGTCGAGACCAGGATGCAGAGTGGGCGGGCGATGAATTGCACCACGCACAGCAGCGCCAGTACCATGGGGCCGAGCTGCCAGAGCTGGGCCAGATCGAGGCGGGCCGCCAGCAGGATGAACAGGCTGGAGATGAGAATGACGGCGAGGTCCTCCTTGAAGGCCAGCACCTCCTCCAGATCCAGCCCCTCCTGATTGGCGAGCCAGATGCCGAACACGGTCACCGCCAGCAGGCCGGATTCGTGGCTGAGCCAGTCGGAGAAGGTGAAGGTGATCAGCACCAGCGCCAGCACACCGAACTTGTGCAAGGTGACCGGCAGCCAGTCCTTGCGCATGAGCAGGGTGGTGAACCAGCCTGCCGCCACCCCGGTCAGGGTGCCGATGCCCACCGTCTTGGCCAGGGCCAGCAGGGTGTGGCTGACCAGATCCCCCTGGCTGCCGAGGCGCACCGCCTCGAACACCAGCACCGCAAACAGGGCGCCGATGGGGTCGATGACGATCCCCTCCCAGCGCAGGATGCGGTCCACCTCCCGGGTGGGACGGATCACGTTGAGCATGGGGGCGATCACGGTCGGCCCCGTCACCACCAGCACGGCGCCGAGCACCATGGCGACCCGCCAGTCCAGTCCCAGCAGGAAGTAACCGGCGCTGCCGATGACGGCGAAGCTCACCAGCATGCCGGTGGAGCAGAGGTTGCGTACCACCTTGCCGATCCCCTTGAGCTCCTTCAGGTGCAGGGTCAACGCCCCCTCGAACAAGATGATGGCGACCGACAGCGATACCAGCGGGAATAGCAGATCCCCGAGCAGGGCATCCGGGTCGAGCAGGCCGCTGACCGGCCCCAGCGTGAGGCCGGTGAGCAGCAAAAACAGGATGGCAGGCACCCGCAGCGACCAGGCAAGCCATTGGGCCAGCACGGAGACCAGAGCGATGCCAGCCAGGGAGAGAGCGATCATGAAGACCTCGATTCAGGAGATGGACCTGGAGCTAGTGTAGTGGGGTTCATGGTCGGATTGACACCCCGTAGAGTGAGGAACAGCGACGATGACAGGGAGAAAACGGCAATGGAAGGTGCCGGAAAAAGGGAGGGCGACTCCTTGTCGCCTGGCTCGGGCCGCAGGGCCTGATTAGATGGGGCTTTCCTTGTGGAGATCGTTGACGCAGTCTGCGATCGCCAGCACCAGTGCGGAGCGCACCATCTGATCGAGTCGGTTGAGTTGCATCTGGTAGAAGGGCCAATCCGCTTCGTCGGCGGGGGGCTCCTGGGAGAGCATGCTGCCGGAGTTGATGCCGTGCAGGCGCTCGAGCAGATCACGAACCGGTTTGTCGCAGAATCGGTAGTCCTTGGGGTCGCGCACCAGAAAATCGCGGAACTTCAGATAGGCTTCAAGATCTTGATAACGTTCGAGGGAGATGAGGCCGAGGGCGAAGATGAGCTTGAGCCGTACCTCCAGCTGACCGAGGGGGCCGCTCTGGTTGAGCAAGGGTTCGATGGCGTATTTGACGGCGTACTCCTCCTGACGAAAGGCTTGTCGCATCAGGGAGTCGACCGCTTCTTCCAGGATGGTGACGGCTTCGAGAAAGAAGCCTCGGGGGCCATCCTGCTCGTTTAGTCGTTCCAGTACTTCATCTTCCTGGTGTGTGGTCATAACTTCATTGGGTCCTGCTGACTTGGGAGAGAGAAGGCCTCTCTCCCGGTTGCTGTCATATGGGGCGTATTGGCCGATCCTTCAATGGCTTGTGATCACAGCAAGCGCCCCTCCGATCACTTCATGCTCTCGTAACGGGCGACGATGGTGCCCACTATCTCACTGTCGGCCTCCAGCCCGGTCACCCGGGCCAGTGCCCTGGCCGGGCCCAGATCCGCCAGCAGGGTCTGCAATTCCACCGCCTGGGGATCATCGGCGTTGCGATAGTGCAGCGCCGCGGCGATCCCCTCCTGCAGGTGATCATTGGGCAGGCCGTACTCCAGGGTGCCGAGCAGTGGCTTCACCAGCCTGTCCCCTGCCGCCAGCTTGCGCAGCGGCTGACGGCCAACCCGGTCGATCTCGTCCACCAGATAGGGGTTGGCAAAACGGGCCAGGATCTTTTCGATATAGGCGGCGTGCAGACGTGGGTCGAAGCCGTAGCGTTTCACCAGCACGGCACCGCTCTCCTCCATGGCGCGGCGCACCTTGCTGCGGATCACCGGATCCTCGATCGCCTCGCGTACGGTGCGATAGCCCCTGAGTTTGCCGAGGTAGGCGGTGACGATGTGGCCGGTGTTGAGGGTGAACAGCTTGCGCTCGACGAAGGCCATCAGGTTGTCGGTGGGCTCCATGCCTGCTACCTGGGGCAGCTCGCCCTTGAACTGGGTCTGGTCGACGATCCACTCGCTGAAGCTCTCCACCGTTACCTCCAGTGGATCGTCGTTGGCCGCGGCCGTGGGCGGGACTATGCGATCCACCGCCGAGTCGACGAAACCGACGCAGGATTCGAGGGTGGCATGATACGCGACAGGCAGATACTTGAGTACCTCCTGCTTGAGGTGGCTGGTGCCGCGCACCATGTTTTCACAGGCGATGATGTTGAGCGGAGTCAGGTTACCGGCATCGAAGCGTGCCTGTAGCCCCTTGGCCAGGGTGCTGGCAATCTTGTCCAGAATGTTGGGGCCGACCGCCGTGGTCACCAGATCGGCGGTGATGAGACGGGCGATCACCTCATGACCGGCGGAGCTGACGGCGGCGACGTTGCGCACCACGTCCAGCTTCTGGTCTGCCCCCACCACGTGGACCCTGTACTCCTGACGGTGGTTGAGCTGGTCGATCAGGGTCTCGTTGACGTCGGCGAAGGTGACCTGGTGGCTGGCATCCGCCAGCAGTTTGCCGATGAAGCCACGACCGATATTGCCTGCACCAAAATGTAAAGTTTTCATGATGTTAACCTCTATAACCAAAGACGATGAAGGATGATTAGGCGGCCTGTTCGGCACCCAGCAGATCCAGGAACTCCTGGGGATCCGTGGTGCTGGCCAACTGGTCGATGAGACCGGGTTCATCCAGTGCATTGGTCAGGCGGGTTATCACCTGAATGTGTTCGTCGTTGCGGGCGGCGATGCCGATCACCAGGCGTGCCACCTCGTCCGCCGCCTCACCGAACGGAACGCCGGCCGGATACTGACAGATGACGATGCCGGTACGCTTGACGTGCTCCTTGGCGGCGATGGTGCCGTGGGGCACGGCGATGGACTCGCCGAGATAGGTGGAGACCAGCTGCTCGCGCTCCAGCATGGCGTTGACGTAGTCCGGTGCCACATAGCCCCGCTCCGCCAGCAGCCTGCCGGCCGCCAGGATGGCCTCTTCCTTGTTGTCGGCCTTGAGGCCCAGATGCACGTCCTGCAGGCTCAGGGTGAAGACTTCCGGCTCCTGCTGCTCATAGTTGTCATCGTTGGCAGCCACCAGCAGCTTGGGGTTGGCCACGTCGTCGTTGGCGGCGCGGGCCTGGGTCAGGCTTTGTACCAGCTCCTGATAGAGCGCGTTGTCGAGGAAGTTGGTGAGCGAGATGTGGTGAGCATTCGGCGCATGGCGGCGGGCCCGCTCGGTCAAATCCTTGTGGGTGATGACCCAGTCCACCTGATCATCGAGCTGATCGATGGCGCGGTTGGTCACGCTGATATCGAGACCGGCGGCCTGCACCCGCTTGCGCAGCATGCCGGCACCCATGGCGCTGGAGCCCATGCCCGCATCGCAGGCAACCACGATATTGCGTACCGCCATCAGTTCGCCATTGCTCTTCTTGGCGGGGGCGCTTTCCGGTTTGCCGCCTTTCATGGCTTTCATCTTGCGAGTGGCTTCATCCAGCGCATCGGCCTCGTCGGCTTCCGGCTGCTGGGCACGGACAAAGACGGCGGCGACCAGGAAGGAGACGGTAGTAGCGGCGGCGATGGAGAGCAGCACGCCCACCAGGGAAGCCTTGGGTGTCATCAGCAGCACGGCGAAGATGGAGCTCGGAGACGCCGGGGAGACCAGACCCGCGTTGAACAGGGTCAGGGTGAAGACCCCTGTCATGCCACCGGCGATGACGGCCAGAATGAGGCGCGGATTCATCAGTACGTACGGGAAGTAGATCTCGTGGATGCCACCGAAGAAGTGGATGATGGAGGCGCCGGCGGCAGATTGCTTGGCGGCGCCGCGACCGAACACCATGTAGGCCAGCAGCACGCCCATGCCAGGGCCCGGATTCGCTTCGATCAGGAAGAAGATGGAGCGACCCTGCTCGGTGGCCTGCTGGATCCCCAGCGGCGAGAAGATGCCGTGGTTGATGGCGTTGTTGAGGAACAGGATCTTGGCCGGTTCGACGAAGATGGAAGTGAGGGGCAGCAGGTTGTTGTCAACCAGGAAGCCGACACCGCCCGCCAGCATGCCGGAGAGCACCTTGACGAAGGGACCGATCACGAAGAAGGCGAGGATGGCCAGCAACATGCCGATGAGACCGGCGGAGAAGTTGTTGACCAGCATCTCGAAACCGCTCTTGACGCGTCCGTCCATCGCCTTGTCGAAGCGCTTGATGGTCCAGCCGCCGAGGGGGCCAACCATCATGGCACCCATGAACATGGGGATGTCGGTACCGACGATGACCCCCATGGTGGTGATGGCGCCCACCACGCCGCCCCGCTCACCACCCATCAGCTTGCCGCCGGTGTAGCCAATCAGCAGCGGCAGCAGGTAGGTGATCATGGGACCGACCAGCTTGGCCAAGGTTTCGCTCGGCAGCCAGCCAGTGGGGATGAAGAGGGCGGTAATGAACCCCCAGGCGATGAAGGCGCCTATGTTGGGCATGACCATATTGGACAGGAAGCGTCCAAAATTCTGTATCTTGACTTTGGTATCCGGTGATAACATGACGGCACCCCGTTTTAAGCCTGTTTGATTGAAAGTAGTAGTCGGGATGACGGGTTTTGCCGAACCCCCATCCCTAGTCGTCTAAGCAACTTCAATCTACCAGCTTGCGATCAAATTAGGCTGAAAACGGGGTGTCTTGTGATCTACATCTCACATACCCCGGGGTGGCACCTCCATCCATAGTGACGCTGATCACATTAAATTCATGTAATTCGGCTACATTTCGACATTTCCTGTTTTTGCTCCCCATTTTTTGTGATCGACATCGCTATTTATCGTTTGCGCAAGATATTGCAATAGATGATCTGTATCACAAATTTAATTTTTGCATCCAAACGAGGCTTGCTGGCGAGTGCAACTATTCGGGGTGGTAGCAATCGATTTCTGGCGATCAGATCCTGATTATCAATGAATCAATAAATTTGTAGCCCACTTTCAGTTTTTGCCCTAAGTAACTAGGTCTCGTTCGTTTAGCATCCGGTGTTACTTGCAGAGGGGAGAAAGGGATTTATGTGAGCGTCGATTTCTCTTGCCAAAGGCCGTTTGATGAAGGCGATGAGAGAGGGCATCGAGGTTCGTGGAAGGCCCATAAAAAAACCGCCAGCAGGCGGTTTTTTTATGGGCTTTTTATCACAGGGGGCGTTAGTAGAAGCCGGCGTCCTCGGGGGAGGGGCGGGTCTTGAAGCGGCGGTGCAGCCACATGTATTGCTCCGGCGCCTGCCGAACGGCGGCTTCTATCTCCCTGTTGGCACGGGCGGCATCGGCCAGGTCATCGCCAGTGGGGTAATCGGCCAGCGGTGCCCCTATGTGCAGGGTGTAGCCCTCTTTGGTGCGGATGTTGTAGCAGGGCAGGGTGACGGTGTTCTTCACCCGCGCCAGGGTGGCGGTGCCTGTGATGGTGGCGGCCTGCTCCACCGCGAAGTAGGGTACGAACACGCTGGCATGAGCACCGTAGTCGTGATCCGGCGCGTACCAGAGCGCATCGCCGTTGCGCAGCGCCTTGATCATCCCCTTCACGTCGGTGCGATCCACCAGGTATTTGTTGGAGGCACAGCGGCCATGGTACTGGGCATATTCCAGCACCGGGTTGGTGTTGGGGCGATAGACGCCGACCCCGGGACGTACCAGGCCAAAGCAGCGGGCATTGAGCTCCAGAGTCAGGAAATGACAGGAGAGCAACAGCATGCCCTGGCCCTGTTCCACGGCGGCGATGACGTGCTCTTCTCCTTCTACCTTCATCAGATTGCGCATCCGCCAATCCGGCCAGAACCAAGCGATGCCCACCTCGAAGATGGCGCAGCCCACGCTCTCGAAATTCTGCACGAGCAGCTTCTCCCGCTGATCCTTGGTCAGCTCGGGCATCGCCAGCTCCAGATTGCGGCGGGCAATCCTGACTCGTGATTTGAGCACCTTGGCGGCGAGACGACCGAGGTGGCGCCCCAGCCACATCTGGCTGCGCCACGGCAGCAGGGTCAGCAGCCAAAGCAGGGAGAGGCCGAACCAGCTGGCCCAGTAACGGGGATGAAACAGGCGGGGCTCAAGGCGGGGAGCGTTGTCGTGTGCCATGGCTAATCTCTTGTTCGCAAACACAATCGGGAGATTCTATCCGAAAAGGGGGCGAGTGGGCGAATAGCCGTGCGCTGGTCAGAGGGGTCGTTGCGTCCGCTTTACGTGACAAGGGTTGGCAACCGCGTTCGGCTTTTTCTACACCGGCTAAAAGAGTGTGATAAAATCGGCGGCTGATTTTTCAGGTTTTGAGAGTCTATACAGATGAAGATCACCCTGCCCGAGTTTGAAAAAGCCCGCATTCTGGTCGTTGGCGATGTCATGCTTGACCGCTATTGGCATGGCCCCACCGGCCGGATCTCGCCCGAGGCACCGGTGCCCGTGGTCAAGGTTGAGCACATTGAGGAGCGCCCGGGCGGCGCTGCCAACGTGGCCCTCAACTCCGCCGCGCTGGGTGGCCAGGCCGTGCTGCTGGGCCTGACCGGTCAGGATGAGGCGGCCGATGCCCTGGCTGGCCAGATGGCCGGCGTCAAGGTTGCCTGTGACTTCGTGCGTCTGGCCGACTATCCGACCATCACCAAGCTGCGGGTGCTGTCGCGCAACCAGCAGTTGCTGCGCCTCGACTTCGAAGAGGGCTTCCATGCGGTCGATGCGTCCCTGTTGATGGGCAAGGTGGAGCAGGCGCTGCCGAACTCCGACGTGATGATCCTCTCCGACTACGGCAAGGGTGCCCTCAACGACGTGCCCGGCATGATCAAGCGTGCCCGCGCCGCCGGTATCCCGGTGCTGGTCGACCCCAAGGGAACCGACTTTGAGAAGTATCGTGGCGCCACCCTGCTGACCCCCAACATGTCCGAGTTTGAAGCCGTGGTAGGCAAGGTGAAGAGCGAAGACGAGCTGGTCGCCAAAGGCCTGGAACTGGTCAAGCGTTTCGAGCTGGATGCCCTGCTGGTGACCCGCTCCGAAAACGGCATGACCCTGATCCGCGAAGGGCAGCCCGAGCTGCACCTGCCGGCCCAGGCTCACGAGGTCTACGACGTCACCGGTGCCGGCGATACCGTGATCTCCACCCTGGCTACCTCACTGGCGGCAGGCAAGAGCCTGGATGAAGCCTGTGCCCTGGCCAACACGGCTGCCGGCATCGTGGTCGGCAAACTGGGTACCTCCACCGTCAGCCCGGTGGAGCTCGCCAATGCCCTCTACACCGAGCAGGAGACCGGCTTCGGCGTCATGTCCGAGGCCCAGCTGAAGGTGGCCGTGCGTGCCGCCCGCCTGCGCGGCGAGAAGGTGGTGATGACCAATGGCTGCTTCGACATCCTGCACGCCGGTCACGTCTCCTATCTGGCCAATGCCGGCAAGCTGGGGGATCGCCTGATCGTGGCGGTCAACACCGACGAGTCGGTGCGCCGTCTCAAGGGACCGGGTCGCCCGGTCAACCCCACCGAGCGTCGCATGGCGGTGCTGGCTGCGCTGGGTGCCGTGGACTGGGTGGTGCCGTTTGGTGAAGACACGCCGCAGCGTCTGATCGCCGAGATCCTGCCAGATCTGCTGGTCAAGGGTGGCGACTACAAGCCGGAAGAGATCGCCGGTTACGCCGAGGTGACTGCCAACGGTGGCGAAGTGCGTGTTCTCAACTTCGAAGACGGCTGCTCCACTACCGACATCATCAAGACCATCCGCGAACGCGGTTAAGGTCGAGCGGGGCCCGCGTTCAAGCCTGGCAACGGGCAGCAAAAAGGCGACCTTATGGTCGCCTTTTTCATATCCGGGTCATGCTATCAGGCCTTGGGTTTGGCGCTGGCGGGCATCAGTCCCTGGTTCACTTCCACCAGATCCTGCTCTTCCAGGATGCCGGCCGCCTGTTTCAGGCTCAGGATGTTGAGGATGTAGTTGTAACGGGCGGCAGAGAGCTTCTGCTTGGCGTCGTACAGCTTGCGGGTGGAGTCCAGCACGTCGACGATGGTACGGGTACCGACCTCATAACCGGCTTCGGTCGCCTTCAAGGCGCTGTCGGCGGAGATGACGGACTGGCTGTAGGCACGTACCGAGCCGATGCTGGCGTTCACGTTGTTGTAGGAAGAGCGCACTGTGCTCTGCACCGAGCGGAAGTTCTTCTCCAGCAGCTCGCTTGCGGCCACATAGTTGAACTGTGCCTGTTTAACCTGGGAGCTGGTGGCGCCGCCGCTGTAGATGGGCAGCTTGAAGGTCAGCCCGACATTGGCCTGGTTGCCATTGCTCTCGGGGTTGATCACTTCATCCTTGTAGTCGGTGTTGCTGGCGGAGAGACCGGCACCGAGATCCAGAGTCGGTTCGTGGCCGGTCTTGGCCAGATCGATCTGTTCCTTGGCGATGTCTTTCGCGATGCGGGCACTGTGCAGTTGCAGGTTCTTGTCCAGCGCCAGCTCCAGCCACTTGTCGGAGCCAAAAGCGGTCTTCTGCGGGCTGAAGCGTTCGGTGTTGAGCACATCCAGCGAACGATGGTCGATACCGGTTAGCTCGCGCAGGGTCTCGTAGCTGTTGTCCAGCTCGTTCTCGGCGCTGATCTCGTCCGCCAGCGCCTGGTCACGGGAGGCTTCGGCTTCATGCACGTCGGTGATGGCGGTCAGACCCACCTCGAAACGCTGCTGGGTTTGCTCCAGCTGACGCTCTACGGCCACCTTGTTGGCACGCACGAATTCCAGGGTGTCCATCGCTTTGAGCACGTTGAAATAGGCCTGGGCGGTACGCAGCATCAGGTTCTGGATTTCAAGGTTGTAGGCGACGTCAGACTGGGTGGCACTCTTCTCGGTCAGATCCAGGTTGACCCAGTTGCTGCGACGATAGATGGACTGATCCAGAGAGAGGGAGCCGCTGGCGGTGGTACCGGTCTGGGTATCGTTCTTGTTCTGCAGGTAGTTCAGACCGGCGCCCAGGTTGATCTGGGGCAACAGGGCTGCGCGGGATTCATTGATCTTCTCGAAGGCTTGGTCGCGCACTGCCTTGGATTGCAGCAACTGCGGGTCTTTGAGCTGGGCCTGTTGGTAGATGTCGAGCAGGTTCTCGGCATGGGCACCGGCACTGACGCCCAGCAACACCATGACGGACAAGAGTGTTCTTTTCATAGATCGTTTTAACCTTATGTAGTAACCCAAAATGGTTGCTGGAAGAGGGCAAATATTGTCACCGACCAAGCTTGATTGCAGCTTAATCACTCTACTAGTTAGCAAAATTTAATGCCAAGAGTCTCCGGTCCAGTGACGGGAACGTCAAGAACCGAACGCTATTTTCTCCCCCCTGTGCCTAGCCAAATGGTCTGTGGCTGCTAAAATCCACCCCTCATTGACCTTGGTGCAGAGAGTGAATGAATGTTCATTCATGTTCCTCGGATTTTATGGTCAAACAGATTCAAGTCAAGCTGACGGGAGCCTCGTATGTCACAGCATCCCCTGCCGCAGGATCGGCATTATGCCGCCGAAGACGTAAAAATAATTTCAAAATCATCGGGTTATAACGGCTTCTTCAAGGTGAACGTTTATCGTTTGCAGCACAGGTTATTTGCTGGTGGCTGGAATCAACCCATAGTCCGCGAGCTGTTCGAGCGGGGCCATGCCGCCGCGCTGCTCCCTTATGATCCGGTACGCGACCAGATTGTGCTGGTGGAGCAGTTCCGCATCGGCGCCATGGAAACCAGTCGCACCCCCTGGCTGCTGGAGCTGGTGGCCGGCATCATAGATGAAGGGGAGACCGCCGAGGCCGTGGTGCGTCGCGAAGCAGTGGAAGAGGCCGGCATCGAAGTGGGTCGCTGCGAGCACGCCATCAGCTATCTGGTAAGTCCGGGTGGCAGCACGGAGCGGATCGAGGTCTATGTGGGCGAGGTGGATGCCAGCAAGGCCGAAGGGCTGCACGGTCTGGCGGAAGAGGGGGAAGATATCCGGGTGCACGTGGTGAGCCGCGAGCAGGCCTATGCTTGGCTCAAGGAGGGGCGCATCGACAACGCTGCCTCCGTCATCGCCCTGCAGTGGCTGGCTCTCAATCATGGCGAGCTGCGCACCCGCTGGCTGGCGGATCGCTGAGATGGCGGTGACCCGGCTTCAGGCCAGCGTTCACGTGCCAGATCTGCTTGCCTGCGAGGTCAACTACCCGTGGGATGAGATTGATGGAGCTGCAACATGTCGTTAGTCCAGCGCCTGTTCAAACGCTATGTACCTGACTTGATGTCCCTGCCGCGCACCTGCGGGGTCAACTCCCCGTGGGATGGGATTGATGGAGCTGCAACATGTCGTTAGTCCAGAGCCCGTTCAAACGCTATGTACCTGATTTGATGTCCTTGCAGCGCACCTGTGAGGTTAACTACATGGCGCTGATGAAATTGCTGCCCCCGGGTGGAGAGGTAGGGGCCGAGCGGCGCTACCGGGTCGGCAACGATCTGCAGTTCCAGCTCACCGTCTGTGGCGAGAGCCGCTTCACCAGCGAGGTGCTGCTGAGCCAGCACAACCCCGAATTGCCCGAATATCTGCAGGCGCAAATAGAGATTCGTTTGTATCATGATGTGCGAATGGCGGAAGTGTGTGCAACGCAACAGATTTCTCGTTTGCAACCACGTTATGATTACCCCAATAAAAAGATGCACCAGCGGGATGAAAAGGAGCAGGTAAATCTGTTTCTGGCCGAATGGCTGAAATTTTGTCTCAGACATGGTACCAGTCCGATCAATATCTCCAGTTGAACAAATATAAAGAAGCGTGATTTTGGAAACAGAGCTACCTCAGGCGCAGGATGGCAGTGTGCACCTGCTGCAAATTACCGATACCCATCTTTTCGCCAGCGCCGAGGGTCGGTTGCTGGCTGTGCGCACCGCAGAGAGCCTGGCCGCCGTGCTGGAGCAGGTGCAGGCCAACGCCTACCCTTACGACCTGATCCTGGCCACCGGCGATCTGTCGCAGGACCACAGTCCGGAGTCCTACCAGCGCTTCGCCACCATGATGGCGCCGCTCTCCCGCCCCATCTACTGGCTGCCCGGCAACCATGACGACAGCCCCCTGATGACGGAGCACCTGCATGCCGCCGGGATCAGCGAGGCCAAGCAGCTGGTGGGCGAGCACTGGCAGGTGATCCTGCTCGACACCCAGGTGCGCGGCAAACCTCACGGCATGATCGGGGATCACCAGCTGGAGGCGCTCGACAACGCTCTGCGCCAATATCCGGATCGTCACGCCCTCATCGCCCTGCACCATCAGGCGGTACCGGTGGGCTGCGCATGGCTGGATCAGCACAATCTCAAGAATGCCGATGACCTGTTCGCCGTGCTGGCTCGTCATCCGCAGCAGAAGACCATCCTGTTCGGCCACGTTCATCAGGAGTTTGACGAGGTGCACCGCGGGGTGCGGCTGATTGCCAGCCCCTCCACCTGCATTCAGTTCAAACCGCTCTCTGATGGCTTCGCGCTGGATGAATCCGGCCCGGGCTGGCGCTATCTCACCCTCTATCCGGATGGGCGGGTGGCCAGCGAGGTGTGGCGCCTGCCGGTGGGGCAGTTTGTGCCCGACCCCAACGCCACCGGTTATTGAGGAGAGCATTGCATGAAGTCCGTTCTCCTTTATCTGCACGGTTTCAACTCCTCACCGGGCTCCGCCAAGGCGCAGCAGATGGCTGCCTGGGTGGCCGCCAACCGGCCCGACATCGAAGTGATCATTCCGGCCCAGCCCAATACGCCAGCGGCGGCCTGGGCGGCCATCGAGCAGACCATTGCCGATCTGCAGCGTCGTTATGGTAGTGAATACAAGCTCGGCACCGTGGGCAGCTCCCTCGGCGGCTTTATGGCGACCCGGGTGAGCGAGCAGTACGGCTGCCGCGCGGCGCTGATCAATCCGGCGGTGCGCCCCCACGAGCTGCTCTGTGACTACCTCGGCCCCCAGACCAATCCCTATACCGGGGAGCAGTATGTACTGCTGCCTGAACATATGGATGAGCTGCGGGCACTGGCGGTACCGGTGACGGCGCCGGAGCGGCTCTGGATCCTGCAACAGCAGGGGGATGAGGTGCTCGACTATCGCAAGGCGCTGGATGAATACCGCTTTGCCCGCCTCTCGCTGGAGTGCGGCGGCAACCACGCCTTTGTGGCGTTCGAGCGCTACCCCGCCCAGATCATCCGTTTCCTCGGGTTATAGTCAGGTTTGAGTCAATAAGGGCGGTCTCGCCCTGCTTGTTCTTCTCCAGATCAAGCTTTCGGTGCGGGGAGTTTGTTCTACCCCCGCCTAGCAGTTAAGATTCCCTCCAAACGTCAATTCGCAAGGCCCTCCATGTCTACTCAATACAATGCGGATGCCATTGAGGTCCTCAATGGCCTTGAGCCGGTGCGTCGCCGCCCCGGCATGTATACCGACACCACCCGGCCCAATCACCTCGGCCAGGAGGTCATCGACAACAGCGTTGATGAAGCGCTGGCAGGTCACGCCCGCAATCTGGAGGTGATCCTGCATGAAGACCAGTCCCTCGAAGTGATCGACGACGGTCGCGGCATGCCGGTCGATATCCACCCGGAAGAGGGTGTCAGCGGGGTGGAGCTGATCCTTTGCAAGCTGCACGCGGGCGGCAAATTCTCCAACAAGAACTACCAGTTCTCCGGCGGTCTGCACGGGGTGGGGATATCGGTAGTGAACGCCCTCTCCGATCGGGTCGAGGTGACGGTGCGCCGCGACGGTCAGGTCTACGACATCGCCTTCGAGCGCGGCGAGAAGGTGCAGGAGCTGACCATCACCGGCACTTGTGGCCGTCGCAACACCGGCACCCGGGTGCGCTTCTGGCCGCAGGCGAGCTACTTCGATTCGCCCAAGTTCTCGGTCACCAAGCTGGAGCACCTGCTCAAAGCCAAGGCCGTGCTCTGCCCGGGCCTCACCATCAAGTTCCTCGACAAGAACACCGGCATCAAGCTGGAGTGGTGCTACGAAGATGGCCTCAAGGATTATCTGGTCGACGCGGTCAAGCAGTTCACCTGCCTGCCGGAGCAGCCTTTTATCGGCTCGTTCAGCTCCGAACAGTCGGCGGTGGACTGGGCGCTCTGCTGGTTGCCGGAAGGGGGCGAATGCCTCGCTGAATCCTATGTGAACCTCATTCCCACCGCCCAGGGCGGTACTCACGTCAACGGTCTGCGTCAGGGGCTGCTCGACGCCATGCGCGAGTTCTGCGAGTTCCGCAACCTCTTGCCACGCGGGGTCAAGCTGACCCCGGAAGATATCTGGGATCGCTGCGCCTACATCCTCTCCATCAAGATGCAGGATCCGCAGTTTGCCGGTCAGACCAAGGAGCGCCTCTCCTCCCGTCAGAGCTCGGCGTTTGTCTCCGGCGTGGTGAAGGATGCCTTCAGCCTTTACTTGAACAGCAACACAGAACTGGCGGAGCAGCTGGCCGAGCTCTGCATCTCCAGCGCCCAGCGCCGGATGCGCGCCGCCAAGACGGTGGTGCGCAAGAAGATTACCCAGGGCCCTGCGCTGCCCGGCAAGCTCACCGACTGCGGCTGCGCCGATCCCATGCAGGGGGAGCTGTTCCTGGTGGAGGGTGACTCTGCGGGCGGCAGCGCCAAGCAGGCGCGGGATCGCGAGTTCCAGGCCATCATGCCCCTGCGCGGCAAGATCCTGAACACCTGGGAGGTGGAGGCCGGTCAGGTGCTCGCCTCGCAAGAAGTGCACGATATTTCGGTGGCCATCGGGCTCGACCCCGACTCCAACGATCTCAGTGGCCTGCGTTACGGCAAGGTGTGCATCCTGGCGGATGCGGACTCGGACGGTCTGCACATCGCCACCCTGCTCTGCGCCCTGTTTGTGAAGCACTTCCGCGCCCTGGTGGAACAGGGGCACGTCTATGTGGCCATGCCGCCCCTGTATCGTATTGATATCGGCAAGGAGGTGTTCTATGCCCTCGACGAGGACGAGAAGAACGGCGTGCTGCAGCGGGTCGAGGCCGAGAAGAAGAAGGGCAAGGTGATGGTGACCCGATTCAAGGGCCTGGGTGAGATGAACCCCAAGCAACTGCGGGAAACCACCATGGATCCCAACACCCGTCGCCTGGTGCAGCTCACCATGGACGAAGGGGAAGAGACGCTGCAGCTGATGGACATGCTGCTGGCCAAGAAGCGCGCCGGTGATCGCCGCGAATGGCTGGAAGAGAAGGGCAACCTCGCCGAGGTGTGAGAGCCGGACAAGGAGCACAGATGATAGCCAATACCCCGGAACCCCCTTACTACGCGGTGATCTTCACCTCGGAGCGCTCCGACGTGGATGAGGGCTACGCCGCCATGGCCGAACGCATGCTGGCACTGGCCCGCACCCAGCCGGGTTTTCTCGGTGTGGAGTCGGCCCGTGACGGGGTGGGCATCACTGTCTCCTACTGGCGCGATCTCGAGTCGATCCGTCACTGGAAGGGCGATCTCGAGCACCAGGAGGCCCAGCGCCTCGGTCGCGAGCAGTGGTATCGCACCTTCAAGACACGCATTGCAAGGGTGGAGCGCGATTACGGTCTGTAACGCGCCCTTGCCCACGATTTTGGCGGCCACGGCCGCGACCCAAATAACCAAGAGAAGCACCACATGAGTGATCTAGAGCTCAGTCTGGACGGGGTAGAGCGCCAGCCCATGCGCGCCTTTACCGAGCAGGCTTACCTGAACTACTCCATGTACGTCATCATGGACAGGGCCCTGCCGCACATCGGCGACGGCCTCAAGCCCGTGCAGCGGCGCATCATCTACGCCATGAGCGAGCTGGGGCTCTCCGCCCTCTCCAAGCACAAGAAGTCCGCCCGTACCGTGGGTGACGTGCTGGGTAAATATCACCCCCATGGCGACATCGCCTGTTATGAAGCCATGGTGCTGATGGCCCAGCCCTTCTCCTACCGCTACCCGCTGGTGGACGGTCAGGGTAACTGGGGTGCGCCGGACGATCCCAAATCCTTCGCGGCCATGCGATATACCGAAGCGCGCTTGTCGCGCTTCTCCGAGCTGCTGCTCTCAGAGCTCGGCCAAGGCACGGTGGAGTGGACGCCGAACTTCGACGGCACTATGAAGGAGCCGGTGGTGCTGCCCGCCCGTCTGCCGCACATCCTGCTCAACGGGGTGACCGGTATCGCGGTGGGGATGGCGACCGACATCCCGCCCCACAACGCGCGGGAAGTGGCCTACGCCTGTGCCGAGCTGCTCGACAACCCCAATGCGGGGCTCGATGTGTTGATGCAGCACATTCAGGGGCCGGACTACCCGACCAACGCCGAGATCATCACCCCGCGCGACGATATCCGCAAAATCTACGAGACCGGCAAGGGCTCCATCAAGCAGCGGGCGGTCTGGAGCGAAGAGGATGGCGACATCGTCATCACAGCGCTGCCCCATCAGGCCTCCGGCGCCAAGATCATGGAGCAGATTGCCGCCCAGATGGTGGCGAAAAAGCTGCCGATGGTGACCGATCTGCGCGATGAATCTGACCACGAGAACCCGACCCGTCTGGTGATCGTGCCGCGCTCCAACCGGGTGGATGTGGAGGGGCTGATGGCCCACCTGTTCGCCACCACGGATCTGGAGAAGAACTACCGGGTCAACCTCAACATCCTGGGTCTGGACAACCGTCCCCAGGTGAAAGACCTCAAGACTATCCTCACCGAGTGGCTGAGCTTCCGCCGCGAGACGGTGCGCCGCCGCCTGCAGTATCGCCTCGACAAGGTGCTGGCTCGCCTGCACATCCTCGAAGGCTTGCTCATCGCCTACCTCAATATCGACGAGGTGATCGAGATCATCCGCACCGAGGAGGAGCCGGGCCGGGTGATGATGGAGCGTTTCAACATCAGCGAGACCCAGGCCGAGGCGATCCTCGAGCTGAAACTGCGCCACCTGGCCAAGCTCGAAGAGTTCAAGCTGCGTGCCGAACAAAACGAACTGGCCGAAGAGCGCGACAAGCTCGAACTCATCCTGGGCTCCGAGCGTCGTCTCAGCACCCTGCTCAAGAAAGAGATCCTGGCGGACGCCGAGAAGTACGGCGACGATCGCCGCACCCCGTTGGTGGAGCGTGCTACCGCAGTGGCCCTGACCGAGAAGGAGCTCACCCCGAGCGAGCCGGTCACCGTGATCCTCTCTGACAAGGGATGGGTGCGCGCGGCCAAGGGCCACGATGTGGATGCCGAGGGGCTCTCCTACAAGGCGGGGGATAGTTATCTGGCCCACGCCTGTGGCCGCAGCAACCAGCAGGCGGTGTTCCTCTCCACGTTGGGGAGAACCTACGCCCTCGAATCTCACACCTTGCCATCCGCGCGCAGTCAGGGCGAACCGCTCACCGGCCGCTTTGCACTGGGCGCCGGTGAAGAGGTACGTCATCTGGTGATGGGCAACGAAGGCGAGCCGTATCTGATCGCCAGCGATGCCGGTTACGGCTTTGTCTGCACCTATGACGATCTCATCGGCAAGAACAAGAACGGCAAGGCGCTGCTCACAGTGCCGGAAGGGGGTCAGGTGATGGCACCCCAGAAGATCGGCTCGCCAGAGACCGATCTCTGCATGGCCATCTCCAACGAAGGGCGCATGCTGCTGTTCCCGCTCAACACCTTGCCGGTGCTCGGCAAGGGCAAGGGTAACAAGCTGATCAGCATTCCGTCGGCTCGGGTGAAGGCGCGGGAGGAGTTTGTGGTGATGGCCGCCGTGATCCCGCAGGGGCAGTCGGTCACCCTGTTTGCCGGCAAGCGCAAGCTGACCCTCAAACCCTCTGATCTCGACTACTACCGCGGCGAGCGCGGCCGCCGCGGCGCCAAGCTGCCCCGCGGTTTGCAGCGCGTCGATCGTATCGAGATTGAACCCGCAGCCGGAACCGAACCGGTAGCTGGGGAAAATCAGGAAGGGTAATTATTAATAATGAAGGGCGCGAAAGCGCCCTTTCTATTTATAGTTCAATACTTTTTATGTTGTATTATTATCCGTTCTAGCTGTAATTATAGAATTAGCCATTTGATTAGATCATATGATGCGCTTGTTGCAAGGCCGATAAAAATAGTTCCTAGAAGTCCAAATATAGACCAAAGTAGAGAAGATTTATTTCTACCAGAGAAATCTGATATTAATTTTGCATCGCCTTTATTTATGTTTAGGTATGACATGGGTAGGTAACTATCAATAGAATCTTCTAGTTTTTTTAAGAAGAGCTCTGATATACCGCCTACAATAACAAAGAGTGATGCGTAAACAATTAAAAACTTAACTATAGAGTCTGACGATAGAATTGAACTGTCAATTGCATTTGTTGTAAAAAAACCTAGAGCAGCATAAATGGAAAGTTTACCAAGCTTACTAATTAAGTGAGAGATCTTCTTTAGGGAAGGTGCGAACAAGTCTGTGATATGAGATCATAATGTTCATCCGGAGCCGCATTTCCGAGGGCCATCATGAGTCATCAACTCACCTTCGCCGACAGTGAATTCAGCAGTAAGCGCCGTCAGACCAGAAAAGAGATTTTCTTGTCCCGCATGGAGCAGATTCTGCCATGGCAAAACATGGTGGAAGTCATCGAGCCGTTTTACCCCAAGGCTGGTAATGGCCGGCGACCTTATCCGCTGGAAACCATGCTACGCATTCACTGCATGCAGCATTGGTACAACCTGAGCGATGGCGCGATGGAAGATGCTCTGTACGAAATCGCCTCCATGCGTCTGTTTGCCCGGTTATCCCTGGATAGCGCCTTGCCGGACCGCACCACCATCATGAATTTCCGCCACCTGCTGGAGCAGCATCAACTGGCCCGCCAATTGTTCAAGACCATCAATCGCTGGCTGGCCGAAGCAGGCGTCATGATGACTCAAGGCACCTTGGTCGATGCCACCATCATTGAGGCACCCAGCTCGACCAAGAACAAAGAGCAGCAACGCGATCCGGAGATGCATCAGACCAAGAAAGGCAATCAGTGGCACTTTGGCATGAAGGCCCACATTGGTGTCGATGCCAAGAGTGGCCTGACCCACAGCCTAGTCACCACCGCGGCCAACGAGCATGACCTCAATCAGCTGGGTAATCTGCTGCATGGAGAGGAGCAATTTGTCTCAGCCGATGCCGGCTACCAAGGGGCGCCACAGCGCGAGGAGCTGGCCGAGGTGGATGTGGACTGGCTGATCGCCGAGCGCCCCGGCAAGGTAAGAACCTTGAAACAGCATCCACGCAAGAACAAAACGGCCATCAACATCGAATACATGAAAGCCCGCATCCGGGCCAAAGTGGAGCACCCGTTTCGCATCATCAAGCGGCAGTTCGGCTTCGTGAAAGCCAGATACAAGGGGCTACAGAAAAACGATAACCAACTGGCGATGTTATTCACCCTGGCCAACCTGTTTCGGGTGGACCAGATGATACGTCAGTGGGAGAGATCTCACTAAAAACCGGAAATAACGCCAGGAATGGCGAAAAAACGGCCTAAATAGGCTAATTCGAGGTGTTTACGGGAGAACAATCGGCCCGGATCCGCGAAATTTTAATCAGCGAGCCAGCTTGGGAAGAAATGACCTGCTTATTCGCACTTTCCTTAGGGCTTGTTAAGTTACGCTCTTCAAAAGCTTCAAAGGAGTTAAACCTTTCTGATTCGCCTTCATGATGTGAAACTGCTATCCTCACATTGATATTACTTTTTGATGGGTATAGTGAGTTTATTGACTGGATAGTCTTGAAATGTAATTCTTTTATATCATCTAATTTAACAAGAATGTTGTTACTGTAAGACTTTGAGATCTCTTCACTCTTTGCATTTATTTTTTGATGTATTTTAAAAAACAAATCAATTTGTGCATCATCGTAATTTATTAATCCAGTACTTTCGTTATCTATAACCTCAATTGCATTTCCCATATATCGACAGTCCATTAGTTGTTATTAAGTTATCCATCTTAACTTATGAGTTAGTGTACATTTACATAAACTGACGTTGAAGTCTCAGCTCTTGATAGTGTGAGATAACTCAATATCATTATTATTGAAGGGCTGTAGTCTTGATTAGTGAAGCGTAATCTGACGATCGCGAAAATAAGTTACCGCAAGGCTACCGGTCATCCATCAGATCTTCTTTCCCATTGGCATGGAGTCTGCGGTGCGGCCGATTAAGCTGCTGCTTGATGTGGCTTTTGACTGCCAAGTAAGAGGGGAAAGTGGCAAAGCGATTCCGATCCTTGCCGTCGTCATATATAGCGGGTTCTGTTTGGATGTCTCTCAGGGAATGATGGTTAAGTGCCAATCGAACCAAGCATTGGCGTTGTTGATGCAAGGATGGTGAGAGGATGAGAGTTGCCCTGTTTTTGTTGTGTGCCGCCTGGCTATTGCCGCTGCGTGCCGAGACCCGTGAACCCGTGCAGGAGGGGACCATGGCCAACCAGCAACTGATCCGGGATGCCATGGTCGGTGTCGCGGGTTGGGTGGCAACCAAGGGTTGCGAGGCGCCGGAGCGTTTTGTGCCCGCCGTGCTGCAACTGCCCAAGGGGGAGCCGGGTAGCCGCTACTGGCAAGAGCGTTGGACTGTGACGGGCTGCGGCACCGAGTATCCCGTGGTCATCGATTTTCGCGAGACCGGGATGGACAGCGCCATGTGGACCATCACCCCCTGACCCTGCCAACTTCCTGCCCGGGGCCTAAACTGGAAGGGGACACCCCAGTGCCAGGAGGCCAATCATGGAAACAGAAAAAGCCATCGGGCTTATCGAGGCTCACGGGATCTTTCACGGGGATCACTACAGCTTCAACAGCGACGATTTTGTGCAGTGGTGCGAGGAGGATGCCCAGCAGACCCTCACGCTGGAGCAGGCCAATCAGGACCTTTCGCCATTTTGTATCCGGGTCGGTTACTCGGAGCCGGTGCGGATGTGGCGCTACTACCTGACCTGATCAGGTCAGGCTGCGCCACCTTAGATAACAAGAAGGAGCCGATAAGGCTCCTTCTTCCATTCTGGTTTGCCAAAGCAGGGCGCGGGGCGTTGGTTTCACTCCGCCAGCCCTATCAGAGGTTTAAGACACAGTGAAATGGTCAGGCGGGGATCCGGCCGTTGCGCACCAGTGCCCGCCGGATATTGCGACACATCTTGCCAAAGCTGGATAGCTCGTCAAAGGTGGGCGGGATGCCGCGATTGATCTGGTATTGCCAGTAGCAGAGCTCGGTATCGACCAGTTCCATCAGCTTCTTCGGGCAGCCGATGCAGGTGTTGTCGGGGCCGCATTTGAAGGTGTCGGCCTGATAGAGGGGGAACTCCTGTTTGACGGCATCGATGATCTGTTGCATCGCGGTAATCCGGTCCGGTTTTCTGCTCATCGGCGTTGTTGCCCAAATCGATACAGCTTGAATGGAACTAACTGAGGACTTGGTGATCTGATCACCACCATCCTCTTCAAGTCTGCATCATGAGCACGTCGCTTCACCCCATCACCAACTGGCCTAAATACAACAAGTCGTTGATTAATCGTGGTTCACTCACCTTCTGGGTTGATGCCGAGGCCATGAGCAACTGGTTTCACCACGACCATCATGGGCGGCGGGGCCGCTGCCAGCTTTACACTGACCAGACCATCTGTACCTTCCTGATGCTCAAGGGGATTTTCAACCTCACTCTGCGGGCCACTCAGGGACTACTCGACTCCCTGTTCGAGCTGATGAATGTGCCGTTGTGCGCACCGGACTATAGCTGTGTCAGCAAGCGAGCACGTACGGTGACAGTGGCCTATCGACAGCCCCCAAAGGGACGCATTACCGACTTGGTTATCGACTCAACCGGGCTGAAGGTGTTTGGTGAAGGCGAGTGGAAGGTCAGAAAACACGGCGCTGAGAAGCGGCGAGTCTGGCGCAAGTTGCATCTGGCAGTAGACCCGGTAACCCACGATATCGTGGCGGCGGAGGTGTCATTGGAAAATGTCCATGATGCCGAGGTGTTGCCGACCTTGCTCAATCCACTGCGGCGCAAGCTGGGACGAGTTTATGCAGATGGCGCCTATGACAGCAAAGCCAGCCATCAGCTTATCTCGCGCAAAGGGGCGACAGCTTGTATCCCGCCTCGCAAGAGCGCGGGGTTATGGAAAAAGGGACACCCAAGAAATGACGCTGTGCTGGTGATGCGCAAGGAAGGGCTGGCGCACTGGAAGAAGATATCGGGGTATCACCGTCGCTCGCTGGCAGAGACGGCGATGTATCGGTTCAAGCAGTTGCTGGCGGGGAAAATCAGTCTGCGTAACTACAACGGCCAAGTGGGAGAAGTCATGGCGTATGTAAGCGCCATAAACAAGCTGAATACTCTGGGCCTACTTGTCAGAAAGCCTCGAGTGTAGCGGTTACCCAGAGCTGGGGAAGTCATGACTTGCTGGCTGATTTGGGCAACAACGCCCTGCTCATCTTGTCAAATACCCCACTTCATCTCAGGCGGGAATTATAAACGCTGAACCTGGCGGCACAATTGCGCAAAGGGGGTAGACAAGGTGACTGGATATATCCAGAGCTTTTGTTGGGGAGGCTGTTTATCACGAAATGCCGATGATGGTGCACGTAACGAGTCGGTTTAATCTGCCTGTTAAATTATCTGATGATTAATAATCTCCCATCTCATTCCAACGGGTAGCGTATTTCTGGTTTTCTCTTTTTTATATTGAGTGACGCCCCCTGACTTTAATCTCTTGAATACAGAGGGATATAAAAGGTTGGCCATCAGTCGGTCATCTTGCGGTCAGGAACAAGGGCATATGATGGTCCTTGATAAGGGGAGGAGAGGGAACCAAGCTGATTGCAAGTGCAACAAAATTTAACATGGACTGATGGCCATCTGTTGGTGAAATCACCCGGTAGGCGGATGACTTTTTATATTTCCTTGTATTGAAAAAATCATTAAATAGCAATAAATACAAAGTGTTATGTGTTTCTTTGTTATGTTCATACTTTATTTGGCTGCGCTTGGCTCTATGCCGTGACGGGGCGAGCGTCACTCCCGTTACAAAAAGAGTTTTATAAAATGTTATCAAGATCCCAGTTTACTTATCTGGCGTATTGAACCCGGATGCCTTCTGTTCATAATGAGCTGGTCATATCGACATTTTATTTTCAACTGGGTGGGCACCATGAATCGCACATTCACTTCCTGCAAATGGTTCAATCTTGATCGCAAGATAGCCTTCTTCTTCCCAATCAAATAAGCCTTCCGCTGTGGGCCGGCGGCCCCTTCTGCGCATCTTCCTGTGATGACATTCTGTTTCTGATATCTGGTTTGTCGCCATATGTAGCCAAGCCGGGTCTCTATTTATCTATTTTCCTGCGCATCCTTTAATTTGCGCCGGATGGCGATCCTGTTCGCCAAAATAATGCCGAGGTTTACCATGGAACATTTCAAACACCTGCCCGAGCCGTTTCGCATTCGTGTCATTGAGCCGGTAAAACGGACTACCCGTGATTACCGTGAGGCCGCCATCAAGCAGGCCGGTATGAACCCCTTCCTGCTCGACAGCGAAGACGTCTTTATCGATCTGCTGACTGACAGCGGCACCGGCGCCATCACCCAGGACATGCAGGCGGCCATGATGCGCGGCGACGAAGCCTACAGCGGCAGCCGCAGCTTCCACGCCCTGCGCAAGGCGGTGCAGGAGATCTTCGGCTACGAGCTGACCATCCCGACCCACCAGGGGCGCGGCGCCGAGCAGATCTACATTCCGGTTCTCATCAAGAAGCGTGAGCAGGAGAAGGGGCTGGATCGCAGCAAGATGGTGGCGCTCTCCAACTACTTCTTCGACACCACCCAGGGCCATACCCAGATCAACTGCTGCGTAGCAAAGAACGTCTATACCAAGGAAGCGTTCGACACCAGCGTCACCGCCGATTTTAAGGGCAACTTCGATCTCGACAAGCTGGAGGCGGCCATCAAGGAGGCGGGCCCGGCCAACGTGCCCTATATCGTCAGCACCATCACCTGCAACTCGGCCGGGGGCCAGCCGGTCTCCATTGCCAACCTCAAGGCGGTTTATGCCATCGCCCGTCAATACGAGATCCCGGTGATCATGGACTCCGCCCGTTTCGCCGAGAACGCCTATTTCATCCAGCAGCGCGAGCCCGGCTACGCCGACTGGAGCATCGAGCAGATCACCCGCGAGGCCTACAAGTATGCCGACGGCCTCGCCATGTCCGCGAAGAAGGACGCCATGGTGCAGATGGGCGGCCTGCTCTGCTTCAAGGATGAGTCGATGCTGGACGTCTACAACGAGTGCCGCACTCTGTGCGTGGTGCAGGAGGGCTTCCCCACCTATGGCGGTCTGGAAGGGGGCGCCATGGAGCGGCTGGCGGTTGGTCTGCGCGACGGTATGCGCCAGGACTGGCTCGCCTATCGCATCCAGCAGGTGCAGTACCTGGTGGACGGGCTGGAGGCGATCGGCGTGGTCTGCCAGCAGGCAGGGGGTCACGCGGCCTTCGTCGATGCGGGCAAGCTGCTGCCCCACATCCCGGCGGATCAGTTCCCGGCCCACGCCCTGGCCTGCGAGCTCTACAAGGTCGCCGGCATCCGCGCGGTCGAGATAGGCTCCCTGCTGCAGGGCCGTGACCCGGCCACCGGCAAGCAGATGGCCTGCCCGGCCGAGCTGCTGCGCCTGACCATACCGCGCGCCACCTACACACAGACCCACATGGACTTCATCATTGAGGCTTTCCAGGAGGTCAAAAAGAACGCCGCCAATATCAAGGGGCTGACCTTCACCTATGAGCCGCCGGTGCTGCGTCACTTCACCGCCCGGCTTGAAGAGGTGGCGCCAAATACGGCGACGACGGCCAGACAGCTGGCCGAAGCATAACAACCAATAAGCAAAGCAAGGCACAGAAGATTCTGTGCCTTTTTTGAATCTGCATTCAGGGAACAAGACAGGGGGGAATACGATGGCTAAAAATCCATCCATAGTGGGGGGCGCTTGTATCATAGCGAGCGTCTGTGTCGGGGCAGGGATGCTGGGGCTGCCCAGCGCCGGGGCGGGGGCCTGGGCCAGCTGGTCCACTCTGGTCATCACCCTGACCATGATAGTGATGACGGTCTCTGGCTGGATGCTGCTGGAGGCATTCAAGGGCTACGAGCTGACCGTCTCCTTCAATACGGTGACCCGGGATCTGCTGGGATCCAGGGTCAACATGTTCAACAACCTGGCGGTCTATTTTGTTGGCGGGATCCTGCTCTACGCCTACATCACCTCGTCCGGGCTGATCCTGCATGGGCTGCTTGGCATCGACAGCAAGATCGCCTCCGTGCTGTTTGTGCTGCTCTTCTCCAGTCTGGTGTGGCACTCGACCCGGGCGGTGGACCGGATCTCGGTGGTGCTGATCGCCTTCATGCTGCTGAGCTTCGTGTTCGGGGTCTCCGGGCTGGCGATGCGGGTCAATGTGGATCAGTTGTTTGACTCCATGCACCAGGAGATGGGGTATGCCCCCTACGCCCTGGCCCTGCTGCCGGTGGCGCTGACCTCGTTCGGTTATCACCACTCGGTGGCCTCGATGCGTGCCTATTACGGGAGCGAACACAAGGCCAAGAGGGCCATTCTGGGGGGCACCCTGATCGCCCTCGGTTTCTACATCCTCTGGTTGGTGAGCATCTTCGGCAACCTGCCGCGCCAGCAGTTTGGCCCCGTCATCGCTCAAGGGGGCGAGGTGGACGCGCTGCTCAATGCGCTGGGATCGGTGATCGACTCCCGCAGGGTCGACCATGCGGTGCACGCCTTCTCCATGGCGGCGATTCTCTCCTCCTTTATCGGGGTGGGGCTCGGGGTATTTGATTACCTGGCTGATCTGTTCAAGTTCGACAACAGTCGCCGCGGTCGCGCCAAGTCCTGGGCGGTGACCTTTTTGCCGCCGCTCCTGATGTCACTCCTGTTTCCATTCGGCTTTATCATCGCCATCGGTTACGCCGGAGCGGCCGCCACCGTCTGGACCTGCATAGTCCCGGCCCTGCTGGTGATGAAAGCGCGCAAGGCGGAAGGGGGAGATCAGGGCTTCGTGGCACCGGGCGGCCAGGGCATGGTGATGGGGGTGATCCTGTTTGGCATCCTGATAGCGCTGTTCCATCTGCTCAATATGGCAAACCTGCTGCCCATCTTCACCGGGTAGTGGCGCAGGCAGAAATCGGACAGCACAACGCCCGGCAAGCCGGGCGTTGGATTACAGAGAGAGCCGCCTGTTGGCAGGCTGGCCATCAGAAGTCGTGATAGAGGGGCCAACCGAGCAGCGGGTGCTTGATGCCGGCGCGCATCTCGAAGCTGTCGAGCTTCTCCGGCGAGGCGTTCTCTTTTTGCAGCAGCTGGTACTGGCGCACAAACCCAAGGGTGTGGAGCAGGTTGGGGACAAAGCCCGGGCTCAGCTCCTGGCGGATCGCTGCGGCCATGTCGGCGGGCAGCTCACCAAGCATCAGGGCGAGCTGGGTCGCCAGATGGTCGGTGTCGTACCACTCCTCCTTGAGCTCAATCTCCCGCGCCAGCTTGCGCTTGAGGTCCTGCTTCACCTTGAGCGGGGCGACGTCACTGCCCTTGCCGCAGAGGATGCGATAGAGCAGGGCCTCGGCCAGCTTGTCTTCCATGGTAGGGTGATCGTTCTCGCAGGCGAAGAAGTGCTGGTCGATAAGCCCCATCAATCGGTTCTTGTTGTGCTCGGCCAGCGCCTTCTCGTACTCCTGCCACCCCTGCCACTCCTCCACATCGGGGGGGCTGGAGATCTTGTCCAGCAGGCGCGCATCCACATCACCGTAGAGGCTGTTGCCGGTCTGCCTGGGGCTGACGGTGATAAGCATCGACCAGCCTTTCTGGAACGGCTTGATGGGCCCCTCCGGCGCCTGCAAGAGTGCCAGCGCCTTGGCCGGATCCCGCTGGGACAGTTCCTGCAATCCTAAGCTCACCACGCCGATGACGTCGTGGGCGGCCTGTTCCAGCAGGTGCATCTTGTACTTGTTGTAGTACTTGTCGGCGAATTTGAGGCTCATCAGCACCGCCTTGCCCTTGATGGCGGCCAGTTGCTGTTGGCTCAAACGCTCGTTGTCGTGGCCAAAGCGCAGCACCTGGGTGAGAAAGGGGCCCTGGTTGGCATCGCGAATGACTAACTGCATGAATGGGCTCCTTAATCCAGAAAGCTGAACATGTCGTCGACGTCGCCGTACTCGTCTTCCTCGACCTTGTTCTTCTCTTTGGCCTGCATCACCAGCTCGGCGGCGAACTTGTTGATGATGCCGTCCCAGGTGGAGTGTTCATTGCGCAGCAGCGCCTTGATGGATTTTTCCACCTCGGGGGCCAGCTCGCGAATGAGCATCAGCAGGCTTCTCGGGTCATCCAGGGCGTAGTCGTGGACATCCTCGCTCTGCTGGCGTTCGCTGTAGCGCAGGGACTCTTCGAGATCTTCCTCCTCGGCGTGCAGCACGTCGCGGTAGCCTTCGTCGTCCTCGTAGCGATCGCCACGATAGAACTCGATAAAGGGGATGGCGAGGTAGAAGAGACCGGCAGGGTCTTCGGCTACGCATTCGAGGATCTCGCGCTGCTTGGCTTCGCTCTCCTGAGTGCGGATCAGGTAGTTGAGGAAGTCGAAGGTGTGCTGTTGCAGCTCGTCGGCGTTGTTCTTGATCGCCTCTTCCCAGTAGAGGGGCTGCTGGCAGACGATGTCGCGGATCCGCTCCGGGGTCATCAGCTCGGAGATGATGGAGGGGAAGGAGATGTCGTGCTGGCCGTTGATCTGGGTCAGGGTAACGATATCAATGTTTTCAATCACTTCTGCCAGCTGATCGTCAGACATGGTCTTGGCGATCAGTTCGAATTTCTCGCTGGCCTGCTTCGGCTCGACCACGGCCAGCTCTTTGATCTCGATGGCGGTAATTTCTATCAGACTGTTGTTCATGCGTTGCCCCAATTAGAAACGTACTTCGTCGTACATATCCTGATCGCCGTCGTCGCGCTCATCGCCATTGTAGTCGGCGTCGGCATCTTCCCCGTCTTCATCCTCGTCGTCGCGCAGCTCATAGTCATCATCGGCACGGCGGCTGCCGCGCGGCAGCGGATTGTCGAGCTGGAACAGCACGGCGCAGGCTTCCATCAGCTGATCTTCGCTCTGGGCGCGCACCGCTTTGACCAGCGGCAGCTCGGCGTTGCTGAACGCCACCGACACCTTGAACTCGTCCCAGGAGGGCTGCTCGCCGCTGGTGAGCCAGCGGGTCCACTGCGGTTTGGCCTTGGGCGGAAACTGCACCCGGCCATAGAGAGCGAGCGGCAGGTATTCGGGCATAAACTCCAGCATGCTCATGTCGGCCAGCAGCAGGGCCTTCATCTTGCCGGTGAACTGTTCCAGCGCCTTGGGGTCGTCCTGATCCCGGTAGGATTCGATATTTTCACTGGCATCGCTCAAGAGGGCCTTGAGTCGTGCCTGATCCCATTTTTTTTGCATGATGCCTCAGGGGTAGAATTGGTCCCACATCTCCTGCATGGCAGAAGCGGGATCGGTCACGATGACGTTGTTGAAATCCTTGATAAAAGCGGCCCGCTGCTTTGGATCGGATAGCACTTCATAGGCCTGCTTTATCTGGTGCAGCTTGATGGCAGCCTGCTCTTTCTCGTCGTCAGTGGCCCCGATCAGTTTGTCGGGGTGGTACTGGTTCGACAGCCGTCGATAGGCTTTCTTGATGTCGTTTTCACTGGCGTTGGACTTGACGCCCAGCACCCGAAAGTAGTTGTTCATGGCAGATCCTGCATCGCTGGCATCTTGGAATTCACACTGCGGGTGCCTGGTCGGGCTTGGCAAACCAGGCACGGCAAAAACCCGTCATTTTAACGGAAACGGATCCGCACCGCCACGCATTGGCGATGATATGGCGAGCAAGTTGCATCACCGGGCTCGTTGGCAGGCGGACGAATGGCGTCAGACACAGCGTAAGTGCCGATTGTTACCATTCTGGCAATGGCGGGAGGTGCTATCTGTGACGGAGGTTGAAAAAATGCCCGGCATGGCCGGGCATGTGCGGTTGGCGTGGCGCCGGGTTAGTGAAGGCTCGCCCACCACAGGCGCAGTGTCAGCCCGAGCCCCGAACTCCAGCCCGTGGTGCTGCTTACCAGCTCCCCATCCTTGACGATGAGGAAGGTGGGGGTCACCCCCACCTGCCAGCGGGCGGCGAGCGCTCCCGATTCGTCATTGTGGGTGGGAAAGGTGAGCCCCTTCTTCGCCATCCCTTCACGCAGTTGGGCGTCGCTGCCGGAGCGTAGCGCCACTGTCAGCACGTTCTCCCCCTCCTGCCACAGGGTCTCCACGGTCGGCGTGGTGAAACGGCATACCCCGCACCAGCTGGCCCAGTAGTAGACCAGCAGCGGCTTGCCCCGGCTCAGTGTTGCCAGATCCGTGGTGGTGCCATCCTGCAGGGTAATGGGGGCGCTCATGGCTCCCTCAGGCAGGGTGGGACTGCGCCACAAATCCAGCAGGGTGGAGATAACCAGCGCCATCAGCAACAGCCAGAGCGCCTCCTTGCCCCAGCGTTGCCAGCGGGGCCGGGTGGGTGTGGTCGCCATGATTTACCCCAGCTTGGCCAGCTCGTCTTTCACCAGCTGCTCCAGCTCCTCATAGGGGATGGCCCCCGGTACCAGCTGGTTGCCGATCAGGGTTGCCGGGGTGCCCTGCACCCCCAGGATGGTGCCGATGCGCAAGCTATTGCGCAGCTCTTCGGTGGCCTTGGTATCGGGCTTGAGCGCCGTATTGCCGGTGGCGGCCAGCGCCTTGTTGATGTCCGCCTCGGTCAGCATGCCCTGCTTGCTCATCAGCTTGTCGTGCAGGGTGAGGAAGCGGGCCGGATCCTGTTGCCACAGGGTCAGGCTGTACTGGGCCGCCTTGGCGGAGCTCTGTCCCTTGAACGGCAACAGCTTGATCACCAACCCCAGATCGTTGGGATAGGCCTTGAGCAGCTTGGTGAGACGGGGATCGAACTGCTTGCAGTAGGGGCAGTTGTAGTCGGTGAACAGCACCAGGGTCAGCTTGGGATTCTTGGCGCCAAGGCGCGGGCTGGTGGTGCTGTTGAACAGCACATCCTTGTTGCCCTTGATGAAATCGCCGAGCTGGGCCGCCTGGGCCGCGGCGTTCTGCTTCTCCCAGGATTCGGCCGCCTCGTCGAGGATCTTCGGGTTGGCCACCAGGGTTTCGCGAATGAGCTCCTTGATGCGCGCCTCCTGCTCCGGGGTAAAGGACGCGGCGTGCAGGGACGGCGCCGTCAGTATGCCGGCAGAGAGGGCGGTAAACAGGGCGAGGGTGCTGAGAGTCGGTTTCATGAGGTTCTCCTTAGAATCGGGTTATGCCGGGGCGGATGAGGCCCGCCTGGCTCAACAGGGTAAGCAGGTCGTCCTGGTCGAGCAGGGGCGAGAGGGTCTCCCCCTGTGGCAGGCCGGGGCCGTAGATCTGGTTGAAAGGGACGGCTGCGGCGCCGCGCTTGCGCAGGAAAGCGGCGATGGCGTCGTCGGGTCTGCTCCAATCACCGCGCAGGGCCACCACATCGGGGGCCGAGAGGGCGGTTTGTACCTCATCGCGCAGCAACACGTTGTATTTGTTGGCCTTGCAGGTCACGCACCAGTCGGCGGTGACATCGACGAAGACCCGTTTCTTCTGGGCCAGCGCCGCAGTGATGGCTTGCTCCGAGAGAGGCTGCCAGACTACCCGATCGACGCTGTTGCGGCCCTGAACGGTGAACGCGCCTCCCAGCAGCAGGGCGCCGCCGATGAGGGCCGAGAGGGAGAGGGCAAGGGTGAAGCCCCGGATGCCGTAACGCCAGATGATCCCTACCAGCAGCACCAGCACCATGACCACCATCAGCCAGCCGGTGGTCGTGCTGCCCAGATGATTGCCGAGCAGGCTGGCGAGCCAGAGGCTGGAGCCCAGCATCATCAGCCCGAGCAGGAGGCGCAGGTGGCTCATCCAGCGGCCGGGTTTGGGCAGCCAGAGCGCGATGCGCGGCACGGCAGCCACCAGCAGCCAGGGCAGGCTCATGCCAATACCGAGTGCCGTGAAGACGAGCCAGAGCTGGCCGAGCGGCGCCGCCAGCGCAAACGCCACCGCGGTGCCGAGGAAGGGGGCCGAGCAGGGGGTGGCCAGCAGGGTGGCAAAGCTCCCTTGCAGGAAGTGACCACCCAGACCCTGGCCACCACGGGTGGCGAGCCGGGTGGTGAGGGAACTGGGCAGACGGATCTCGAACAGCCCCAGCAGATTGGCGCAAAACAGCAGGGTCACCAGCACCATGAAGCCGATGAACGTCGGGCTCTGGAACTGGATGCCCCAGCCAACCGCCCCACTCATTCCGAAACTTGGGGCGCGCAGCAGGCTGCTCATGGCCGCCAGCACCCAGAAGGAGGCGATGATCCCGGCGCTGGCGGCGAGGAACTGCTTGCGTACATTGCGCCGTTTTCGCTCTTGGTGTTGCAGCACGGAACCCAGCTTGAGGGCCAGCACCGGCAGCACGCAGGGCATCAGGTTGAGGATGAGGCCGCCAAGCAGCGCCGCCCCCAGCAACCAGAGCAGGGGTTGGCTCGGTTCGGGCAGGTTCAGGGGCTCGCCGATGGGGGCCTGGCCCTGCCAGGCCTGCTCCCCGCTGGAGAGCAGTACCCCAAGCGCCTTGCCGCGCAAGTCAGGTGCATCCCCTTGCCAGCCATCGCTGACCGGTACTCGGGCGATCAGGGTGGTCTCCTTCACTTCAAGCTCGGGCTTGCCGAATTCCGCCCCTTCAAGGGCATCGATAAAGAGCGCCGGCGTCTGCCAGCCGGCGGGCCGCTCGGCCATCACTTGCAGCTGGTTTTGCTGATAACCCAGGCTGATCCGGATATCGGCGGGCAGCGGCTGGGGCAGGTTGCTCGCCGCCTTCGCATAGGCAAAATCAAAGCCGGTCGGTGCCTCGCCTCCGGCTGCGAGGGTGAAGGGGTAGTCGGTGAGGATGCAGACATTGCTGCAGGTCGAGAGGCGCAGAGTCCCCTTGAGCGGCTTGTCAGCGGGATAGTTCAGACTGAGCGGGAAGCTTACGCTCTTTTCGTAACCCTGAGTGCTGAGTCCGGCCACCTCGAAATGGCGCGGCGCGGGCCAGCGCCACTGGAACGCCTCGACCGGCTCGTCCCACAGGATCCGGGGCGCAATCCCCCCTTCACCCGGGCTGTGCCAGTAGGTTTTCCAGCCCGATTCGAGCTCGACATCGAGCAGGATACGGGCCTTCTCCGGTGCGCTGCGATCGGCCTGCAGCCGCACCCTGGCGTGATCGTTCTGGGGGCTGGTGAGCCAGCCCGTGTCGCTGGCCAACCCTATGGATTGCCACAGCAAGCAACCCAGCAGCAGGGTTGCCTTGAAGAGATTTGACATCTGTTTGGTCTCGCAAAAATGAGTGATGACTGACAAAGAACGCAGCCGGGCTCATTCCCGCCAGACGCAGAGGGTGAGGTGCAGACGCCGCTCCGGCGGCGAGATGGCTCTCGGGGGCGGCAAGGGGGGCGTGTAGCGCCAGTGCGGCGCCAGCAGGGTGATCAGCAGCGCGACGGCAAAGAAGATCTGTTCGATGCAGAGCAGGGTGGTGGCACTCAGCCATTTGCCATTGAGCTGGCAACTGGTGGGTTGCGGACTGGGGCTGGCCTCGGCCTGCTCGTCGTCCATTACCTGGGTGAGCTGGATCTGGCAGCCGATGGCCTGATCGAGCAGGGCCAGCCGGGCCAGAGGCTGGGCCGCACAATTGAGCACCAGCAGGCAGACCAGTAGCAGTAGGTGTTTCGCCACGCGTTGTTGGTGAATCATGCTCGCCCCGTCCATCAAGATGGCCACATCCTAGCGAGCAATGGCAAGCGGGGCAAGCCGGGGGCCCGGCCGTGGCGGTGAGCCTGGTCAGTTCTGTCTGGCGAACGCTTGTTCGCTAAAAGGGGGATCAGTATACTGCGCCGAGTTCAAATTCGAGGTGTTCGATGCTCAAACTTGCCCGTGTGCTGCTGCTTGGTCTGCTGCTCGTCTTCTGGTTCCTGTTCGGTCTGCTGCTCTGTCTGGCCCGTCCGCGTCACCCCAACAACGTCTATGTATTTGCCCGCATGTATCACGCGGTGTGCCCGCTGATCGGGATCCGGGTCAAGGTGATGGTGGATGAGGCGGTCAAGTCGGTGGGGCCAGCGGTCTATGTCTGCAACCACCAGAGCAACTACGACATCTTCACCGTGACCGGCGCCGTGCAACCCGGCGTGGTGGCGGTGGGCAAGAAGAGCCTGCTGTGGCTGCCCTTCTTCGGCCTCATCTTCTGGCTCTCCGGTAACGTGTTGATCGACAGATCCAACCGTTCCCGCGCCATTGGCACCATTGGCCAGGTGGTGGATCGCATCAAGGCGCGCGGCACCTCCATCTGGATGTTCCCGGAGGGGACCCGCTCCCAGGGGCGTGGCTTGTTGCCGTTCAAGGCCGGTGCCTTCCATACTGCCGTGCAGGCCGAGGTGCCCGTGGTGCCCATCGTCTGCTCCAGCTACTTTGGCCAGATCGACCTCAATCGCTGGGACAACGGCGAGGTGCTGTTGGAGGTGATGGCTCCGGTATGCAGCAAGGAGCACGGCGCCGCCGGCATCCGCGAGCTGTCCGAGGTCTGCCGCAGCCGGATGGAGGCCAAGCTGGTCGAACTGGACAGCAAGCTCGGCCATCACAAGGCTGCATGACGCCTCGTCGCGCAAAATGAAGGGGAGCCGCTGGCTCCCTTTTTTATTGGTGAATTTCACCATTTTGTTGGTGATATTCGCTAACCCATTGCCGGTTATTCGGTGTCATCAATACCCATCTCATTGTAAAAAAACATAAAAATATCTTGGCACGGCACTTGTAATGCTTTGGGAAGAGCTAACCATCCCATCAACAAGGAGCCAGACCATGAGCGTATTCAGCCGCCTGACCGACGTGATCAATGCCAACCTGCACAGCCTGCTCGACAAGAGCGAAGAGCCGGAAAAGATGTTGCGCCTGATGATCGAGGAGATGGAGCAGGTCCAGGTCGAGATGCGTACCCAGGCCGCCCGCATCATCGCCGAACAGAAACAGCTGGAGCGGCACCAGCAGACATTGCAGCACCAGATCCAGGAGTGGTCGGCCAAGGCCGAACTGGCCCTGCAGAGGGGGCGTGAGGATCTGGCTCGTGCCGCCCTCACCGAGAAGCTGGCTGAGGTCAAGCGTTGCGAGCAACTGGAGCAGGACAAGGCCCGGGTAGCCGAGGTGCTGGCCCAGCTGACCGCCGACAGCGAACGGCTGGCGGCCAAGCTGACCGAGGCTCGCGAGAAGCAGAAAATGCTGACCCTGCGCGAGCAAACTGCCCACAGCCGGCTGCGGGCCCGCGCCCAGGTTGACAACCAGCGGATGCACGAGCTGATGGCCCGTTTCGACGGTTTTCAGGAGCGGATCGATCAGCTGGAAGCCCAGCTTGAAGCGGCGACCCTGGGCCAGAATCCTTCGCTCGAGGCACAGTTCCGCGAGCTGGAGCTCAATGACGAGATAGAGCGTGAGCTGGCTCGCCTGAAAGGCCAGAAGGCGGAGGTGTGATCATGCGCCCCTGGCCCAAGGATCTGGTGCATCGCAAACTGACCGGGGTGTGCGCCGGGATTGCCAATCGGCTGGGGGTTTCCCGTGTCACGGTGCGAATCGTGGCACTGATCGCCCTGATCCTGCTTCCGCCCGTGACTCTGGCCGCCTATCTGCTGGCAGTGTTGGTGATGCCACCCCGTTATGAATTGAAACGCTGGCTGGATTGACCGCAGGGTCAGCGAGTCGGCCCCATCCTCTGTAAGGAGCAAGATATGCTGGAATTTTTCGTATTGCTGGTGGTGTTGGTGATCATGGCGCTGACCGGCTTTACCCTGATTGCCATGTTGCTGGTCAGCGGTTTGTTCGTGCTGCTGGGAGCCCTGGGCGGCATGCTTGCTCTCATCATCAAGCTGGCGCCCTGGCTGCTGCTGGTACTGGTGGTCTGCTGGCTCATCAGCAACCGCAAGCGCCGTACCAACACCTACCTCTAGTTGTCATGCGTTGTTAATGCTTCCCGAACTCCCTTTGTTGGCCACTCAATAGAGTGGCCTTTTTTATGTTTGCGCTCAAACGTGCCGGGATTGCCACTCCCGATACCAGGCCGGCCAGAAGGCGGGCTCCTGCACCAGCCGCTCCTTGACCGTTTTGGACTGCTGCTTGAGACGGTATTCGATGCGCAGGGCCGTGCCCTTGTCTGCTACCTGTTGTTGCCATGCCAGGATAAGCGGCCCCTTGCCACGCAGGGCACGGGATCCCTTGCCACTTTGGTGTTGGCGCAGGCGGCGACCCGGATCCGTGCTGATCCCGGTGTAAAGGGCACCTGTGGCGGTGCGCACCATATAGACGAACCAGTCGACGGGCGGGGAGGAAGATAAGGCGGGCTGTGCCGCGGATTTTTTCATTCGTGCTCTCTGTGCCAAACTCAAGGCTAACCTTGGGAGGTGCAATGCGATTCTGGCTCTGGTTGTGGTTCCTACTGGCGACACCCGCGATGGGAGAGACGCTCCGTCTCTACGATTACCATCAGCATCCCCCTTTCAACACCGGGCCTGATGCGGGGATGAGTCGGGAGCTGGTCAAGTATCTCAATGAAAAGCTGGGGGGTGAACCCAGAATAGAGCTCTGGCCGGTCAATCGTGCCAGACTGGCGCTGGAGATGTCGGATCCCGGCTTCGACAGCCTGGTTGCCTGGGTCAATCCGGCCTGGATGGGAGATCCCATGCGCGAACGCTACCTCTGGACCCTGCCCATCATGCGCGACACCAACGAACTCATCTCCAGCGTGAACAAGCCGGTCATCTATCACGGGCCGGATTCACTCAAGGGGCTGGTGTTCGGGGGCGTCGAGGGGTATCGCTATCAGGGTATTGATGAGGCCGTGGCGAGGGGAGAGGTCATTCGCCATGATTCCAAGAAGGTGAAGAGCAATTTCAGCATGCTGGTACGGGGCCGTATCGATGTGACCCTGGTCCCGGGCTCGGCGCTGGCCTTCTTCACCCGGGATCCTGCGTTCGAGGGCAAGCTGTTCGTCTCTCCCTTTGCCCAGTCCACCTATTCCCGCCACATATTGCTGCCCAAGTCTCGCCGCGATCTGCATACCAGATTGAACGACATCGCCGAGCAGATGGACAGGGATCCCCGCTGGCACCAGGTTCTGGAGTCCTACCGCACGGCCCCCTGAGGTCGTCTGAGGCGATGCAGCGGCAGCAGGCTGACCAGCAGGCCGGCCCAGACGAAGGCAAATCCCACCGATTTCACCGGATCCGGCGTCTCGCCAAACCAGTAGATGGCGATCAGGAAGGCGAGGCTCGGCTCGATATATTGCAGTAATCCCACCGTGCTCATCCGGGTTCTGGCCACGGCGTAGCAGAACAGCCCCACCGGCAGCAGGGTAGCAGGAGCACTGCCGATCAGCAGCAGCTTGTCGGTCAGATCACCATTGACGAACATTCCCTCGCCCTGCCACGCCAGCAGGCCGATCAGCAACAAGGCGACGGGCAGCTGTACCAGTGCTTCAAGATAGAGGCAAGTGCCGGTGTCGTAGTGGATCTTCTTCTTGATGAGGCCATAGAGGGCGAAGTTGGCACCCATGATGAGGGAGAACCAGGGCAACTGGCCGTAGCAAAACAGCATATAGGCGAGCCCCGCCAGCGCCAGGGCGACCGCCAGGTGCTTCTGCGGGGTGAGCCTCTCTTTCAGGAACAGCACGGCGAACACGATATTGAACAGCGGCGTCATGAAGAAGGCGAGGCTGGTTGCCAGCACCTGGCCGGTGGTCAGACACCAGGTGAACATGCACCAACTGATGGACATGACGGGGCCCGCCAGCAGGATGAGGCCAAGCTGGCGTGGCTCGCTGCGCAGGCTGGCCCAGGGAACCTTGTGACCGATCAGCAGGAACAGGGCACCCAGCAGCACCACGGACCAGAGCACCCGGTGGGAGATGAGCTCCCACATGTTGACCTCGGGCATGAACTGATAATAGAGCGGCAGCATGCCCCACAGAATGAAGGAGAGAGCGGCCGTGCCTGTACCTAGCCAGTTTTTCATGATTACCTGTTTATTAAATTAAACGCGCGTTGAGATGATATGTGTCTCGTTTGGCTTTCACAAGAGGGAAGCTGGCAAAAGCTGTTACTATGAGCCCCATGCAACGAATCGATATCCTGTTTGAGCAAATCAGGGCCTGCCGTCTGTGCGAAGCCCATCTGCCGCTGGGGCCGCGCCCGGTGATCCGGGGGGCCGGGAGTGCTCGTCTGCTGATCATCGGCCAGGCGCCCGGTACCCGGGTTCATGCCAGCGGCATCCCCTGGGACGACGCGTCCGGCGACCGGCTGCGTCACTGGCTCGGAGTGGACAAGGCCACTTTCTACGATGAATCCCGCATCGCCATCATGCCGATGGGCCTCTGCTACCCCGGCAAGGGCAAGTCGGGGGATCTGCCACCCAGGCCCGAGTGTGCCCCGACCTGGCACGACAAGGTGCTGATGTTGCTGCCCAATATCGAGCTGACCCTGCTCATCGGCCAGTACGCGCAAAACTATTATCTGCGCGAGGTGGGCAAGGGGTCGCTGACCGAAACAGTGCGCAGCTGGGCAGAGTACGGGCCCGGCTGGCTGCCGTTACCGCACCCTTCACCGCGCAACACCTTCTGGCTCAGGAAAAATCCCTGGTTCGAGCAGGATGTGCTCCCGCACCTGAGGAAGAGGCTCGCTCCCCTGCTGGCGTGACCCTCGGTTTTGTTCAGACCGCAGGTTCGGCCAGCGGTTTTGGCTTGCCACGGGCCATGGCCACCAGCGGCAATATGATGCACAGACAGCCCAGCAGCAGCGGTAACCCTGGTTGCTCGTCAAACAGCCAGACGCCGATGGCGACCGCCATCAACAGCCCCGTGTATTCCGCCGAGGCGATCTTGCTCGCCTCCGCCTTGCGATAGGCCATCACGCACAATCCGGCATAGACCATGATGAGTGCCGACGAGCCGAAGGCTGGCCACCACATCTGCCACTGCCACTCTCCCCCTTCCCAGAAGGCCAGCGCCAGGATGAAGGGCATGCTCAGCACATTGGTGAAGAACAGGGTCTGGGCGATGGGCTGCTTGAGCGGGATCCGCTTGATCAGCAAATTGTTGACCGCCATGGAGAGTGCCACCCCGAGTGCCGCGAGTGCAGCCCAGTTTACCTCGGTCGGGCGCAGTACGATGAGCACACCGACAAAACCGATGAAGGCGGTCAGTACCTTCTGGCGCGAGATGGCCTCCCCCGCCAGCCACACGGCCAGCGGCACCATCATCAGGGGCGCGGCGTAGAAGAGGGCGTTGGCGGTGGCGAGTGGCAAACGGGTGAGAGCGATCACCATCAGGCAGACGCCGACCGCCCAGATGTGGGCACGCAGCAGATGCCACTTGAGCGCAACCGGCGGGTGGCGGCGCCACGACCAGAGCAGCCAGGGGGCCAGCAGGATGGCGGCAGAGAGCTGGCGGAAAAAGACAAATTGAAAGACGGGCTGGCTCGGCTCCAGTACCTTGACCAGCGCATCAGAAAAAACCGCCACCATGTTGCCCAGCACCAGATAGAGGATGCCGATCCCGACTGCATTCATACCGCCTCCCGTTTCAGAGAAGAGAAGGGTAGCTCGGGCGTAGTTATCCAGTAAAATGATAAAAAATAACCATCTATGAGATTTTTGGATAATGAAATTGCCCCCCCTGCGCGCCGTCCAATATTTTGAGGCGGTTGCCCGTTTGCTGAGCTTCTCCCGCGCCGCCCTTGAGCTCAACGTCAGCCAGAGCGCGGTCAGCCACCAGATACGCTTGCTGGAGGATTTTCTGGGGGAGCGGCTGCTGTTGCGCCAGGGGCGAGCGCTGTCATTGACGCCGCAAGGGGAGGCCTATTTCGAGGGCATTGCTGCGGGTCTGGCCCAAATCGCCCAGTGCAGCGAGCAGCTGCGTGGTGGCGGCGAGATGCGGCTGCGCCTCGCGGTCTACAGCTCGTTTGCGGTGAAGTGGCTGATCCCGCGCCTGGCCGGTCTGCGCCAACTCTATCCCGAACTGGATCTGAGCCTGGAGATGGTGGCAGAGGATCCCGAGCTTTCTGATCGGGTGGCGGATTGCTTCATCACTGTTTCCCCAGAGGGGCGCGGCTATGTCCACGATCTGCTCTATCGGGAGCGGCTGATGCCGGTGTGCAGCCGGCGCCTGTGGCAGCAGGTGGAGGGAGAGTGGCCGGCGGCCCTGTGGCAGCTGCCGTTGCTCTCCATCCAGGCAATTTACAGGGAGAAGGGGGAGGATTGGCGGCGCTGGGCCGAGGCGGGCGGGCTGATGATTGCGCCCGAGGCAAGAATGCACCACTTCAGCCACATCCTGCTGGCGCTGGAGGCTGCCAACTGGGATCAGGGGGTGGCACTCATCAATGACTACATGCTGCAGCCGGAGGATCCCCGTCTGGTGCGCTTGCCGCTGCATGCCCTCGAGACCGGGGACAACTTCTACTTTGTCTGCAAGCGATCGCGGGCCCATGAGCCCGCCATCAATCGGCTGCGCCAGTGGCTCTGGCAGGAGGCGCAGGCCAGCCTGCGCCCCGGGGAGACGGAGCCGCTCAGGCGCGTTTGAACAAGAAGAGGCTGGTGGCACATACGGACGGCCGAGGGGCCGATCCCGGGCGAGTCCTGATAGCGGTGGAGAGTCCACCGCTATCAGAAGGCACGATGTTTAAGCGCGTTTGAACTGGCTCAGGATAAAGAGGCTGGTAGCGCAGACGACGACCGATGGACCGGCCGGAGTGTCCTGATACCAAGAGAGGGTGAGGCCGCCCAGTACCGCCAGGCAGCCGATCAGTGCGGCAAAGCCGGCCATCTGCTCCGGCGTCTGGCTGAAGCGGCGAGCGGTGGCAGCGGGAATGATCAAGAGCGAAGTGATGATCAGCGCTCCGACAAATTTCATCGCCACGGCGATCACCAGGCCAATCAGTAGCATCAGCACGCAGCGCAGCACATCTACCCGGATCCCTTCAACCCGCGCCAGCTCCTCCGAGATGGTCATGGAGAGCAGGGGATCCCACAATCGCCACAGGGTGAGCAACACCAGGGCGCCGCCACCATAGATCCAGAGCAGGTCCATCGGCTGTACCGAGAGCAGGTCACCGAACAGGTAGGCCATGAGATCGACCCGCACGTTGTCCATGAAGCTCAAGGTAACCAGACCCAGCGACAGGGCGCTGTGGGCCAGGATGCCGAGCAGGGTGTCGGTGGCCACCTGCTGGTTGCGGCTCATGATCACCAGCAGCATGGCCATGGCGAGGCAGCAGACCACCACCGCCAGAGTGAGATCCACCTGCAGCAGGATACCCAGCGCGATACCGAACAGGCAGGCGTGGGAGAGGGTGTCGCCGAAATAGGCCATCTTGCGCCATACCACGAAGCTGCCGAGGGGGCCGGCCAGCAGAGCGATGCCGAGACCTGCCGCGAGGGCGTATAACAGAAAGCTGTCCACTTGAAGGTCCTATTGCTTGCGCTATTTGTTGCGAGAGGGCAGGCGAATGACGGGAGCCTGCGGTTCATGATGATGGTGTTCGCCATCGCAGTGGTGATGGTGGGTGTAGACCGCCAGTACCTCCTGCTCGGGCCGCCCGAACAGACGGGCAAATTCGGGGTGGCGCGCCACGCTTTCCGGCTCGCCATGGCAGCAGACGTGGCGATTGAGGCAGATCACCTCGTGGGTGCTGGCCATCACCAGGTGCAGGTCGTGGGAGACCATCAGCACGGCGCAGTTGAGCTCGGCGGCCAGTTGACCGATGAGGGCATAGAGCTCGATCTGGCCGTTGATGTCGACACCCTGCACCGGTTCGTCAAGCACCAGCAGCTCGGGTTTGACCAGCAGGGCGCGGGCCAGCAGCACCCGCTGCATCTCGCCGCCTGAGAGTTTCTGCATCCGGTTGTCCAGCAACTCCTGGGCGCCGACCCGGCCCAGTGCCTCCTCGATGGAGAGGCGACTGTTTTTGCCCAGTTGCAGGAAGCGGCGAACCGTCAGCGGCAAGGTGGGATCGAGATAGAGGCGCTGGGGGACATAACCGACCCGTAAATCACGGCTACGGTTGATCTCGCCGGAATCCGGGGTGAGCAGGCCCAACACCAGTTTGCTCAGGGTGCTCTTGCCCGCCCCGTTGGGGCCGACCAGGGTGGTAATTTTGCCTTTATTGAGGGTAAAGGAGACCTTGTCGAGCACAGAGCGTCCATCGAACGACAGACTGACCTCTTTCAGCTCCACCAGTTGGGTCATGACAACTCCGGGGTTTACAGCCAGTGAGAGTTATAATATAACAAAAATATTGGTTTGTTATATTATCACACTGACACCTGCTGACGAGACCCCCAATGCGAATTCTTGCCCTGATCACTGCCCTGCTGGCAGTGAGTTTGCCCGTTCGTGCCCTCGAGGTACTGACTACCATCAAGCCCCTCGGTTTTATCGCCGCCGCCATTACTGACGGCGTGAGCGAGCCCAAGGTTTTGCTGCCAACCGGCGCGTCTCCTCATGATTTCTCCCTGCGTCCTTCCGATATTCGCAGCATCAATGGCGCCGATCTGGTGGTGTGGGTCGGTCCTGAACTGGAAGGCTTCATGGCCAAACCACTGGCCAACCATCCTCATGTGTTGACCCTGACACAGGTCGAGGGCATGCCGCTGTTTGACTACGCCAGGCGGGAGGGGCATGAAGAGCACGCAGATGAAGAACATGAAGGTCATGACCACGATGGCCATGAGGGACATCACCACGAGGGCATCGATCCCCACCTCTGGCTGGGACCGACCCAGGCCAAGGTCATCGCTCGCGCCATCGCCGTCGAGCTTGGCAAGCAGGATCCGGCCAATAAGTCTCGTTATGAGGCCAATCTCGCCGCCTTTGATGCCAAGGTCGATGCCAAAGACAAGATCATTGCTGAACAGATGAAGGCGGTGAACCAGAAGGGATATTTCGTGTTCCATGAAGCCTATGGCTACTGGGAGCGCCACTACGGCATGAGTTCGAAGGGTCACTTCACAGTGAGTCCGGAACGCCGCCCGGGAGCCAGAACGCTGGTGGAAATCCGCAAGGCGCTGGAAGAGAAGCAGGCCAGTTGCATCTATGCCGAACCGCAGTTCTCCCCCGCCGTTATAGAGTCGGTGGCCCGCAATACCGGGGCCAGGGTATTGCTGCTGGACGAAGTGGGCGAGCAGGTGCCGCTCGGTCCGGATGGCTATCCCCAGTTCATGCAGCAATTGGCAGATGCCTTCGCCCAGTGCCGTTAAGCCTGTCCTTGTCGCGATAGCGCTTGGCCCGCCGACTATACTGACCTCCAGCATCTGGCATGGAGTGTCCGGTATGAAATGGTGGCTCATCCCTGCCTGTGCGTTGGTCCTTTTGGGGAACAGCGTGCAGGCCTCTCGTCTCTCCGACTATATCGCCAGCCCCGAATTGCAGGCCAAATTGCAGGAAGTGTATGGCGGCAGGGCGATCCAGCGGGCCGAGGCATTCTCCCGCCTGCTTGCGCCGCGGGCTGGCACCACGGATCAGCAAAAGCTCGAGCTGGTGAACAATTACTTCAACAATCTGACCTACAGCGATGATCCCAAGCTGTGGGGGATGGAGGATTACTGGGCCAATCCGCTGGAATTTATCGGCGCCCGCGGTGGAGACTGTGAGGACTACAGCATTTCCAAATACTACACACTCATGGAGCTGGGGGTAGCGGAGGGGAAGTTGCGGTTGGCCTACGTCAAGGCGGTGAGATACAACCAGTTTCACATGGTGACGCTTTATTTTCCGACCCCCAAATCAGACCCGCTAGTGCTCGACAATATCAACAGCCGGATCCTGCCAGGCAGCAAGCGCACCGATCTTATTCCCGTCTACAGCTTCGATGCCAAAAGCATCTGGATCATGAAGTCCCGTCGGGAGGGAACCCTGGCGGGGAGCGCAGACAGGCTGGCGCAGTGGACTGCCATGAAGACCCGCTTCTCCAGCGAACATCTGCGCACGCCACGCCGTCAGTTATAGTTTCCCGGCCGCTTTCAACTCGGCAAAATAACGCGCCGCACCGGGGTGTTGTTCAATGCTCAGCACAGGACCCGTCTTGTTGCGGGCCCGATAAAACATATTGGCATAGCCATAGGTCTGTTCATTGAATCTGGTTTGCTGGTCCACCATGGCCTTGGTCAGCTGGTAAACAGCCTCTTCCGGCATAGTGGCATTGGTGACCAGAGTGGCGGCGATGGCGAAGGTCGGAGTCGGCTTGAGATTGCCCGGATAGATGCGGGCTGGTATTTGACTGCGCTGGTAGTATTTGACGTCTTTGATCAGTTGTTCCCTGAGCTCTCCATCTACCGGCAAGAAACTAATGGCGCAGCGTTTGGCGGCATTGAGTACATGGCGGTTCGGATGGCCCATGACGACGGCGAAGGCATCTATCTGTTTGCTGCACAGGGACTCGGGCAGGTTGGCCATGCTCTTGAGGTCGAGATCCTGCTCTTTTATTCCCAGCAGGTTGAACAGAGCCAGGGCGGTTTGGCGGGTACCGGAGTTTTTCAGCCCCATGTCGATGGGGGCAACTTTGAGCTGCTCCAGTTTGGTGATATCGCCATCGGCGCGTATCACTATGGTAAAAGGCTCGGCATGAGTGGCGAACAAGGCTCGTAACTCGGGTTGTGGCCTGCCGGTGAAAGGGCCTGCGCCCTGGCTGGCCTGGTAGAGCCAGTCTGACTGCACCATGGCGTAAGAGACGTCGCTGCTCTTCAGGCGCTGCAAGTTCTCCAGTGAGCCGGAGGTGGCTTGCAACTGGCAGTTCAACTGCGGAGCCAGGCGACAAAATTCCCCCATGATTTGATGGTATATCCCCTGTTCACCCCCGGTGCCAATGGTGACGGAGGCTGCCGTGGCAGCCGGTTGCCAAAGCAGGGCCAATAATAGGCTTATCCTTCTCATGATTGAACCTCCCTGGCATATCCGTCGATCCCCCAACTGCGCAACTTGTCCACGTCAGCCAGCTCGCCCGCCTCGGCCAACAGGGTGTAACCGGCTGCATGCATGGTTTGCGAGACCAGATGCCAGTAAAGAGGAGCCTCTGTTATCTGGCAGCAGATAAACACGGGATTGAGAGGATCGAGTTGATTGAGGGTGTCCGCATTGAGAGGAATGGCGCTGAAAGCGAGTTCAACCCCCTGCTCTTGCAGTGAGAGCAGGAGGGACTGCCCTTGATTCGGAAAGGCGGGGAGATCCCAGCGCCAATCCAGTGTCTTGCCACGGCCCTGGGTCAGCAAGGAGGCTATTTCCGGCCATTGTGGATGGTTGAGCAGGGAAAGCGGCAAAGAGATGCCCTCGACGTTTTGTTGTAGCCATGGCGCCAGAGCCGCTTCGATAACAGCGAGCTCACTGTCGGCTGACACTGTTTGCTCAGGCAGGAATCGTTGATAGAGGGGGATCTCTCCCTGGGTCGAGAAAAATGTTTGCAGATAGCCTCCTCTAGCTTGTGAAACCATTCCATGCAACGGAACGTGAGGTGTCATTGGAAGCTGTTTACCCAGTTGGGTGATCTTGAGGCGTTGTTGCAGCAGATCCCGTTTTCGTTCCGAGATCAGTTGATTGATGGAGGATGCCACTTCTCTGAGATCGTGCAGCCAGGGGGTGGACAAGGTGTTGTTGTACTGATGCTTGCGAAGCCGGCCAAGTTGCAGGTTGATATCTGTCAGTGGTCGCAGCAGTCGCTTGCAGGCCCAGGAGATCGCCAGGGTAAAAACCAGCAGCCCTGCCAGCAAGGCAAAGCCGGTGCGGCTGATGGCATTCCACAGATGCTGATAGGCATAACCACTGTGTCCTTCCAGCGTCAGTGTGCCCAGTATGCGCCAACCATCGGTCAGCTCTTGTTCGCTCCTGACAGGTGGCATGTCAATGACCGAAGGGAGCCAGGACGGCACATTCTGCTGGGAGGATTGAAATACCTTGTTGAGCAGTATTTGGCCATCGGGATCAACCAGGGTCACAGCGCTGACAAAACCGCCATCGAACATGGCATTGACGATGGTTTCGGCCAGTACCTTGTCATCGTTGAGCAGGGTGCCCTGCAGTACCAGACCCAGGGCGGTAATCGCCGTCTCCAGATTGGCCGACATCTGGTCGATGATGGATTGGCGGACGGTCGTGATCTCAAGCAGAAGCAGCAGAACGGCACCGATTAGAAACAGAACAAAAATCATTCTGTTTAACAATTTGGCTAGCGACATATCCACTCCATGGAAAAGTTATTGCAACATTTATGTACCTTGTTCCGAATCGAGTCTGACCCAGTTCTTAAAAATAAGAAAAAATCGTTAAAAAAGGCGATCATTTCTGCCCATAAGGGAAGGTTATGCATAAAATGTGAGGTTCATGCAGATTGCGATGAACTTTTTGTATCTTTATTTGTCCAAAAATCAGTTTTATACGGTTTTGTCACAACTGACATCGCAACTCACACTATTTAGATCTAAACACAGGATAGCGGATGAAACGTCTCCGTCCCTTGGTCGCGCAGGCTGCCAACTGGGAACCACCGGTTCCCCGCAAACACTTTTATGCCATGGTAATGCTGACTGCCATGACCCTTTCAGCCGTCGCATTGCTCCCGGCACCAGGCGATATCCTGGAACGGCCGTTGCGCCTTGAGTTGCCAATTGATACTGCCGGTACGGCAACCAACGAAAACAACACCGACTTCAACGAAATCCCGGATCACGAGCTGGTTGAGCCGAGCACACCCGAAGATGACATCCCGGTCGATACCACCCCACAATGGCAGGATTATCAGGTCCGCAGTGGTGAGAATCTGACGGCGATCTTTAACAATCTGGGACTCTCTACCACCACCCTTTACAAGGTGCTGGATGCTGACAACAAGAACTATCTGGCTCGTCTCAAACCCGGGCAAAATATCGAGCTGCTGATCGATCAGGACAACATACTGCAGCAACTCAAGATCCGTCTGAACATCAAGCAAACGCTGGTAATGTCGCGCAGCGATGATGCCTACACCTCCTCCATGCTCAACGAGAAAGTGGAGTGGCAGCCACAACGCTACAACGGAGTGATCAACGGCAGCTTCTATGTCAGTGCCCGTAATGCCGGCATTCCTGCCAACCACATCCAGAAGATTGCAAACCTGTTTCAATGGCGGCTCAACTTTGCCAAGGACTTGAAAAAGGGCGACAAATTCAAGGTGCTGGTGCGTCAGGAGACGGTTGAAGGCAAGGGCACGGGCAACAGCCAGCTGCTGGGAGTCGAAGTGACCAGTCAGGGCAAGACGGTATCGGCCTGGCTTGCCGGAGATGGCAACTATTACGATGGTGAGGGCAGCAGTCTGGAGCGCGGTTTCCGCCGTTATCCCACCCACAGCCGTTACCGGATCAGCTCCAACTTCAACCCGGCGCGCAAACACCCTGTGACGGGGGCTATCCGTCCCCATGAAGGCACCGACTTTGCTTTGCCGATAGGGACGCCAGTGCTGGCAACCGGTGATGGCGTCGTCCAGAAGGCGACCAGTCACCCGTTGGCGGGCACCTATATCGTCATCAAACATGGACGAACCCTGGCGACCCGCTATCTGCACCTGAGCAAGCTGCTGGTCAAGCCGGGCCAACGGGTGAAGATGGGCGACAAGATTGGCCTGTCGGGCAATACCGGCCGCTCTACCGGTGCCCACCTGCACTACGAGCTGCGCATCAACAACCGTCCGGTCAATGCCATGACAGCCAAGTTGCCGATGGCCGAAGCGCTCAGTGGCAAGGAACGTCGTCAGTTCCTGGCGCAGGTGAAGAGTTATCGCAAGGAGCTGGAGGCGAGTTGATATCGTCTCTTGCTGACGCAATAAAAAGGCCCCGCCACACAGGCGGGGCCTTTTTCATTGGGAGGTGGGGCCGGATCAGTAACCCTTGTCGAAATCGATCTTGCCCTCCAGCGGTTGACCGTCGATGAAGCGGATATAGTTGCGCACGAAGATCTGGGCCACATCTTCCGGGAAACTGTAGGCGCCGTTGTGCGGGGTCACGATCAGATTGGGCTGCCCCCAAAGCGGGCTGTCAGCCGGCAGGGGCTCTTGCTCGAACACATCCAGTACCGCCATGGCCAGCTTGCCGGTGCGCAGGGCATTAAGCAGATCATCGGAGTGGACTGCGCTGCCACGCCCCACATTGAACAAAATGGCCCCCGGCTTGCAGTGTTCGAAACGGGCCGCATTGAAGAGATGGCGAGTTTCCCGCGTGGCAGGCAGCACGCTGACGATGACATCGGCCTGGGCCAGCAGCTTGTTCAGGGCAGGGAGCTGATAGACCTGTTCAAATCCGGCTCGTTCCCGCCCGGATCGGCTGATACCGAGCACCTTCATACCAAAGTGTTTGCCGGTATGGGCGATATGCTGGCCAATGCTGCCGGTACCCAGGATCAGCATGGTGCGCCCCTTGAGACCCTGATAGGGGTGGCTCTGCCACAGGCGTTGCTTCTGTTGCTCCCGGTAGAGCGGCAGTTGACGCATCAGGCTGAGCAGATGACCGAACACATATTCGCTCATCAGTGGTCCGAAGATGTCGCGTACATTGGTGAGCTGGTAATCTCGACGGCTACCCGCCTCCAGCAAGACGTCGACCCCCGCATAGGTGGATTGCAACCAGGTCAGCTTGCGGGCTTTGGTGATCAGGGGTTTGGCGCGGGCCGGTTCCGCCATGAGGATATGGGCTTCGCCGATCAGTTTTTCCGCATCGGCCTGATTGTCTGCCCGCAGAATGCGCAGGTGAGGGAGGTTGGCGGCCTTGAGCAGACGTTCGTAGTGAGCATTATCCTGGCTGAGCAAAAGAAGGGTGCGTTGGCTCATACTCTTGTTCCTTATCAGAATTCGCGGCGCAACGAGATGTCGCCCTTGCCCTCATCTTACCCGAGTTGATGTTGCAACATAGCCGACCAGGGCGCATTTTCGTTTTCGCCACGTCCTGTGTGGGCTACAATCTGCCCCACATTTTGCAAAGGATCCGACTCCAGTGTTTGGTGACAAGTTTTATAAGCGACTGGCCGAGCTACAGCCTTGGCAGCAGACCGTCTACACCCTGGCGCTGGCAGAGCGCATGTACCCCAACTATGCCCTGTTCAGCCAGGCCTCCGGTTTTGGCAATGCCGCTTCTTTCCGGCATGCGCTGGACCAGATGTGGAACTACCTCACCGTCAAGGGATCCCGGGTCAATCTGGGGACAATACTCGAAGATTTCGAGTCGCACATTCCGGATCCCCGCAAGTTTGAATCTTACGGTGCCTACCCGGCGCTGGATGCCTGTGTGGCGCTGGGTTGTGCCTACAACTCTGTCATTTGCCGGGTGGGGGAAGAGGCCAATGACGCCAGCCATGCCTCGGTTGGTACAGTGGCCGGCTTTATCGATATGCTGGAAGAGCGCGAGCTGAGCGAAGAGGAGCTCTACGAGCACGAATACATGGAGGCCGAGCTGGAGTTTCAGGTTGAACTACTCAAGCGGGTTGCTCACGAGCGCGACAGTGATCGCATCCTTGCCATCAAGAAGTTTGCCTCCCAGGGGGGCGTTTCCAACATAGGCATCAGCCTGGAAGAGTAATCTCTCTTTAGTTCGAGGTGACACCTTCGTCACTCAATCAAAAAGCCAGTCATTCTCCTGACTGGCTTTTTTTATCGAGTTTTTATTTACCGCCTCAGGGTATAGCCTTAAGTCAGGGGGGAGGGGTGACTGGCGCGTCATATGTTGTTGCTTGCGAAGATTTCCAACGCACCAGGATGAACATGACTCAACTACTCCGACGACGGCTCATGGGGCCTTTGAGCAAGCCTGTGACAACCTGGATGGAGCAGTACCAACCAGAGTGGAGTTTATTCATGAAAATAACTGGAAATTCATTTTAATGACTAGGTTATCGGTAGTGAATGGGGATGGAAAAGGCGCATGGAAATTGTGCGCCTTCGTTTTTCGTTTCGGTATTCCCGTTGTATTGAGCAACAAGAAACGATTTTCCATCAGTTGTTACGCGTTATAGACTCAAACAAAAGCAATACTGTGGACTTTTTAACCATGAGTGACGTAATCAAGAAGTTTCTGAAACTGGAGGCTGCCTCCGGGATTATTCTGATCATGGCGGCATTGCTGGCAATGGTATTGGCCAACACAGGATTGGCTGGTGGGTATCAGGCATTCCTCGATACCCAGGTACAGGTACGTATCTCCGCCCTTGACATCAACAAGCCGCTGCTGCTCTGGATCAACGATGGCTTGATGGCGATCTTCTTCCTGCTGGTTGGGCTGGAAGTCAAACGCGAAATGCTGGAAGGTGCGCTCTCGTCCCGTGTGCAGGCGACCTTCCCGGCCATTGCGGCCGTAGGCGGCATGCTGGCTCCGGCCCTCATCTATGCCTTCTTCAACTATTCGGACGAAGTAGCCCGTGCAGGCTGGGCGATCCCTGCCGCTACCGATATTGCATTTGCCCTTGGCGTGATGGCGCTGCTGGGCAAGCGAGTGCCGGTGAGCCTGAAAGTGTTCCTGCTGGCGCTGGCGATCATGGATGACTTGGGTGTCATCATCATCATTGCGCTCTTCTATACCCAACAGCTGTCGTTGGCAGCGCTGGCGGTAGGCATCATGGCGACCCTGATCCTGTTCTGGATGAACCGCCGTGGCGAGGACAGGATTAGCCTCTACATGGTGGTGGGTCTGGTACTTTGGGTGGCCGTGCTCAAGTCCGGTGTTCATGCGACTTTGGCTGGTGTGGTGGTGGGCTTCATGATCCCGCTCAATGGCAAGCGTTATGCGTCGCCGCTCAAGCATCTGGAGCATGCGCTGCACCCTTGGTCCGCCTTCCTGATCCTGCCGCTGTTTGCCTTTGCTAATGCCGGGGTCTCGCTGGAGGGGATTGGTCTCTCCTCCCTGATGAGCCCGGTGCCCATGGGGATCATGCTGGGATTGTTTGTTGGCAAGCCGCTCGGGGTGTTTACCATCAGCTGGTTGTCGGTCAAGCTGGGGATCGCCCAGTTGCCGAATGGAGTCAATTTCAAGCAGATTTTTGCGGTCAGCATTCTCTGTGGTATCGGTTTTACCATGTCGATGTTTATCGCATCGCTGGCCTTCGAGCATGGCGGGATGGATTATGGCAGTTACTCCCGTCTCGGGATCCTGGCGGGTTCCACCATGGCAGCGCTGGTTGGCTATCTGGCACTGCGGTTGTCTCTTCCCAAGGGGGAGGGAGATCAAAATGCGGAGGGATTATGAAAACACCATGGTTGTTACTGTTGCTGGCCAGCCCCCTTGTCTGGGCTGATGGTCTGGAAGAGTGCAAGCGGGACGCAGCCTCGACCAGCTGTTCTACCTACCTGAACGGAGTAGTGGACAGTGCCCTACTGCTCGGTGACAAGCAGGCCAAGGCTCGTTTCGGAGAAACTTTCTATGAGCGGGCCTTGAGCAGCCGGGCGGGGGAGCGGCTCAAGCACACCAACAAGCGTTATTGTGGTGATCGCCAGCCGGATAAAGATCGCCTCAAGGCCAGCTTGATGGAGCAGTTTACCTTGAACAAGGTTGACTCGGTCAGCGACATGTATGACATTCTGGCGGTTGAACTCAGCTGCTACCGGAGCCCGCGAAAAGCGGTAACCCCATCGGATGTCACACCTTAACTACAACCACCTCTATTATTTCTGGATGACTCAAAAGAAGGGCTCCGTTACCCAGGCAGCGGAAGCCCTTTTTTTGACACCACAAACCGTGACCGGCCAGATCAAGCTGCTGGAGCAGCGCCTGGGTGGCAAACTGCTCAAGCGCAAGGGACGTTCCCTCGAAGCGACCGAACTTGGCCAACTGGTTTTTCGTTATGCCGACAAGATGTTCAGCCTCTCCTACGAGATGCTGGATATCGTCAACTATCGCAAGGAGAGCCAGATCCTGTTTGACGTCGGTATCGCCGATGCCCTCTCCAAACGCCTTGCCAGCCGGGTGCTGCTATCTGTCATCCCCAACGATGGCTCCATTCATCTGCGCTGTTTCGAATCGACCCACGAACTCTTGCTGGAACAACTCAGCGAACACAAGCTCGACATGATCCTCTCCGATTGTCCGGTGGATTCCAGCCAGCATGCGGGGTTGCTCTCCAAGCGGCTCGGGGGCTGTGGTGTCAGCTTCTTCTGCAAGGCGCCGTTACCCGAGAAACCTTTCCCGGCCTGTCTGGAGGAGCGCAAGCTGCTTATTCCCGGACGCCGTACCGCCATGGGGCGTCAACTGACCCAGTGGTTCGAACAGCAGGGGGTATCGCCGAGTATCCTGGGTGAGTTTGACGATGCGGCCCTGATGAAGGCATTTGGTTTCTTCAATCAGGGTATCTTCATGGCTCCCACCATCTACCGGGAGGAGATCCTGGAGGGGGAAGAGGTGATGTTGCTGGGGGAAACCCAGGATTTGACGGAGGAGTACTACGTCATCTTCGCCGAGCGGATGATCCAGCACCCCGCAGTCAAACGGGTATGCGAGAGTGATTTCACCTCCCTGTTTGCCGGGCAGGAGAACTTCTCGGCGATCCAGCCTGCCACCCTGTCATTTTAAAACGGCTCGTCACCACGTATCATCGCCGACTGGCAGAGGAGAAATGTGATGCAACTGGAAGAGATGGAAGCCAAAGCCGGTCAGGCGGTGGCGCTTCTCAAGGCGCTGGCCAATGAACGCAGGCTGTTTATCCTGTGCCAGCTATTGGAGCGAGAGCTGTCGGTCGGGGAGCTTAACGAGCGGTTGGGGCTGAGTCAGTCTGCCCTGTCACAGCACCTGGCTTTGTTGCGGCGGGATGAATTGGTTACGACCAGAAAAGAGGCCCAGACGGTCTTTTATTCGCTGCGCAGCCATGAGGTGCGCGAGGTGATCAGTTTGCTGCATCGACTCTACTGCAGCGAAGAGAAATAAAAAACCGGCACAATGGCCGGTTTTTTCAGCTTTGATCAGCGTGAGCTGATTAAGCCATAGCTTTGATCTGGGCAGACAGGCGGCTCTTGTGACGAGCAGCTTTGTTCTTGTGGATCAGGCCTTTGGTCGCCATGCGATCCATGATCGGCTGAGCAACAGCGAAAGCAGCAACAGCAGCAGCTTTATCGCCAGAGGCGATGGCAGCAATTACTTTTTTCAGGTAGGTACGGGTCATGGAACGACGGCTGGCGTTGTGCTGACGGCGTTTTTCTGCCTGAATCGCGCGCTTCTTAGCAGATTTGATGTTAGCCAAGGTAAAACTCCTAAAACTGTCTTAGCGAGTGTATTGAAAAGGCCCAGAAATATGCCTTCCCAACCACATATTGTCAAATGATTTGTGCAAATAAACACCGCCCCCCGGTGGTGTGTCAGATGGGAGACGGTTAAACTGTCGGCCGATTCTAGCAGCATTCTTTTCATTCTGACAGTTCCAGAGGCCCCGTCTTGAGTAAGAAATTGATCAAATCCGGCATGATAGTGTCCGGAATGACGTTGGCATCCCGTGTGATGGGGCTGATCCGCGATGTGGTCATCGCGAATCTGCTCGGTGCCGGGGTGGCTGCCGACGTCTTCTTCTTCGCCAATCGCATTCCCAATTTTCTGCGCCGCCTGTTCGCCGAAGGGGCTTTCAACCAGGCATTTGTCCCCGTGATGACGGAATACAAAAAAAACGGTGACGAGCGGGAGGTGCGCGAGTTGCTGGCCGCCGTAGCGGGCACCCTGGGGGGAATAGTTACCGTGGTGACCCTGCTCGGCGTGGTGGGATCGGGCGTACTGACCGCCATCTTTGGCTGGGGCTGGTTCTGGGACTGGCTGCATGGTGGACCTGCCGCCGAGAAGTTCGAGCTGGCCAGTCTGATGCTCAAGATAACCTTCCCCTATCTCTGGTTCATCACCTTTACCGCCATGGCGGGGGCCATTCTCAATACCTTCGGCCGTTTTGCCGTCTCGTCGTTTACCCCAGTATTTCTCAACATCACCATGATTGCGGCCGCCTGGTGGATAGCGCCCATGATGGAGAAGCCCGAGCTCTCGCTGGCGATAGGGGTATTTTTGGGCGGTTTGGTTCAATTTTTATTCCAGTTCCCATTTTTACGGCAAATCAACATGCTGGTCTGGCCCAAGTGGGGATGGCATCACCCCGGTGTAGTGAAAATCCGCACCCTGATGATCCCGGCGTTGTTCGGCGTCTCGGTCAGCCAGATCAACCTGCTGATCAACACCATGCTGGCTTCTTTCCTGGCTACCGGTGCCATCAGCTACCTCTACTATTCTGATCGCCTGCTGGAATTCCCTCTCGGCCTGTTTGCAGTGGCCATCAGCACAGTGATCCTGCCAGCTCTGTCGAAGAAACATGTGGATGCCGACCCGGCCGATTTCTCCCGCACCATGGATTGGGGAGTGCGGATGGTGGTACTGCTCGGCTTGCCCGCCATGGTGGGGATCGCGGTGATGCGTGAGCCCATACTGCGGGTACTGTTCATGCGCGGCGAATTCGGGCTGCACGAGGTGAGCATGTCCAGCGCGAGTCTGCTGGCTTCCACCACAGGCCTGCTGTCGCTGATGTTGATCAAGGTGCTGGCGCCCGGTTACTACGCCCGCCAGGACACCAAGACCCCGGTTCGCATCGGCATCATGGCCATGGTGGCCAACATGGTGTGCAACCTCATCTTTATTTATCCCCTGGGTTATGTGGGGTTGGCGCTGGCCACCGCTTGCTCCGGCACCCTGAACGCGGCCTTGCTGTTCAAGGGGTTGTATCAGCAGAGCGTCTACCGTCCATCCCGCCAGACCGGCGTGTTCTGTCTCAAATTGCTGGTGGCGACCTTGTTGATGGGGGGCGTGCTGGCTTATCTGTCGCCGGATCTGGCCCAGTGGGGCGCCTGGGGCATGGGCAAGGCCACCCTGGAACTGGCCATGTTGCTCTCCCTGGGGGCTGCCATCTATGCGGTGGCGCTGTTGGCGCTGGGAATTCGGCCAAGACACCTGAAATCGGGGCATGAGGGCTGATCCTGATTGCTGCCTGATATATAATCCGGCGATTTTCATAACAGCAACGTACAAGGCACCGATGGAGCTTATTCGCGGCATTCATAATCTCAAGCCCCGTCACCGGGGATGTGTATTGACCATTGGCAACTTTGATGGGGTTCATCAGGGTCACCATGCGGTACTGGCACGTCTCAAGGAGAAAGCGGCCCATCTGGGATTGCCCGCCTGCGTCATGCTGTTTGAGCCCCAGCCGCTGGAGCTGTTTGCCGGCGCAGCGGCCCCGGCCCGGCTCAGCCGATTACGGGAAAAGTATGAAGCGCTCAAGGGGCTGCAGATCGATCGCCTGCTCTGCGTGCGCTTCAGCCACCGTTTTGCCGGACAGGCGGCGTCCACCTTCATCGAGCAACTGCTGGTCGAGAAACTCGGCGTGCGCTACCTGGTGGTCGGCGATGATTTTCGCTTCGGCAAGGGGCGGGAAGGGGATTTTCACCTGCTGGAAGAGGCGGGCCGCCGCTTCGGTTTCGAGGTGATCAGCACCCAGAGTTTCCAGCTGTCCCGCCAGCGGGTGAGTAGCACCCTGGTGCGCGAAGCCCTCAAGGCTGGCCGGATGGCCGAGGTGGAGCTGATGCTCGGCCGCCCCTATACCATCAGCGGCAGGGTGGCCCACGGCGACAAGCTGGGGCGCACCATAGGTTTTCCTACCGCCAATCTGGCCCTCAAGCGCCAGGTTATCCCGGTCGGTGGCGTGTTCGCGGTGGAAGTGTTATGTTCCGGCAAGACCTTCCCCGGTGTCGCCAATGTGGGTGTACGGCCTACCTTGAGCGGTACACAAGCTAGATTGGAAGTACATCTATTTGATTTTTCTGGTGATCTATATGGTCAACAGGTCAAGGTGCTGCTTCGCCACAAGCTGCGCGAAGAGCAGAAGTTTGCCTCTTTCTCTGCCTTGAAAGAGCAAATCGAACGAGATGCCCTGGCGGCCCGAGCCTGGTTCGGGCTGCCACAATTTCATTTACCCAGCACTCTTTTAGAAAAGAAGGGAACCCAGGACTGATGAGCGACTATAAACACACCCTGAATCTTCCGGAAACCGAGTTTCCGATGCGTGGCGATCTGGCCAAGCGCGAACCCAACATGCTCAAGCGTTGGTACGATCAGGATCTCTACGGCGCTATTCGCCGCGCCAAAGCGGGCAAGCCTTCTTTCATTCTGCACGATGGTCCCCCCTATGCGAACGGCAACATTCACATCGGTCACTCGGTCAACAAGATCCTCAAAGACATCATCATCAAGTCCAAGGGCCTGTCCGGCTTCGACTCCCCCTATGTCCCGGGTTGGGACTGCCACGGTCTGCCCATCGAACTGAAAGTGGAAGGCATGGTCGGCAAGCCGGGCGAGAAGGTTTCCGCCGCCGAGTTCCGCGCCGAGTGCCGCAAGTATGCCAAGACCCAGATCGAGGCCCAGAAGGCCGACTTCATCCGCCTGGGTGTGCTGGGTGACTGGGAACACCCCTATCTGACCATGGATTTTGGCACTGAAGCCAACATCATCCGCTCCATGGCCAAGATCGTCGAGAACGGCCACCTGCACAAGGGCTCCAAGCCGGTGCACTGGTGTACCGATTGCGGCTCTGCCCTGGCTGAAGCCGAAGTCGAATATTACGACAAGAACTCCCCCTCTATCGACGTGCGCTTCAAGGCCGTCGACGAGGCTGCCGTGGCCGCCAAGTTTGACTGCGCCGAAGGGCACACTGGCAAGGGCACCCTCTCTGCGGTGATCTGGACCACCACCCCGTGGACCCTGCCCGCCAACCGCGCCATCGCCATGCATGCCGACCTCGACTATGCCCTGGTGCAGGTCGAAGGTGACAACCCCGAGCGCCTGATCCTGGCTGCCGAGCTGGTCAAGGATGTGATGGACCGCGCCGGCATCGAGCACTACCACAACCTGGGGTACGCCAAGGGGGCTGCCCTCGAGCTGCTGCGCTTCAACCACCCCTTCTACAGTTTCGACGTGCCTGTGGTGCTGGGTGATCACGTCACCCTGGATGCCGGTACCGGCGCCGTTCACACAGCACCGGGCCATGGTCAGGAAGACTTCGTGGTCGGCCAGAAGTACGGTCTGGAAGTGGCCAACCCGGTTGGCAGCAACGGCGTCTACCTGCCGGATACCGAACTGTTTGCCGGCCAGCACGTATTCAAGGCCAATGCGGCCGTGGTCGAGGTGCTGACCGAACGCGGCGCCCTGCTGCATCACAAGGTGTTCAACCACTCCTACCCCCACTGCTGGCGCCACAAAACTCCGATCATCTTCCGCGCCACCCCGCAGTGGTTCATTAGCATGGATCAGAACGGTCTGCGCAAGCGCGCCCTGGAAGAGATCGATCGCATCGAGAAGGATGGGATCAAACAACACGGCCAGAGCGGCTGGGTTCCGGCATGGGGCAAGAACCGCATCCAGGCCATGGTGGAAGGTCGCCCGGACTGGTGTATCTCCCGTCAGCGTACCTGGGGTGTGCCCATCTCCCTGTTCGTCCATAAAGAGACTCAGGAGCTGCACCCGGAATCCGTGCGCCTGATGCATGAAGTGGCCAAGCGGGTCGAGCAATCCGGCATTCAGGCCTGGTGGGATCTGGACAAGGCCGAGCTGCTCGGCGCCGATGCCGATCTGTACGACAAGGTGCCCGACACCCTGGACGTCTGGTTCGACTCCGGCTCTACCCACGCCTCCGTGGTCGACGCTCGTCCCGAGTTCAACGGCAAACCGGCCGACATGTATCTGGAAGGCTCTGACCAGCACCGCGGCTGGTTCATGTCCTCCCTGATGATCGGCGTGGCGATGAAGGACAAGGCCCCCTACAACCAGGTGCTGACCCACGGCTTCACCGTGGACGGTCAGGGCCGCAAGATGTCCAAGTCCATCGGCAACGTGGTGAGCCCCCAGGACGTGATGAACAAGCTGGGTGCCGACATCCTGCGTCTGTGGGTTGCCAGCACCGACTACACCGGCGAGATGACCGTCTCCGACGAGATCCTCAAGCGTTCCGCCGACGCCTATCGTCGCATCCGCAACACTGCCCGCTTCCTGCTGGCCAACCTGAACGGCTTCAATCCGGCGACCGACATGGTCGCGCCTGCCGACATGGTCGTAGTGGATCGCTGGGCCGTGGGCCGTGCCAAGGCGGTACAGGCCGAGATCGTGGCGGCCTTCGACGAGTACAACTTCCATGGCGTGACCCAGAAGCTGATGCAGTTCTGCTCCATCGAGATGGGCTCCTTCTATCTGGATGTCATCAAGGACCGTCAGTACACCGCCAAGGCAGACAGCCTGGCCCGCCGCTCCTGCCAGACTGCTCTCTATCACATCGCCGAGGCCATGGTGCGCTGGATGGCACCCATCATGAGCTTCACCGCCGACGAGATCTGGGCACTGCTGCCGGGCGAGCGTGGCGAGTTCGTGTTCACCGAAGAGTGGTACGACGGCCTGTTCGGACTGGAAGCTGGCGAATCCCTCAACGATGCCTTCTGGGCCGAGATCCTCACCGTACGTGGTGAAGTGAACAAGGCGCTGGAAGCCGCCCGCGGCGAGAAGCGCATCGGTGGCTCCCTGCAGGCCGAAATGACCCTGTTCGCCAAGCCGGAGCTGGCTGCCCGCCTCAACACCCTGGCCGACGAGCTGCGCTTCGTGCTGCTCACCTCCAAGGCCAAGGTGGTCGTGGCCGATGCGGCTCCGGAAGGGACTGTAGCGACCGAGCGTGATGACCTGTGGCTGAGCGTGGCCCAGTCTGCCGCCGCCAAGTGCGACCGCTGCTGGCACCATGTGGAAGACGTGGGTACGATCAAAGGTCACGAAGAGATCTGTGGCCGCTGTGTCACCAACGTCGAGGGTGACGGCGAAACTCGTCAATTTGCCTGATGAACATGACTCACCATAAAAGCGGCCTGCGTTGGCTGTGGCTGGCGGTGCTGGCCTTCATACTGGACCAGGCGAGCAAGCTCGCCGTGGTCAAGTTGCTGCCATTTGGCTACCCGGGGGTGGAGATCACCCCCTTCTTCAATCTGGTCCACGTCTACAACAAGGGCGCAGCGTTCAGCTTTCTGGCCGATCAGGGGGGCTGGCAGCGCTGGTTCTTCGCCGTGCTGGCCTTTGCCATCTGCGGTCTGCTGATCCACTGGCTGCGCAAGCAGTCGGTGACCGAGCGCTGGAGCGGTATCGCCTATAGCCTCATCATCGGCGGGGCGCTCGGCAATGTGTTCGACCGGCTGGTGCTGGGTCATGTGGTCGATTTCCTCGATTTCTACTGGGGTCGGGCCCACTGGCCGGCCTTCAATCTGGCCGATACCTTCATCTTCATCGGCGCCGCCATGATAGTGCTGGACGGCTTTCGCTCATCCAAGGGTGAGCAGGACGAGAAAAAGGGGGCGGCATGAGTCGACAGATTGGTGCTGACAGCAGCGTGCTGTTTCATTTCGCCATCAAGCTGGAAGATGGTTCGGTTGCCGACAGCACGGCGCTGCACGGCAAGCCGGCCCGTCTGCGGATGGGGGATGGCAGCCTGACTTCGAGCTTCGAGCAGTGTCTGCTCGGCCTGGGCGAAGGGGAGAGCAAGAGCTTTACCCTGGCCCCTGAACAGGCCTTTGGTCTCTCCAACCCTGACAACATCTACCATCTGGACAGAGCCAAGTTTGGTTCCGATGCGGAGCCGAAAGTCGGCACCATCATCCTGTTCGACCAGCCCAACGGTAGCGAGCTGCCCGGCATCATTCGGGCGGTGGAAGGGATGTCGGTGACGGTTGATTTCAACCACCCGCTGGCCGGCCATACGGTCACCTTCGAGGTGGAGATCCTGGGCGTTGACGACGAGGAGAAAGTGCTCTGATGGATATCTTGCTGGCCAATCCCCGCGGCTTTTGCGCCGGTGTCGACCGCGCCATCAGCATCGTCGAGAGCGCACTGGAGAAGTTCGGTGCCCCCATCTATGTCCGCCACGAGGTGGTGCACAACCGCTATGTGGTGAACAAGCTCAAGGATGCCGGAGCCGTGTTCGTCGAGGAGCTGAATGAGGTACCGGATGACAGCATCGTCATCTTCTCCGCCCACGGCGTCGCCAAGACGGTGCGCGAGATGGCCAAGTCCCGCGCCCTCAAGGTGTTCGATGCCACCTGCCCACTGGTGACCAAGGTACACATGGAAGTCCATCGCGCCAGCCGCAAGGGCTCCGAAGCCGTGCTCATCGGTCACGCCGGCCACCCCGAGGTGATCGGCACCATGGGACAGTACGAGAACCGCGAGGGGGGCATGTATCTGGTGGAGACGCCGGATGACGTAGCCAAACTCCAGGTGAAGAACCCGGATGATCTCTGCTTCGTCACCCAGACCACCCTCAGCATGGACGAGACCGCCGAGGTGATTGATGCCCTGCGCCAGCACTTCCCCAAGATCCAGGGGCCGCGCAAGGACGATATCTGCTATGCCACCCAAAACCGTCAGGACGCGGTACGGGAGATGGCGGAGCTGGTAGATGCCATGCTGGTGGTGGGTTCCCGCAACTCCTCCAATTCCAACCGGCTGCGCGAGCTGGCCGAAAAGGTGGGCACCAAGGCCTATCTCATCGATGATGCTTCCATGATCGATGCCGCCTGGCTGGACGGTGTGAAGGCGATCGGTGTGACTGCCGGAGCTTCAGCTCCCGAGGTGCTGGTGCAGAGCGTCATCACCCGCCTGCGCGAGCTGGGGGGCAAGATGGTGGCTGAACACCCGGGTCGCGAAGAGAATGTGGTGTTCGAGGTACCGCCCGAGCTGCGCATCATCTGACGCGTCTCATCCTCGCCGGATGACCATGTATTGCCAAAGCCACCTTTTCGAGGTGGCTTTTTGTTTTTGGTTCCAACGAGTCCTTTATGCACGTTCACGACCAGATCGCAGCGAAAATTGATGATGTAGCTCGAAATTTTGAATAGACAGGATTGAAACCCAAAGTGTCCGGCATAGACTGCCTGCAAGCCCCTACTCTGGCTGAACACACATGGAGCTGTGTCTGCATCCCCAGAACAAATCAGAGCGAAACAGGATGTTTTTGCGTTCAGGTTTTAGCCTTGTCGAGCTGATGGTTACCATAGCGCTCGTCTCTCTCTTGCTGACGCTGGGAGTGCCCTCCTTCAACTCTCTGTTGCGCAGCATGACCCTCAATACCCAGGCCAACAACTTTGTGGCAGCTATCAACCTTGCCCGTTCCGAAGCCATTCGCCGCAATGCGGCGGTGACCCTGTCCGCCTCGGCCGAGAACCTGACTCAGCATCACTGGGAGGCCGGTTGGCAGATCTGGGTCGATGGCAATGGCAACGGCAGGCTCGATAACGGCGAGTTGCTGCGGGGTTTCCCCGATATGGAGACAGGCACCCTGAGCAGCAATACCTCTCTGTTGCGCTTCAGTGGCGACGGTTTTCTCGATGGCCGCTCACAGGCATCGCAGGTGTTTGCCCTGCGCCCGGAAGGGTGCCGCAACGAGGCGGCCCGCGATATCACCATCACTGCGGCAGGTCGCCCTTCCATCGCCGAGGTACGTTGCCCATGACACGACAACAGGGCTTGTCACTGCTTGAAATCATGATCTCGGTACTGGTGCTCTCCATCGGCATTCTGGGCATGGCGACCCTGCAGCTGCAGGCACTCAAGAGCAATCAGTCTGCCCTGACGCGCACCGAAGCGACCCAGTACGCCTACATGATCAACGACATGATGCGGGCCAATCGCAGTGCGGCCCTGATAGGGCAATACAACATCGATCTGGGCGAGACGGTCTCGGGCAGTTCCATGGCGGTACAGGACTTGCTGCACTGGAAGCGGGTATTGAGCGAGCTGCCGGGTGGCGATGGTGCCGTGGCGGTCAGCGCCGGAAGGGCCACCATCACCATTCAGTGGGATAGCAGCCGGCTGGCCACCGATCCTGCGTCGCGCAGCATGACCCTTAGGACGGATCTATGAGCAGGGCCGGTTTGCCCCTACGCCAGCGCGGGATCGGCCTGGTCGAGGTGATGATCGCCCTGGTGCTCTCTCTGGTGACTGTGGGGGTCATCATTCAGGTATTTCTTGGCAATCACAAAACCTATCTCACGGGCGAGGCGATTGCCAGGGTGCGGGAAGACAGCGGCTTTGCCACCAATCTGCTGCAAAAAGAGCTGCGGATGGTGGGCTATCAGGGGTGCCTCAGCAAACAGGGGGTCAATATCACCAATACCCTCAACAACAACGCGGCACTGCCCTACAACTTCACTACCTTTTTGCGTGGCTATGACAATGTGACGGCCACCTTGCCAGCCCCTCTTTCTGCCCTGTTCACGGGAGCCGAACCCAGGCCCATGCCGGGTAGCGATGTGCTGCTGGTTCAAGGGCCGGCTGGGGTTGGGGTGCCGCTCAGTCGTGATAACCATAACAACGCCGCCCAGCTGTTTGTCCAGCACCTCTCCAGCAAGGTGGATTATTGCGGCACCGGCAAGCAGGGTTACAGCGATCTGTGCGAGGGAGACATCGTCATGGTCTCCGATTGCCAGAAGGCCAGAATATTCCAGATCACACGTGTGCAGGGAGTCGGTGGAGGGCGTGAGGTCAACATTGTTCATGCCGAGAACAACAATAACGGCAATCTTGTACCTGGTAATGCAACCAGTTCCTGGGGCGGGGCAAGCAGTCCGGCCGAGGAGCGCTTCGGGTTAGGATCGGTACTGAACCGGGTGGAAACCCGCCTCTACTATATTGCTCGCCCTTCGGCCAACAGCCCCTACGCCCTCTATCGCAAGAGCGGAGTTGCCGCCGGCATGCCCCTCATTGAAGGGGTTGCCAATATGCAGCTCACGTTCGGGGAGGATCAGAACCGGGATCGGGCGACGGATCGCTATGTGAGCGCCGCCAGCAATCCAAACTGGGACAACGTCCTGGGGATTGGGGTGCAGCTTCTGATGCGCAGCAATCAGGGCAATGTGGTGTCGGCACCGCAAGCCCTGAGCTTTGCCGGCGCCACCTTCCAGGCGACCGATCGCAACTGGTACTGGGTAGCCGAGACCACGGTCGCGCTGCGTAACCGGTTACCATGAGGAGCCCAGTCATGATGCATCGACAACAGGGGATGGCGCTGGTGATCAGCCTGATTTTTCTGGTCATGGTGAGCCTGCTGGGCATGGCCGGCATGCGGGGCGCGCAGCTGCAGGAGAAGATGGCTGGCAACCAGAAGGAGGCGCTGCAAGCGCTGCAGGCGGCAGAAGCGGGCCTGCGCGCCGCCGAACGCTATATCGAGGCTGGCAACTCGGGTCCTTATGACAACAGCTCAGGCCTGTATGAATTTGTCGATACTGCGGTGGATCCCGCATCACCCTCCACATCCTGGCGCACCTATGCCAACAGCGGTCTGGCGGGGCGAGCCCCTGAGTACTTTATCGAACGGCTGCCCTATACCCAGGGGGGCAGCGAGAATCTGGCGGTCGATGAGCCCATCAGCGAGCGTCGCCTCTATCGCATCACGGCAAGGGGATTTGGTCTCTCGGACGAGAGCCGGGTGCTGTTGCAATCGACCTATAGTCGCTAGGAGGCGGGGTATGGGCAAACTCGGTTTTGGACTCTCGCTGATGCTCTGCTGCGCCTCGGCGCAGGCGGCGCTTGATATTGCCCAGGTTCCCCTCTATCTCGGCACCCGGGCCGATCCCAATATCATGTTTACTCTGGATGATTCGGGCTCCATGCATTTCGAGATCATGCCCGAGTCCTTGATCGAGAACGATGCACGCTATGTCTACCCACGAGCCAATAATGTTTATGGGAATGACGATTACGCCAACTATACGATCACCTTTGCCAGCGACAATGCCCGCAATGCCTACGTGCGCTCCAGCCATAACAACAAGCTCTATTACAACCCGCAGCTGACCTATCGCCCCTGGGCCAATGCGGATGGCTCCTTGATGGCCAATGCCAAAGTGACCTGTGCCCCTCACAACCCTATGAAGATGGCGGCCGGTTGTCGCGACCTGACTCAAACCAATCGAGCATGGTGGGCCATCTATTACACTGAGTTTTCTCCTTATTATTACAACCAAGACGAGAGTTTCTGGCCGGCTGTCTATTTTGACTACAAGGGAAGTGGCAATGTATTCAACGCCAAGAACTATACCCGGGTGGTGATAAACAAGGCGGTGGCCACCATCTATGACGGTCGCCCCAATCGCAGTGACTGCAAAAATGCGCCCGTTTGTACCTTTGACGAGGAAATTCAGAACTTTGCCAACTGGTACACCTATTACCGTTCGCGGATCCTGGCGGCCCGGGCCGGAGTAGGAAGAGCCTTCGCCAGCCAGGGGGAGGCCATTCGGGTCGGCTTTGCCACCATCAATGCCAGCGGCAGCGTGATCCGCGGTGTCACCCCTTTTTCAGGTACTGATCGAACCGCTTTTTTCGATGAGCTGTATGGCCGCGACATTCCGGCGAAGGGGACACCGCTGCGCACCAGCCTGAAAGAGGTAGGGGAGTATTTTTCCCGCAGTGACAATAACGGCCCCTGGTCTGCTCGTGCCGGCAGCACACTTCCTCATCTGACCTGCCGCCAGAGCTACAACATTCTGATGACGGATGGCTACTGGAACGGTGACTCGCCCTCGGTCGGCGATCAGGACCAGGATGGCATCAAGAATTCCCTGGCGGACGTGGCCTACAAATACTGGAAAACGGATCTGCGTCGCGACCTGGCCAACAAGGTGCCGACCAGCACGGCAGACCCTGCCAACTGGCAGCATCTGGTCAACTTTACCGTAGGGCTTGGGGTCAACGGTTCGCTCAATCCTGCCAACGGTATCCCGGGCAGCTGGCCGAATCCTTATGATTCCGATGAGTTCAAGATCGACGATTTGTGGCATGCGGCCGTCAACAGCAAGGGGAGTTTCTTCAGCGCGGCGGATCCGGATACCTTCGCCGAGGCCCTGAGCAGTACGCTGGCACAGATTGCCGCCCGCAACAGCTCCGCCAGTTCGGTAACGGCCAACGCCACCCGTCTTGACAGCAATACCCATATCTACCAGGCCCGTTACAACAGCGGTGACTGGTCGGGACAACTGGTCTCGATCCCGCTTAACAGTGATGGCTCTCTGGGGAATATCGCCTGGGATGCCGCCACCCAGATACCGGAGCCTTCGGCACGCAGCATCTTCACCCGGCAAGGCGGGGCCGGCATCGCCTTCACCTGGGAGGTGCTTAACAATACCAACCGCACCCTGCTCAATATTGCCGGTGACAATCTGGGAGAAAGCCGGGTCGCCTATCTGCGCGGTGAGCGCGGTGGCGAGCAGCGCAATGGCGGGGTATTTCGCAATCGCAGCGATCTGCTCGGTGACATCATCAACTCGGATCCCGTCTATGTGGGCAAGCGCGATTACGGCTACAGCAGCGCGACTGGCCTGACCCAGACCGAGCGGGAGAGCTATCAGGCGTTCCTCAGCTCGACGGCAATCGCCCGTCGCCCGCCCATGCTTTATGTCGGTGCGAATGACGGTATGTTGCACGGCTTTCGGGTGGCCGACGGTGTCGAGCAACTGGCCTATATCCCGGCCAGCCTGCTGGGGGAGCTGCCCCAGCTGACCAGGCCGGATTACAACCATCGCTACTATGTGGACGGGACGCCCAGGGTCGGGGATGCCTATTTGGGGAGTCGCTGGAAGACTCTCTTGCTGGGCTCTACCGGAGCGGGAGGCAAGGCGGTGTTCGCCATCGATGTGACCGCACCGAACAACTTCACCGCTGACAAGATGCTGTGGGAGTTCACCCATTCCGAGATGGGCATCGCGTTGGCCGCCCCGACGCTGGTACGGGTCAAGGCCGACAACAAGTGGGTCGCCCTGGTGGCCAACGGGTACAACAGTAACAGCCAGACGGCGCGGCTGTTTGTGCTGGATTTGGCGACCGGCGCCGTCATCAAGGAGATCGACACCCAGGTAGGATCGGCCAGCGAGCCCAATGGCCTCTCTTCGCCATTGCCTGTGGATGAGGATGGCGATCGGGTGGTTGACTATGTCTATGCTGGCGATTTGCAGGGCAATCTCTGGAAATTCGACCTGAGGGACAACAACAGCGCCCAATGGGGAATCGCGTTCAAGGCCGGCAACAAACCCAAGCCGCTGTTCCAGGCTTGCGATGGCGCCTGCTCGGCCAGCACGCGCCAGCCCATCACCATGCGGCCGCTGGCGATCCGCCATCCCAGGGGAGGGATCATGGTGCTGATGGGCACGGGCAGCTATTTCACCAATGATGACAAGTCATTGCCCACCAATCCAAGATTGGAGGCCGTCTACGGCATTTGGGACACTGGGAGCGAGGTGAGCCGCAGCCAGTTGTTGCAGCAGAGCATTACCCATGAATTCGTGGCCAATGGCACCACCATCAAGTTCAATGTGCGGGTGGTCTCCAGCAGGGATGTCAATTACACCAGCCAGAAGGGCTGGTATCTGGTGTTGAAATCACCCGGGCTGAGCAAGGGGGTCGGGGAGCGGGCAGTTTCCGAGATGCTGTACCGGCACAAGCGGCTCATCTTCAACACCTTGATACCGTCGGCGGATGCCTGCGATTTTGGTGGCCGCTCCTGGCTGATGGAGCTGGATCCTGTTTCGGGCGCCCGCCTCACCTACTCGGTATTCGACGTCAATGGCGACGGAGCCGTCAATGATGATGACTATGTCGGGATCAAGGATGAGGCTGGCAATGACATCAAGGTGCCGGTCAGCGGCAAGCAATTTGACGAGCTCACCACGACGCCGAGCGTAGTGGAGGATGCCGATATGGAGCGTAAATACATCAGCGGCTCCAGCGGCAACATCTCGGTCACGCTGGAAGAGGGGGCGGGCGATCTGGGTGGTCGTCAGTCCTGGTTGCAACTGGAGTAGAGGCTGGAATGGAACGTGGATTTACCCTGATTGAGTTGATGATAGTGGTGGTCGTGGTCGCCATTCTGGCTGCGATCGCATATCCCAGTTACAACAACTACATGGCGTCCACCAAGCGGGCCGAAGCCAAAGCGACTTTGCTGGAAGCCGCGCAATATCTGGAGCGGGAGTTTACCGCCAATGGCAATTACGACACTGGCAACCTGGCCTCTGCCGGCTTGGCGACCCTGCCCAGGGACGGTGGTACGGCTTATTACAATCTGGCGCTCAATGCCAGCGGGGCCCGTTATACCCTGACGGCTATTCCGACCGGTGTGATGAACGGCGACCCCTGTGGATTGTTGACTCTCGATCAGAGCGGACAGCAGGGGGTATCGCGTGCCACCATGACAACGGCCGAATGCTGGTAAAACTTATTTCCAGCACTCGGTCGGGGTCTTGATATCGGCCTTGTTGATGGTCAGGCTGTCGCAACTGGTGCTGCCGGACTTGTCGCCGACCTGGGCACCCTTGCTGGTTGCAACCAGGGTGTAGGCGGTGGCAGTGGCACCTGAAATGGTGAAGGTATAGTAATCGCTGGTCGGGTTGCCCACATTGGCTACGGCACTGCTGTAGCTGGAGTTGGAGATGCGGAACTCTTCCTGTTTGAGCTGCATGGTCAACAATCCCTTGACGGCTTCAGCCCGGCGGGATTTACGCAGACCATCTGTAAAACTGGGGTAGGCGACAGCGGCAATGATGGCGACGATGGCGACTACCACCATCAATTCCAGCAGGGTAATACCTGATTGTTTGATTCTCATGGGGGCGGCAGGGTTCGTTAAACAGATAGATACTATAGGATAGTACTGACACCACACTCTACTGGCATGTGCGAAAAGAAAGGAGTCTTTAGCCAATGGAATGCGCAGAGTGCCGCTCCGCCGGTTTTACCATGATTGAATTGATGATTGCCCTGGCGCTGGTCGCGTTGCTCCTGACCGTGGCGATCCCCAGCTATCAGTCTTTGCGCCAGGAACAAATGGTAAAAGCAGCCACCCAGGCCGTATACACGGATGTGATGCTGCTCAAGTCAGAGGCGATCAAACGTAATCGCACCTTGCAGTTTATTATCTTCAACAGCGGCACCAGTAACTGGTGTTATCGAATCCATATTGATGGTAGCTGCAGCAGCTGCAGCGATTCCTGCTCAAGCATTGAGGGACGCAAGGGGGCAGATGCCAGCGAATATCCCGGTATCAGTCTGGTGGCCAGTTACAGTGAATCGGTGACCAATGTCAGGCCTCTAAGTATTTCGCCCAGAAGGGCCACCTTGGCGGCGGGGAATATTGCCATTTCGTCCGGTACCTACTCCATGCAGGTCAAGACCAATAATGTCGGGCGTGTGCGCACCTGTGGTGTCAGCAATGTCAGTGGAGTGCCTGCATGTTGAAAGCACCAAGGGGATTCAACGTGGTGGAGCTGATGGTGGCCATGGTCGCAGGTCTGTTTCTGGTTGCAGCCGTAACATCCTTGTTCGCCACCATCCTCAAGGCCAATCAAACATCCATGCAGGTGAGTCGCCTCAATCAGGAGCTGCAGAGCATCACTGACATGATAGCCCGTGACGTGCAGCGAACCGGTTACGATCAGGGGGCGACCGCATTTCTTGGGGCTGCATCGGGAGCCAGGTCCCCGTTTTATTTCGATACGAGCAGCGATCTGATGAATGAGACCGTCAGTGGTTCCAAGATTTATCGCTGCATCAGACTGAAATACGATGATGATAACAACGGGTCTCTTGGCTCTGATGAAACCTTTATTTACAGCTATGACAGCGCTGACAAAGGGGTGCAACTTGGCACCAGTTGCAGCACTGGCAACCTGCTCAGCACCGACAACACCATAGAGGTAACCGATCTGACCTTCTCGCTGTTTGGCAGTAGCGCCTCGGCCGGCGCGAGGACGGTGCGCATGGCTATCTCGGGTCAATACAAGGCGAACTCCGCACTCAAACTCACCCTGCAGCGCGATATCAAGCTGCGCAACGACGGGTATTGATGCCATGAAACGTCATCTCGGCTTTACTACCTTCACCATCACCCTGCTGCTTATCGTGATCCTGCTTGGCATCTCGTTGCTGGTGGGCAAGCTGATGGTGGCGGATCGTCGTGTCAGCCTCAACGAGGTGCAGTATCGCCAGGCGCTGGCGCTGGCCGAGCTGGGGTTGTCGGACGGGGTCGGGCGGCTTGCGCAGGATGCCACCTGGCGCACCCCTAGCAGCGGTGTTTCCGTCACCGTATCGGCCGGCAATTACACCCTCTTTGCGCTGGATGAACCGGCTGTGATCGTGGGGGGGGCGAGTGTAACACCGGTGAAAATACGCACCCAGGCGACCCTGGTCGATGCGACGGCCAATGCCGAGGTTGAGGTGAAGGCTATCAAGATAAGCGTATTGGCCGGCACCCCGGCCGCCCCCCTGACGGTAGCAGGTGGCATGGCCGTATCCGGCAACTTTACCGTGGTGGCCAATCCTAATGGAGGGGGGCCGGGAGTGCCGCTCTCCATCTGGACCAACGGTAATGTGGACCTGACAAATGGCTCCGGTCAGACCTGCCATCAGGGGGACTACAGCGGAGGCTGCAGCGCCAACATCAGCCAGAAGGGCGACAAACAATCGGACATCAAGGACAACGATACCGACTTCCCCACGGATCTGGTCTGGTATCTGTTCAACGAGAATGATGATGCTGCCGGCTGGGCCAATCTGGAGTCTCGGGCGGTGCAACTGCTGACCAATTGCGATTCACTGTCGACCGCCTCGCGCGGTCTCATCATCGTCGATGGTGATTGCAAACCGGGTGGGTCGATCGGTTCGATCGCAGCGCCGGTCGTGCTTATCATACGCAACGGCAACCTGATGGTGAACGGGAATGCGACCTTGTACGGGCTGGTGTTCGCCTACTCAGCCACGCCCGCCACAGCCACCACCGACGTCAGCCTGAAGGGGGGAGCAATCGTCAACGGCGCGGTAGTAGCCAACTATCAGCTGGGCAAGACGGCCAATGGGACCTTCGATGCCAAGTATGATCAGGCGGTGTTGAGCAATATCGAAAATGGGGCGGCGTTTCAGAGCATCAATCTGGTGCCTGGTAGCTGGCGGGACTGGTAGGAGCATCTATGAAACCGCACAAGGGATTTGGGCTGTTGGAGATTTTGATCACCCTGGTTCTGCTTGGGGTGGGTGTGGCAGGTCTGGTGGCTATGTCTCGCTCATTGCTCAATACCTCCCAGGATAGTCGCCGCTACGAGGTGGCCATGCGGCTGGCCGAGTCACAACTCGATGCGTTTCGCACCTTCAACGGGGTGGTGAGTGCGGTTTCGCCGCTCACGGCCTACAACAACATAACGGCGGGCACCAGTTCGGCCACTCCCGCCGATGGCGGGGGGACTTATGCCCTGAGTTGGACCGTCAGCAACCAGTACTGGAATGGCTCTGCCTGGCAGACCACGATCCCGGTGGGTTATTTGTACTCCTATCCTGGCCGAAAGGTAGTCAATGTGACCGTCAGCTGGAGCGACAGCGTAGGGCAGGCTCATTCTTTGCTGCTCTCCGGGGCCGTGTCGCCGGCGGAATCGCTGACTCAGAATCAGTTCAACGGCGGGCTGGATACCAGTCGCGAGCCGCCCCACGTGGTCTATATCCCCGGAGTTGCGCCTGATGTCATCTCCATCCAGATCGATCAGGAAGGCCGCAAGCAGGAGACTAGCAAGCCGCTGCCGACCGTGACCTCCAAGGATGGTGCGGTTGGCAAGCTGGTGCAGTTCGAGACGGTCACCTACAAGCCCGACAATGGCGGCAACACCCAGCAGGTGCTGCAGGATCTGGCCTCGGTCTCCTGTTCCTGTAGCTATGGCTCGAGCATAAATGCTTACCTGCCCGGCCAGGCAACCCTGACCAGCAGCAATTTGCTTTATTGGAATGCGGGTTCCCAGGTGATCAAGCAGACAGGGGTACTCAACAGCAGCGTCAAGGATCAACCGGCCCTCTGTACCAGCTGTTGCAAGGATCACTTCGATGGCAGTGGCAGCAGTTTCGACCAGTTTTACTCGCCGCTTCACACCAGCCGACAGCGCTACAGCAGCTCCCTTTCATCGGTCAATAGCGGGAATTATGTCGATGCCTGCCGCTTTGTCCGGCTCGATGGCTACTATCGTCCCCTGCCGGACTGGAATCTGATCAAAGTCATAGTGACCAGCGCCGACTTCCTCGCCAAGGCTGAGAACCAGACCAGCTACCAGAACTACATCAAGTACGTTGTTACCACTTATGTTACTTGGCAGAAGAACACTCTCAACTGGACTTCGAATCCCACGGCAACGCCCCCCTCGATCATTGAATTTGCCGACTGGCTGCCTACCAACGCGGCAGCGGGAGGAGACACCAGCACCAAGATCACCATGAACACGGGGACGGCCCAGCTGATTGCCCGCGGTATCTATGTGGATGTGCTCTCACCAGACAATCTCGCGAAGCTTGATCTGACATCACAGGATTTGTTGGCCCGGATCCCGTTTCAGGACATCAACCTGACCATGCTGGCGGAGTGGAGCCTGGTGCCCCTGAATGGCCAGCTCACCGGCAGTACCTCTGATTACGTGGGAGTGACCAACGAGACGGTCAAGACGGTGGTTGATCTCAGCAACTACTACTTCGGCAGTTACAGCCGTGGCTATTTGTCGGCCAAGAAGAGCACCAAGGATGCGTCCAACGTGTTACAGAGCGCCTCGATCAAGGTAACCGCCTATCAGGGGAACTCGGGGATCACCGCTTCGCTCATCTCTCCGGTGGATCAGAGCGAGGCCAAGAGTGCCACCATGCCGGTGGCGATCGATACCAGCTCCCAGACGGTGCCGACCCTGACCGTATCGGGACGAATCGAGTGTCTTGAACAGGGCAATGGGCAAAATTCCGCTCCAGAGTCCTGTAAGGCCAACACGTTCAGCGGGCTGACAGTCACTACGACAACCACGGGAGCCACCTGTCGTATCGATGTGCCAAAAACCAACAACCAGCCCGCTACATACGTTTGTTCTGCCGCACAAAACAGTAATCTGGTTGTGAATTTATCCTATAGCGCTCAGGGCAATAAAACCTACTTGTTGAAGCCGGCCTCCCTCAGTATCGCCATGACGCCGCCTGCCAGTGGCCAGGTGATCACGGGCCCCTGTGCCCTGTTGGTGGACAATGGTGTGACCAATGCTGCAAACCTGACTTGTACTCCCTGAACCTCGGGCGCTGGCACAGCCAGCGCCTTTTCTTTATCATTCCCCATCATTTTTGATTTTAAGATGCATCGCCATGGCAAAAGCCCTCTCTCTGATGCTTGCCCAGTTGAATCTGACGGTAGGCGCCATCGAAGAAAACTGTGACAAGGTGCTGGCTGCGGCCTCTGAGGCAGATCGGCAAGAGGCCGATCTGCTGGTCTGCTCCGAGCTGGCTCTGACCGGCTATCCGCCGGAAGATCTGCTGCTGCGCAGTGATCTCATGCTCCGGGTTGATGCCGCGCTAGCTCGAATTGCAGCCTGGGCAGGCAACTGCGCCATTCTGGTGGGGCACCCCTGGCGGGAAGGAGAGGCACTTTACAACGCGACCTCCCTCTACGAGCAGGGCAAGCTGGTGGCACGCTACTTCAAGCAGGATCTGCCCAACTACGGGGTGTTTGACGAGAAGCGTTACTTCACGTCAGGCACCGAGACATGTGTCGTGCCGTTCCGTGGTCATCAACTGGGTCTGCTTATCTGCGAAGACCTCTGGCAAGCAGGCCCGGCGCTGGCCGCCAGGGCGGCGGGAGCCGAGCTTCTGCTCACCATCAATGCCTCACCCTACGATCAGGAGAAACCCTGGATCCGCCGCGAGTTGATGGCGGAGCGCTGCGATCAGACCGGCGTACCGCTGATTTACCTCAATCAGGTGTGTGGCCAGGATGAGCTGATCTTCGACGGCTGCTCAAAAGTCTTCAATAGCCATGGCGAGCTGACTCACAGGCTGGCGCCGTTTGCCGAAGAGCTGGCGCTGGTGCGCTTTGCCGATGGTGAGCCGGTGAAAGAGCGGGAACCGGCTGCGCCGCTGGAGCCCTTGGCCGAAACCTATCAGGCGCTGGTGCTGGCGGTTCGGGACTACGTCACCAAAAACGGCTTTCAGGGCGCAGTGCTGGGGCTTTCCGGCGGTATCGACTCTGCCCTGACTCTGGCGATTGCGGCCGATGCCATCGGTGCCGATAAGGTGCAGGCGGTGATGATGCCATTTCGCTATACCGCCCAGATGAGCGTGGAAGATGCCAAGGAGCAGGCCGAGCGGATGGGTGTTGAGTTCAACATCATCTCCATCGAGCCCATGTTCGAAGGGTTTATGGATCAGCTGGCTCCCCTGTTTGAAGGCACGGCTCGCGATACCACCGAAGAGAACCTGCAAGCTCGCTGCCGCGGCGTGCTCTTGATGGCGCTCTCCAACAAGCGTCGTCGCATTGTGCTCACCACCGGTAACAAGAGCGAGATGGCGGTGGGTTATGCCACCCTGTATGGCGACATGGCCGGCGGTTTTGACGTGCTCAAAGACGTACCCAAGACCCTGGTCTTCAAACTGTGCGAATACCGCAATTCGGTCGATTATGTGATCCCGCAGCGGGTTATCGACCGTCCCCCTTCGGCAGAATTGGCGCCGGATCAGGTGGATCAGGACAGCCTGCCTCCCTATGACATCCTGGATGCCATCCTCAAGCGCTACGTCGAAGAGGATGCCTCGGTCGCCGACATGGTGGCCGAAGGGTTCGAAGAGGCGGTGGTGCGCAAGGTGATCCGTCTGGTGGATCTCAACGAATACAAGCGCCGTCAGGCTGCGGTCGGTCCCCGCATCACGGCCCGCAACTTTGGTAAGGATCGTCGTTACCCAATCACATCCGGGTTTGGCAAACAGAACTGGTAAGGAGTCACCATGAAGAAGATTGAAGCCATCATCAAACCGTTCAAGCTGGACGATGTGCGCGAGGCTCTGGCCGAGATCGGCATCAACGGCATGACGGTATCCGAAGTCAAAGGTTTTGGCCGCCAGAAGGGGCACACCGAGCTTTATCGCGGTGCCGAATACATGGTGGACTTTCTGCCGAAAGTGAAGCTGGAACTGGTGGTGCAGGATGAGGATCTCGATGCCTGCCTGGAAGCGATCCAGAACACCGCCCGCACTGGCAAGATTGGTGACGGCAAGATCTTCGTCTGTGACGTGGAGCGGGTCATTCGTATCCGTACCGGCGAAGAGAACGAAGACGCCATCTGATGTGGATGCGCCTCGTTGTGGTGGCAGGCCTGTTGGCTGGCCTGACTGCCTGTAGTAGCCGGCCGCCGGCCCAGCCGGAAAACCTGTGCCAGATCTTTCGCGAGAAGCCTGACTGGCATGAGGCGGCCCTCAAGATGAACGAGAAGTGGGGTACCCCGATCCAGGTGGTCATGGCCATGATGTATCAGGAGTCCTCCTTCGTACATGACGCCCAGCCGCCCATGGAGTATTTCCTCTTCATCCCGACCGGGCGGGCCAGTTCCGCCTATGGCTACGCTCAGGTGAAAGATGAAACTTGGGCCGATTACCAGCGGGAAACCGGCAACAGCTGGAGTGATCGGGACGATTTTGCCGACGCCATCGATTTTATGGGCTGGTACACTCACAAGGCCCAGCGGCTGAACGGCACCTCCAAGTGGGATGCGTATGGCCAGTATCTCAATTATCACGAAGGGTGGGGTGGCTACCGGCGTGGCAGCTACCGAAGCAAGGGCTGGTTGATGAAAACCTCCCGCAAGGTAGAGGCCCGAGCCCAACGCTACGGCGCCCAGTATCGACAATGCAAGGATCAGCTCTCCACCGGGGGCTGGTTCTGGTAACCCAATCAGGAGTCAGAAATGCCGTTATTGGACAGTTTTACCGTTGACCACACCCGTATGGAAGCCCCTGCGGTACGCGTGGCCAAGACCATGCAAACCCCGAACAAGGACACCATTACCGTGTTCGACCTGCGTTTCTGTGTGCCCAACCAGGAGATCCTCTCCGAGCGTGGCATCCATACCCTCGAGCACCTGTTTGCCGGTTTCATGCGGGATCACCTGAACGGTAATGGGGTCGAGATCATCGACATCTCCCCCATGGGCTGTCGTACCGGTTTCTACATGAGCCTGATTGGTGCACCGGACGAGGCGCGGGTGGGGGCGGCTTGGCAAGCGGCCATGAGCGACGTGCTGACCGTGCAGGATCAGAAGCAGATCCCCGAGCTTAACGAATACCAGTGCGGTACCTTCAGCATGCACTCTCTGGAAGAGGCGCACGCCATTGCCCGTCACGTGCTGGAACGGGGGATCGGGGTCAACCACAACGACGAGCTGGCCCTGCCCGAAGAGAAGCTCAAGAGTCTCTAAGCCAGGCATATGCCTCGTAAAATCAATCCAGAGAAGCCGGTCAGCACTGCTGCCCGGCTTTTTTATTGGTACTGATGCAGGCAGACAGGCAGCTTGTTCAGCGAGTGTTCTCTGGTAGCATGGTGTTCGACTGAACAAGAAAAGAGGGATGCTATGAGCATGAAAGGAGTCTTGCTGCGTTGGTTGGCCCGTTACGACGCATGGTGCGAAGAGTGGGGGCTCACAGCGCAAAACCGGCGTTGCTGCACGCCGGTGCGTTACGATGAGGCGTCATCAAAAGATCAGTCGGAACAGGCCTCTTCTTCCTCTAGTCAAAATTGCGGGTCACGGCACCGGTAACGCTGTTGTACTCAAAGCCGAGGCCATTTTCATAATCAGAACCCGTCTGGAAGCGGCCTATTGAGTCGCGCAGGATATAGCGGCAGTTGTAATGCATCTCATCACCCTCCTCCTCATCAGGATGTCCCGGGCCAACCATGTCCGAAAGATAGTCCGCCTGCTTTTTGATCTCATCAGGTTGGTTGGTAGAAGCTACTGTCTGATCGCCATCAAGGAGGTCGGTAAACAGCAAACGGCAATCCGATTGATTGCTGACTGAGATATGGTTTCCTGAACCGGGCTGATAGGGGGTATTGGCGGGTTGGTTGTAATCCTCTTCGGAGCCTGACGGCCATCCGTAGCGATTGATGTCCGACTTGCCCTCCCCATGGCTCCCCAAATTGTAAAGTGCGACCGCCTCTCCCTTGGTGGCAACAGCCCATCCTGCATGGGCCAGCTGCACTGCACTGGCAAAACTACCCGCCGTCGCCGCGACACTGCTTCTTAACGCATCATCCTTGATATTGATAAAACGGGGCAGAGCGATGACTGCCAGAATACCCAGCACTATGATGACCAGTACCAGTTCAATCAGGGTAAAACCATGGTGTCTGTGTTTCATTGTGTTGAATGACCCATTAAATACCGCAAATAGGTGTAGTGATATGCAGCTGATTGACAGTCATTGCCATCTCGACTTTCCCGTCTTCGACAAGGACAGGGAGGTGTTACTGGCTCATTGCCGACAGCTTGGGATCCGGGAGTATATCATCCCTGCCATCGCTGAGGATAACTGGGAGCGGGTAATGGCTTTGGCAGGCCAGCATGCCGATATTTTCTATGGCTTGGGCATTCACCCCTGGTATGCCGGTGCACAGCAGGAAGGGGTGATGGAACGGCTGCGGATGCTGGTGGCTCGCCGCCCGGCTGGGTTGGTGGCGATAGGCGAGTGCGGGCTGGATCTGCGTTCCCATGTTCCCCAGGAAGGGCAGATAGATCTATTTGAGGCGCAAATCAGGTTGGCTTGTGAATATGAGCTGCCATTAATCGTGCACTCGGTACGGGCCAATGACACGGTTGCCAAACTATTGCGTCGTTTCAAACCTGCCAGAGGGGGGGTGATTCATGCGTTCAGCGGCTCCCGGCAGCAAGCCGACACTTTCTGGCAGATGGGATTTCGCTTGGGGGTCGGTGGGGTGATCAGTTATGAGCGGGCCAACAAGACCCGTGAGGCATTTCGTGATATGCCGCTTTCATCTCTGTTGCTGGAAACCGATGCGCCCGACATGCCGTTGCAAGGGGAGCAGGGGCAGCGCAATACCCCGGCGTCATTAGTAAAAATAGTGACTACTCTGGCTTCAATAAGAGAGGAAGGCATGTTGGATGTTGCAAGGGTGTTGCATGAATCTACCCTTGAACTTTTCCATCTTGAGCGTCAATGCTGAAACATATATGCAACAAGGCTTTTGGGCAGCAGAAAAAAAAATGAGCGTAAAAATCGTTTGCTGTCTACTTTTGTGACAATCGATCATTTTGACACTGATAAAATGTGACCAGCATTCTATTTTAAAGGCCTTTAATTAGTATAATGCGCTCCCCTTGATTAGCGGCTTGAGGTTACAAGTTGCTAACAAGATAGGTGCTACTAGAGGAAGATAATAATGAGCTTAATCATGGGTCTGGTGGGGATGGCAACGCTCGTCCTTATCGCGGTGCTGTTCTCCAGCAATCGCAAGGCAATTAACGTACGTACCGTACTGGGTGCGTTCGCAATTCAAGCCGGTCTGGGCGCTTTCGTGCTCTATGTACCGGTAGGTCGCGATATTCTGGTGGGCGTATCCGACGCCGTATCCAGTGTGATCAGCTATGGCCAGAACGGCATCGACTTCCTGTTCGGTGGTCTGGTCAGCAACAAGATGTTTGAAGTATTCGGCGGCGGTGGCTTCGTGTTTGCTTTCCGTGTTCTGCCGGTCATCATCTTCTTCTCTTCCCTGATCGCAGTGCTCTATTATCTGGGCATCATGCAGGTGGTGATCAAGCTGCTGGGCGGTGGCCTGCAGAAAGTGCTGGGTACCTCCCGCACCGAATCCCTCTCTGCTACTGCCAACATCTTCGTGGGCCAGACTGAAGCCCCGCTGGTAGTTCGTCCTTACATCTCCAAGATGACCGACTCCGAGCTGTTTGCCGTCATGTGTGGTGGTCTGGCTTCCGTAGCCGGCTCCGTACTGGCCGGTTACGCTTCCATGGGCGTCAAGATGGAGTACCTGATTGCCGCATCCTTCATGGCTGCTCCGGGTGGTCTGCTGTTCGCCAAACTGCTGGTGCCCGAGACCGAGACCCCGAACTACGATGAAAGTGCCGCCGATGCCGAGCTGGATGACAAGCCCGCCAACGTGATCGACGCTGCCGCTGCCGGTGCCTCTGCTGGTATGCAACTGGCCCTGAACGTAGGTGCCATGCTGCTGGCGTTTATCGGCTTGATCGCCATGATCAACGGTATCTTCTCTGGTGTGGGTGGCTGGTTTGGCATGCCTGAGCTCTCTCTGGAGCTTATTCTGGGCTGGATCTTCTCCCCGCTGGCCTTCCTGATCGGTGTGCCCTGGAACGAAGCCGTGGTTGCCGGTTCCTTCATCGGCCAGAAGCTGGTGGTGAACGAATTCGTGGCGTACCTGAACTTTGCTCCGTACCTGAAAGATGAGCTGCTGATCAATGGCGCCGTCATGTCCGATCACACCAAGGCCATCATCTCCTTCGCTCTGTGCGGTTTCGCCAACCTCTCCTCTGTTGCCATCCTGCTGGGTGGTCTGGGGTCCATGGCACCGAACCGCCGTGGCACCATTGCACGATTTGGTCTGAAAGCCGTACTGGCCGGCTCTCTGTCCAACCTGATGTCTGCCACTATTGCAGGCTTCTTCCTGGCGCTGTCCGGCATGTAATATCGCCTGACCAGACAGGTATAAACACAAACGCCACGGCATCTGCCGTGGCGTTTGTGTATGGGACGGTGACAACCGTTTTCCTATCTAAACTAATAATAAAATGAGTCAAATCGGAGGTTTTATGAATGAAGTGCTACTGGCGATGGTGGCCGGCTTTATCGTTGGCTTGTTGTTTTCTTTCCTCAAATTGCCCATTCCTGCGCCGCCGGTCTTGTCCGGGGTGATGGGGATCGTGGGGGTCTATCTGGGTGGCTTGGCCTACTCCTGGATCCTCACCCGTTTCTTCTCGTAAGGCTTTTTCTACCAGGGTTTGCCAGATGTGAGATACCTCTGAAAATGGCAAATCCGGCTTGCAAACACGGGGTATCTCGGCTGAAATAGGCATTGCCAGCAGGGTGCTGGCATTGACTAATGCCCGATGAAATCGGGTGTTGGCGGTCAAATGGAATTGATTGGGAAGTCGGGTCAGATGTTGTCGGCCTTTCTCAAGTCTTCATGGAACCAAGTCCGCACTTTTGTAAGAAAGTGACAGGGCTCTTGCCTTATTTGCAGCCAGCTATGCCTCTGCATACGCGCTGTAATTCCATTCCCGTATCCTTGGGAGTCGAGTCTTGCCGGTTGCGTTGCAACAAGCGGGCCTTTGCCCCGGGATCCGGACTACTTAGAGACTTTGGAGAACAGAATGACTGATCTGAAACTGGCCGCCCAGCGCGCCCTGAACCTGATGGACCTGACTACCCTGAACGACGATGACACCGATCAGAAAGTGATCGACCTGTGTCACAAGGCCAAGTCTCCGGCTGGTCTGACCGCCGCCGTCTGTATCTATCCCCGTTTCATTCCCATCGCTCGCAAGACCCTGCGTGACATCGGCGCTGCCGACGTGCGCATTGCGACCGTGACCAACTTCCCCCATGGCAACGACGATATCGAGATCGCCGTGGCCGAAACCCGCGCCGCCGTCGCTTACGGTGCCGACGAAGTGGACGTGGTGTTCCCGTACCGCGCCTTCATGGCGGGCAATGAACAGATTGGTTTCGATCTGGTCAAAGCCTGTAAGGAAGCCTGTGGCGCCGATGTGCTGCTGAAAGTGATCATCGAGACCGGCGAGTTGAAGGAAGAGGCGTTGATCCGTCGCGCTTCCGAGATCTGTATCGATGCCGGTGCCGACTTCATCAAGACCTCCACCGGCAAGGTGCCGGTCAATGCGACCCCGGAAGCGGCGCGCATCATGATGGAAGTGATCAAGGCCAAGAACCCGAAAGTGGGCTTCAAGCCTGCCGGTGGCGTAAAAGACGCGGCTGTTGCGGGTCAGTACCTCGCCATGGCCGAAGAGATCCTGGGCAAGGACTGGGTATCCGCCCGTACCTTCCGCTTCGGTGCCTCCAGCCTGCTGGCCAGCCTGCTGGCGACCCTGGGTCACGGCGAAAAGCCGGCCAACACCAGCGGTTACTAAGTTGACCCGAGAGGGCGAGCCCGGCTCGCCCTGTTATGCCCGGCCACATGGCCTGTGGCAGGGCGTCCGGCTTTTGTAACGCCAGTCATGGCGGAGGGAATGAAAGATGTTTTTGCCTCAAGAAATTATTCGCAAGAAGCGCAACGGCGAAGCGCTCAGTACCCAAGAGATTCAATTCTTCGTTCAGGGCATTACCAACAATACCATCGGCGAGGGCCAGATCGCGGCACTGGCGATGGCAGTCTATTTCCAGGATATGACCATGGATGAGCGGGTTGCCCTGACCTGCGCCATGCGCGACTCTGGCATGGTGCTGACCTGGGATCATCTGAACCTGGGCGGCCCCATCGTCGACAAGCACTCCACCGGTGGTGTGGGTGATGTCGTCTCCCTGATGCTTGGCCCCATGGTCGCGGCCTGCGGCGGTTTCGTACCGATGATCTCTGGCCGTGGTCTGGGCCACACCGGCGGTACCCTGGACAAGCTGGATGCCATCCCGGGCTACCAGACCTCGGTCGACAACGACCGTTTCCTGAAGGTGGTGAAAGAGGCGGGTGTGGCCATCATCGGCCAGACCGGCGATCTGGCGCCTGCCGACAAGCGTATCTATGCGGTACGCGACATCACAGCCACCGTCGAATCCATCGCCATGATCACCGGCTCCATCCTCTCCAAGAAGCTGGCCTCCGGGCTGGAAGCGCTGGTGATGGACGTCAAGGTAGGCTCCGGCGCCTTCATGCCGACCTTTGAGGCATCCGAAGAGCTGGCGAAAAGCATCGTCGCCGTGGCCAATGGGGCCGGTTGCCGCACTTCTGCGCTCCTGACCGACATGAACCAGGTACTGGCCTCCAGCGCCGGCAATGCGGTGGAAGTACGCGAAGCGGTGCGCTACCTGACCGGTGAATACCGCAACCCGCGGATCCACGAAGTAACCATGGCCCTGTGTACCGAGATGTTGATCTCTGCCGGGCTTGCCAGCAATGATGTCGATGCCCGCGCCAAGCTGCAGGCAGTGCTGGACAACGGCAAGGCGGCCGAGATCTTCGGCCGCATGGTGACCGGTCTGGGTGGCCCGTCCGACTTCATGGAACGTTATGACGCTTACCTGCCCAAGGCTGCCATCGTGCGCCCGGTTTACGCGGCCAACGCCGGTTTCGTTACCGCCATGGACACCCGTGAACTGGGCCTGGCTGTGGTCGCCATGGGCGGCGGTCGCCGCGCAGCCGGTGACAAACTCGATTACGCGGTCGGTCTGACCGACTTTATTCGCCTGGGTCAGAGCGTCGATGCAGACAAGCCGCTCGCCCTGATCCACGCTCAAACTGAAGAGCAATTCGCTCAGGCTGCCGGCATGGTGCAGGCAGCCGTCAAGATCGGTGACACCCGACCAGAGGCGCTGCCCGAGGTCTACCGTCGCATCGGTCTGGCTGATTTGTAACAAGGGGAAGTCCCATGAAACGTACCTTTATTCTGATGATGGACTCTTTCGGTATTGGCGCTGCCGCCGATGCCGACAAGTTCGGAGATGTGGGCGCCAACACCCTTGGCCATATCGCCAAAGCCTGTGCCTCCGGCGAGATCGAGGGCCGTGGCCCGCTCAACCTGCCGAACCTCAACAAGCTGGGTCTGGGCCACGCGGGTGAACTCGCTTCCGGCACCTTCCCGGCGGGTCTGAACAAGGACATCGAGGTGGTCGGTGCCTACGGTTTCGCCCAGGAGCTCTCCTCCGGCAAGGACACCCCGTCCGGTCACTGGGAGATCGCCGGTGTGCCCGTGCTGTTCGAGTGGGGCTACTTCAAGGATCACCAGAACAGCTTCCCGCAGGAGCTGCTGGACGCCATTGTCGAGAAGGCCGGTCTGCCCGGGTATCTGGGCAACTGCCACGCCTCCGGCACCCAGGTGCTGGACGACTTGGGCGAAGAGCACATGCGCACCGGCAAGCCGATCCTCTACACCTCTGCCGACTCCGTGTTCCAGATTGCCTGCCACGAAGAGACCTACGGCCTCGAGAAGCTCTATGAGCTGTGCCACATCGTGCGCGAGCTGCTGGAGCCCTACAACATCGGTCGCGTCATCGCCCGTCCGTTCGTGGGCAGTGGCAAGGGTGACTTCAAGCGCACCGGCAACCGTCACGACTACTCGGTGCTGCCGCCGGCGCCGACCGTACTGGATTACATGAAAGAAGCGGGCGGCCAGGTGGTTTCCATCGGCAAGATCGCCGACATCTATGCCCAGCAGGGCATCACCAAGCAGGTGAAGGGGACCGGCCTGACCGAGCTGTGGGATCGTACCCTGGAAGAGGTGAAGGCCGCCGGTGACAACACCATCGTCTTCACCAACTTCGTCGACTTCGACTCCTCCTACGGTCACCGCCGTGACGTGAAGGGCTACGCCGATGCACTGGAGTATTTCGACTCCCGTCTGCCGGAGCTGTTCGAGCTGATGCAGGATGGTGACGTGGTGGTACTGACCGCCGACCACGGTTGCGACCCGACCTGGAGCGGCACCGACCACACCCGTGAATACATTCCGGTGCTGTTCTACGGCAAGCCGGTAAAGGCTGGCAGCGTCGGCCGTCGCGACACTTTCGCCGACATCGGCCAGAGCATCGCGGCCTACCACGGTCTGCCCAAGCTGGCATACGGTACCAGCTTCCTGTAAGTTACCCGCCCGCCGCCTCGGCGGCGGGCAAACCAATAAAGACAATAAAACTCAACCCAGTGTGAAGGAATCAAGAGAATGGCAACTCCTCATATCAATGCGAAAGATGGTGCGTTTGCAGATACCGTACTGATGCCGGGCGACCCCCTGCGTGCCAAGTACATCGCCGAGACTTTCCTGGAGAACGTCGAGCAGATCTGCGACGTGCGCAACATGTTCGGGTTCACCGGTACCTACAAGGGCCGTCGTATCTCCGTCATGGGTCACGGCATGGGTATCCCGTCCTGCTCCATCTATGCAAAAGAGCTGATCACCGACTACGGTGTGAAAACCCTGATCCGCGTGGGCTCCTGCGGCGCCGTACGTGAAGATGTGAAACTGCGTGACGTGGTGATCGGTATGGGTGCCTGCACCGATTCCAAGGTGAACCGTCTGCGCTTCAAGGATCACGACTTCGCCGCCATCGCCGACTTCGATCTGGTTGCCAATGCCGTACAGGCCGCCAAGAACAAGGGCGTGGCCGTGCGCGTAGGCAACATCTTCTCCGCCGACCTGTTCTACACCCCGGACCCCTCCATGTTCGACGTCATGGAAAAATACGGCATCCTGGGTGTCGAGATGGAAGCTGCCGGTATCTACGGCGTGGCTGCCGAGTATGGCGCCAAGGCACTGACCATCTGCACCGTCTCCGACCATATCCGTACCGGTGAGCAGACCACTTCCGAAGAGCGTCAGCTGACCTTCAACGACATGATCGAAATCGCGCTGGATTCCGTCCTGCTGGGCGACAAGTAATCCCTTCGCGTATGAAAAAGGCGGCCTTCGGGCCGCCTTTTTGCATTTCTGAAGCAGGGGTTAGAGGTCGAGTACGAAGCGTCCCTTGCCGGCCTGTTTGGCCCGGTACATGGCGGCATCGGCTCGATTCAGCAGATCATCGATCCGGGAGTGCCGACCCGAGCGGCAGAGTGCCCCGCCTATGCTGCCGGCAAGGGAGAGCTGATGGCCCGCGACATCGGCGGGCACGGCCATGGCGGCCAGCAAGCGATCGCACAGGGCGGGCAGCTCCTGTTCGGGATGGTGCAGGGCGGGCAGTACGACGGTGAACTCGTCGCCGGCAAGACGAGCCACCATGTCGCCGGGGCGGACTTCCGATGTCAGCACGCTGGCGAAGCGTTGCAGCAGGGCGTCGCCGACGTGATGGCCCAGCCGATCATTGATCTGCTTGAAACCGTCCAGGTCGAGAAACAGCAGACCGAGCGACTCCGCACTGTAATGTACTCGCTCCAGTTCGCGGGCCAGGCGCAGGGTGAAGGCACGCCGGTTCGGCAGCCCGGTGAGGGGATCGTGGGCCGCCTCGTGCTCAAGCTGAGCCTGCAATGCCTTGTACTCGGTGATGTCGGTGCCGAGGATATAGACGCCCTGTTCATCGCTGCGACTCGGGATCATGGTGATGCGCAGATCTCGCTCTCCGATGGGTAGTGTAAAGCGGGACTCGAAGCTGAGTTGCTCGCCGGCCTGTGCGCGCTCGAGATAGGCTTGGGCGCGCTGATAGCTGGTTTCACCCATGCTGTCTCGCAGGCTCGTGCCAAACAGCAGATCGGAAGCCAGCCCGAAGTAGCGACAGTAAGCCTGATTGGCGAACAGATAGCGACCGTTCGGTGCCACCATGCTGATGGTGACAGGCAGGCCGTCGGTGATGGCGCGCAGCCGGGCCCGGCCACGCTCGATTTCGGCCTGCACCCGGCGACGGGCCGTGATGTCGTGCAGAAAAAGGGCCAGGCGAACCTTGTCATCGAAGCGGTAACGCTCGGCAATCACCTCGACCGGGAGACGCCGCCCGTCCCGGGTATGGATGTCGCACTCCAGACGCCGCGGCTGATCGCCGGAAAGCGGCAGCTGGGTGAACAGGGGATGATTCTCTTCAAGCAGGCGAGCCAGGGGCTGACCCAGCATCTCTTCGGCTTGCCAGCCAAGTAGGGTGGTGGAGGCAGGGTTCCAGCCGGTGATGGTGAGTGTCTCGTCGAGTTCGAGAAAGGCATTGCTGGTGTGCTCCAGCATATGCTGCAGGCGCCGCTGCTCTCGCCACAGGCTTTGCTGTACGGCACTGCGTTCGTTCATTTCCCGATGCAACTGCACCACTGTTTCCGACAGTTCGTGAGTGCGTTCGCGTACCTGCTGCTCCAGCCCTTGCTGCAGGGTGAGCAGTTCGGCTTCGGCCTGCTTGCGTTCGCTGAGATCGGCGAACACGGCGATCATATGGGGGGACACGGTACGGCTCTCGCACAGGGCGACGCTGAGCTGCACCCAGCACAGGGAGCCATCGGCGCGGATCATCCGCTTCTCCAGCCGATAGTCCTGCCGCTGCCCCGCGAGCAGCGCTTCAAACAGGGGGAGCTCCCGGACCAGATCCTCGGGATGAGTCATGTCATGCCAGGTGAGCCCGAGCATCGCTTGTTCGCTGTAGCCAAGTAGTCTCTCCAGCCCCGGGTTGGCCCGCAACCACTGTCCCTCAAGGGAGGAGAGGGCCATGCCGACCGATGACTGGTTGAAGGTGAGGGTGAAGAGGTGTTCCTTGTCTTCCAGTATCTGGTTCAGGCTGCGTACCTGATGGCGTCGCTCCAGATCGTGCAGGGTGTTCTCCACCAGGCGGCCGAAGTCGTCCAGATCCTGACATTGGGCCTGGTCGAGTTGGCGGGGGTGCTGATCGACCAGGCAGAGGGTGCCGAGCACCACGCCGTCGAGGGCCCGCAGCGGACGGCCGGCATAGAAGACCACATGGGGCGCTTCTGTCACCAGCGGATTGTCGGCGAAGCGCGGGTCACGCCTGGCATCGGGCACCTGCATGATGTCGGGACGCAGGATAGCGTGGCCGCAGAAGGAGTGTTCCCGGCTGATCTCGCACATCTCCACTCCGCTTTTGGAGAGGAACCACTGCCGATCCACATCGGTCAGGGAGACCATGGCAATCGGCAGCGAGAAGTGTCGAGTGATGAGGCGGGTCAAGCGATCCAGTTGATCGATGGGTTCCCGGTCGAGCAGGCCAAGGATGCGCAGTCGCTCCAGTCGACTCTTCTCATCCAGTGGCAGAGGGGGGGCAATCATGCAGCGCTCCTGCTGTTGGTATTGCCATGGTTATATACAAGGTTACCAATAGGGTCTACTCACCTTGCGGTGGATCGACCGGTTTGCTCTTCTTCTTGTGCTTGCGAACCCGCATATAGTTGCGACGCACCCCGTAGGAGAGGAGCAGGCCTGCCAGCAGGGCCACCAACAGCATCAGCCGCTGTTTCTCCTGCGTTACCTTGAGCCGGATGTCCTTGTCCGCCAGTAACTGCTGCTCTTCCAAGGTGATGCGCAGGTAGCCGAGGGTTTGATCACCATCCAGGATCTCCTGCACGTATTGGGTGCGTCCCTTGCCCTGTTCCGGCACCGACTTGTTGTCACTGCCGATGGGCAGCAGGCTCTCCAGTGGCATGGCCTGTTCCGACTGGGCGAGGGGAATGCCGCGGGCATCGTACAGAGTGACATCGAGGATCTCGGGTTCGGCGGCCAGATCCCGGGCCAGCCGCTCCAGCTCGCCGGTTTTATCTTCCTTGAGCCAGCGTTTCATGTCGCGAGCCGCATAGGCCACCAATGCCTGGGCACGGTTGCGTGCTTCGCTGTGCAGGGCAGCCTGGCTTTCGCCCTGCATATGGATGAGCACGCCCAGCACCCAGCATCCGAGCAAAATACCGGCGCCCAGACTGAGAACACGTTTGATGGGAAGATGACGCTGCAAGCCGAGGCCTCATGATGACTAGGAGTGGCGGGATCTTGGCGCTTGCCTGTACAAAAAGCAATACGCTACTCTGGGCCGGCACTATTAACCCCCAGATCACCAAGGAAGGCGTCCCTCTATGTTGTTGTCCCAGCTCCCCCCATTGTTGTCCGATTGGCCTGCGCTGTTGTCTCACTCTTCCTGCTGGCAGCTGGAAGGCGAGACCTTGCAGCCTGCGAGCGCGCCCTTGTCGGCCGCCTGGCTGGTGCTGTTTGGTAAGGGACTGGGCCCCGCTCATCTGGCCAGGGTGGCAACCTTGCTGGCGGCTAATGGGATGGAGGCCAGCCTCTATCCGCCGACCGAAGTGGCGGGTGTACCGCTCATGCTGCTTGGCACGGCACGTTTCAGCCAGGAACTGGTGATGCAGCTCAAACAGGAAGAGTGGGATATCGATCTCTGCCATCTGCCAGCATTGCCGACCCTGAGCGAACCCGGCTTGCTGGTGATGGACATGGACTCTACCGCCATTCGCATCGAATGCATTGACGAGATCGCCCGGCTGGTCGGTGTCGGGGAACAGGTAGCTGCCGTGACGGCCGCCGCCATGCAGGGCAAGCTGGAGTTTGCCGACAGCCTGCGCAACCGGGTCGCCCTGCTGGCAGGTGCTCCCGTCGCCATTCTAGACGAGGTAGCCGCCGACATGCCCTGGATGCCGGGGCTGCAACTGATGGTGGATACCCTGAAGAGGGCTGGCTGGAAGGTGGCGATCGCCTCGGGCGGATTCACCCGTTTTGCCGGCGAGCTGCAACGGGCGCTGGGGCTGGATGCCATCTTCGCCAACGAGCTGGCGGTGGAAGGGGAACGGCTGACCGGCCAGGTCAGCGGTCGTATTGTGGATGCCGGCGTCAAGGCGGAGGTGTTGCAGCAGCTGGCGCAGGAGTTTGGTGTGCCCGCATCCCAAACCGTGGCTATCGGCGATGGCGCCAACGATCTCAAGATGATGGGGGTTGCCGGGCTGGGCATTGCCATTCACGCCAAGCCGTTGGTGCGGGCCGAGGCCGCCGCCACCCTCAACCATCACGATTTGGAAGGGGTGATCTGTCTGCTGGGCGCGCTGGCCTGTCGCGATCGTCGCTGGAGTCGCTGATATCCCTTATGTCAGGGCGGTGGTACACCGCTCCCTACGTCATGGAGGACGTAACAGTCACATGGAGCTGATGCAACAATCTCTGTTTATTCCCTGTGGCGAACATCAACTGCATGTTCGCCATATCCAACCGGGCATTGCCGTGCATGGCGAGCCGATCCTGATGGTGCACGGCGCCATCGAGAATGGCCGGATCTTCTACACCGAATCGGGCAAGGGACTGGCCTGTTTCCTGGCCCGTCACGGTTATCAGGTCTATGTGGCCGATCTGCGGGGCCGTGGCCTGAGTACGCCAACCATCGCCGAGCAGGCCGGCCATGGCCAGCATGAACTGATCACCGAGGATCTGCCCGCGTTGCACCGCTGGGTGGCCAAGCGCCATTCAGGCTTCAAGGTGCACTGGGTCGCTCACTCCTGGGGCGGCGTCATCATGGCTTCGACCTTGGTCCGTTTTCCCGAATTGGCCCGGCAGGTGGCCAGTCTGCTGTTTTTCGGCACCAAGCGGGGTGTCTCGGTACAAAACCCGGAGCGCTGGTTGAAAGTGGATCTGATCTGGAACCGGCTGGCCCCCTGGTTGGCCCGGCGTCGTGGGTTTCTGGCGGCGCGTAATCTGAAAATAGGCGCCGATGACGAGCCGCTGCGCTACTTGCAGGAGACCATTCCCTGGGTCAAATGCGGCCCCTGGCTGGATCCCCACGATGGCTTTGCCTATGACGAGGCGGCGGCCCGGGTGAACTGGCCACCGCTCTGGATGATTTCGGCCAAGGCCGACAAGGTGCTGGGACATCCCACCGATGTGCGCCGCTTCAGTGACGAGATGGGGTTGGCGGCGCGCCACACCCGGCTGGGGCGGGACAATGGCAATCGCCTCGACTATGACCATATCAACATGCTGACGGCACCACAGGCTCAGGAGGATCACTTCCCCCAGATCCTGGCGTGGTTGCAGGACCCGCAGGCTGCTTGATGAAGGCCGGGAATGAAACAATGGCGGGCCTGTGCCCGCCATTGGTTGCTTGCCGATTTGCCTGAGCGATGTCCGGAGTTAACTGGCTCGCCTGTATGAGCGTTCAGTGGCTGGGGGGCGCAATGCCAAGGCGGAACAGCGTGGCCCGGGTGGTATCGGTCAGCTCGCCAACGCCGACCACGCTCCACAACTCCTCTTCCAGCTTGCGCGCCTTGTGGATGGCGAACTTGGCGATGTAGTCGAGCTCGTTGGCGATGAAGTTGGTATCGGGGCGTCCGGTACGGGAGATACCGACCAGTACCGAATAGAACTCCCCTCTCTTTAACGCCAGATCGATGAAGGCGCGCTTCTCCTGCGCGTTGGTAAAACTGCGGGCCAGCCGGCTGTCAAACACCGGGAGGCCGGTATTGGTCTGCTCGCAGGCGATGTAGACCTCATCTTCCTTCGGTTTGTCTTCCCGCTCTATGGCCCGCAGCGGGTTCATCAGCAACTCCTTGAGCAGCCCCCCCTGAAACAGAGGATAGAGGTTGTCCTGGTCCGGCAATTCAGCACAAGCCTCAAGCAGCTGGTGAAGGCTACGCGGTTGCAGCGATTTGCCGATTGATGCCGGTTTGGGGGCGCCTTTCAGCTTGTTGATATAGACCGGTGAGTTGAACAGGTGATGGGTATAGATGTTGCGAAGCGCCCGTGCCAGCCCACGGTAACGCCGCTGCTCCTGCGCTGCCTTGAGCTTGTTCTGGTTGCTCTCTATCAGCAGGCTGAAGAACTGGCGGCCGGTGTGGCGATCTGAATCGCCTTCGATACACAGATGCAGCACGGTGCGGGTCGTGTTGAGGCTGACCAGACGGTAGGAGAGACGCTGCAGATCCATGCTCTTGGAGAGCTCCTGCAGACGGGGTAGCGCTATGGTCACCACATCATTCTTTTCGCCGTCAAAGGCCTCTTCCAGCTCTATCTGCAGGCCGTGAGTCGAGATATCCCGGGTCCAGCCCAGCCAGGATTTGCCCTTGTGATGGATGGCAACTGCCGTCTTGTGGATGTAGCGCAGCTCTTTGCGAAGCTGGACATAGTGCAGGGTTTCGATTTCGAACGGGGCCGCTTTCTGGTCGTGAGCATAGCAGTGCAGCTCGTTGGCATTCTCGTTGAGTGCCTCCTGCGGGCGGAACTCGTCGCGCTGGGACTCCTGGGTAATGTCCTGCAGCAGGCCGACGTAGCCAATCTGTTTGAGCCGCTCGGTCAGCAGTATGTCCTGTAGTTGCGGGTTGTCCTGCCCCTGCAGTTGACCGATATCCGCCTCAACCAGATCGCATGCCTCCAGGGTGAACTTGTAGACCCGCCAGCTGGGCCGCCGTGAGCCCACCTGGAAGAACAGGGATTTCAGGCCGCTTTGCTGCAGCTCCTCGGCGCTCGCCGAGAAGAAGTAGATATGGCTGCGAACCGTATGGGTGAAGGCGTAGATCAGGGTTTCGCTGGTGGAGCCCGACGGGGGACAGAGCTGCTTCATCCGTTCGGCGTAGAACAGACTCGCCAGGGTGTCGCGGTTTTTCTCGTCTCGCCAGTACTCCAGCAGGTGCTGGTTGTTCTCGGTACGCAGAGCGATTTCCAGAGACGGGCTGTCTCCCTTGCCAAAAAACAGCGGCATGCCGGTCATGCGTGGCAGGTAGAACTGCTCATACCCCTTGATGATGGCGGCGGAGAGCAGATAGTCGACACTGACCCGGTAACGGGCCTTGTTGGCTTCGATGAATTCCTCAAGGAAGGTATCGAAGGCGGAGTGTTCACCGGTGCGCACCAGACGCAGCCAGTACTTCCCCTCCTTGCTCTCCTCGCCGAGGATCTGGTAGCTGACGGGCTGGTGCAGGACGGGGTTGGGGTTGTCCCGTTCCAGTCCGGTGAAGAAGACCTCCACCTGGGCACCGGTCAGGTAGTTGGGCAGATAGGGGACGGAGACGCGCATTCCCCCCAGCGACAGATCCGAACTCTTGGCAAACAGCTTTTCACCATCCTGAAACTTGATCAGCAGGGGGGAGCTGAAGTGCATCCGCTCCTGACGGCGGCCGTAATAACTGGCAAAGGAGATAGTGTTGACATCATATTGCCGGAAAGGGCTCGCGGGGGGGGTGAGCTGGCTGTCTGAGCGGGTATGGTGCTGCCGCAGCCACTGCTGCATGGCTTCATAGACACCCAGGGTATAGATATCGCGATAGAGATAGCACTGGGACTGGAACAAGCCTGCCGCCTCGGCGGGCATGAAGTGGGTGATCCCCTCAAACTCGTGTACCTGGCACTCCTCCCCCAGCTCGTCGCGCATGTCGATGACCCTGCGGCAGGGGGAGCATTTGCGTTTGAGCTCCATTTTGATCAGAAAACGGCTGTTGCTGTTTTCCTCCTGGGTCAGGCGGTTGAAGATCTCTTCGAAATCCTTCTCCCGCAGCAAGGGGATGAGTTGTTCAATCAGATGTTGCTGATGCGCTGAATCCATGTGTTCCTGCCACGGAAATCCATTTTTCCGATTCTGGGTTTGATCTGTGGGTCGCAAACAAGTATATCAAGCAGGAATTCATCCTGTCCCCGAGTTATCAATGGCTAAAAATAAAACTGCTTATGTATGTTCCGAATGTGGTGCCGACTTCACACGCTGGCAAGGCCAATGCAGCGAGTGCAAGGAGTGGAATACCATCACCGAGGTGCGCCTCGGCTCGATGACTCCCACTGGCAAGAGCGCCCGTTACACCGGTTATGCCGGTGCCATCGGCAGCCAGGTTCAGACATTGGCAGAGATAGCCACCACTGAAATCCCCCGTTTTACCTCAGGTTTCAAGGAGCTGGACCGCGTGCTCGGTGGCGGTGTGGTGCCGGGATCGGCCATTTTGATAGGCGGCAATCCGGGGGCGGGCAAGTCCACCCTGCTGCTGCAGACCATGTGCGGCCTGGCGGAGCGCATGAAGACCCTGTATGTCACCGGGGAGGAGTCTCTGCAGCAAGTGGCCATGCGTGCCAACCGCCTGGGGCTTCCCACCGACAAGCTGCGCATGCTCTCGGAAACCAGCGTCGAGCAAATCTGCCTGATCGCCCAGCAGGAACAGCCCCAGATCATGGTCATCGACTCCATCCAGGTGATGCATGTGGCAGATGTCCAGTCGGCGCCGGGTTCTGTTTCCCAGGTGCGGGAAGCAGCCGCCCTGTTGACCCGCTATGCCAAGCAGAACCACGTGGCCATCTTCATGGTGGGCCATGTCACCAAGGATGGCACCCTAGCGGGCCCCAAGGTGCTGGAGCATTGTATCGATTGTTCCGTGCTGCTGGACGGGGGGCACGACTCCCGTTTTCGCACCCTGCGCTCCCACAAGAATCGCTTCGGGGCGGTCAACGAGCTCGGCGTGTTTGCCATGACCGGGCAGGGGATGCGGGAGGTCAGCAACCCTTCCGCCATCTTCCTTAGCCGTGGTGAAGAGCAGGCCCCAGGTTCCATCGTCATGGTGATCTGGGAGGGAACCCGTCCCCTGCTGGTGGAACTGCAGGCGCTGGTGGATTATTCCCAGCTCTCCAACCCGCGCCGGGTGGCGGTGGGGATGGATCACAACCGTCTCGCTCTGCTGCTGGCGGTGCTGCATCGCCACGGTGGCTTGCAGATGGCGGATCAGGATGTATTCATCAACGTGGTGGGGGGGGTCAAGGTCGAAGAGACCAGTGCGGATCTGGCCCTGCTACTGGCCATGGTTTCCAGTTTCCGCGATCAGGCGCTGCCCAAGGATCTGGTGGTTTTCGGGGAGGTGGGGCTATCCGGTGAAATCCGTCCGGTACCGTCCGGCCAGGAGCGATTGCAGGAGGCAGCCAAACATGGCTTTCGCCGCGCCATCGTACCCCACGCCAATGCCCCCAAGCATCCCATCGAGGGGATGGAAGTCGTGCCGGTGAAGAAGCTGGCCGATGCACTGGAAGCCTTGTAACCATATTGAATCGCAATAAAAAAAGAGCGCTTTGGCGCTCTTTTTTATTGTCGGAACGGCTCTGCCATCAAGGCTGGTTGTGCTCAAGGTGCTCGCTCAGCAGTTGCTCCAGTTCCCGGTGGAGCAGTTCTTCATCACCCACGTTGAGTTCAATCATCCGCTTGAGGTGGGTGGCGCTGTCGATATCGATGTGATGACAATAGAAGCCCAGCTTCTTGCTGGCAGTATGGGTCAATTCGACCTGCATCTTTATCTCGATGTCGCTGCCACTCAGGACAAAACTTATCTGGTATTCCTTGTTGTCATGCTCTTCCCAGTCATCGGGCCTTATCAGCAGAGCACCCTGCAAGGAGACGTCGACCAGCTGAGTCTGCCACTTTTCTTCCCCTTGAGTTAGTTCAGCCGTGGTCAAATAGAGGATCCGTGCAAAACGGCGGCGCTCAGACATGCTCATCTCCTGTATGCAATTGCTGTAGACACTGGGTCACTGTTCTGAGTGTAATCGACCTTGACCACCAGTATCTTGAACTTGCTCCAAAAATGGGCTCAGGCCTGCTGGGCACTCAAAGATTCCACTATATGCAGCGCCTTGACCAGGCGATCCTCTTGCTTGAATCGCTCCTCAAGCACAGGACCCAACTGGTTGAGGTCTTCATCCAGCAGCAGCAACTGCGCTTCGTCGGCTTCACTGTACTTGTCGTTGAACTCGAGGGCGAACTCGGTGCTGGTGCGGATGTGGGGATAGATGCGCTTGGCCAGCTCCAGGGTCTCTCCACTGGCCTGTTCGAAGGCGGTGACAACGTGGTGGTAAATCTCGAAATGACCTGCACTAACGTAATCGACCAACTTGTCACAGAAGTGCTGCAGTTCTTCTGGTTTGGGCAGGCTGCGCTGCTTGGCGCGCGCCGGGGTCAGACCGGCCAGCCTCATGTATTCGACCAGCAAGGCTTGCCTTTCATCCAGCCAGTCGTCGATTGCCTTATGTTTGCCTGCCAGCGCCTGTTTGGTCTGTTCCAGTTTCGTCAACATAATCCCTCCATGGGACAAGGCCGGGCGATTGATGGGACTCCCAAGCCGTTTGAGCCGTGACCTCACCTATAACTATGGAAAATATGTCCGACCGTCAATAGGCTTGCCCGGATATTGTGCATTGGTGAAGAATCAGACGACCCGTGTTGGCCGGGCTAGCAGGTTTCGGGCCTGTCCGCGCTTTTTGGCATGTGTAATGTGACTATTTCCGCAGATCTTGATGAAAACCCCAGCGTTTAACGTCTCCTGGTCGATAAAGCCTTTGCCTGGGCGTTTTTTTTTGCATAGAGTGACCCAGCGCTAAATGCCCGATCATAAAGGAAATGTTATGAACAAAGCTCAACTTGTCGATGCAATTGCCGCCAAAGCAGATCTGAGCAAAGCTCAGGCCAAAGTGGCTCTGGAAGAGATCATCAATGGTATTACCCAGAGCCTGAAAGAAGGTGACGCTGTGCAACTGGTTGGTTTTGGCACCTTCAAGGTCACCCACCGTGCTGGCCGTACCGGTCGCAACCCGCAAACTGGTAAAGAGATCCAGATTGCTGCTGCCAACGTGCCTTCATTTGTGGCTGGCAAGGCTCTGAAAGACGCTGTCAAGTAAGTCCGAAAGTCCAATTCTGTCCAATGCCAGTCAGCTTGCTGACTGGCATTGTTTTTATCAGCCCCCGTGAAATAGCGCCTTCTAGCCGGATCGGCTCACCTTATGGGGGACAGACCCGGCTGATCATGGTGAACCCCTCGTCTGAAGGTGCCAGCTGCACAGTAACCTCCCCGAGTTCGGCCAGATCGGCGACATGGGTTCCCCCGCAAGGGATAGTGACCTCTTGCCCATCCAGTGTGCAGTGCCAGTAGCGCGAATCGATGATCGCCTCGCCAGCCCGGCTGCGGCGGATTCTGCCACCAACGGCCAACCACTTGCCCAGCTGCTGGTTGATACTGGCTTCAATATGGGCGAGGTCGGTCAGCAGAGCCTCACCGTTGACTCCCTTCTTGCGCAGGCTCTTGCCGATGCGATATTGATCGTGGCAGCCCATGGGCTCGACCCGTGACGCCTGCATGGCGAGGCGGTCGAAATCGGGCTGAGCCAGTGCGTCCCGCTCACTCACCTCTTTTCGCCAGTACGGGATAAGTGCCCGGTTGAGGGCCAGTGCCGCCAGATGACAGCCGCTGTGGCCCAGGCTCAGGGCATAGCGGGCATCGCCATCCACCCGCAGTTCGACCAGGGTACCAGCAGCCAGGGTGTGACAACCCGCCAGCGGATGCACCACCACGAAGGCCCACCCCTCGGTGCCCCGTTTGACCGGGATGTCCTGATCCACGAACAACTTACCCTCCGGGCTGATGGCGCCCATGCGGCATGGGCCCACAGCCGCTTCGCCACCCTCCCAATGGGCTGTACCCACATCACCCGGTTGATCGGGCCAGAGATGGCTCTGGGGGTGAAATGGAGTGAGATCGGTGACCAGCAGGCTGGTCTCGCCATTCTGGCAATAGAGTACTTTGGCCTGCTCACAGAGATGGTCCAGCATGAAGCTGGTTCGGGTATGTTCCATGGAAAGGCTCCCGTTGCGAAATGAATAAGGGGGGAGGTGGCAGCATACGCCAAAGCGAGCAGGGGCTCATTAACCGCAGTTAATGATCCCCTGCGTTTTTCCATAGTGAACGCTAGATCATGGCGACCAGCAGATAGGTATTGAGCCCTATCACCAGAGCCACAATGAGGCGCCCGAGCGCCTGGGTGACGGGGTGGTTGCGATGCTCGCCCATCAGTGCCCGATCGCCGGTCAGCATCAACAGGGGGATCAGGGCCAGCGCGATACCGAAGCTCAGGATCACCTGGCTCAGTACCAGGATCTCGGTGGTGTTGAGCCCCATGGCGATTACCACGAAGGCGGGGGTCATGGTGATGGCGCGTCGCAGCCAGAGCGGGATGGTAAAGCGCACGAAGCCCTGCATCACCACCTGGCCTGCCAGGGTACCGACCACGGTGGAGGAGATGCCGGACGCCACCAGTGACAGACCAAACAGGGTCGCCGCAGCTTGTCCCAATAGTGGCGTCAGGGTCTGGTAGGCGGACTCCAGCTCGGCCACCTGCTGGTTGCCGGAGCTGTGGAAGGCGGCCGCGGCCATGGCCATCATGGCCAGGTTGACGAAGCCGGCGATGGTCATGGCAATGGCCACATCGACCCGGGTGGTGTGCAGCCGCTGGGTGACCGAACCCCGATCCTGGGTGTGCTGGGTCAACGCCGAGTGCAGATAGATGACGTGGGGCATCACGGTCGCCCCCAGTACGCCGGCTGCCAGATAGACGGCGTCACCGTTGGGCAGCCCAGGGAAGAGCGCACCTTCCAGCAGGCTCGGCAGATGGGGACGGGAGAACACCAGCTCGACAATGTAAGCGGCCGCCACGAACAGCAGCAGACCGCCGACCACGAATTCCAGCGGCTTCTGGCCGCGGGATTGCAGCATCAGGATCCCCCAGGTGAGCACGGCTGTGATGCAGGCGCCTTCCAGCAGGGTGACCCCGAGCAGCAGCTTGAAGCCGACTGCGGCCCCGATGAATTCGGCCAGATCGGTGGCCATGGCGATAATCTCAGCCTGCACCCAGTAAGCCCAGACTGCCGGCTTGGGCAGCTTGTCACGAATGTGTTCCGCCAGATTCTTGCCGGTGACGATGCCGAGCTTGGCCGACAGGGTCTGCACCAGCATGGCCATCAGGTTGGCCCACACTACCACCCACAGCAGTTGATAGCCGAAGGTGGATCCCGCCTGGATATTGGTGGCGAAGTTGCCGGGATCTATGTAGCCAATGGCGGCGATAAAGGCCGGCCCGAGCAGGGTCAGCTTGAATTTGCGGGCCGGAATGGCCGTGGTCAGTGCGGGTTGCATGGCATCACCCTCCATAAGGATATGGAGAAAGAATAAATCTAAATGATAACCATTATCAATTGATGTTTTGTATCATACCAATAGGGAAAAACATTTGAGGCGGTGAGTTGCAGTGACGGGCGCGATTTCGTACAATACGCCGCCCTAGAAAAGCAGCGACTAAACACCTTTATGTTCCTTGCCTCCGAGGTCTGGCTGCACCTGGGCGGAGGCTGAATTAATCCGTAAGGAGCTAAAATGCGTCATTACGAAATCGTCTTCATGGTTCATCCGGACCAGAGCGAGCAAGTACCCGGCATGATCGAGCGTTACACCGGCGCCATCACCACCTCCGGTGGTACCATTCATCGCCTGGAAGATTGGGGCCGTCGTCAGCTGGCTTACCCGATCGACAAACTGCACAAAGCCCACTACGTTCTGATGAACGTAGAAGCAGAGCAAGCCGTTATCGATGAGCTGGAAACCAGCTTCCGCTTCAACGATGCCGTTATCCGCAACATGATCATGCGCACCAAGCACGCCGTGACCGAAGTTTCTCCGATGGCCAAGGCCAAAGAAGAGCGCTTCTCCCGTCGTGACGACGAGCGCCGCGAAGAAGCTACTGAAGCTGCTTCCGAAGAGTAATTCTGGATCACTGACTAGAGGATAAAGGCCATGGCACGTTATTTCCGTCGTCGTAAGTTCTGCCGCTTCACCGCCGAGAACGTTACCGAGATCGACTACAAAGATATCGTTACTCTGAAAAACTACATCACTGAATCTGGCAAGATCGTACCGAGCCGTATCACCGGTACCCGCGCCAAGTATCAGCGTCAGCTGGCACGCGCCATCAAGCGTGCTCGTTACCTGGCTCTGCTGCCGTACACCGATCTGCACAACAAGTAAGAATCGGTCCGGCGCTTAAGCCTAACTCAACGAAATTTATAGAGGAAAGGTAATGCAAGTTATCCTGCTCGACAAAATCGCCAAACTGGGCGGTCTGGGTGACCAAGTTTCCGTTAAAGCTGGTTATGCCCGTAACTATCTGATCCCGCAAGGCAAAGCTGTTATGGCCACCAAGGCCAACATCGAAGCCTTCGGTGCTCGTCGCGCTGAGCTGGAAGCCAAACTGGCTGCCAACAAAGCTGCTGCCGAAGAGCGCGCTGCCAAGCTGGGTGAACTGGCTGCCGTTGTTATCGCTTCCAAAGCTGGTGACGAAGGTAAACTGTTCGGTTCCATCGGTACCCGTGACGTGGCTGAAGCCATCACTGCTGCCGGCGTAGCCGTTGCCAAGAGCGAAGTCCGCATGGGCAACGTTCTGCGCAACACTGGCGAGTACGAAGTTGCCGTTCAGCTGCACGCTGACGTTAAAGCAACCGTACAGCTTCAGGTTGTTGCCCTGTAATAGCGATTTGCTGTTGCAGAAAAACCCGCGCAAATGCGCGGGTTTTTTATTTTGGGGCCCGGGGGTAGAGTGAAGATCTGTTCCTCTGGAGGAGATCCTTATGGCAGCCTGGGTTGAAGGCCGCGTCATTGAACGCATCGAATGGACACCCACCCTGTTTTCCCTGCGCGTGGCGGCAGAGCTTGCCTCCTACAAGGCAGGGCAATTCACCAAGCTGGCCCTCGAGCAGGGCGAGAGGCGCATCCAGCGAGCCTACTCCTTCGTCAATCCCCCTTCCTCGCCTTATCATGAATTCTATTTTGTCGAGATCCCGAGCGGAGAGTTGACCCCCTCTCTGGGCTCCTTGCAGGTTGGCGACAATTTGCTGGTGCAGTCTCAGGCCACCGGTTTCCTGACTCTGGATGAAGTGCCTGCTGGTCGCGATCTCTGGTTGCTCTCCACCGGGACCGCCATCGGACCCTTTCTCTCCATGCTGGCGGATGGGGAAGCATTCTCCCGTTTCGAGAGTCTGGTGTTGGTGCACGGGGTGAGGAAAGGGGAAGAGCTGAGCTATCAGCCGCTTATCGCCAGTTTTGGCAAGCATTACGGGGCGCGTTTTCGTTATGTGCCTTTCGTCAGCCGTGAGGTGTGGCCGGGGGCGATGGCCGGGCGGATCCCTACCGCCATTGCCAATGGCCAGTTGCAGGCGCGGGTTGGCCTCGATTTTTCACCCGAGTTCAGTCAGGTGCTGATCTGCGGGAATCCCGCGATGGTGAAGGAGACCCAACAGACCCTACTGGGATTGGGGCTTGCCAAGAACCTGCGGCGCACGCCAGGCAACATCAGTGCGGAAAACTACTGGTAGGCAACATGAAGACAGGGGCCTTGGGCCCCTGTTTCATAGATGCGATACACAGGTCAGTGCTTCTTGTTGCCTTTGTCTTTGAACTTGTCGTGCCCCTGACCCGGGTTGTTGCCGCTGTGAATGCTGCGGTTGTAGTGATCCCGGTACTTGCCATCCATCTTGTCGCAGTTGAGCTTGATGCGGCTGTCGCCGATGCCGAGATCCAGGCAGTTGTTCTGCCACCAGTCGTACTCCTTGTCATCCCAGTCGACGTTCAGCTTCACATTGTCGGTGGAAATCCGGATGCCATCGCCGTCCTTGGAGTGGGGAGGGGCGGCAAAGGCGACCCCATTAGCCAGCAGCAGGGAGAGCAGCAGGGCACCTTTGTTGAACATGGTTTTATGAGTCATAACGAGAATTCTCCGTTGTTACTGGCCGTTGCCCGAGGTGGTTGGCATCTGGTTGGTGCTGGGTGGATGATTGCGGTGCTCTTCATCATCGAGATCGATTCTGACTCTCCGGCATTCGGAAGGGGCTGTATCGCCCACTCCCAGATCGAGGCAATCGGCTTGTGACCAGCCAAACTGCTGGTCATCCCAGTCCAGATTGAAGGTTAGCTCATCGACGGAGAACGCTGAACCACCCCCGTCCTCGTACTGTGATACGGCCTGTGCTGCACCGGTAACGAGAAAAAGGGACAGTAACAAGGTAGTCGTTCTGTTCATGATGGCCTCGGTTAATTGTCATTGCGGGTCAGTCTATTCCAGCCGGGCTGAACCCGGGCGGAACCGCACCCAATCTCATCATACTATTCAGTGTGGCAAGAAAGTGTACCGACTTTTTGCTGTCGATTTGTCCGTTTTGGTCGCACTCTGGGCAGCTGATCACTGATCTCGTGCAATTCGCATGATTGCCCTTCTCTCGGCGAGTCCGCTGACTATAATCGGCAGCCACCTTTTCTCCACAGCACCACCTCTTCATCATGACAACACAGCTTTCTTCTGCCCAACGCTACCCCAAGGGATGGTTCGCACTGACCACGGTATACAGTTTTACCGGGCTGGCCATTCTGGCTTCCATCGTCTTCTCCTTGCTGCTGTTTCTCTCCATTGATGACAACCCGCTGATGAAGTGGCTGTTTGGCGGCCTGGCGATCATCTTCGAACTGGGCAAGTTCTATGTCTGGTATGAGTATGGTGAGCGCAAGGCGCGCCGGGATCTCGGCGGCGCCCTCTGGTCACTGTTGTTTTACAGCGTACTGGCTGCCATCTCCATCGGTGGCAGTATCGGCGGCATCAACAGCGCCACCAACACCATCCTCAACCAGCAGGCTCACCATGAACGGGTTATTGCCCGTTTTGACGAGCAGATCGCCAGCATAGAGCGGCAGATCAAGCTCAACGAGGAGGCGGCCCGCAAATACATCGAGCTGGCACGCATCTCCAGCGGCGTGACCGCCCTGCAGCGTGACAACACTCGCCTGCGTCTGCAACAGGACGAATTGCGCCAGCAGCGCGATGCCAAGCCAGTCAATGAGCAGTCCTCCATGCTGGGCCTGATGAGCAGCCTGGCAGATGGCATGGGGATGAGCATCAGCCAGGTGCAGTTTCTGCTGGTCTGCTTCCTCTCCATCCTGCTGGATGTATTCGGTGCTTTCTTTGTCAGCCTGATTGGCGAGGAAAACCGCTTCCGCCGCCAGTGGCTGCGCCAGCAGGCTCAGGAGCGCCGGGAGGCCCAGCAGGCTGTGCAAGTGCCGGCGCCTGTTCAGCCCGAGGTGGTGGTTCAGCCCGAGCCGGCTCCGGCCGTGGTGGAGCGGGTACGTGGTGCCCTGGAAAGCGGTGAGCTCAAGTGCAGCAAGCGCTCGGTGGCCCAGGCGCTGTCATTGTCGCTGGAGGAGGTGGATAGGGTATTCCATCACCTCTTGTCACAAGGGGTGCTGGGGCAGGGCAGCAATCGCCATTACCATCTGCGTACTGAAAACAGCTGAATCCTGTTCAGTCGTACCAGACCAATCCCTCATAGGGGCTCTCCCTGAGAGAGGAAAGTCGGCTCTCAAGGTTGCCAACGTGGATTTCAAGTTGATGGCCGTCAGGGTCTTTCAAGTAGAAGGATTCACCTTCGCTGCGATTGGTTTTCCATTCATCTATGCCCGCCTGGCGCAGGCGGGTACAAAACGCCGAAAAGTGTTCAGAGGCGATGCTGAAGGCAACATGGGTGTAGTCCCTTGCCGGGTGCGGGTGGTCGCAGGAAAGGCAGAGCCACAGTTCGCCCAATGTTAAATAGGCTCCCCTTGTCCAGCGGACACGCGGTTTGAAACCCAGGATTTCGACATAGAAGGCAAGGCTCTTGTCGAGATCCCCTGTTGTCAGGGTCAGATGGTTCAGACCAGTCAGCATTATTCCTCCAGCTCCCTTGTTCGTTCTTGCCCCTAGTGCGTCAGCACCATCATCAGGGCAAGAAATGCCGCCAGCCCGCCACCCAGACCGATGATCCAGTAAAACCCCTTGGCCCCCTGCTTGAGCGGGATGCGAAAGTAGAGCAGAAACGCCCACCAGCCCAGCGCCAGCAACAGGGGAATAAGAAACATTCGAGCCATGGTGTCCTCGCTGTTATTCTGTTGACCCTTGATCAATCAACAGGATGGATTGTGCAATGACGCAACTACAGATTACCGCATTCGGTGACCCCTCGGTACTCAGGCTCAACCCTTCTCTCGACAAGGTGCCGGCAGAAGGGGAAGTGCGGGTGCGCATCTGCTTTGCGGGGGTCAACCCCATCGATGCCAAGACCCGCGCCGGACTTGGCTGGGCGGCGGCCCAGAACAAGGACAAGCTGCCCTGGACGCCGGGCTATGACGTTGCCGGCGTGGTCGAGAAGGTCGGCCCTGGTGTCAGCTCGCTGGTCGAGGGGGATTGGGTGTGCGGCATGGTGGGCTTTCCGCTGCAAGCGGGGGGCTATGCAGAATCCGTGGTGGCTGGTGAAGGGGAGCTGGTCAGGCTCGATGGCGTCAGCCTCAAACAGGGGGCGGCACTACCGCTGGCAGGGCTCACCGCCTGGCAGGGACTGTTCGAGCACGGCGCCCTCAAGGCGGGGCAGCGAGTGCTGATCCTGGCCGGTGCAGGCGGTGTGGGCCATCTGGCGGTGCAGTTTGCCGCCGCTTATGGCGCCGAGGTGGTCGCCACGGCCAGCGGCGACAACCACAGCTTCCTGCACGGTTTGGGTGCCAATACTCTGGTGGATTATCACGATGCCGACTGGGCCGAACAAATAGTAGCCGCGGGCGGCCAGGTCGATCTGGTGCTGGATCTGGTGGGGGGCGAGAGCGGCAAGGCGGCCCTGGCCTGCGTCAAGCCGGGCGGGCGTCTGGTGACGGTGCCGACCATCACGGCTCAGCTGCTCAAGGATGCGGGGGCCGAGGCCGGAGTCGAGGTACTCGGCATGCTGGTCCATCCCGACCAGAAACAGCTGGCCCAGATGCTGCTGTTGCTGCGCCAGGGCGAGGTGAAGATCACTGTTGCCGGTGAGTTCCCCCTGGCCGAAGGGGCGCAGGCCCACCATGCCATCGAGGATGGCCATGTGCGCGGCAAGCTGGTATTGCGCATGCCCGCCGCCGACGACTACCCTGCATGAACGATCTGATGGAGATGGGGCTGGGGTGGCTCTTTTTGAGCGCCTTCACCTCGGCCACTCTGCTGCCAGGTGGCTCGGAAGTGCTGCTGGGGGCCATGGCCGCCAAGGGGCAGTGGAGCATGGCCAGCCTGCTCGGGTGGGCGACGCTCGGCAATACCCTGGGCTCCATGACCACCTGGTGGCTCGGCTGGCTCGCCACCTTCAAGAAAAAACCGGAAGATTTTCAAGGCCGTGGGGAACAAAAAGCCCTGTGTTGGCTCAAACAACATGGCCACTGGTGCCTGCTGCTGGCCTGGACGCCTGTGGTCGGTGATGGACTCTGTCTGTTGGCTGGCTGGCTGCGTCTCTCTTTCTGGCGCTCTCTCGTTCTCATCGGGCTCGGCAAGTTGCTGCGTTATACCCTGATTTTTCTGCTGGCCAGGCAGATCTTCTAGCCCTTTTGTCACTCACGAGGTAACCGTGAACAAACTCATTCCATTAAGCATGCTGCTGGGCTTCACCCTGCCGGTGCTGGCAGCGCCCATCCTGGTGTCGGAACAGGTCAAGGAGGAGGGCAAGCTCGCCATCCCCTACCAGATGTACAAGCTCGACAACGGCCTGACCGTGATCCTGGCTCCCGACAAATCCGATCCCCTGGTGCACCTCGACGTCACCTACCACGTGGGCTCGTCGCGAGAGACGGTCGGCAAGTCCGGCTTCGCCCACTTCTTCGAACACATGATGTTCCAGGGCTCGAAAAACGTCGGTGATCAGGAGCACATGCGGATCATCAACGAGGCTGGTGGCGACATGAACGGCACCACCAACCGGGATCGCACCAACTACTACGAGACAGTGCCGGCCAACCAGTTGGAGAAGGTGCTCTGGCTGGAGGCGGATCGCATGGGCTTCCTGCTCGATGCGGTGAGCCAGAAGAAGTTCGAGATCCAGCGCGCCACCGTCAAGAACGAGCGTGCCCAGCGCGTCGACAACCAGCCCTATGGTCTGGTGGGGGAGAAGGTAGGTGAGGCACTTTATCCGCGCACCCATCCCTACTCCTGGCAGCCCATAGGCTATGTGGAGGATCTCGACCGGGTCGACGTGAACGACCTCAAGCAGTTCTTCCTGCGCTGGTATGGTCCGAACAACGCCACCCTGACCCTGGGCGGCGACTTTGATACCAAGCAGGCGCTCGCCTGGATTGAGAAGTACTTCGGCCCCATCCCGCGCGGCCCCGAGGTGGCGGAGCCAACCCCCAAGCCGGTGACCCTGCCCAAGACCCGCTATGTGACGCTCGAGGACAAGGTTCACTTGCCGCTGCTCTACATCAGCTACCCGACGATTGCCCTTGGCGATCCCCAGGAGCCGGCGCTCGACATGTTCGCCGACGTGCTCGGAGGCTCTGCCAGCTCCATGCTCTACCAGTCATTGGTGAAAACCGGCAAGGCAGTCGATGCGGGGGCCTCCCACTACTGCGAAGAGCTGGCCTGTACCCTGACCGTCTACGCCTATCCCAACCCGGCGGTGGATGGCAGCCTCAAGACCCTCAAGGGGGAGGTGGACAAGGTGATCGGCGAGTTTGCCGAGCGCGGCCTCAAGTCCGACGATCTGGAGAAGGCGATCAACAAGTACCGCGCCTCCGCCATCTGGGGGCTGGACAGCGTCTCCGGCAAGGTGAGCCAGCTCGCCATGGGCCAGGTCTTCGCCCAGGATCCCAACTATGTCTTCAAGACCCTGGATGCCATCGGCAAGGTGACGCCCGAGCAAGTCAAGGCGGTCTACGACAAGTTCATCGCGAACAAACCGGCGGTAGTGCTGAGCGTGGTGCCCAAGGGCAAGACGGATTGGCAGGCGGCCGTCCCCAACTTCACCCCCGCCAAGCGCGAGTTGCCGGATTACAGCAAGCATGACAAGGCGCTGGCCGAGCGGCCGGTGAAAGACAGCTTCGATCGTAGCGTCCAGCCCAAGGCGGCGGATGCGGTGAGCGTCAAGGTGCCGGCCATCTGGCGCGGCAAGCTGGACAAGAACATCGAGATCATCGGCACCGAGAGCGACGAGATCCCCGCCGCCTCCATCATGATTGCCCTGCCGGGCGGCATTCGCGCCGAAGAGCAGGGGCAGCTCGGGCTGGCCAATCTGACCGCCGCCATGATGGGGCAGGGGTCGGTACGCCTGACCGAAGCCCAGCTCAGCGACGAGTTGCAAAAGCTTGGCTCCAGCATCGATGTCTCCAGTGCCCAGTACAACACCCTGATCACCATCAGTTCGCTGGCGGACAAGTTGCCCCAGACCATGGCGCTGGTACGCGAGGTGTACGAGCGCCCCGGCATGCGCGAGGCTGACTTCGAGCGGGTCAAGGCGCAACTGCTGCAGGGGATGCAGCAGAGCGAGCAGCAGCCGGAATGGCTGGCGGGCCAGGCGTTCCGCGAACTGGTCTACGGCAAGGAGAACCGCCTCGGCCAACCCACCGACGGGGTGATCGGCGACGTGGCCAAGCTGACCCTGGCGGACGTGAAGCGCTTCTACCAGACCTACTACAACCCGACCAATGCCAAGGTGGTGGTGGCCGGTGATGTGGGTCGCCAGCAGATCGAGGAGCAACTCGGCTTCCTGACCGAATGGAAGGGGACAGCCCCGACTCTGGGCAGTCTCAAGCTCAAGGGCGAGCAGGTCAAGCCCGGCATCTATCTGGTGGACAAGCCGGGTGCGCCCCAGTCGGTGATCCGCATCGGCCGTCGTGCCTTGCCGTTCGACACCACGGGTGATTACTTCACCGCCAACCTGATGAACTTCAACTTGGGTGGCAACTTCAACAGTCGCATCAACCTCAACCTGCGGGAAGACAAGGGTTACACCTATGGTGCCAGCTCCGGCTTCTCCGCCAACCGCGAGGTGGGTACCTTCGCCACCGGCGCCAATGTGCGCAGCGATGCGACCGTGGATGCCATCCGTCAGTTCCTCAAGGAGATGGACAACTACCGGGCGAGCGGGCCGACACCGATCGAACTCGCCTACATGCGCAGCGCCGTCTCCCAGCAGGATGCCCTCTCCTACGAGACCCTCGGCCAGAAGGCGGGTTTCCTGTTGCAGATGATCATGTATGACCTGAAGCCGGACTATGTGCAGGCCCAGAGCAAGCTGATCAAGACGGTGTCGCCCGAGACGCTCAAGGCCAGTGCGGCCCGCTGGCTCGACCCGGCCGACATGGTGATCGTGGTGGTGGGAGACAAGCAAAAGCTTGAAAAACCCCTGAAGGAGCTTCATCTTCCCATCTATCCGCTGCAGTTGCCGTAACTGGCATTTCATATCAATAGAGCCGCCCCGGACGGGGCGGCCTCACATGAGCCGAGAATATGACTACAACAAGCTTGTCGCTCACCGAGTTGCTGGGGGCGCTGGGAGCGCCGGAACGCCTGACTGCCCTCAAGGGGATCCGGCGCGGGCTCGAGCGTGAATGTTTGCGCATCACGCCGGAAGGCCGGCTCGCCCAGAGTGATCATCCGCGGGCGCTGGGGTCGGCCCTGACCCACCCCAATATCACCACCGACTACTCCGAGAGCCTGCTGGAGTTCATCACCCCGGCCACCGACTCCATCGACAGCCTGATGGAGCAGCTCGGCGATATTCATCACCATGTGATGCAGCACCTGGGTGACGAGCGGATCTGGCCTCTCTCCATGCCCTGCTTCGTGGGTGGCGAGGAGAGCATCCGGCTGGCCCAGTATGGCAGCTCCAATATCGGGCGGATGAAGACCCTCTACCGTCAGGGGCTCAAGAACCGTTACGGCAGCCTGATGCAGGTGATCGCCGGAGTCCACTTCAACTTCTCGATGCCGGACAGCTTCTGGTGCGAGTGGCAGGAGCTGGAGTGCGCCGGTTGTTGCAGCCAGCGCTTCATCTCCGACAAGTACATGGGGCTTATTCGCAACGTCTACCGTTTCGGTTGGCTGGTGCCCTATCTGTTTGGGGCATCCCCGGCCATCTGCGAATCCTTCCTCAAGGGGCGCAAGAGCGCGCTGCCGTTCCAGAAGACCGGCAAGGGCACCCTCTACCTGCCCTACGCCACCGCACTGCGCCTCTCCGATCTCGGCTATACCAACAGCGCCCAGGCCGGGCTCAAGATCAGCCACGACAGCCTGCCCGCCTATGTGAGCAGCCTGCGCCGTGCCATCAACACCCATGATCCTGACTTTGCCAAGATCGGGGTCAAGGTGGACGGCGAGTACCGCCAACTCAACGACAACGTGCTGCAGCTGGAGAACGAGCTGTATGCCCCGATCCGTCCCAAGCGCACCCCGCGCAGCGGCGAGAAGCCGTCCGACGCGCTGGAGCAACGCGGCATCGAGTACATCGAGCTGCGCACCGTGGACGTCAACCCCTTCACCCCGCTGGGGATCGAGGCCGATCAGATCCGCTTCTTCGATCTGTTCCTGGTCTGGTGCCTGCTGCGCCCGTCTCCCGTGCTCGGCGAGGAGGAGATCGCCCGCAATCGCCGCAACCAGAACAAGGTGGTGCTGGAGGGGCGTCGCCCCGGCTTGATGCTGGAGGACGAGCAGGGCAACCCCATCGGTCTCAAGGAGTTCGGTCTCAAGCTGTTTGACGAGCTGGCCCAGGTGGCCGAGCTGCTGGATCGCTGCTGCGGCCGTCACCATTACCGCAAGACGCTGGCCGAGCACCGCGAAAAGCTGCTCGACCCCGAGCTGACCTACTCGGCCCGCATCCTCAAAGATCTGCTGGCAAGCGGCGAGGACAACGGCTGCTTTGGCGACAAGCTGGCGACCCGTTACCGGGAGCAGCTGCTGGCGGCCGAGCTGCAATATTGGGATGAGGCCTATTTCGCCGGCGAGGCGAAGGACTCCCTGATCAAGCAGCGGGAACGGGAGCGCAGCGACAGCCAGTCGTTTGATGACTTTCTGGCCGACTACTTCGGAGCCAGCACGACTGCCGCCTGATATCAGGTACACCAGAAGCCGCTCGATGAGCGGCTTTTTTATGGGTTAAGGCTTTATGGATTCTGGTTGAGACAGGCCAGCCAGACGGCGCAGCTGGGTCAGCAGATAATCCCGGTAGAACTGCCCGAACAGCTTGCCGGGCTCGAGGGAGGCGATCACCGTCTGGCGCAGCCGCTCCAGATTGCTGGGCAGGCGGCGCACATGGGTATCGATCCAGACGATGTTGCCGGAAGGGGAGAGCATCAGGTTGCCCAGATGAAGATCCCGGTGATAGTAGCCGTGCTTTGCCAGGTGATAGATATCCTTGGCGAGCCGGTGCAGCAGGGCCAGGCGATCGCTCTCGTCTGCCTGTTTGAAGTAGTGCTCGCCGGAGCTGTGCTCCGCCAGGTAGTGCACGGCCAGGAAAGAGGCGTGGGGGTTGAGCGGGTTGAGGGCGATACCGGCGGCCTTGCAGGGGACAACTTGGAGTCCGGCCTTGCGCAGGCGGCGATTGCTCTGCCACTCGCGCAGGGCGTCGATATGACCGATCAATCGCTTGCTGAGCTGATCCCGGCACCACCAGCCGAGGGTCCAGCGCGGGTACTTGTCTGGCACTATCTTGCACAGGCTGTTACTGGCGGGATGGAGCCAGAACTGGCTGCTGGCGATGCGCTCCAGACGGCGGGTCTGCTCGGTCTGCAGCAGTGACCAGTGATCCAGTTCGAGCTGGTCATGGAGCAGCAGGTAATAGTGTTTCTTGCCGTGCAAGTCGAGTGTGGTCAGCGTCATGGGATTGGGCGTTGATCGGGACGATAGGTACCATCCCCGAGAGGATGATGATTATCTGTACCAGTGTGCGACCCTGTTGCTGACCGGAGCTGAATGAACAACAAAAAAGCCGCCCCGGGGAGGGGCGGCTCTTTGTTGGTGCGAAGCTGCGGGATCAGACGTGGTTGTACATCGCCTCGATCTCGTCCTGATACTTGGCCTCGATGATCTTGCGCCGCAGTTTCATGGTGGGGGTCAGCTCCCCCAGCTCCATGGAGAAGGCGCTCGGCAGCAGGGTGAACTTCTTCACCTGCTCGAACTTGGCCAGCTCTTTTTGCAGCTCGTGGATCCGCTCCTCGAAGAAGGTCACCACCTTGGAGTGGCGCAGCAGCTCGGTCTTGCACTGGTACTGCAGGTTGATGGAGCGGGCGTACTCCTCCAGCGACTCGAAGCAGGGCACGATCAGCGCCGAGACGAAGTGGCGGGCATCGGCGACGATGGCGATCTGCTCGATGAAGCGATCCTTGCCGAGGGTCCCTTCTACCAGCTGGGGGGCCACGTACTTGCCGTTGGAGGTCTTCATCAGCTCCTTCAGCCGTTCGGTGAAGTAGATGTTGCCCTCGCCGTCGAGCTCGCCGGCATCGCCGGTGCGCAGGAAGCCATCCTCGGTCATCACCTCGGCAGTGGCCTCGGGTTTGTTGTAGTAGCCGCGCATCACGGTCGGGGAGCGCACCAGCAGCTCGTTGCTCTCGCCGAGCTTCACTTCGATGCCGTTCAGGGCTGTGCCGATGGACCCCAACTTGAATTGGCTATCCTCGTAGCAGCAGACAGTGGCGGTGGTTTCGGTCATGCCGTAGCCGTACTTGAGGTTGAGCCCCATAGCCTGGAAGAAGAGGTTCACGTCATCGGCCAGGCGGGCGCCGGCTACCGGCAGGAAGCGGGTACGACCGCCGAAGCGGGCGCGCAGCTTGCGAAATACCAGGCGTTCGGCCAGGGCCAGCTGGGCGTAGAGCCAGGGGGAAGCGGACTTGCCCTGCTGACGGGTGGCAACCATCTGCTTGCCGACCCGGGTAGCCCAGCCAAACAGGGCGCGGCGCAGGCGCGGCGCCTGGGCGACTTTGGCCTGGATCATGGCGTAGGCCTTCTCGTAGAGGCGCGGCACGGCGCACATCACGGTCGGCTTCACCTCGCCGATGACATCCATCACCTTCTGCGGGTCGCGGATGTAGACGTTTTCGGCACCGCAATAGAGCACGTAATAGGTCCAGGCTCGCTCGAACACGTGGCTGAGCGGCAGCATGCAGAGCGACACATCCTGCTCGTTCAGATCGAGGCGGCTGTTGTGCATCTCGAAACAGGCGGCGATGTTGGCAAAATCGAGCATGACCCCCTTGGGCTCGCCCGTGGTGCCGGAGGTGTAGATCAGGGTCAGCAGGTCGTCCATCCGGTACTGGCTTTCGCGCTCCCGCAGCGCCTGTTCGCTGGCCTGATGGTTGCCGGAAACCAGGAAGGTCTGGAAGTGGCTGGCCTGCGGGCAGCCACGCAGATCGACTGTGCCATCGAGGGCGACGATCTGGCGGATCTCGCCGGCCTGCAGCAGGGTCAGCGCCTGATCAAACTGGGGCTGCTCACCGACGAACAGCAGGCCGATGTTGGCATCGCGTACTATGTAGCGCAGCTGATCGAGCGTACTGGTGGGATAGATGGGAACGCTGACGCCGCGGGCGGCGAGGATGCCGAGATCGGCCTGGGTCCACTCCGGCATGTTGCGGGCATAGATGCCGACCATTTCGGTGGGCTGGTGGCCGGCGCGGATCAGCGCCTGGGCGCAGTAGTCCATGGCCTGGCCGAGGGTGCGCCAGCCGATGGCACGCCATTGACCATCCTGCTGAACCCGCAGGGCGGCCTTGTTGCCAAGCTGGGCAATGCGCTCACGCATCAGTCGAACCAGATGAAGCTTCGGCATCAATCAAACATCCTTTAATTACAGTTGTACGCCCGCGAGGGCACTAAAAATCGGGCTAGAGTTTAAACTCGACTATTACGGCTTACAAGTGTTCGCTGTTTGTTCTGGATCACAAAGAGTGCAAATAGCTCTATCTCTGCACAGGGCAGCCGATATAAAAAAAGTGTGTACAGGGGAGGTAACGATATGAATTTATGGCTTAAAGGGGGATTGGCCGCCGGGGTGCTCATGGTGGCGGGGGGCGTCGCCTGGTTCTTCTCGGGCAGTGAGGCGGACAAGGCTGCCAGCGCCTGGTATCAGGGGGATGAGGGGTATCAGAGCGCGCAGCGTCAGGCGCTGTCATCCGGCCAGCCGCTGCTCTATGTACTGGAAACTCCGAAGTGTCGCCGCTGCAAGGCGCTGGATCAGCGCTTCTGGCAGAGCGACGAGATGGTGGGCCCCCTCTCGCGACTGGTGAAGGTGAGGCTCAATCCGGGGAGCAGGGATGGCAGCGAGCAGATCCTGCGCCGCTTCCCCAAGGTGGCGACGCCGCCCGGCATCTACGTACAGCGACCGGGTGAACCCTTGAAGCCCATCAAGCTGGTGGTGGATATCAACCAGATCTGGATGCCGGGCAAGACCTGGCAGCGGGGCTTCTATATGCCGCTCTCGGCGGCGGCCTTCGAGGCCGTGCTCGAGACCACCCTGGCGCTGCAGGATCCCGCCCTGGACAATGCCCCGCTGGAGTGATGCCGGGGCAGGTCACCAAAGCCCTGATGTCAGCCGAAGTCGAACAGGCGCGACATCAGGATCGCATCTTCCCGCTCGCTGCCGGTACCGTAGTAGTCGGCCCGGCGGCAATATTCCGCAAAGCCGGCGCTCTCGTAGAGGCCGATGGCGGCCAGATTGCTGGCGCGCACCTCAAGAAACCAGGCCTCGGCCCCCTTCGCCTTGCTGCGAGCCAGATACTCCTTCAGCAGCGCCCGGCCCAGCCCCTTGCCCTGAAAATCAGGGTGCACGCAGATGTTCATCAGCGAGCTGTCGCCGGCCACCAGATCAGAGATGTAGAAACCGGCCGGGCGGCCATCCACCAGCATCAGGCCGTTGAGATAACGGGGGCCGAAGCAGGAGAGCAGGTTGGCCTGACTCCAGGGCTCCTTGTGGGCGGCCTGCTCAATGGGATAGACAAGCTCGAAATCGCTCTCGAGCAGGGGACGAAACTCAGCCATGGAAACTCCGAAACTAGGGAAAAATGGCGACAAGCCGTACTGGTATCTGCCGAACCAGGTAGCGTGCCGCCTTTGTAAAATCAGGTAAAAAGAGCGGTATCACCGGGCTGGCTTGCGACAAGATGCCCTCTTATGCCGCCGTCGCGGCCAGTCGTTGACGCAGCTGTTGCCACAGCGCCCGCTTCTGCGTCCCGTTGGGCGCGAGCGGGCAGATCAGGGCGTCGGGCCAGCGGGGATCGCCCTCGGTCAACCAGAGCAGGGGCGGCTCGCCGGCGGGCATCTCCCCAAGCAGTGACACCTCCTCCGGCGTAATGCCGAGCAGCTGGCAGATATCGGCCAGCAGAGGCTGAGCGGGCAGCTGCGGGGCCAGCAGCCAGAGCTTGCCGTCTGGCATGACAGCCTCTTGGGTCTGTTCGCCGCTGGCGGGCTGCGGCTCGGTTGGTTCAGGGGCGCCACCCAGCAAGGCCGGGCGGCGCAACTGCCAGCCTTGAATGCCCATGCGGGCCAACATGCTCTGACGTACGGGATCTTGCATGGGGCGACTCACTCTTGATCTGCGTTGGGGAAAATCGTGCCGGGCAGGGTACACTCGAACGGGTTTTGCTGCACCCTTTGCAGCGTCCAGCCTTGGCCCGCGCGGTTTTTTCCTGCCAGAACGGGGTATTTTGCAGCAACCAGGGCCAGAATAAACATCATAACAAGACAAAATCCAAGGGCGAACAAACGGATATCACCCCTTGGCGCCATCATTATCTCAGCTTCGGAATTGTCTCTATGTCGCTTTCAGCTCAAGCCCACGCCGCCGTGCGGTCCATGCCCATCCATGAACGCCTGCCCCGTCTGCTGACAGCCCTCGGCGAGGGGCTCTATGAACGCCAGGATGCCCTGCGGCTCGGTCTGCTGGCTGCTCTCAGCGGCGAGAGCGTGTTTCTGCTGGGGCCCCCCGGCATCGCCAAGAGCCTGATCGCCCGCCGGCTCAAGCTGGCCTTTCACGAGGCCCGCCACTTTGAATACCTGATGACCCGCTTCAGCACGCCGGAAGAGGTGTTCGGTCCTCTCTCCATCCAGGCCCTGAAGGAGGATGGCAAGTACCTGCGCCTGACCAATGGCTACCTGCCGGAGGCCGAGGTGGTGTTCCTCGACGAGATCTGGAAGGCGGGCCCCGCCATCCTCAACACCCTGCTCACCGCCATCAACGAGCGGCAGTTTCGCAACGGCGATGGTCAGTACCCCATCCCGATGCGGTTGCTGGTGACTGCCTCCAACGAGCTGCCGGCCCCCGACAGCGGGCTGGAGGCCCTCTACGACCGCATGCTGGTGCGGATCTGGATGGACAGGGTGCAGGAGAAGGCCAACTTTCAGGCGATGCTGGCCAGCGACGGTCACGCCCATCAAAACTTGCCGGCCGCCTTGCAGATCCAAGGGGAGGAGTACCTGCAGTGGCAGAGCCAGATTGAGCAGGTGCGCCTGCCGGAAGCCTGTTTCGAGCTCATCTATCAGCTGCGCCAGCAGCTCGACAGCCAGTTGGCCCATCGCTGCTACGTGTCGGATCGGCGCTGGAAGAAGGCCGTCAGGCTCATCAAGGCGAGCGCCTTCTTCAACGGCCGCGACGAGGTGGCCCCCCTCGATCTGCTGCTGTTCAAGGATTGCCTGTGGCACGACGAGGAGTCCCGCACCGCCCTGCTGGAGATGATGACCGAGTTTTCCCGCCTCTACGGCTATCAGCAGCTGGCCATGACTCGTCAGCTGCTGACCCTGCGGGACAGGTTCAAGCAGCTGAAGCAGCGGGTCGCCCAGCGTCTCTGCTGCAAGGCGCGCCAACGCAAGCAGTGGTTTGGCCGCCGCGCGCGGGGGATCGAGATCCCCCTGGCCAACGCCAGACCCTTCGGCAAGGCGGTGCACTTCCACCTACTCACCCCGGCGCCGCTGGATGGTGGCGATCCCGAGCGTCTGACCGAGACTCTGGTGTTCGATCGCACCCTGCTTTCCCACTGGCACCCGACCGGTGAAGCTCTGGCGGGCTATCAGTATGGCAACCCGAAAGAGGGCCATTTTGAGCTGGTGCTGGATGACGAGCTGCGGCTTCACGTGCTGGATATCCAGCGTCAGCAGATCCCGCTGGTACTGATGGAGCGCAATGCCATCCCCGAGGTGGTGCTGGAACCCTGGTTGCAGGAGCTGGACGAGTTGCAGGCCGAGGTGGCCAAGGTGGTGCAGTCGCTCAAGCAGCAGCGCAGCCTGTTTGAGCGCCATCAGCAGCACCTCTTCATCGGCCAGCGCTGGCTGCAGCAGGTGGAGGACAGCTTCTTCGTGCTGAACCGGGATCTCGAGCAACTCTCCGGCGAGCTGGCGCACTGGCGCGAGCGGTTGCCCAGGCTGGACGACTAAGGAGTTCCCATGCTGGAAATTGGCATGCTGGATCTGGGGCTCCTGATGGGGGAAGGGGAGCTGGCGGGGGAGGTGGCGCTGCTGCTGGCGGCCTCACCCAAGATCTCCGAGTTCATCAAGCGCTCGCCGCTACAGGGCAAGCTGTTGAAAAAGCGCCTGCAGAGCTGGGGCGAACAGCTTGGCGAGGAGATCCGCCACAAGCCGGTGCCGGTGGCGCTGGAGCAGGAGTACCTGCTCTATCAGGCGCATCGCCAGCTACCGATGACTGAGCTTATCGGCCGCTTGCCGACGCTGCTGGAGGCGCTCGAGCAGTACAGCCCGTTCGCCGGCGAAGCCCGCAGCCTGGTGCGCCAGCTGGTGGCTCATCCGACCGAGAGCCTGCGCCAGCTGTTTGTCGAGAAGTGGCGTGCCAGCCTGGTGGGCAGTTTGCTGCAACTGCAGCAGCAGATCGCCGAGGCGGAGCGGGAGAAGCAGCGCCAGGAGATCGAGGATCAGCTGCTGGCGAGCCGCACCCTGGCCGATGCCCTCGATCCCCACCAGATCTCGGCCGGTGGTCTGTGGGATCTGGCCCAAGGCAGCTGGCACAAGCGCAGCCTGGTGCTGGTCAAGCAGTATGCCCGTATGTTGCAGCGGGAACCCCTGCTGGCTGAGATAGCCGCGCAGCTTGGCCGCAGCGAACGGGATCGGCAGGCGCAGGAGCAGCCGGTGCCGCCGGTGCAGATGCTGGAGCTCGAACCTGCCCCTAGCGACGATGTGCCCGACGATTTGGTGGGGATCCATCAGGCCAGCGACCTGATGCGACTGCTGCCGAGCGAGGCGGTGATGCTGGGGCTGCCGGAGCTGGAGCTGGAGTTCTATCGCCGCTATCTGGAGCGGCGCCTGCTCAGCTACCAGTCACGGGGTACCCTGCCACGCCAGCGCATCATGCTGCGCACCTCGGAACAGGGTGGACACCAGTTGCAGCAGCGGGGGCCCTTCATCGTCTGCGTCGATACGTCGGGCTCCATGGGCGGTTATCCGGAGGAGTGTGCCAAGGCGCTGTTTCTGGCGCTGCTCAAGGTGGCGATGGATGAGAAGCGCGGCTGCTATCTGATGCTCTTCTCTACCGAGGTGGCGACCCTGGAGATCACCGCTGACACTGGGCTGGACAAGGCGGAGCGCTTCCTCTCCATGAGTTTTCACGGCGGTACCGATCTGGTGCCCTGTCTCGAGAAGGCGTTGCTCAAACTCGACGAGCCCGCCTTTGCCAAGGCGGATGTGCTGGTGATCTCCGACTTCATCGCCCAGAGTCTGCCCCATCCCCTGCTCGATCAGATGAATCGCTATCGCCATCGCGAGACCCGCTTTCACGCCGTCGCCATGTCCCGCCACGCCAAGCAGGCGCTGCTGCGGGTATTCGACAACAGCTGGTTGCTGGATTGCGGCCTGCGTGGCCGCCTGCTGCGCCGCTGGCAGCAGCACTGAGGGATCCCGCTGTCAGTGAGCCGGAGTGTGGCTCAAGGCACGTTCGTTGACCTGTTCCTGATCCAGCAGTGGCTGACCGCTCGGACGGGAGATGTGAAAGCCCCGTTTGCCGCTGCGCTTGACCTGGTACATGGCCTGATCGGCCCGGGCCAGGGCGGCGCCGAAGTCATCCTGGGGCCGGATGGCCGCAATTCCCATGCTCAGACCCACATTCCCGTCGCCGTTGGCGAGGGGGAAGGGGGTCGAGATGAGCTCGATGCAGAGTTGGGCCAGCTCGTGGGTACGGGGATCCTCGCTCTCCCAGGGGAGCAGCAGCACAAACTCGTCGCCGCCAAGGCGTCCCAGTTCGCTCTCTTCCGGACAGCACTGCCTGAGACGCTGAGTCAGGGCGACCAGCAGCTCGTCTCCGGCCCGGTGGCCCAGGTTGTCATTGACCTGTTTGAAGTCATCGAGATCGATGAAGCAGATGGATTTGAAACCCTGGTTGAACTTGCGCTGCAAGGCGGTGCGGTTGGCCAGGCCGGTGAGGGGATCCCGATGGGCGAGCCGGGCCAGCTGCTGCTCGTACTCTTTCTCGTGGGTGATGTCGATGTGGGTGCCCATCACCCGGATGGGGTTGCCCTGTTCATCCCGTTCCACCACGCGGCCCCGATCCAGCACCCAGGTGGTCTTGCCATCCTTGGCGATCATCCGGTGCATCACCTGATAAAACGGGCTCTTGCCGCTCAGATGGTCGAAGAAGGCCTGCAGCACCCGCTCCCTGTCTTCCGGGTGCAGGTGCTCGCGCCAGACGTCGAAATGGGCAGACAGCTCCTTGGGCTGAAATCCCAGCATGGCGCCCCAGCGGCGGTTGAAGATGATGAGCTTGCCGGTGGGGATGTGGTTTTGCCAGATGCACAGGCCGGTACCATCCATGGCGGCGTCCAGTTTTTCGCGGGCATCGTCGGCGATGCGCTTTAGCCGCTCGTTTTCCAGCTGCAGCCTGGCATAGGCAGCCTGCAACTCCTCGTATGTCATCCCGCCACATCCCTGCAAAAAGAACATATAGTCGATGCTGGGTCTGCTCCTGTAAAGCGCCGGATTTCGTCATTGTGAGGAGGGCTAAAAACCGGATTTGGCATAAGGTTTGCTGCCAGGTCGGACAAGGAACGATATGATGAGTTATCAGAGTATCAGTGCTATCGAATGGGGAACCTGATCCGGCATGAAGCGTTGCATGACCTTGATCCTGTGGGCGTGTCTGGCTTGCTCTCCTGCATGGGCGGCACGAGGCCCCCTTGGCGAGCCGCAATTATCCAAAGAGTTGCAAGCGCTGGAAGAGGGGGGCCTGCCCGATCGCATCTACCGATTGCGAGTCGCCGCCCTGGCGGCCAATCGCGATGCCTATTCCCCCGACGTGCAGGGCCGGATTGCCCGGCTGCAGTGTCGGGCCATGCCGGCCGAGCGGGACAGCGAGTATCGCGCCGTGGTGGCTTTTGCCGACAAGGAGCTGGCCATCGCTAGGGCGCGCAAGGATCGGCTCACCGAAACCGGACTGCTTGTCTGTCGCGGCTTTCACCAGCAGATGCTGGGCAACATGAAGCTGGCGCTGGCCGATTTTGGGCAGGCACAGGGGTTGGCGCGGGAGCTTGGGGATCGGATGCAAGAGGCCGATGTCCTCAGCTATCGTGGCGAACTCTACTCCTATCAGGGCAAGCTGGCCGAGGGGCTGAAGGAGCTTATCGAAGCGTACCAGCGCTATGAAGATCTGGGCATGGAGGACAAGGGGCGGGAAGTATTGACCCTGATTGCCAACTCCTATCGGCGCATGGGGCTCTATGAGCGAGCCGACGACTATTTCAAGGAACTGGAGCAGGACTATCGCCAGCTGGGGGCCCGGGAACAGCTGGTGGATATCCATGCCCAGCAGGCGCTGCTCTACGCCGAAATGGACGAGTTCGACCGGGCCCTGCCGCTGATGCAGGAGGCCGAGCGCTACTATCAGTTCCAGCGTCAGGAGGGACTGCTGGCCTGGAGCCAGATCGAGGTGGCCACCATGCTGCTCAACCAGAACAAGGTGAGCGAGGCCAAAGCCAAGCTGAAACAGGCCGAAGTGCTGCTGCACGATCGCGAGGGGAGCGACAGCGTGACCCTGGCGCACTGGCAACTGGTGATGGCCATGGTGCTGGATGCCTCGGGAGAGCAAACCAGAGCCCTCGACTATCTGGCGCGGGCGGAGACCGTTTTCGCCAGGGAGCATAACCAGCGTTTTCTGATCCGTGTCTATGGTCTGCGCTCGCGCATCTTCGAGCGCCAGGGCCGGGTCGGCGATGCGCTGGCCAGCCTCAAGCAGTATGTGCAGACCCGGCATGCCACCGAGCTGGTGCTCAGGGAGCAGCGCTCCTTGCAGATGCGCTTCGAGTTCGATCTGGCCCGCAAGGAGCTGGAAAACCAGACCCTCAAGACCAAACAGCTGTTGCAGGAAGCCAAGCTCAAGCAACTGCAGGAGCGCCGCCAGTGGCAATTCGCCGTGGTGGCTCTGCTGCTGGTGGTGATGGGCATGCTGGTGCTCTACCTCTTCAACCGCAGCCGCAAGATGAGGCGGCTGGCCATGACGGACGAACTGACCGGTCTCCACAATCGTCGCCAGATCATGGCGCGGGGTCAGGCCTGTTTCGATCAGGCAAAAAGTGGTGGTCCTTCCCTGAGCGTCTTGTTGCTGGATATCGATCACTTCAAGCAGGTCAATGATCAGCTGGGCCACCACATGGGGGACATGGTACTCAAGGCGGTGGCTCGTTGCCTCGGTGAGCAGCTGCGGGCGCAGGACGAGGTGGGACGCAACGGCGGCGAGGAGTTTCTGGTGCTGCTGCCCGACACCAGACTTGAGGAGGCAGCCGAGGTGGCGGAGCGGATCCGCCAGCGGGTCTCCCGGCTGTGTATAGACGGGATGCCGGAGGGGCGTTTTGTCCATGTCAGCATAGGTTGCGCCCAGTATGGCCCCTTCGATGACACCCTGAGTGCCCTGATCCGGCGGGCCGACGAGGCCATGTACCAAGCCAAGCAGACCGGGCGCAACCGGGTGGTGCTGGCTCAATAGGCTTGACGTGTACCTTGCGGATTTCTCCACCATGCCAGGCTGGGTATTTTTCGCTCGCGCGGGTATAATGCCGCGCAATTTTGCTTTGACTCAGGCGAGACGACCCATGTAATGCAACGCTTTCCCCCTTTTTCCACCCGGTTGGCCTGATGCCTGCCGGCGTGGCATGCGCTGCATACAGATGTGCCGTGAGTCGAATGCGGCATCCCGGATTTATTCCCACGGTGGCCAAGGCCGCCGCCCAATAGAAGAACGTTGAATTATGTCAGCTGAATTTCTGAGTGAAGTCTCCAAGAGACGCACTTTTGCGATCATCTCGCACCCGGATGCGGGTAAAACCACCATCACCGAAAAAGTCCTGCTGTTCGGACAGGCCATTCAGCGCGCCGGTACCGTCAAGGGCCGTGGCTCGGGCCAGCACGCCAAATCCGACTGGATGGAGATGGAGAAGCAGCGTGGTATCTCCATCACCACCTCGGTGATGCAGTTCCCCTATGCCGACTGCCTGGTCAACCTGCTCGATACCCCGGGTCACGAGGACTTCTCCGAAGATACCTACCGTACCCTGACGGCGGTCGACTGCTGCCTGATGGTCATCGATGCCGCCAAGGGTGTTGAAGACCGGACCCGCAAGTTGATGGAAGTGACCCGACTGCGCGATACCCCCATCCTCACCTTCATGAACAAGCTGGACCGCGAAGTGCGCGATCCCATGGAAGTGATGGACGAGGTGGAGCGCGAGCTCAACATCATGTGCGCCCCCATCACCTGGCCCATTAGCTGCGGCAAATCCTTCAAGGGTGTCTATCACCTCTACAAGGATGAGACCTACCTCTATCAAAGCGGTCAGGGCCACACCATCCAGGAGAAGCGGGTGATCAAGGGGCTGAACAACCCGGATCTGGACGCCGCCATCGGTGAAGATCTGGCTCAGCAGCTGCGTGATGAGCTGGAGCTGGTGCAGGGTGCCTCTCCCGAGTTCGATCACGACGCCTTCATCGCCGGCGAGATGACCCCGGTCTTCTTCGGTACCGCGCTCGGCAACTTTGGTGTTGACCATATGCTGGACGGCCTGACCGACTGGGCGCCGGCTCCCATGCCGCGCAAGGCCGAGAGCCGCGAAGTGGCTGCCACCGAGGAGAAGTTCTCCGGCTTCGTGTTCAAGATCCAGGCGAACATGGACCCGAAACACCGTGACCGTATCGCCTTTATGCGCATCGTCTCCGGCACCTACTCCAAGGGCATGAAGATGCGCCACGTGCGTCTGGGCAAGGATGTGAACATCTCCGACGCCGTGACCTTCATGGCCGGCGATCGCGAGCAGGCGGAAGACGCCTTCGCGGGTGACATCATCGGCCTGCACAACCACGGCACCATCCAGATCGGCGACACCTTCACCCAGGGTGAGGATCTCAAGTTCACCGGCATCCCGAACTTCGCGCCGGAACTGTTCCGCCGCATCCGCCTGCGCGACCCCCTCAAGCAGAAGCAGCTGCTCAAGGGGCTGGTACAGCTCTCCGAGGAGGGTGCGGTGCAGGTGTTCCGTCCGCTACAGAGCAACGATCTCATCGTCGGTGCGGTCGGTGTGCTGCAGTTCGACGTGGTGGTCTCGCGCCTCAAGAGCGAGTACAACGTCGAGGCCCTGTACGAGGCGGTCAACGTCTCCACCGCCCGCTGGGTGGAAGGGACAGATGCCAAGAAGTTCGAGGAGTTCAAGCGCAAAAACGAGATCAACCTGGCCCTCGATGGCGGTGACAACCTCACTTATATCGCGCCGACCATGGTCAACCTGCGCCTGGCTCAGGAGCGTCATCCGGACGTCCAGTTCCGCCAGACTCGCGAACACTGATAACGCTTCTCAAGCCTGCATGGCTGACGAGACAAGAGACCTCGCTTCGGCGGGGTCTTTTTTTATCGGCTTTTACGGGGGAGCCGCGAGGGGAAGGGAATTCATCTGCTATCGACGATTGAGTAAAAAACCAATATAAATGAATAAATTAAATTTATTGGAGAGTGCCATGTCCGTCGTTTTGTCCGTCCAGGCACAGCTGGAAGCCTACAATGCCCATGATATCGAGGCCTTCCTGGCTTGCTTTTCCGAGTAGTTCAAAGCCTATCGTATGCCGGCAGAATCGCCCTCCACCGTTGGCAAGGAGGCGCTCAGAACCTTCTATATGGAGCACCGCTTCAACAACCCGCTGCTGAAGGCCGAACTGCTATCGAGGACGGTGCTCGGCAACAAGGTGTTCGATCATGAGCGGATCCACGGTCTTTCTCCGGATCCCATCGAGAGCGTGGCGGTGTTCGAGGTGGAAAATGGCCTCATCCAGACTGCCTGGTTCTTCTTCCCCTCCTGACACACCCGTCCTACGCTGCCGCACGGGCCTGCCGGCGACAAAGCTGGTATAAGAGAAAGTTCCCCGCGGGCGCCTGTGCCTGCCCGCGTCTGGACGACAACAAGGACAACAACAAGGAGTACATCATGCTTGGACGCATCACCAACCTCTTCCCGCTTTGGGCCTTGCTCTTCTCCTTGCTGGCCTACTGGCAGCCGGGTCTGTTCACCGATCTCAAGGTGCAGATAGTGCCGCTGCTGACCATCATCATGCTGGCCATGGGGTTGACCCTCAAACCCCGGAACTTCCTCGACGTGGTGCGCAACAAGAAGGCCATCGGACTGGGACTGGTGCTGCAATTCAGCGTAATGCCACTGGCTGCCCTGCTGATCAGTCTGCTGCTGGGTTTCGATGCCGAGCTGACGGTGGGCATGGTGCTGGTGGGCAGCGTGGCCGGCGGCACCTCTTCCAATGTGATGTGTTATCTCGCCAAGGGCGATGTGGCACTCTCGATCACCATGACGGCGCTCTCCACGCTGCTGGGCGTCATCATCACGCCTCTGCTGGTGCAGTTGCTGGCTGGGAAGAGCGTCGACGTGCCGGTGCTGGACATGCTGCTGAGCCTGGTCAAGATAGTGCTGATCCCCGTGGTGCTCGGGGTGGTCGTCAATGTCTTCCTGCACTCCCTGACCGCGCGCATCGAGCCAGTACTCCCCCTGGTCTCCATGGCGGCCATCGTGTTGATCATCGCCACCGTCGTGGCGCTCAATGCGGGTCAGTTCGCCAGCATAGGCCCCATAGTGGCGCTGGCGGTGATCCTGCATAACGGTATCGGCATCACGGCGGGCTACTGGGTCAGCCGGCTGCTCGGCTTTGATGAGCGTATCTGCCGTACCGTCGCCTTCGAGGTGGGGCTGCAGAACTCGGGGCTGGCCACTGCGCTCGCCATGAAGTTCTTCACGCCGGCTTCAGCCATGGCGGGAACCCTGTTTTCGGTTTGGCACAACCTCTCCGGTTCTCTGCTCGCCGGTTTCTGGGCCAGACGGCCACTGAACCAGACCAGCACGATAACGGGAGAGGCGGCAAGAGAGGGTTAATCAAAACAGGTTTTCGATGGCAGGACCCTGCTCGCGGGGTCCTGCCGGCTTTCCGGCGTGGTTACAGGGTGAGCACCATGCAGATCTCGCAGGCATCGTGGCCGGTGCAACCGAGCGGGCCGGGCAGGTGTTCAAAACCCAGTGACTCGTAGAGGCTGGTGGCTTCCCGCAGTATCTCTGTGGTCTCAAGGTAACAGCGCCGGTAGCCGAGGGTTCGTGCCTCCTCCAGCGCCTGCAGCACCAGCCGTCGCCCCAGTCCCAGCCCGCGCAGGGCGGGCATGAAGTACATCTTCTGCAGCTCGCAGGTCTCCTCTTCTCCCGTCAGCCTGGCTATGCCGCCGCCACCCAGAATGGTGCCATCAGGCCCTTCAATCACCCAGTAGCGGCTACCCCTGTCCTGATAAGTCTCATGGAGCTGATCCAGGTTCGGGTCGGCGACTCCATAGCCCTTGTCGGCGGTGAGGCCGTATTCGGCGGAGACGGCGCGCACCACGGCAGCGATGGCAGGGTTATCGGCCGGGGTGATGGAACGAATGCGATAGCCCTGCTGGCGGCGGGCACGGGAGAGGGCGCTGCGATAGAGGCGCAGGCCTTCCCACAGCCGCTCGCGTTCTTCCTGAGTCAACTGGGCCAGGGTCTCTTCCATGGCGCAGTCCATCTCCCTATGCAGCGCCAGTAGCTGGCTTTGACCGGCGATGGTGAGGCGAGCCTCCTTGCTGCGGCCATCGGAGGGATGGGGATGCCAGCTGATGAGCTCCCGTTCGGCGAGGCGCGCCAGCGGACGGCTGGCGTTGGACTTGTCGATGCGCAGTTTCTCTGCCAACTGCTGGTTGGTGGCAGGGCCGCTCTCCAGTTCGATCAGCAGGTGGGCTTCAATGGGGGTGAGGGCCAGCTCGCCGCATTGCTGGGAGAGCATGCCGAGTTCGCGGACCAGCTCGCGAGAGAGGGCGCGCAGGGGGCGGGGATCCATATCAGGGTTTCCTTTTTGTTGTGTACAACAACCAATTTAGTGACTTGGTTGTTGTGCGCAACTTTATTTTTCATTTCCCTGAAAATGGTTCAGGCTGCCGCCCGGCTTCTCAGCTCCGGGCGGCGGGCGAAGCAGTGAGCCAGCAGCAGCATGGTGACCACGCCGATCGTGCCCAGTACCAGCCAAGGGAGGGCGGGTTGCCCCTGCTGCAGGGCATAGTCATAGAGGGAGCCTCCCCCCACGTAGCCTGTCATACCCCCCAGGGCGAGTCCGAGTCTGCTGAAACCCATGTAGCTACCGCGGGCGTTGGGGTTGGCCAGTCGGGTCATCAGGGTCTCCCGCGCCGGCTCGCAGATGATGATCCCCAGATAGAAGCAGGCCAGCAGCACGAAGAGCCCCGACAGGGTGTTGACGAAGGCGACCAGCCCTATCCCTATTGTCATCAGCAGGATGCCGGCCATCAGGCGGTTTTCCAGCTTGTAGCGCCGCTCGCTAAAACGGGCGATGGGGTAGAGCAGCGCCAGCGACAGGGCGGTCTCCAGGCTGTACATCCAGCCAACCGCCGTGGTGCTGCCGGAGAGCTGCTTGACCAGGATGGGGAAGATCAGCATCACTTGTACCCACAGCATGTAGTAGCCGCTCAGGATCAGCACCAGCCGGCAGAAGGCGCGATCCGCCAGTACCTGCCCCAGTCCTTGCCGCATCGGGGTCGGCTTGAGGGAGAGGCGGTAAGGGGGCAACAGCAGCCAGTTGCACAGGGCCGCCAGGGTGAACAGGCCTGCGCCCAGCAGGCAGACATAGGTGAAATCAAAGCGCAGCAACCAGCTGCCGAGCAGGGCCCCGGTCACGGCGCCGGCGCTCTCCAGCATCATCAACAGGGAGATGAAGCGGCCCCGCTCGCCCGGGCGGGTGAACTTGATCACCAGGGCGGCCCGCGGTGGATCGAACAGGCAGCCACCGAGGCCGGAGAGGAAGCAGGAGAAGATCAGCATGGCGCCGCTCTCGGCCCAGGCCAGGGTGGCGAAGCCGACGGCGCGCAGCAGCATGCCGGTGACGATGAGCGGACGAGCCCCGAAGCGATCGGCCAGGGAGCCGCCGAAGATGCCCAGTCCCTGCTGGGTCAGCTGACGCAGCCCCAAGGCCAGCCCCACCAACCCCGCCGCCCAGCCGAGCTGATCCACGAAGCGCAGGCTGATCATCGGCATCACCACAAAGAAACCCAGGATAACCAGCGTCGTATCCAGCGCCAGAAACCAGCGCCCCCAATGCCTTGCCCGCTCGACCATAATGCCCTCTCTATTGATTGATGACTCCATTCTGGAGGGGCATCAGATATAGTGGTAGACGACAACTACCTATATTTCATATCAGGATTTTTTATGTCTATGGATCTGGACGATTTGCAGCTGCTGCTGGATGTGGCGGAGCTCGGCAGTTTCAGTCAGGCGGCAGCGATCCGCGGTTGGTCGCAACCTCTGGTGAGCCAGCGAATTGCCCATCTGGAACTGACCCTGGGGGCACCGCTGTTCCAGCGTCATCGCCGCGGCGTGACCCCGACTCGCGCCTGCGAGGAGTTCCTGCCAGCGGCCCGTTCGGCCCTGACAACCCTGAGCGAAGGGCGGCTGGCGCTGCAGGGGGCACCGGCGCTGCCCTGCATCCGTCTCTCCAGCTTGCCTTCCCTGACCTCGGTGGTGTTTGGCTCGCTCCTGATGGAGCTGGTGGACGAGGCGTTCGAGATCCGCTGCACCACGGATCATTCCGGCGTCATCATGCAGGAGCTGCTGACCGGGGTGACCGACATCGGCTTCGTGCTCAAGTGCCCGCCGGTGGCCGGACTACAGATGGAGCTGCTCTGCTGTTCCCCCATCATCGCCATCGCCTCGCCCATGCACCCGCTGGCAGGGTGCCACGGTTTGACTTTGCAGGACATCGCCGATCAGCGGCTTGCCCCCCAGGTGTGGGGGCCAGGTTGTGACATCTTTATTCAGCAATTGCGGCGGCTGCGCCGTGCCGCCAGCCCCTTGCACGGGGTACAGCCCGCGAGTGCAGCCCGGGATCTTGCGCTGGAACACGGCTTTATCACCCTGATGCCGGAACTGGCCATCGCGCGGGATCTGGAGGTCGGGCGACTGGTCAAACTGGATGTCTGCAATCTGCCCCAGGAGCACTGGGATGTGATGATGGCCTGGCGCGGCGGCAAACGGCCCAATCCGGCCAAGGAGGCGGTGCTGGCGACAGCCCGTGCCCTTGCCAAACGGTGGCGCGGTGAAAGGTAAGCGACCCCCTGCAAAAGGGTTGGCACCTCTGGAAGCAATTGGCTACATTGGTGCTGTTTTGTCATTTGATGACTGATTTCAAAGGAGAATCCCATGTTCTCATGGCAGTTGGATGATGAGCTTGCGCTGCTCTTTTTGCAGCCCGACATGGTGAGCGAGCTGTTTGCCCTCTGCCGTGACAACCGGGAATACCTCTCCCAGTGGTTGCCCTGGCCGCCCCTGATCCTGCGCCCCGCCGACAGTGCCACCTTCATTCGCCACGCCATCGAGAAGTTTGCCCGCGGCGAGGGGCTGACTACTGCCATCGAGTATCAGGGGGAGGTGGTCGGGGTGATCGGCTACAACCAAATAGACGCGGATCTTGGCAAGGTGGCCATCGGCTACTGGCTGGCGGAGCGCTGGCAGGGCAACGGCATCATCACTCGGGCCTGTCAGGCCCTTATCCATCACGCCTTCGAGGAGATGGGCATGGAGAAGGTGGAGATCAGCGCCGCTACTGACAACGAGCCAAGCCGGGCCGTCTGCGAGCGGCTAGGGATGCAGCAGGAGGGGATCACCCGGCGCGCCGAACGGCTGGCCGGCCGGGTGGTGGATCACGTCCACTACAGTTTGCTACGTGATGAGTGGTTGAGGTTGAGGGAATCCTGATGGTGCTGCCACATCTCAAGACGGCCCGAGCCCACCTGACGGTGCTGTCGCCGGATCAGGCCCCCATGATGCTCGACTTCTACCGGCGCAATCGCGCCCACCTAACCCCCTGGGAGCCACTGCGGGATGAGCGCTTTTATACCCTCCCTTACTGGCACGCCAGGTTGCAGGAGAGTTATGGCCAGTTCTTCCATGGCACCGGAGTCAATCTGGCGGCCCTGGATCCGGCGGGGGAGCGGGTGATCGCCACCTGCAACTTCAGCAACATATTGATGGGGATATTCAAGGCGTGCCACCTGGGTTATGCCGTCGATCAGCAGCACCAGGGGCAGGGGCTGATGCAGGAGGTGCTGCCCGTCGCCATCGATTACCTGTTTCGCGAACATGGCCTGCACCGCATCATGGCCTGCTACATGCCGGCCAATCATCGCAGCGGCGCCCTGCTGGAGCGGCTCGGCTTCGAGCGGGAGGGGTATGCCAGGGAGTATCTGATGATCAATGGCCGCTGGGAGGATCATATCCTCACCTCATTGATCAATCCGGCGCCGTAAACGGCCCATAAAAAAACGGGCCCGAAGTTTCCTTCGGGCCCGTCTTCGAATGAGGTGCTGGCTTAGTTGGCCTTGGCATCGCTCACGGCAGCTTCAACCTTGGTGGCTACGTCGTCAGCAGCTTTCTCTACGGTTGCAGTCGCTTCGGAAGCGGCTTTTTCGACGGTAGAAGTGGCTTCGCTGGCCGCTTGTTCTACGGTTGCAGCGACTTCGGCGGCCGGAGTGGCAGCAGGTGCGGCAGCCTTCTCTTCTTTCTGACCGCAAGCGGTCAACATCAGACCCAGGATACCGGCTACCAGTACTTTATTCATGTGTATACCCTCAACAAAAGATGGAGAGATGGTTGTGACAACCATCAAAGTGCGTCCTTTCACCCGGTTTTCCAATCATTGGCCGGGAGCCAAGAGGCGGACGCAATATAGCCCCAACGGTTGCAGATGAAAACGGATATCACAATGACATTTTTTCGTACCATAGATAAAAAGAACTGCTCATTTAGCTAAATTCAACTAAAAATGTCCAAAAAATGGTGATGTAGCACAACTAATCACCATTTTATCTTGCCTGCTTGGTATCTAAACGATTTTGAGGTTTCGCTTGAATCTTTGTTGTCGGCGTGGTCAGTCAGACAGCTTCTGACAAGCAAGCCGTTTTCCCGAGCTATGGCTCTCGCGTGCCAGATCCAGCAGCGCCATGACCGTCAGGGCCTCTCCGGCGGGCACCGGATTGGCCCCTTCGCCCAGGATGGCGGCGCAGACTCCGCGGTAGTAGGCACCGTAGTCGCCGGCCTCCCCTGCGACCAGCTCCTGTTGCAGTTGGCCATCCCGGATCCGGCTGAGCTGGCCTGGCTCGCTGTCCACGCCCCAGTCGGCCGCCGGAGGGCGCTTGCCGAGCTTGAGTTGCTCTTCCTGCACATCCATGCCGAACTTGAGAAACGAGCCCGCACTGCCGTGAATGACGAAGCGGGGCATGGTGGCCGACACCAGGCAGCTGCCGTGCAGCACCACCCGCATCTCGCCGTAACCCAGCACCACGTGGAAGTAGTCATCGCTCAGGGACCCCGGGCGTTGCCCGGCCAGATCGGCCTGCAGCCAGTCGGGCAGACCGAACAGCTGCAGCGCCTGATCCAACACATGGGGGCCGAGATCGCACCAGAGCCCGGAACCCGGACCGCCCGCCTCGCGCCAGCGCTGGCGCACCTCGGGGCGATAGCGATCGAAGTGCGATTCAAACAGGGCGATCTGCCCCAGGGTTCCCTCTGTCAGCAGGCGGCGCACCGTGAGGAAATCCCCATCCCAGCGCCGGTTGTGGAAGATGCTGAGCAGCCGCTGCTGTTTTTCCGCCAGCTCGACCAGCGCCTTCGCCTCGGCCAGATCCAGGGCGAACGGCTTGTCGATCACCACGTGCTTGCCGGCCAGCAGTGCCTGGCGGGCGAGGGGAGCATGGGTATCGTTGGGGGTGGCGATCACCACCAGATCAACCGTGTTGTCGCTCAGCACCTCCTCCAGCGAACCGACCCGGCAATCGGGCAGATCGGCCTGTACCTTGGCGGCATCGCGGCTTACCACACAACTGAGGCGAAGGCCCGGAGTGGCACCGAGGAAGGGGGCGTGAAAGGTCTTGCCTGCAAAGCCATAGCCCACCAGGGCGGCGTTGAGAGTCTGGCTCATGGGTGTTTCTCCGCTGACATGAGTCGGGGTCGGGCGCCTGTGCCGGCGGGCGACGGGTCACAAAAAGAGGAGGGGGCCAGCGGCCCCCGGATGTGCTCATCAGAGCACAGGATTTATTGCAAACACAAGCGCCGCCCCTGGCGGGTCATCAAGACCACCAGTGGTGGCAACAGCAGCCACATGTGCAGGGCCAGCTGATCCAGAGGATCCTGCATCAGGGCGCCGGTGAGGCCGACCAGGGCGCCAGCCCCGCTCATCTGGAACAGGCCGAGCAGGGCGGCGGCGGTACCGGCGCACTGACCGAAGGGGGCCAGCGCCATGCCGGCGGCCGAGCCCAGGATCATGGCAAAGGCGATGCTGGAGAGGAACACGGGGCCCATCATGCCCAGCGGATGGTCAAGATGCATGGTCAGGGTCAGGGTGATGGCCGCCACCAGCAGGGCTAGCAGGCCGATGCGCAGGGTGCGTCTCGGTCCCATTTTGGCAACGCAGCGGGGGGCCAGGAAACAGGCCAGGATGTTCACCGCCGCGTTGGCGGTAAACCAGTAGCTGAAGCCGTTCATGTCCAGCCCCAGCTTCACCATCAGCTGCACCGGTGCGGCGGTGACATAGGCGAGGATCACCGCCATCGCCAGCATGCATTGCGCCGCGTTGAACAGGAAGGTAGGGGATCGCAGCACAGGGCTGTAGCGATCCCAGCTGATGAGAGCTCCCTCGCTGCGGGTATCCTCCGGGCGGGTCTCCGGCATGCGCCACAGCAACCAGCCGCCGACCATCAATGCATATCCGGCCATGAACCAGAAGTTGGCAGACCAGCCCGCCTTGGCGGTGAGCCAGCCACCAAACAGGGGGGCCAGCGCCGGAATGAAGCAGATGGCGCCATTGAGGTAGGAGATCATCTGGCCACTCTTTTTCGGGCCATAGCTGTCACGCACTACTGAGAAGGCCGCGACCGAGGTGGCACAGGCGCCAAAGCCTTGCAGCACCCGAGCCAGCATCAGCTCCCCGAGGCTGGCGGCGAAGCCTGCGCCCAGTGCGCTCAGGCCGTAGAGCAGTACCCCGCCCAGGGCGATGGGCTTGCGGCCGTAACGGTCGGCCAGCGGTCCCACCAGCAGCTGGCCCAGACCCATGCTGAACAGGAACCAGGTGATGGTGCCCTGCATCAGGGTCACTTCTGCGCCCAGCTTTTCCGCCATCTGCGGAATGGCAGGCAGGTAGATGTCGATGGCCAGCGGGCCGAACAGTACCAGAAGTACGAGCAGAAGGATCAAGGGCATCAGCCACCTCATGAAGACAGGAGAAATCGGTTGGTGCGCGAGTCTACTGAGTCACAGTAATGAATAGAAATGGTATTTAATCACTTCGGTTATTCCTGTACGGAAACATGTATTTTTCCGGTAGCAAACAGGGCCTTGTGATGGACCTTGGATGGGGCGGGATTAGTGACAATTGGCGCTTTTACTAAACGGCTGCGACGCATAGAATGCGCAGATTATTTTTGCGGAGGTGTGCGATGAACAAGCTTGTCCTGGCAACAGGGAATCAGAAAAAGGTGAAGGAATTGGCCGCCATGCTGGCCGATATGAAGATCCAGGTGATCCCGCAGAGCGAGTTTGCAGTGTCCGATGCCGATGAGACCGGCACCACCTTCGTCGAAAACGCCATCATCAAGGCCCGCCACGCCGCCCGCATCACCGGACTGCCCGCCGTGGCCGATGACTCCGGCCTCGAAGTGGATCTGCTGCACGGCCGCCCCGGTGTCTACTCCGCCCGTTTCGCCGGCGACAACGCCAGCGACAAGGAGAACATCGACAAGCTGCTGGAGGAGCTCAAGGGGGCGCCTGACTACCTCAAGAGCGCCCGCTTCTGGTGTGTGCTGGTCTATATGCGCCACGCCGACGATCCCACCCCCATCATCTGCCAGGCGAGCTGGGAAGGGATGATCATCGACGAGCCGCGCGGTCAGCACGGCTTTGGTTACGACCCCGTCTTCTTCGTACCGGATCACGACTGCACCGCCGCCCAGATGCCAGGCGATCTGAAGAACCAGCTCAGCCATCGTGGCCAGGCGCTGGCCAAGCTGAAAGAGGCCCTGGCAGCGGCACACTGAGCCCGGGCACGGCGCCGGGATACTCCGGCAAGCATTTCATCTACAATGGGGGCCGTCAGCCCCCGTTTTTATTTTTGATTAGTGGAATCCCCATGCTGCAACTGCCGCCTCTCTCCCTCTATATCCATGTGCCCTGGTGCGTCCAGAAGTGCCCCTATTGCGACTTCAACTCCCACGCCCAGAAGGGAGAGCTGCCTCACCTCGAGTACGTGGCCGCCCTGCTGGAGGATCTGGAGCAGGATCTGAAGTGGGCCCAGGGGCGCCCCCTCTCCTCCATCTTTATCGGCGGCGGGACTCCCAGCCTGCTGACGGTGGCGGCGATGCAGGCGCTGCTGGACGGGGTGCGGGCCCGCATCCCGTTGACGGCGGATTGCGAGATCACCATGGAGGCCAACCCGGGCACGGTGGAGGCGGACAAGTTCGCTGGCTTCCAGCAGGCGGGCATCAACCGTATCTCCATCGGGGTGCAGAGCTTCCAGCAGGAGAAGCTGACCCGGCTCGGGCGCATTCACGGCCCCGAGGAGGCGCGCAAGGCTGCCGCATTGGCCCACGCCATCAAGCTCCCCACTTTCAATCTGGATCTGATGCACGGCCTGCCGGATCAGAGCCTGGACGATGCTCTCTACGATCTGCAGCAGGCCATCGACTGTGCGCCGCCGCACCTCTCCTGGTACCAGCTCACCATAGAGCCGAACACGGCATTCGCCTCCAAGCCGCCCCGGCTGCCGGAAGATGACATCTTGTGGGACATCTACGAGCAGGGCCACGCCATACTCACCGCCAGGGGTTATCGCCAGTACGAGATCTCGGCCTACGCCAAAGAGGGTTATCAGTGTCGCCACAACCTCAACTACTGGCGCTTTGGTGACTATCTGGGGATTGGCTGCGGTGCCCATGGCAAGGTGACGGATCTCGCCAGTGGCCAGATCCTGCGCACCGCCAAGGTGAAGCACCCGAAAGGCTACCTGGATCTCGCCCGTCCCTATCTGGACGAGCAGTGGCAGGTCACCGAGGACGATCTGCCGCTCGAGTACTTCATGAACCGGTTCCGTTTGTTTGAACCGGCTCCCAAGGCGGAGTTCGAAGCCTATACCGGTCTGGCGCTGGAGCGGGTGGAGACGGTACTGGACATCGCCCGGAGCAAGGAGCTTATCGAGGATCTGGGGGAGAGCTGGCAGCTCACCGCCCTCGGCCATCGCTATCTGAACGTGCTGCTGGAACTCTTTATGGACGAATGAGGTAACCGCCTTTAACCAGATGGAACACAAGCGGGGCGCCATGAGCGCCCCGCTTGTTTTGGTTCTAAGAACCTGTTCACTGTCTGTCGCGAGAGGCTGTCAGCAAGGTGAAGAGCAGCGCAGGAACCGGAGAAGTACACATGAGGATTCCGAGCAGCACATGAGCCTTGATCACGGCCTCGCAGCAAGATCGTGGACAGGTTCCAAAGCAGAAACCCGCTCAGCAGCAGACGCCTACCATCTGCTGTTGGCCGGGCTCCCACCGCTTGCCGTGCTTGGCCTTGCGCTGATAGCTGCCCTTGCCCTTCTTGCTCGGTTCGACCCGGGCCTGGAACAGGGGAGAGGTCACCAGTGCCTTGAGGTGGTTGTCCTGAATGATGCCGCGCAGATGTTCGCAGGCGGGCTCGGTGGTGACCCGGGTCACCTTCTTCTTGGCCATATCGGCTCCTTGATGGGATTGTCGTGTTTGCCCATCGCCCCTGCCACCACAGAACCGGGGCAGGCGGCGAAAAAACGTGCCGATTGTGCACCTCTCTCGGCCCACCTGCAAGGGTGCCGGCGGGCTCCTCAGGCCGGTTGATAGACAACCCGCACCAGCCCGCTTGGCAGCACGGTACTGGACACCGGCCTCAGTGCGCTGGGCAGGGATCCAGCAAAGAGCGGCACCCCGCCCCCCAGGGTGACCGGCACCCAGAACAGGATCAGCTCGTCCACCAGCGCGGCCTGCAGCCCCTGCCTGACCACCTCGCCGCCATCCAGATAGAGGTGGCGGCTCCCCTCCTGCCAGAGCGTATCCAGCACCTGTGGCAGCGCCCCCTGCCGGAAGGAGACTCGGTCACGAGAAGCGGCCGGGCGATGGGTCAGCACCACCACGGGCTTGTTCCCGTAGGGTCACTCGGGAAAGGCGCTCACGGTGTCGTAGCTGTTGCGCCCCATCAGCAGGGTGTCTGCACTGGCCATCAGCGCGCTGTAGCCGGTCTCTTCCTGGGAGTCGCCGTAGTAGGGTTCAAGCCAGGTCAGATCGTCCCCCTCCCCGGCAATGAAGCCGTCGAGGGAGAGGGCGAGAAAGGCGGATACCCGGGGCCGGCGCAGCTCAGTGCTCATGATCGTGGTGCTCGTGGCGGGAGGGAGCGCCGGACTCCAGGGTCTCCAGGATGGCGCAGTGCTCCGCCGAGCGCGGGCCACCGCAGCAGATGTTGGAGAGCTCCCGCAGGTTGTCGCGAAAACGGGTCAGCTCGACGATCTTCTGCTCCACCTGTTCGAGCTTGGTGTCGGCCACCGCCTTCACCTCCTGGCAGGTGACCTTGGCCTTGTTGGTGTCGAGGGCGAGCAGCTCGCCGATGTCGGCCAGGGAGAAGCCCACCGACTTGGCGCGGATGATGAACTCCAGTCGCCGTTTGTCCTGCTCGCCGTAGAGGCGATAGCCGGACTCGTTGCGAATGCCCGGCGAGATGAGTCCGTTTTTCTCGTAAAAGCGCAGAGTATCTGCCTTTACCCCGCACGCCTTGGCCAGTTCCCCAATCCGATACATGGCTTGTTCCCCGTTGGATATGCCGCTCAGTAAAAAATCGCCTCCACTATCGCCCCTTTGCCCGTCGATTGCCAGCCAAGGGCGTGAAAGGGACAGATAAAAGTCAGATGAAGGGCATTTTTCCGGTAAAACCCTGAAAGTGAAAACGTTTTGCAAAAATCAACGGGAAAACGTTTAATGCCGCGCCACACAAGGCTTTGTTGTTTTAAAAAATCCCCCACGCGTCACATTTTTTGTGTAGAATACGCGCCCATAAGAGAGCGTCGCGCCAAGCGGGCATTTCTTAAAACACTTTGGCCAGGGACGGGTCTCTGGATAAGAGTGGTTTGCGAAATCCCCCACTTCCATTTATTAGGGGACTCTCTGTGTTGAGCCTCGCCTCCCATGGAACGGTCCCCGTTATGTTGAGGACGATAGTGTGATGGAACAAGCTCGACCCATTCGCCGTGCATTGCTGAGTGTGTCTGACAAGACTGGCATCGTGGAATTTGCCAAGGCACTCAACGAGCGTGGTGTTGCCCTGCTCTCCACTGGCGGTACCGCCAAACTGCTGAGCGACGCGGGTCTGCCGGTGACCGAGGTCTCTGACTATACGGGTTTCCCCGAGATGATGGATGGCCGGGTCAAGACCCTGCATCCCAAGGTTCATGGCGGCATTCTCGGCCGTCGGGATCAGGATGATGCCATCATGGCCCAGCATGCTATCTCCCCCATCGACATGGTTGTCGTCAACCTCTACCCCTTCGCGGCGACCGTCGCCAAGCCTGGCTGTACCTTGGAAGATGCCGTCGAGAACATCGACATCGGCGGTCCGACCATGGTCCGCTCCGCCGCCAAGAACCACAAGGATGTCGCCATCGTGGTCAAGGCTGCCGACTACGACCGCGTCATCCGCGAGATGGATGGCAACGGCAACAGCCTGACCCTTGCCACCCGCTTTGATCTGGCCATTGCCGCCTTCGAGCACACCGCCGCCTACGACGGCATGATCGCCAACTACTTCGGCAGCATGGTGCCCTCTTACGGCGATAACAAGGAGGGTGACGAGGAGTCCCGCTTCCCACGCACCTTCAACAGCCAGTTCATCAAGAAGCAGGACATGCGCTACGGCGAGAACGGCCACCAGGCCGCCGCCTTCTATGCCGAAGTGCACGCGGCGCCGGGCTCTGTCTCCAGCGCAGTCCAGCTGCAGGGCAAGGCCCTCTCCTACAACAACATCGCCGACACCGACGCAGCGCTCGAGTGCGTGAAAGAGTTCAGCGAGCCGGCCTGCGTCATCGTCAAGCACGCCAACCCGTGCGGCGTGGCCATCGGCGACGATCTGCTGGCTGCCTATGAGCGCGCCTGGCAGACCGATCCCACTTCGGCGTTTGGCGGCATCATTGCCTTCAACCGACCACTTGACGGCGCCACCGCCAAAGCCATCGTCGATCGCCAGTTTGTCGAGGTGATCATCGCCCCGACCGTGAGCCAGGAGGCGCGCGATGCCGTCGCCGCCAAGCAGAACGTGCGTCTGCTCGAGTGTGGTCAGTGGACCGCACCGGCGGCCGGTTTCGACATGAAGCGGGTCAACGGCGGTCTGCTGGTGCAGGAGCGCGATCTCGGCATGGTGACCCTGGGTGATCTGACCGTGGTCAGCAAGCGCCAGCCGACCGAGGCGGAACTCAAGGATCTGCTGTTCTGCTGGAAGGTGGCCAAGTTCGTCAAATCCAACGCCATCGTCTACGCCAAAGATGGCCAGACTATCGGCGTCGGCGCCGGCCAGATGAGCCGCGTCTACTCTGCCAAGATCGCCGGCATCAAGGCGGCGGATGAAGGGCTGACCGTGGCGGGCTCCGTCATGGCCTCCGATGCCTTCTTCCCGTTCCGCGACGGTATCGATGCGGCGGCCCAGGCCGGTATCTCCTGCGTCATCCAGCCGGGTGGCTCGATGCGTGACCAGGAGGTGATCGACGCCGCCGATGAACACGGCATGTGCATGGTGTTCACCAACATGCGTCATTTCCGTCATTGATGGGTCAGGGCCGCCTCAGGCGGCCCTTTTGTTGTCTCTTTTCAACTGACTATTTTCACCGGTCGCGGCGCAAGCCGGGGCGGTGACCACAAATAGAAGCGAGCGAAACGATGAAAGTACTGATCATTGGTAACGGTGGCCGTGAACATGCGTTGGCCTGGAAGGCAAAACACTCTCCCCTGGTGAGCCACGTCTTCGTGGCCCCGGGCAATGCGGGCACCCAGCTGGAGCCGGGGATAGAGAACGTGGCCATTGAGGCGACCGACATCGAAGGACTGCTGGCGTTTGCCAAGGCGAAGCAGATCGGCCTGACCATAGTCGGCCCCGAGGCTCCGCTGGTGAAAGGGGTGGTCGATGCCTTCCGCGCCGCCGGTCAGCCCATCTTCGGCCCGACTGCCGCCGCCGCGCAGCTGGAAGGCTCCAAGGCCTTCACCAAGGATTTCCTGGCCCGTCACGCCATTCCTACCGCCGATTACCAGAACTTCACCGAGGTGGAGCCGGCGCTGGCCTACCTGCGCGAGAAGGGCGCACCTATCGTCATCAAGGCCGACGGCCTGGCAGCCGGCAAGGGGGTGATCGTCGCCATGACACTGAGCGAAGCCGAAGAGGCGGTGCGGGACATGCTCTCCGGCAACGCGTTTGGCGATGCCGGTGCCCGGGTGGTGATCGAGGAGTTCCTGGACGGGGAGGAGGCGAGTTTCATCGTCATGGTCGATGGTGAGCACGTGCTGCCCATGGCCACCAGCCAGGATCACAAGCGGGTCGGTGATGGCGATACCGGCCCCAACACTGGCGGCATGGGGGCTTACTCCCCGGCCCCCGTGGTCACCCCCGAGGTGCACCGGCGTGTGATGGAACAGGTGATCATGCCGACCGTACGCGGCATGGCGGCCGAAGGCAACGTCTACACAGGTTTCCTCTACGCCGGCCTGATGATCGACGGCCAGGGCAATCCCAAGGTGATCGAGTTCAACTGCCGCTTCGGCGATCCCGAGACCCAGCCCATCATGCTGCGGATGCAGTCCGACCTGGTGGAGCTTTGCCTGGCGGCCTGCGAGGGCAAGCTGGATCAGAAAGAGGCGCTCTACGATCCCCGCGCCGCCATCGGTGTGGTACTGGCGGCGGGCGGTTATCCCGGCAACTACAGCAGCAACCACCCCATCAGCGGTTTGCCGGTGGATGAGGTCGCGGGCGAGAAGGTGTTCCACGCCGGTACTCGGCTGGAAGGGGATACCAGCCTGACCCAGGGTGGCCGCGTGTTGTGTGCAACCGCCCTCGGCTACACGGTCGCCGAGGCGCAGAAACGTGCCTACCAGCTGGCGGCCCGCATCAAGTGGGATGGGGTTTTCTACCGCAAGGATATCGGCTGGCGTGCCATAGCACGGGAGCAGGATGAGTAATCCCGCCCGTGGCCAGAGTCACGGCATAAAGAGATCAAGGCGCCATTGGCGCCTTGATTTTATTGAGACTCTGGTGATGGTGAGTACGAGCAAGCAATAGCGGTTGCGCTCGCCGGCGGTCAGACGCTGACCTGGCTGATGTCCTCTACCTGCAGCAGCCAGCCTGACGGCTCCTGTTGCGGTTCGCCACTCAGGCGCAGCCGCTCACCACTTTGCACCCACTGCCCCTCGGGCAGGGAGACCAGCAGGCTCTCGCTGCCGTTGTCGAACAGCCAGCGATCATCCCCCAGCGATTCGATCAGATAACCTTCCATCTCCACTCTGGACTCGGCTTGCCAGGATGGCGCAACGGAATCACGGCTCTCGATGAAATCCCCCTGAACACCAAAGCTGGCTAGCCCCCACAGAATGGAGAGCCCGACCAATGATGACTGCATCTTGTCTCTCCTCTTTTGGAACTGCAGGGCCAGTATGGGAAGAGAAAACTGAGCGCACCATGAACAGGTTGGCAAAGTGCAGGCGAGATCGCGAAAAAAACCATTCTGTGGGCAGATTTTGTCATTTTATGATGAATGGATCACACTCGCTGGCGGCTTTAGCTACCATTCGCGCCATTGCCGGGTTATTCAACCCCGTGGCAATGGCGCGCCAGGCCGCATCGACAGGGCCGCTTGGCACTTGCACCCCGGTGTCATAGGGCCTAAGGTGGGCCCCCGTTCATGTTGTCGTATCGCAAGGAGCTTCTCGTATGGCCACTCCCTATCCCCGCGTCGGTGTCGGCGTCATCCTGACCAACAGCCAGGGCCAGGTGCTGCTCGGCAAACGCAAGGGGAGCCACGCCCCTTACTGGTCCATTGCGGGCGGCCATCTGGAGTTGGGAGAGAGCTTCGAGTCGGCAGCCATTCGCGAGGTGGCCGAAGAGACGGGGTTTGTCATCAGCGACCCCAGGGTCATCGCTGTCACCAACAATCTGGAGACCTGGCGCGAGAGCGGGCTGCACTACATCTCGGTCACCCTGCTGGCCGAGGTGGCAGGCGAGCCGCAGTTGCTGGAGCCGGAAAAGTGCGAAGGCTGGGTCTGGTGCGATCCCCGCGCGCTGCCCGAGCCTCATTTCGATGCCAGTCGCCAATCTATCGCTTGCTGGCTGGCGGGGCGCTGCTATCTGCCACAGCCAGGCCAGGAGGCATCATAACCATCGCCTGCCGGCTGACCGTTCACTGCGATTTGCCAGCGGGATCACCCGAATAGTCATAAAACATTCATCCCTTTGTCATATCATCCCGCCAGTGCCTTTTATAACAAGACAGGAGTGGTGGCGTGGGGCAGGTGTTTATTCAGTTTCTGTGGCTTGGTTGCGTCAGTTTCGGTGGGCCGGCCGCCCATATCGGCTATTTTCAGCGCACCTTCGTCGAACGGCTGCGCTGGCTGACCCAGGCCGAGTTCGCCCAGTTACTGGCCCTGTGCCAGCTGCTGCCGGGACCCGCCTCCAGCCAGCTTGGCTTTGCCATCGGCCGCCACCGTGCGGGTCTTGCGGGCGCCCTGGCCGCCTTCATCGGCTTTACGCTCCCCTCCTTTGTGTTGCTGCTGGCCGCCGCCATCGGCGTGGGCCTGCTCACTGACAACCTCTGGCTGGAGGCCGCCCTGCACGGCCTCAAGCTGTTGGCGTTGGTGGTGGTGGCTGATGCCGTGCTCACCATGAGTCGCCAGTTTTGCAAGACGGTACTGCAACAGGGGATCATGGTGGTGACCGCCGCCGCCCTCTGGTGGCAACCCGGCCTCTTGACCCAGCTGGTCATGCTGACGGGCGCGGCCTTGATCTGCGCACGTCAGGGGGAGGGCGCAATGGCGGCGGCACCGCAGGCTGGCGAGCGGCGCCAGCCGCACTGGCCGACCCTGTTGCTGTTTGCCCTGCTGTTCCTCGGTCTGCCACTGCTGGCAACGGATCCCGCCAGCCGTCTGGCCGCCGATTTCTATCAGGCTGGCAGCCTGGTGTTTGGTGGCGGTCACGTGGTGTTACCCCTGCTGCAGGAGAGCGTGGGGCATACCCTCGACCAACAGCAGTTTCTGACCGGCTACAGCCTGGCCCAGCTGGTGCCGGGCCCCATGTTTACCCTGGCCACCTACCTGGGGGCCCAGCTGTTGCCTGCAGCGCCGTTTCCGGGGGCCCTGCTGGCGACGCTGGCCATCTTTCTGCCGGGATTTCTGCTGCTGTGGGCCATGGGGCCCTGCTGGCAGAGTTGGCTGGCCAACCCCAGGTTGGCGGGGGCGGTAACGGGGATCAATGCCGCCGTGGTGGGGTTGCTGCTGGCCGCCCTCTATCAGCCGGTGTGGCAGAGTGCCGTCTTGGCGCCAACGGATCTGGCGCTGGCCGCCATCGCTTTCTATCTGTTGAGGGTCGTGAAGCTGCCCATTCTGGCCATTGCCGGCTTGCTGGTGGGGGCCGCCCTGCTGCTGGCCTGATGGTGGACATGACTGGAGCCCAGTAAAAACGGCGCCCCTGATGTCAGGGGCGCCGTTTTTTATTGCTCGGAATGGCTTGCTCAGCCTTCGGGATCGAAGTCCAGGCTCAGGCTGTTGACGCAGTAACGCTGGCCGGTCTCGGTCGGGCCGTCCGGGAAGACGTGGCCCAGATGGGAGCCGCACTGGCTGCAGGTGATCTCCACCCGTTTCATGCCGTGGCTGTTGTCTTCGGTGTAGGTCACAGTCCCCTCGATGGCCCGGTCGAACGAAGGCCAGCCGCAGCCGGAGTCGAACTTGGCATCCGAGTGAAACAGCACGCTCTTGCAGCAGACGCACAGGTAGTCACCACTCTTACGGTTGTGCAGCAGGGGGCCGCTGTAGGGGCGCTCAGTGCCTTTCTCCCAGCAGACGTGAAACTGCTCGGCGCTCAGCTTGTCGCGCCACTGTTCGGGGTTGTTACTGCTCATTCCGACTCCTCGCCACTGATAACGGTGCCCAGCATAGCGGCTCCGTAAAGCTGACTCCAGCATGCTTGTTATGGTTTGCCCGCATCTGTGATCGGGTTGGCAGGCGGCTCCACCACGGTGGCGGGAAGATGCGCCTCCTCATGAGGCAAGGCTTCTTCTGCCTGCTCATCCCGCACGATCCGTTCCAGCAGCTTGAGGGAGTGGGCCCGGCTGACCGCCACTTGGCGCTTGATGTCGTCAGGCAGGAACGGCAGGCCGTCGTTGGTGGCCGTGTCTATGGTCTGGATCCACTCCATCCCCTCGCCGGGCGGGGGCAGGCGGAACTGGATATCGTAGTCGCTGGCGTTGAACAGCACGTACCAGCGTTCCCCGGGGCAGGTGATCATGCCGATGTCCATGGCAAAGGCCTGACCCATGGGGGCGTGCCAGTCCTGATCGGTGAGCTGATGACCATCCGGGTGATACCAGTTGACCTGATGGCAGCTGGCGGGGGCACCGTTCCAGCTGTCGTCGCTCAACTGCAGATTGGAGAAGACCTCTGACTCCGCCCGCAATGCCATCATCTGCTGAGTGAAGGCAAACAGCCGTTCGTCCTCCGGTCGCCACTGCCAGTTGACCCAGCTTATCTGGTTGTCCTGGCAATAGGCGTTGTTGTTGCCAAGCTGGCTGCGCCCCATCTCGTCACCTGCCAGGAAGTGCGGCGTGCCCTGGGAGAGCAGCAGGGTGGCGATCATGTTGCGCTTCTGCTGCTGGCGCAGGTTGTTGACTCGTGGATCCAGGGTCGGCCCCTCCACGCCGTAGTTGTTGGAGAGGTTGTTGCCGTGGCCGTCCCGGTTGTCCTCGCCGTTGGCCTGATTGTGGCGCTGGTTGTAGGAGACCAGATCCTCCAGTGTGAAGCCGTCGTGATAGCATAGGTAGTTGACGCTGGAGTGGGGCGCGCGCCAGTTCTTCGGGAAGAGATCCCGCGAGCCCACCAGCCGGGTGGCAAAGTCCCCCATCTTGCCTGCATCGCCACGCCAGAAGGCGCGCACCGTGTCGCGATAGCGATCGTTGATCTCCAGCCACTGGCTCGGGAATTGGCCGAGGCGATAACCGAACGGGCCTATGTCCCAGGGCTCGGCGATAAGCTTCACTTGTGACAGCACAGGGTCTGCCATCAATGCCTTGAAGAAGGCCCCCATGGGATCGAACTCGCCCGCCTCTCGCGCCAGTGTCACCGCCAGATCGAAACGAAAGCCATCTACCTGCATCTCGGTGACCCAGTAGCGCAGGGCGTCGAGCACCAGCCTCAGGGTGTTGGGATGATCCAGATTGACGCTGTTGCCACAGCCGGTCACGTTGGCGTGACGGCTGTAGTCGGGGCCGTGCGGGCCCGCCTCGAAGGCGTAGTAGCCCGCATTGTCGAATCCCTTGAGCGACAACATGGGACCGTCGAAGCCCGATTCGGCGGTGTGGTTGTAGACCACGTCCAGGATCACCTCGAGCCCGGCCTTGTGCAGCTCGCGCACCATGGTCTTGAACTCGGTCACCGCCTCGCCGGTATGCGCGCTGTAGCGCGGTTCGGGGGCGAAGAAGGCGACGGGGTTGTAACCCCAGTAGTTGCTGAGCCCCAGTTGCTCGAGCCTGGGTTCGGACATGAAGGCCGCCACCGGCATCAGCTGCACCGAGGTGATGCCGAGGGACTTCATGTGTTCGATCATCAGCGGATGGCTGATGCCAAGATAGGTACCCTGCAGTGCTTTGGGGATCCCCGGATGCTGGCGGGTAAAGCCCTTGACGTGGGCCTCGTAGAGGATGGTACGGGCCGGTTCGATGGCAGGCTTGCCGATCCCCTGCCAGTCGAAAGCGTCATCCACCACCACCGACTTGGCCATCATGGCCGCACTGTCTCCCTGATAGAGGGCGTCGTCCCAGTAGAGGGGACGGCTGAGTGCCCGGGCATAGGGGTCGATCAGCAGCTTGTCCGGATCGAACAGCATCCCCTCCTGGGGCGTGCCATGCACCCGATAACCATAACGCTGGCCGGCTTTTACACCGCGCACATAGCCGAACCGGTACTGGCCGCGTCGGCCAGGCAGTTCGAGCCGTGCCTGTTCCTGCTCGTTGTCGTCAAACAGGCAGAGTTCCACCCTGTCCGACTGGGGGGCCCAGACGCAGAAGTGGCAACCTGCTTCATCAAGACGGGCCCCCAGGGGGTGGCCCGACCCTTTTTCCATCACAAGCATCAGGACTCCTGTTTGATAAACAAGGTCGCCAAAGGCGGCAGATCCAGCACTATGCTGTGCGCCATTCCCTGCCAGGGGGTTGGCTCGGCGGCGAACACCAGACCCACATCATAGTTGCTGCCCCAGTAATACTCGCTGTCGGTGTTGAGCACCACCCGGTAGTGGCCCGCCGCCGGTACGCCGAGGCGATAGTCGGTGCGGGGAACCGGGGTGAAGTTGGCCGCGACCATGATGGCCTGCTCGCCCTCCTTGTCTGCTCGCAGCCAGGCAAAGATGCTGTTGTCGGCATCGTTGTGATCGAGCCAGCGAAAGCCGGTCTGCTCGTAATCGGCCTGATAGAGGGCCGGTTCGTGGCGATAAAGGTGGTTGAGGTCGTGGATCAGCCGCTGCTGGCCGGCATGCTTGGGGTATTGCAGCAGGTGCCAGGGCAACTGGGCATCGTGGTTCCACTCGTTGCTCTGGGCGATCTCGGTGCCCATGAAGTTGAGCTTCTTGCCCGGGTGGGCATACATGAAGCCCATGTAGGCGCGCAGGTTTGCCGCCTGCTGCCACTCATCCCCCGGCATCTTGTAGAGCAATGAGTGCTTGCCGTGCACCACCTCGTCGTGAGAGAGCGACAGAATGAAGTTCTCGTCATAGTGGTACACCATGGAGAAAGTCATGTCGTTGTGGTGATAACGGCGGTGAATAGGCTCTTTTTGCATGTAGGTGAGGGTGTCGTGCATCCAGCCCATATTCCACTTGAAGCCAAAGCCCAGGCCACCCAGGAAGGTGGGGCGCGAAACCCCGGCAAAGGCGGTGGACTCCTCGGCGATGGTCATGGCGTGAGGGTACTTGCCGTACACCTCCTCGTTGGTCCACTTCAAGAGGCTGATCGCCTCGTAGTTGTGGTTGCCGCCATCGACGTTCGGCACCCACTCGCCGGCGTTGCGGGAGTAGTCCAGATAGAGCATGGAGGCGACCGCGTCCACCCGCAGGCCGTCGACGTGGAACTTGTCGAGCCAGTAAAGAGCGCTCGCCACCAGGAACTGGCGCACTGTATCGCGGCCGAAATCGTAGATGTAGGAGTTCCAGTCCGGATGCCAGCCACGGCGCGGGTCCTCGTACTCGTACAGCGGCGTGCCGTCGAAGCGGGCCAGGCCATGGGCATCGGAGGGGAAGTGGGCCGGCACCCAGTCGAGGATGACGCCGATCCCGGCCTGGTGGCACTGATCCACGAAGTATTTGAAATCATCAGCCGTGCCGTAGCGGCTGGTGGGGGAGAACATACCCACCGGCTGATAGCCCCAGGAGCCACTGAACGGGTGTTCGGAGACCGGCAGCAACTCGATGTGGGTGTACTCCATCTCCCGCACATAGTCGACCAGCTCCACCGCCAGTTCGCGCCAGCTCAGGCTGTCGCCGTTGGAGTGGCGCTTCCAGGAGCCGATGTGCAGTTCGTAGATGGAGATGGGCTGCTCGCGCTTGTCGTTGCGCTGGCTCGCCACCCAGTCCGCATCCTGCCACTGGTACTGATCGTGGTCATAGACCACGGAGGCGAACGACGGGTACTGCTCGCAATAGAAGCCCACCGGATCGCTCTTGTGGGGCAGGCGGTTGCCCATGGGGTCTTTGAGTTCGAACTTGTAGCGCTCCCCGGCCTTGAGACCTGGCACGAACAGCACCCAGTGGCCGCACAGACTGCGCTGCATCGGATGGCGGCGGCCATCCCAGAAGTTGAAGTCGCCGATGAGGCTCACCGAGGTGGCGCTCGGCGCATAGACCGCAAAACGTACCCCTTCCACTCGTTGGCCGAGATGTTCCACGGTGCGCAACTGGGCGCCCAGGGTGTGGTAGAGGTTTTCCGGCTGATAGGTCAGTTCGGCGAGCCCTTCCCAGGCGGCGTCCTGTAATTGGTAGGGGTCTATGACGTCGGTGGTGGCATTCGGGTAGCTGACGATCAGCTGGTAGGGGAAGGGGTTCTTGCGGCGGGTGAAAACAGTTTCAAAAAGACCTGTGTCATCGGAGGACGCCAGGGTGGCAACAACTTTGCCCGATTTGAGGTCCCTGACGCGAACTTCGGTGGCATCAGGCAACCAGGCGGTCAGTTTGAGGCCGGGCCCATCCGGATTGGCCTGCAGGCCTAAATGAGAGAAGGGATCGGAACAGCGGGCAGCAACCAAACGTTCAACGAGCATCGAGATTTCCTTTCATGACAGATCATCCGCTCCGGCCAGCGCCGGAGCGGATTGAGGTGAGTCAGCTGTGCGCGACAGCGGCTCAACGACTGGCCTCATCACGGGCACGGCTCATCTGGCCGGCCAGCGCCTTGAGCGCCTCATTGGCAAAAATATCCTCCAGGTCGGCGGAGAGCTTGCGGCGCCAGTTGGGGTATTCGTAACTGGTGCCCGGCACGTTGACCGGCTTGTCCATCTCCAGCCAGTCTTCCAGCTGGGTGCTGAACAGGGCGCAGCTGCCACGGGACATGTGGATCTGCAGGCCATGGTTGAGCTCGGTATTCATGCCAACCCAGTTGACGTCACGGCTGATGTTGTCAGAGATGACATTGTGGGCGTGCAGGCTGTCGAGGATCCGCTGTTTGGCCTGGTGGCGATCAGCATACAGGGTCTTGAGTACGTCTTCATCCGGATACAATCCGAGCTCGCGTCCCAGCGCCAGATCGTCGCAATGCCAGAAGCCCTTGAGGGTCGGCATGTCATGGGTGGTCAGGGCCGACATCGCCTGCTCGGCGTAGTGGGCCGGGGAGATGAAGCCACCGTCCTCCTTGGAGCGCTCGAAGAAGAACACCTTGTAGGAGTGGACGCCGTTCTCCTTCAGGGTCACGTCGATCCCCTCCGGCACAGTGCCGAGATCCTCGCCGATCAGCAGGCACTGATTGCGGTGGGATTCGAGGGCCAGGATGCCGAGCAGGTCGTTGACCGGGTAGTAGATGTAGGCGCCCTTGGCGGCGGACTCTCCGGGCGGTACCCACCACAGGCGCAGCAGTGCCATCACATGGTCGATGCGCAGGGCGCCGCAGGAGCGCATGTTGGCGCGAAACAGATCTACCATCGGCTGATAGGCGGCCTCGAACAGCTGGTTCGGATTCATGGGGGGCAAGCCCCAGTTTTGACCGAGGGGGCCCAGAATATCGGGCGGCGCACCGACCGAAGCTTTCGGGCAGTAGAGATCCTGGTTGGCCCAGATCTCGGTAGAGCCTTCGGAGACACCCACCGCCAGATCCCGGTAGATCCCCATCACCATGCCGGCGGCCTTGGCGCGGGCATCGGCCTGGGCCAGTTGCTCGTCGGCGAGGAATTGCAGATACAGGTAGAAGGCCACATCCTGCTGGTGTTCCGAGGCCCAGGCTGCGACCGCAGGGTTGTGGTAGTCACGGAAGGCCTCGGGCCACACCGGCCAGCCCCAGGCGTTTTCGCCCTTGGCGTAGAAGTGAGCCTGCAGGGCATCGAAGGTGGCCTGTTGTTGCAGACTGTCGCCACCGGCGGCGACAAAGCTGTCGAATGCAGCCTGACGTTCGGCGCTGAGTTTGGCCTGGTCAAACACCTGGCGCAGCATGGCGATCTTGGTTTCGATGACGCCTGTGTAGTCGACGTTCTCTTTGGCGCGCAGCTCGGTCAGGCGCTGCTGGAAGGCGGGGCTTGCCACTTCCGCTTTGAGGCCTGTGTTCCCCTGAAATTCGGGGACGGCTGCCACGTCGATATAGGCGACGTTGAGCCAGCGACGGGATGAAGGGCTATAGGGGCTGGCGCTCTCCGGATTGGCCGGATAGAGGGCATGGATGGGGTTGAGGCCGACGAAGTGGGCCCCCCAGGCGGCCGCTTTCTCGACCAGCTGGCCCAGATCGCTGAAATCACCGATACCCCAGTTATGGCGGCTGCGCAGGCAGTAAAGCTGAACGCTCGGGCCCCATACCTTGCGGCCATTGGCAATGGGGGGCTGCTTGTAGCAAGCCTTGGGCGCGACGATGAGACGCATGGTGGCGAGCGGTTCGTCATTGCCCTCTTCCAGCAGCACCAGCTGGTGGTAACCCAGCTCCGGGGTCATCGCCAGGGGGACGCGATAGGCCTGGCACTCCATCTCCTCGAATTCGGCGACGCCGACCAGCTCGCCCTCGATGGGGCTGAACTGACCGGACAGCACGGCACCCTGCTCCTGCTGGAGCTGCCAGGTGAGGGCGTCATTGACGAATTCGATGGGGAGGCGGACTTCGAGCGTCACCGGCTCGCCGGTGCGTACCACCATCACGGGATCCAGCGCGCGCAGCCAGTGCTGGCGGTGCTCCTGTTCCAGCTGCTCGGTCAGGGCTGCTTCGTCATCGACGCGATAGCCCATGGCGCCCAGCATGGCGGCCTTGCTCTCTTCAGACACCAGGGCCGGTTGGCCCCAGGCATCGACATACTCGCTGGCGATGCCTTTTGCGGCAGCCAGCTGTTCGATCAGGGTGGTCATAGTTTGAGAATTCCCGCTGTGGATTCTATCTATACTATTTTGATTAATTTTTATGAGTGGTACTTGAACAGTGGCTCTTTGGCCATGCTAAACCGCGTTCATTTTTACATATCTGTCGTTATGGTTGTGTGACCGAGTAGGCACTATTGTTGATAATTGCGAAGGGGGCAAACAGGATGTTTTTTTGTCAAAGTACGGTAATCAGTTACATAAACAGAAAATAAATTTCACAGTTTTTCATGATATAGCGCAATTTCGGACCGAATGTTGGTTGACTCACCGTAGAGTTCTAGTAAATTTACAAGCGGAATTTTCTTTGACTACTGAACAGTTAGGTAACTAAATATGACTATCAAAGTAGGTATTAACGGTTTTGGCCGTATCGGTCGTTTCGTATTCCGTCTGGCTTGCGAGCGCAACGACATCGAAGTTGTTGGTATCAACGACCTGATCGACGTTGACTACATGGCTTACATGCTGAAGTACGACTCCACCCACGGTCGTTTCAACGGTACCGTTGAAGTTAAAGACGGCAACCTGGTTGTTAACGGCAAAACCGTACGTGTTACCGCTGAGCGTGACCCGGCCAACCTGCGTTGGAACGAAATCGGTGTTGACGTTGTTGCCGAAGCTACCGGTCTGTTCCTGACCGACGAGACCGCTCGCAAGCACATCGCTGCCGGTGCCAAGAAAGTTGTTCTGACTGGTCCGTCCAAAGACGCTACCCCGATGTTCGTTATGGGCGTTAACCATGCTACCTACGCTGGCCAGGACATCGTTTCCAACGCTTCCTGCACCACCAACTGCCTGGCTCCGATCGCCAAAGTACTGAACGACACCTTCGGTATCGAGTCTGGCCTGATGACCACTGTTCACGCTACCACTGCTACCCAGAAGACCGTTGATGGTCCGTCTGCCAAAGACTGGCGCGGTGGCCGCGGCGCGGCTCAGAACATCATCCCGTCCTCTACCGGTGCTGCCAAGGCTGTTGGCGTAGTTATCCCGGAACTGAAAGGCCTGCTGACCGGTATGGCTTTCCGTGTTCCGACTCCGGACGTATCCGTTGTTGACCTGACCGTTAACCTGAAGAAAGCTGCCACCTACGCAGAAATCTGCGAAGCGATGAAAGCTGCTTCCGAAGGCGCCATGAAGGGCGTTCTGGGCTACACCGAAGACGAAGTGGTTTCTACCGACTTCCTGGGTGAGCGTCAGACCTCCGTATTCGACGCCAAGGCTGGTATCCAGCTGACCGACAAATTCGTTAAAGTTGTATCCTGGTACGACAACGAAATGGGCTACTCCAGCAAGGTTCTGGACCTGATCGCTCACATCTCCAAGTAATTTGGGATGCGCAATCGCGTAGCTTGAAAAAGGCGGCCACTGGCCGCCTTTTTGTTTTTCGGTTCCCATGATGACAGGAGTCCACATGCAATCCATTCGTCCCCTGACCGCCAACTGCCAGCTCGCCAACAATGCGGCCGGTCTGCCCGTTCTCACCATCAGCAATGACTGCGCCAGGGCCGAGATCAGCCTGTTCGGCGCCCATGTGCTGAGTTATCAGCGCCATGGCGAACCCGCCTCCATCTGGTTGAGTGACAAGGCCGTGCTGGATGGCAGCAAGCCGATCCGTGGCGGCATTCCCCTCTGCTGGCCCTGGTTCGGCCCGGCGCCGGCTCGCGTCGGTAGCGGCAAACCCTCCCACGGCTTTGCCCGCACCATCCTCTGGACCCTGGACGGCGTCTCCGATCACGCCGACGGTACCCTGGTGCATCTCTCCCTGCGCGACAGCGAGGCGACCCGCACCCAGTGGGATCACGCCTTCGAGCTGGAGCTGGACGTGCTGGTAGGCAAGGAGCTCTCCCTGGTACTGACCACCCGCAACACCGGCAGTGAGCCTCTCGTCTACAGTGGCGCCTTACACACCTATCTGGCCATCAGCCAGCCGGAAGCCGTCAGCGTCAACGGGCTGGGTGAACCCTATGCCGACAAGTTGACCGGTCAGGATGGCAAGCAGCAGGGGGCCTTGACCCTGAGCGGCCCGCTGGATCGCGTTTATTGGCAGCCCGAGGCGCTGGTCAGCGTCAAGGATGGTGAGCGCGAGATCCGGGTGGTGAGTGGCAACCATGACAGCGTGGTGGTCTGGACTCCCTGGCTGGAAGGGGCCACCGCCATGGCCGACATGAGCGACGACGGCTATCGCACCATGCTGTGCGTCGAAGCGGCCATCGCCGGCGAGGCGGGCGTCACCGTTGCCCCCGACGAGGAGCACAGCCTCTCCACCGTGATCATCTGAGGGTGTGACAGATAAATGAAGAGGGCTCCCGCAGGAGCCCTCTTTGTATTTCGTCATCAGGAGCAATCAGGCATTGCCCTGCGTCTTGAGCTTGAGTTCAGCGGCAAAGTCCAGCATGCGGTCGAGGGGGACCAGGGCCTTGATCCGCAGGGCTTCGTCCACATGGATTTCGTGGCGCTCGGCACCGTCGGTGAGAGCGGACTTGATGGCCACCAGGCCGTTCATCGCCATCCAGGGGCAGTGGGCGCAGCTGCGGCAGGTGGCGCCATCACCACCGGTCGGTGCTTCCACCATCTCTTTCTCCGGACAGGCCTGCTGCATCTTGTAGAAGATGCCCCGATCGGTCGCCACGATGAGCTTCTGCTGGGGCTGCTCCCTGGCTGCCTTGATCAGCTGGCTGGTGGAGCCCACCGCATCGGCCAATTCGATGACAGAGGCGGGGGATTCGGGGTGCACCAGCACGGCGGCATCCGGATTCTGCGCTTTCAGATCGCGCAGAGCGCGGGCCTTGAACTCGTCGTGGACGATGCAGTGCCCCTGCCAGCGCAGCATCTCGGCGCCGGTCTTCTTCTCGATGTAGGCGCCCAGGTGGCGATCCGGGCCCCAGATTATTTTCTTGCCCTGGCTGTCGAGGTGTTCGACGATCTCCAGCGCAATGCTGGAGGTCACCACCCAGTCAGCCCGCGCCTTGACCGCCGCCGAGGTGTTGGCGTAGACCACCACGGTATGGTCGGGATGGGCATCGCAGAAGGCGGAGAATTGCTCGATGGGGCAGCCCAGATCGAGGGAGCACTCGGCCTCCAGAGTCGGCATCAGCACTCGCTTGTGGGGGCTCAGGATCTTGGAGGTCTCCCCCATGAAGCGCACGCCTGCGACGATCAGGGTCTGGGCGGCGTGATCCCGGCCAAAACGGGCCATTTCGAGGGAATCCCCGACGAAACCACCGGTGGCTTCGGCCAGCGCCTGAATCTCGGGATCCGTGTAGTAGTGGGCGACCAGCACGGCCTGACGCTCCTTGAGCAGTGCCTTGATGTCTGCGATCAGGGTCGTCTTCTGCTCGGCGCTCAGGGGAACCGGTTTGGCCGGAAACGGGTAGTCCATCTCGACTACCGGCGGGATACTGCTCAGTGCATTGCTCATTGCGACTGTTCCATCAACGCTTGGAAAGGCAAAAATTATAACCAGAAGCTGGGCACAAACCCATCAACAAATCGGTCCTTGTGCGGCGTTCGACATATCCCTCTGTTATTTCATCGGGCGGGGGAGTCGTCCGTTACTGATGAAGGGCCTCCATGGATATTGACCAACAAAAAGCCCGCGCGATGGCGGGCTTGGTGTCAGTCGTCGAAAGCCATCAGGGGAGGGGCTCGACCAGCAGGATATGGGAGTCATGCCCCGTCACTCTGACCCTGCTGCCTGCCGGGAGTGGCTGGTTGCAGCGCACCGTCCAGACGGTGTCGTCCAGATGGACCCGGCTCGTGCCCTGATTGACATCATCCAGCAGGGTCAGCTCGCGTCCCAGATAGCTCTGCATCCGCTCGTTGATGGGGGCGGCGGCATCCTGGCCCGAGCGATCCCGCTGGTGCTGCCAGCGCCACCAGGCCCAGGTGGTGAGCAGGGATTGCACCGCAAACAGCAGCAGCTGAGCCTGCCAGCCGAAGGGCCACACCAGCAGCAACAGGCCCACCTCCAGCGCGGCGATACCGGTCCAGAGCAGAAAGCCCACCGAGCCCAGCACCTCGATGGCCAGCAGCACGAAACCGAGCCCCAGCCAGTGCCAGTGGGTCAGCCCCTCGAACAGGGCTGTCATGGTTTGCCGCCCTTGCCATCCTTGTTGAACAGCTCGGCCATGCCGGCCACGGCGCCTATCAGGCTGCCCGCCTCCAGCGGCATCATTACCACCTTGCTGTTGGGGCCTTCACCGATGCGGGCCAGCGCCTCTGTGTACTTCTGGGCCACGAAGTAGTTGATGGCTTGCAGATCCCCTTCGGCGATGGCTTTTGACACCATGTGAGTCGCCTTGGCCTCTGCCTCAGCTGCCCGCTCCCGTGCCTCGGCGGCGAGGAAGGCGGCCTGGCGTTCACCCTCGGCCTTGAGGATCTGGGATTGCTTCTCCCCTTCGGCTTTCAGAATTTTGGACTGACGAACCCCTTCGGCTTCCAGTACTTCGGCCCGTTTCTGGCGCTCGGCCTTCATCTGGGCGTTCATCGCTTCTACCAGCGCCAGCGGCGGACGCACATCCTTGATCTCGATGCGGGTCACCTTGATCCCCCAGGGGGCGGTGGCGGCATCCATGGTGCGCAGCAACTTCTCGTTGATGGTGTCGCGCTGGGAGAGCATCTCGTCCAGCTCCATGGCGCCCAGCACGGTACGCATATTGGTCATGGTGAGGTTGCGGATGGCGCTGGTCAGATCGTTCACTTCATAGCCTGCCTTGCGGGCATCCACCACCTGCACGAAGCTGATAGCGTCTATGGTGACGTTGGCGTTGTCGCGGGAGATCACCTCCTGTGCCGGGATGTCCAGTACCTGCTCCATCATGATGATCTTGTGGCCGATGCGATCTATGTAGGGGATCAGCAGGTTGAGACCGGGGGTGAGGGTACGGGTATAGCGGCCGAAGCGCTCCACGGTCCAGTTGTAACCCTGCGGCACTATCTTGATCCCGGCGCTCAGGGTGGCGATCACCAGGAATATGAAAATTCCCAGTACAATCAATGATTCATTCATCATTTGACTCCGTTTCAATGTGTCTCGATAGACTATACCCCGCACGGTGAAAGCACCAGTCACCCGCTGCATGCCGGGTATTTCGCTACCCGCAATCTTCTTTTCTGCACCCTCTATTCAAGGGCATCGCGCTCCCCCTGATTTGCCATCCTGCGGCAAAGCATATTCCCAAAAGATATAAATGAACGTTCTTTATTATTTTATCGCGCTTAGCCATCCCGATAGAGTGCGCTCATCAGGTATGGAGAGATGCAAAATGGATTATTTGCCGATGTTTGCCAGGTTGGAAGGCCGCCCGGTGTTGCTGGTGGGCGGGGGCGAGGTTGCCCTGCGCAAGGCGCGCCTGCTGCTGGCGGCCGGTGCCCGCCTGACTCTGGTCTCTCCCGAGCTCGACCCCGGCTTCCACGAATTTGCCGGCCGCTTCACCCATCTGGCCGAGCGCTTCGCGCCTGCCCATCTGGTAGGGCAGATCCTGGTGGTGGCCGCTACCGATGACCTTGAGGTGAACGCCCAGGTCTATCAGAGCGCCACCGAGCGCGGTCTGTTCGTGAACCTGGTGGATGACCCCGATCGCTCCAGCTTTATCTTCCCCTCCATCATCGATCGCAGCCCCATCGTGGTGGCCGTCTCCAGCGGTGGCAAGGCCCCCGTGCTGGTGCGCCTGTTGCGCGAGCGGCTCGAGAGCCTGCTGCCGCGCCATCTCGGCGGGCTGACCGAGCTCTCCGGCCGGGTGCGTGACAAGGCCAAGCGGGTGCTCTCCTCGATTTCCGATCGTCGCCGCTTCTGGGAGCGCGCCTTTGCCTCCAACACCCTCGCCAGCCTGATTGAGAAAGAGGATTGGCAAGGTGCCGAGCAGTGGCTGAGCGATGGCCTCGACCAGGCAAAAAGCGAAGTAGGAGAAGTAGTGCTGGTCGGCGCAGGCCCCGGCGATCCGGGCCTCTTGACCCTCAAGGCGTTGCAACAGATTCAACAGGCTGAAGTGGTGCTCTACGACCAGCTGGTCTCGCCTGAGATCCTCGATCTGGTGCGCCGTGATGCCACCCTGGTGTCGGTCGGCAAGAAGGCGGGTGCCCACAGCGTGCCGCAGGAGGAGACCAATCGCCTGCTTGTTGAGTACGCCAAGGCAGGCAACCGGGTGGTGCGGCTGAAAGGGGGCGATCCCTTTATGTTTGGCCGGGGTGGCGAGGAGCTGGAAGTGCTGGCCGATGAAGGCATCCCCTTCTCGGTGGTGCCCGGCATCACGGCCGCCGCCGGTGCTACCGCCTATGCCGGCATTCCGCTGACTCACCGTGATTACGCCCAGAGCGCCGTCTTTATTACCGGCCACTGCCAGAAGGAGGGCAAGGAGCCCGACTGGCAGCAGCTCGCCGCTACCAGTCAGACCCTGGTCATCTACATGGGGCTGATGCGCTCCGAGCATATCCAGCAGCAGTTGGTGGATCACGGCCGAAGCCAAGCCACCCCCATCGCCATCATCGAGCGCGGCACCACAGCCCGCCAGCGGGTGCTGACCGGCACTTTGGCCGATTTGGCCGAGCTGGCCAAACAGGCGGTGAGCCCGTCGCTTATCGTCATCGGTGAAGTAGTGGCACTGCGCGAGCGGCTCGCCTGGTTTGGGGAAAAGAGCGGAGAGCTGGGCGGCGAGCAGCTGCGCGCTAACCCGGATCTCGATGGCTGCGACCTCAAGCTGGTGCAGCTGGCCTGACCGAGAAAGAGATATTTGATGCGGCTGCCGGTGCGGCCGCGCACTGAACCACCCAGCGCCCCGAGCAGGCGCATAAGCAATGACCCGAGGACCAACATGGACCGTGAAAGATTGACCCACTTGCAGCAGCTGGAAGCCGAGAGCATCCATATCATCCGCGAGGTGGCTGCCGAATTTGAAAACCCGGTGATGATGTACTCCATCGGCAAGGACTCCTCCGTCATGCTGCATCTGGCCCGCAAGGCCTTCTATCCGGGCAAGATCCCGTTCCCCTTGCTCCATGTCGACACCGACTGGAAGTTCAAGGAGATGATCACCTTCCGCGACGAGACCGCCAAAAAATACGGGCTGGATCTCATCGTCCACAAGAACCCGGAAGGGCTCGCCATGGGCATCAACCCCTTCGTGCACGGTAGTGGCAAGCATACCGACATCATGAAGACCGAGGGGCTCAAGCAGGCGCTGAACAAATACGGCTTCGATGCCGCCTTCGGTGGTGCCCGTCGCGACGAGGAGAAGTCCCGCGCCAAGGAGCGGGTCTACTCCTTCCGTGACAAGTCTCACCGCTGGGATCCGAAGAACCAGCGTCCGGAGCTGTGGCGGGTCTACAACAGCCAGGTCAACAAGGGGGAGAGCATCCGGGTGTTCCCGCTCTCCAACTGGACTGAGCTGGATATCTGGCAATACATCTATCTGGAAAAGATCGACATAGTGCCGCTCTACTTCGCCGCTTACCGTCCGGTGGTGGAGCGCAACGGCATCAAGATCATGGTGGATGACGAGCGCATGCCGCTGACCGCCGAGGATGAGGTGAAGCAGGAGCTGGTGCGTTTCCGCACCCTCGGCTGCTACCCGCTGACCGGGGCCATCGAATCCGATGCCACCACCTTGCCGGAAATTATTGAAGAGATGCTGCTCACCACCTCGAGCGAGCGGCAAGGGCGGCTGATTGACCACGATCAGGCCGGCTCCATGGAGCAGAAGAAGCGTCAGGGATATTTCTAAGGAGTCGTCAGCATGAACAGCCATATTCAGACCGCCATCACCGAACAGGGCATTGAAGCCTATCTGCACGCCCAGCAGCACAAGAGTCTGCTGCGTTTTCTCACCTGCGGCAGCGTGGATGACGGCAAGAGCACCCTTATCGGTCGCCTGCTGCACGACTCCCAGCAGATTTATGAAGATCAGCTCAAAGCACTGGAGTCCGACAGCCAGAAGCTCGGCACCACCGGCGAGAAGCTGGACCTGGCACTGCTGGTAGACGGCCTGCAAGCAGAGCGCGAGCAGGGCATCACCATCGACGTGGCCTACCGCTATTTCTCCACCGCCAAGCGCAAATTTATCATCTCGGATACCCCGGGCCACGAGCAGTACACCCGCAACATGGCGACCGGCGCTTCCACCTGCGATCTGGCCATCATCCTGATCGACGCCCGCAAAGGCGTGCTGGATCAGACCCGCCGCCACAGCTTTATTGCGAGCCTGCTCGGCATCAAGCAGTTCGTGGTGGCGGTGAACAAGATGGATCTGGTGGAGTTCAGTCGGGAGGTGTTCGAGCGCATCAGCGCCGATTACCGCGAGTTCGCCAAGAAGCTCAGCGTCGACACCATCCATATCGTGCCGGTCTCGGCGCTGGACGGTGACAACGTGGTCAACCAGAGCGACAAGCTGGCCTGGTACGAAGGCGAAACCCTGCTGGCTTTGCTGGAGTCTGCCGAGGTTGAGCGCGAGCTGGAGCGCCACCCGGTGCGCCTGCCGGTGCAGTATGTGAACCGCCCCAACCTCGATTTTCGCGGCTTCGCGGGCACGCTCGCCTCCGGTATCCTGCGGGTGGGCGACAAGCTGGCGGTGCTGCCGTCCGGCAAGGAGAGCACAGTCACCCGCATCGTCACCTTCGACGGCGATCTGGAGTACGCCCTGCCGGGTCAGGCCATTACCGTCACCTTCGCCGATGAGATCGACATCAGCCGGGGCGACTTGCTGGTGGATGCCGCCAGAAAGCCGCTGGTAACCCAGAACCTGCTGGCCCATATCGTCTGGATGGGGGAGGAGTCCCTGCAACCGGGCCGGGTCTACGACGTCAAGCTGGCCACCAAGAAGAGTCGCGGCCAGGTGGAGGCGATCCGCCACCGCATCGAGATCAACAAGCTCGATGAGCTGGATGCGAGCGAACTCAAGCTCAACGAGATCGGCCTGTGCGAGCTGAGCCTCACCGACCCGGTGGCGTTCGACCCGTATCAGGAGATCCGCGATACCGGCAGCTTTATCCTGATCGACCGGCTGACCAACGTCACCGTCGGCGCCGGCATGATAGTGGAAGGCTTGGCCGCCAAAGCGGTAAATCTTGCGGGTAGAGCAGGGCACTACAGCGAGTTTGAAATCGAGCTAAACGCCCTGGTGCGCAAGCACTTCCCGCACTGGCAAGCCCTTGCCATCGGTAACGACACAAGCAAGGAGTAAGCCCATGACCTGGCAACAATTCCTGGTGCTGGGTCTGCTGGCTGCTCTCGTGGCCCTGCTGATCCAGGGCAAACTCCGCCCGGCGCTGCTCTTCTCGGGCGCCGTGCTCATCACCTACCTGAGCGGACTGGCGGACATCAACGCCGTGGTGGCGGGCTACACCAACAGTGCCCTGCTGACGCTGGTGCTGTTGCTGCTGGTGTCGCTGGCGGTGGAGAAGACCCGCATCATGAGCTGGTTCGCCAATCTGGTGGGCACGGGGTCATTCAACAAGGTGCTGGTGAAGGTGTGGTTCTCCACCGCCTTCCTGTCGGCCTTCGTCAACAACACCGCCGTGGTGGCCTCCATGCTGGGAGCGGTCAAACGCAACCCCAACCATGCGCCGTCGCGGCTGCTGCTGCCCATGTGCTTCGCGGCCACCTTTGGCGGGGTGCTGACCCTGATAGGTACCTCCACCAACCTCATCGTCAACAGCTTTCTCATCAAGATGGGGGCGCCGCCGCTCGGCATGTTCGACTTCTTTATGGTGGGGGCGGGCACCCTGCTGACCGGTCTGGTGGCTGTGCTGCTGTTTGCCCGCCACCTGCCGGTGCAGGATACCGAGATGAGCCGCGAATCCGGCTACTTTCTCGAAGCCAAGGTGGGCGCCGGTTCACCGCTGGCGGGGCGCAGCGTCAAGGAGAACGGCCTGCGCAGCCTGAAAAGCCTCTATCTGGCGGAAATCATTCGCGGCGAGCAGGTGATCTGCCCGGTGCAGCCGGAACACGAGCTGCACGAAGGGGACGTGCTGCTGTTTTGTGGCGATGTGGAGAGTGTCGGCGTATTGCAGGAGATGAAGGGGCTGGATCTCTACGGCCAGCACCGCCTCAACGGCCAGCATCTGGTGGAGGTGATCGTCAGCCACAGCTCGCGGCTGGTGGGGCAGACCATCAAGGATGCCGAGTTTCGCACCCACTTCGATGCGGTGGTACTGGCGGTGCGCCGCGGCGAAACCCAGCTTACCGGTGGCCTCGGCCAGATTGAGCTGCACGCCGGTGATACCCTGCTGCTGGCCCCCGGCCCCCAGTTTTCCCGCAACAAATCGCTGGGGCGCGAGTTTGTGGTGGTGAGCGGGCTGGAAGCCTCCACCCGCCTCGATGGCAAGCGCAGCGCCGCCGTGGTGCTGGGGTTTCTCGGGGTGCTGGCGCTCTCGGTGTTTGATCTGGTGCCGCTGTTCAAGGGCTTGCTGCTGATGCTGGTGGCGCTGCTGCTCACCCGCATTCTGACCCTGGACGAGATCCGCCGCCGCTTCCCGCTGGATATCTGGCTGGTGGTGGGCGGGGCGCTCGCCATCGCCGATCAGCTGGAAAAGAGCGGACTGGCCAAGCTTATCGCCGACTGGCTGATGGGGGAGTTTAACGGTGCCAGCCCCATCATCGCCTTTATCGGTATTTATGTGTTTACGCTGGTGCTAACCGAGCTGATGAGCAACAACGCGGCGGCCGCGCTGGCCTTCCCCATGGGTTACCAGCTGGCGCTCAGCATGGATGTCTCGACCATGCCGTTTATTCTGGCGGTGCTGTTCGGGGCGAGCTCCAGCTTTATCCTGCCCTACGGCTACCAGACCAACCTGATGGTCTATGCCGCGGGCAACTACAAGATGCCGGACTACCTCAAGCTGGCGCTGCCGGTCTCGCTGGCCTATAGCCTCGGGGTGATTGTGATGGTGCCCCTGCTGTTTCCGTTTTAAGGCGTAAGTGCCAATCAGGGAGTGTTGGGTGAGCAATACCATGGCATCAGCACGTTGTCGGCTGATAGTTTGAGGCGGCTCCCCGTGGTGCCGGACAGTTTAAGTTTTGAGGCGTAAGTGCCAAGCAAGGAGTGTTGGATGAGCAATGCCATGGCACCAGCACGTTGTCGGCTGATAGTCTGAGGCGGCTCCCCGTAGTGCCGGACCGTTTAAGTTTTGAGGCGTGAGCGCCAAGCAAGGAGTGTGGGATGAGCAATATCGTGTGGCACAAGCATGCCGTCGACAAACAGAGCCGGGCCGAGCTTAAAGGGCAAAAACCGCTGGTGATCTGGTTTACCGGGCTGTCGGGGGCGGGCAAATCGACCCTGGCGGGGGCGTTGGAGCAGGCGCTGGCGGCACAAGGCAAGCACACCTATCTGCTGGATGGGGACAATGTGCGCCACGGCCTCTGCGGCGATCTCGGGTTCGATGATGCCGCGCGGCAGGAGAATATCCGCCGGGTAGGCGAGGTGGCAAAACTGATGGTGGATGCGGGCCTTATCGTGCTCACCGCCTTTATCTCGCCGTTCCGTGCCGAGCGGGCGTTGGTGCGCAGCCTCTTGGGGGAAGGGGAGTTTGTCGAGGTCTTTGTCGATGCGCCGCTCGCCATCTGCGAAGAGCGCGATCCCAAAGGACTCTACAAGAAGGCGCGGGCAGGGGAAATTACGAATTTTACCGGTATCGACTCCGCCTACGAGGCGCCGGAGCAGCCGGAAATTCATCTGCTTAACGCCGGCAAGCCGGTCGCCGCTCTGGTGGAAGAGCTGCTGACCGCCCTGCGGCAGGGGAACTATCTGTAATTGGATCGGAAGAACCTAAAACAAGCGCCCGGCAGCCGGCCAGTTGACCACCACAGGCGCTTATAGGTAGGTGGTCACCACTATAAGCAAAAATTGAGTCATCAGCGGAAAACCCATAAATCCAGCTTATAGTGGTACCGACGAGCCTTGAGCCACTCCAAAGTGGTCGATAGCAACCCCGCAAGGGGATCTTCCGATCCTTGCTTATATCGCGCGGGGTTATTCGCGATGGTCCGAATACGCTGTGCTATTCGAACCTACGGGCTGAAACTTAAATTAAAGTTGTGCCGCAAACACAAATCCCAACGCGAAGCTGAAAAGGCCAAGCGTTGGGGATTACTCCTAAATGCTTTGTTATGAGATATACTATCGACGCTCTTTTGGTTGATCGTCTTGGCTCTTTTTAACCCAGTCGATACCTATACCGCCACTATCATTATTTCCCTGCTTAGAAGGTGGTGTAAGCGGTGTTTGATCATTTGGATGCTTGTTTTCGGATGTCATTGGCTTTCCTTACAATTGAGAGATTAATATGAAAAATGCAGTAACAATAGTTACAACGGCACTGAACTGAATGTATCCGTAAGCAGAGTCAACCAGTTCAATTTTTCGGGTCATTACAGTTCTATGGACTTCGATTAGGTTGGCAAACACCTTTAGTATATCTTTGAATACCTGTTCATTATCTTGGCAAAGATAGTCACAGGCTCTTTCTTCTAATTTAAGTGTTGGCATGTTGGTGATTCGGATAGAACCAAATAATTTAAACCAAGCGCCTACTAAACCAAACGCAATTAAAAACAATAGAAAAACTACCCAGCATTGCATAGATGAAACGGGTGGGAAGAATTTATCAAAACCCCATCCAATTAAGCTTGCAAAAATACCTAGTATCGCAGAAACCAAGCCAAGAAATTTATTTGCCTTTGAATCTAGTGCATCAAAACGATTGAGTTCGTGATCTAAACTAGATTTTGCATAATCATATGCAACTTCTTTTACGACCGAGATATATCCTCCTTAACTACTCATTGCAGTGATTAGATAGAAGGTGGTGCTAACACGTTAGTGCCGCCTCCCGCATAACTTATCTTCATCAAGATAACCGCCATAAAAAATAAATATTAAATCAATGTATTACCAGTCATCTCATATGTTGGGCTAAAAATCGTAGGTTGGTGCTAAACGAAGTGAAGCCCAACGTTTACCGCGAAACATATATGCAAATTTGTTTTACCGAACGACCCAATCCATGTATATCGCCCTCAGGTTGGCGTAATAATGCTCGTTTGTTGGGCTTGGCTACGCGCTGTGCCAACCGACAAAAACCACGCTACCGCCCCTGAATTTCAGCCTCCAGTCTGCTGCTTGTTACCTACGTTTTGGCACTGGTTTGGCTCATGGCTGACTCCGACGAGGGGTTGCCAAGCGGCTATGTTACCGAACGGGGCTGGGGTGAAAAGCACAAGCGGGCCGTTTTCTGAGCAAGATCAATAAATTAATCAGTAATGGGTTTAAATGTGGTCGCTCAACCGCTTGGGCCCATCAGCGCAGAGGGCAAATCGGACAGTGAAGCGAGGATGTCGTCCTCTTGTTAGCGGGCATTAAAAAAACCCTATGGACCCAAAGGCCCATAGGGTTTTGCTGCGGTGATTGTTTGGGTAGTGGTTATCTGGCTTGGCGAACCGGCACGGCGCGGGTGGTGGCCACTTCGTAGCGGCTTTGGCTTGCCGGAGCCCCCTTCTGGAACTGGCGCACCAGCCGGTCGAGATCGCTCAACTGGTTGACCAGCTGGGTGATGCCGTGCACGGCGTGTTGGCTGCCAACGCTGGAGTCATCGGCCAGGGTCTTGATGCTGAGCACGTTGCGGTTGATCTCGGCGGTGACGTGGAACTGCTCCTGCACCGCCTGGGCTATCTGGCCGCTGCCGGAGGCCACCTGCTGCAGCATATTGTTGATCTGCTGGAGAATGGTGCCGGTCGCCGAGGCTTTCTGCTGGCAGCTTTCGGAGAGTTGGCAGCCCTTCTCCATCGCCTGTTCTGCATCCCCGGCGCTGGTTTGCAGCTCGGTGATCATCTTCTGGATTTCGCTGGTCGAGGATTGGGTCTTGATGGCGAGCGAGCGGATCTCGTCGGCCACCACCGAAAAGCCGCGGCCCGCTTCGCCAGCCCGGGCCGCTTCGATGGCGGCATTGAGGGCAAGCAGGTTGGTCTGGTTGGCGATGTTGTTGATCACATCGAGGATGCCGTCGATATCGCGGCAGTGGCCGACCAGCGCACTGATCACGCTCTTGGAGGTGGTCAGCTCGCTGTTCATGCCTGCCACGGCAGCTACGGTTTCGGCCACGCTACTGTTGCCGCTCTTGAACAGCACGGCCGTTTCATCAAGCAGGCTGGAGGAGTCAGTCGAGCTTTGCGACACCTCGCGAATGGATTCCGACATCTCGGTCACGGCGGTCGCTACCTGATTGGTTTCGGCCTGCTGCTGTTGCAGGTTGTCGGTGATGGATTCGGCGTTGCGCAGATCCCCCTCGGCGGCCTGCAGGATCTTGCTGCAGGTCTGCTGGGTGCGGGCCAGCACGGCGTTGAACTCGGCCTGATTCATCACCATCGAGAGTTCGATGGCGGCGATGTTGTCCACCTTGTTGGTGTAGAGCAGCTGCATCAGCGGGTTGTCAAAGCGGCTGCGGGCCATCTTGTTGAGCTTGCCGAGGCGGCGGGAGAGGGCATTCAGGGTGATGGCCGCTATCGCTAGCGGCAGGGCGACCAGCGCCAGTTGCCAGTTCATGTCGTGGTTGTAGCCCAGCGCAAACATGGCGAGCAGGCTCAGCAGCAGGCAGAGGTTGATGGTCAGGGTATGGGAGAAGGTGGGCAACTTGAGCGCCAGCGGCAGCTTGTTGTTGCGAAGGTCGGCATAGACCTTCTCGGCTCGCTGTTTGATCTCCTCGCTCGGGGCGGTGCGCACCGACTGATACTCCACCACCCGGCCGCTGGCATCCTTGATGGGGGTGACAAAGGCGCTGACCCAGTAGTGATCGCCACTCTTGCAGCGGTTCTTCACCGGTCCCATCCAGCACTTGCCTTCGCGGATATGGTTCCACAGATCGGCAAAGGCCTGTTTCGGCATGTCAGGATGACGTACCAGATTGTGGTGTTCCCCCACCAGCTCGTCGAGCTGGAAGCCTGCTATCTCGCAGAACTCATCGTTGGCGTAGGTGATGCGGCTCTCCAGATCCGTGGTGGAGATCAGGCTCTGGTGGTCTGGATAGAGACGTTCTCTTTGGGTAACCGGTTGATTGATTCTCATGGCCTTACTCCCGAGCTGTGATGGTTAGATTTTGATCTACATCAAGACATCTGCAAGGGGTGGGCCAGCTGGCAAAAGCTAATGACTGATGTGTTATTAGTGCCGTTTTGGCAGGAAAAGAACGTTGCTGTTTGCAATATGCAATGGAGCAGACGGGGTGTGCCTTTGCGGCATCTGCAATTTGCAACCTATTCTGGTCAAGCCCATGAGCTGTGAGCCAGAAGCTTGATGCGAAGGAGCCACGAACCGACGGGGCATCCGCTGCCCCGCCAGAGATCAGGGGAGAGGGTCGGGAGCGGGTGAGGAGGGGGCGCTGACGAGCTGCATCACTTCAATCTGGATACCCTGCACCAGCACGGTTTTCAGATCCTGCAGGTACTCCTCCAGCGGCGACTCTTGCAGCAGCTGGGCGAGCTCGTTGCCCACCGGGGTGAGCCGGTAGTAGAGCAGGGTGATGTTGTTCTGCTTGCACTGCAGCCGCCAGCGCTGGTTGCCGAACTCCAGCTCGACCCCATCGGCGGGCAGCGGGCCGGACTCCAGCTCCGCGCGATGCAGCAGCCCCAGCTCAAACAGTTGCAGCAGGGCGTTGTAGGGCAGCCGGTATTTGCCAAGGCCAAGGCGCGTTGCCTTGGCGCGGCTCAGCAAACTGGCCCCCTTGTGCAGCCCCAGCAGCAGCCGCTGCTCGTCGCTGCCGGTGTAGTGGCAAGTCAGTGAGCAGATACGTTGGAACAGCTGGGCCTCGCGCTGGGTCATCTCTTTGAGGGTGGCGAGCGCCCGAATGGAGAAGCGGCCCGGCGTGGCGACTTCCAGCGCGAAGATCCGCCCCCACAGCTGCTGCATCGGCACCATGCTGATATCTTCCGCCAGTTGCAGGAAGCGGGTCAGCCAGTCACTGTCCATCTCGCCGCCGGCCGCGGTCTCTTCGCAGTGGCGGGAGGCCATCACCATGATGGCTTCCAGATTGCGCTGGCGGGCGGCCTGATCCGCCAGATGACGAAAGGTGGCGCGCTGTTCGAAGGTGCTGTCGGTGTTGCGGGTGAGCATGCCGTCGATACCGCGACTGCGGGCCAGACGCAGGGTCTGCTCCTGGCTGCTCAGGATCGAACTCTCTTTTTTCGGGGGGGGGAGGTCTGCCATGCTGACTCCATTCGCACAGGTTCTGGAGCTGAATGTTACTCCAACCGGGATGCCAAGATAACAAAGCGGCCTCCGTGGAGGCCGCTTTTTTTGCAACGGGAGGATTACTCCTCGTAGACGCTCACCTCGACCGCTTCCATCGAGTAGGAGGCGGTGGCCATCTCGTGGCTGGAGCTGACAGTGCGCATCTTGCCTTTCACCCAGATGGCATCCCACAGGTCATCCACCGGCGCACCCTTGGGGTAGCTCACATAGATCACCTGATTGGTGGGGGGGGGCGGCACATGGATGCAGGCGCCGAAGTAGGGCACCAGCAGGAAGGCGGTGATCTTCTTGGCATCCCCTTCCAGCGGCACCACGAAGCCCGGAATGCGCACATCCTGGTTGTCCAGCTTCTTGTTCACTCCGCCCACCGGTTGCGGCACCGACATGGGATCTTCGTGATTGACCTGGGGCGGTGGCAGCAGTTTTTCCCCTTCCGGGATGAGCACATCCCAGTCGATGGTCTTGTAATCGGCGGCCAGGGCGGGCAGCACCAGCAGGCTGGCGAGCAGCGCCACAATTTTCCACTTCATCATCTGTCCTTCTGTTTCTATTTTGGGCGTCTCGCTAGACGCGAATGCTCATACCATCGCTCAGGCTGTAGCGGTAAGCGCGGGCGGCAGGGAGCAGGCCGATCACCATGCCTGCCAGCCACACTACCCCCAGCAACTGCCACTCGTAGGTGCTCGGCAGCCCCAGACTCAGTTGCAGGCCATAGTGGCTGAGCAGCCAGGGCGAGGCAAGCCCCTGCCCCAGATAGAGCACGGCGACACCGAGGGCGATGCCGACCGTGGTCAGCGCCATCGCCTCCAGCGCCAGCAGCAGGAACAGGTGGGCAGGGCCCGCGCCGAGGGATCGCAAGATGGCGAGCTCGCGGCGCCGTTCGTTAAGCCCGGCGAGCAAGGTGGTCAGCATGCCGATCAGGCCCGCCACCACCACAAAACCGGCGATCACCGACAGCGCGGTTTCCGCCACGCTCATCAGGCTCCACAGCTCCTGCAGGGCAGCCCCCGGCAGGATCGCCATCAGCGGCTCTTTGGGATAGGTGTTGACGCTGCGCTGCAGCTGGAACGCCAGGATCCGGTTGCTCAGTCCCACCATAAAGGCGGTGATGGTTTTCGGGGTGAGGTCCTGCGCCAGCGCCTGCTCCGGCGTCACGTTCTTGCTGTGGCGGCCGGTATCCCAGCCCAGATGGATCGCCTCGATGCCGGCCAGCGGCACGTGGATGGTGCGATCGATGGGCGTGCCGGTCGGTGCCAGAATGCCCACCACCTTGAACGGCAGATTGTCGTGCTGGCTGAAAGAGGTGTTGCCGGCGCCGTGGGCGATGACGATGGACTGCCCCAGGTGATAACCGAGCTTCTCGGCGACCTGGGCGCCGAGCACCGCTTCGAACGGCGTATCGAACGGGCGCCCTTTCTTCATCTGCAGCGACTGTTGTTGGCCGTATTTGAGGTGGGTGAAGTAGTCGCCATTGGTGCCGAGCACCCGAAAGCCCTTGTGGGAGTCCCCGAGGGAGAGGGGGATGGTCCAGGCAATGCCGGGTCTGGTCTTGATGGCCTGATAGGCATCCCAACCCACGTTGTTGGTGGGATTGCCGATGCGAAACACAGAATAGAGCAGCAGATTCACCTGGCCGGAGCGGGCACCGACGATGAGATCGGTCCCCGATACCGTGTTGGCGAAGCTCTCGCGCGCCTGGTCGCGTACCCGCTCCACCCCGAGCAGCAGGGTGACGCTGATGGCCACCGCCAGCAGGGTGAGGCCGGCAGTGAGGCGACGGGCCCAGAGACTTTGCAGGGCGAGTTTCAGCATGTGGCCCTCCTGTTGAGCTGTTGCAGGTTTTCCACCCGGGGGAAGAGGGGCTCCAGATAGGGGTCATGACTGACGAAGATGAGGGTCGAGCCCTGTTTGTCGCACTCCTCGAACAGGAGCTTGATAAAGGCGGCCCGGTTGTCGGTGTCGAGGGCCGAGGTGGGCTCATCGGCGATCACCAGCGGTGGTGAGCCGATCAGCGCACGGGCGGCGGCCACCCGCTGCTGCTGGCCGATGCTGAGGGCATGGACGGGCCTGTGCAACGCCTCCTCGGGTAGCTGCAGTTCCGTCAACAGGCGCCGGGCCTCAGCGTCGGCACTGCCACGCAGGCGCGCCCGCTTCTCGGGGGAGAAGGTGAGAGCGGCGGTGACGTTGTCGAGAACGGATAAAAACGGCAGCAGGTTGAACTGCTGGAAGATGTAACCCAGATTGGCCGCCCGGAACCGGTCACGGGCACGGCCGGAGAGCCGGGCCAGCGGTTGGCCCAGCACCTCCAGGGTGCCGTGGTTGGCGGTCTGGATCCCGGCGAGCAACCCGAGCAGGGTCGATTTGCCGGAGCCCGAGGGGCCCTTGATAAACACTCGCTCGCCTTCTGTGATGGTGAGGGCGGGCAGATCGAGTACAGCCTCATGACCCGGCCAGGCAAAGGCCAGATCGCGGATCTCAACCACGGCGTTTTTCATGGCGTTACCAGCTCAGTTGGTTGGCGGAGGGGGTCAGCTCGGCTGCGGTCTGGCCAGTGGGCAAAATGCCCTGCACGCTCAGCTTCTCCAGGCTTGGATAGACGCTGAACAGGGTGGCATCCAGCCCGGCGAGCTTGTCCGGCAGCGCGCAGGTATAGGTATACATGGCGCCTATATCGGCGTGGCTAGCCTCATCGTGCTGGTGATCATCGTGGCCGTCGTCAGACTTTTGATGGTCATGGTCATGGTCATGGTCATGGTCATGGTCATGGTCATGGTCATGGTCATGGTCATGGTCATGGTCGTGCTCTTTATTGGCCGCGTTGATTTCCTGCTGGGTCAGCTTGCAGCCCGCAGCCGGTGCGAAGCGAAACAGGGTGTCCGGTTGTTTGAGGCGATCCACCGCCCTGGCGTATTGTGCCTTCTCTTCATCGTTCTTTGCCGCGTGCTCGAAGCCCACCAGATCGGCGGCCGGGGCCTGAAATTCCAGCATCAGCTGGTTGCCATCAAGCACCAGATTGAGGTGGCCGTGACCGTGCTCGTGGGCACCGTGGCCATTACCGTCGTGTTCGTCATGATGTGCGTGTGCACCAAAGGCCGCCGCGGCCAGCAACAGGGTAACTGCTTTCATTGTGAATCCTTTTAAAAAACAAATAATTCAGATGGATGGGAACAGGAAAGCAGTGCGGGGCGGGGCACGGATGGCATAGGCGTGAGCGACCTGGCGAGGAGGCACCGCCGGTATGATGCCGACGGGCTGCCACCAGGTGGCGGTGGGGGGGAGGAGTTGAATCGAAGGAGGGATAGCCTGATTGCCATCCAGATGGAGGGCGCAGATCAGGCAGTGGTGATCGTGTCCGGGCAGGGAGGCGTCAAGGGGGTGCTGGGCGAGGGCGGGTTGCAACCACAACCAGCCCAGCAGCAAGACCCAGATTATTCGCTTGAAACGACCCATAGACCCTTATGGGAAGGGCGCCATCAGCGCCCTTCTCTCTGATATCACAGATGGGACTGGATGAGCCCCATCACGGTTGCGATGTTGTTGGCATCGAGCTGGCCATCTTTGGCAAACAGCACCTTGCCATCTTTATTTACCAGGATGATGGCCGAACTTTCCGGCGCCAGATCCCAGGCATTGCGTGCCATGCCCTTGGCATCCAGCACGATGGCGGACCAGGGGAACTCTTTCTTGCTGTCTTCGGCACTGCTCTTCACAAAGCCCGAAGTGCCCCAGATGGCGTCATTGCTGTTGATGATGGTGACGGTCTGGTACTTGTCATGGGGCAGCTTGGCGGCCTTGATCGCCTCTATCATGGGGGCGTTGAGCTCCTTGGCGCTGGAGCGGCCAGCGATGTGCTGGATCATGAATACTTTGCCGCTGAGCGCCTTGCTCTGCCACGGCTGATAGCCAATCTCCTTGCCATTGAGCACCAGCTCGCCCTTGTCACTGATATTGACCAGCGGCACCTGGCTCGCTTCCTTGATGTTGTGGGCAAAGGCCAGGCAGGGCAGCAGCGCCAGAGTAAGTACGAGATGTTTCATCCGGATGACACTCCATTTGTTATGTTATAACGAGTTGCTGGTTGAGGGAATGGGCGAGTTTCATCCTAAACTGATCGGATCTGTTTAAAAAGTGTTAAATCAGATCATGACATGGATAGCCAGACGCCCCGCCAGTCAGGAGACTGGCTGGCAAGGGCGGCAAGAATGGCATGGCAGCAATAAAAATCAATGAATTGGCGGCTGGTCTGAGGTGTCAGGGTCAGTAGAGGGACTCGCTGACGAGGGGGATCCTGGCCATGGTCATCTGCTGAGCCAGCAGGGGGGAGCCGGTCAGCAAGACGTGGCGTTGGTTGTTGATCACCACAATATCGCCAGGTACGCCGCTGTCCGCCGTGATGGCCAGCCAGGCGGGAGAGACACTGCCGATGCTGATATTCGGGTAGATGATGCTGAGCACGTATTGCGGCGCCAGTTCGGCCAAGAGGCTTGCCATCAGCAGCGCTTTCTCGTCGCTGTCCGCCTTGTTCTCCTGGAGGGCCTGCAACGGCGGTGCGAAGTGATCCATCTGTTCCGGGCGGGTCGGGATGGCGTTAAGCCACTCCTGCAGCAGGCCGATGCTGGTGGCCAGATCCTTGGCGGCGAACTGCCGTGCCAGCGGCTTGAGATCGCTCTTGAAGTGATAAAAGAGCTGGGAGTAATCGGGGCGCACGCAAGGGAGCTTGCGGTTGGCCGGATGTACGCAAGGGATCACCCGCATCTGGTAGAACGCATCGTCCTGATACTGCTGGTAGGCTTGCCAGAACAGCAGCGACTCCACGCTGTCGTCGTGGACCGTGAAGGCCTGTTCCAGATTGCGAAACTTGGTGGCGGTCTCCGGACTGTTCTGGTTGATCAGGTTGATGCTGTTGTAGAGGCGCGGGCTTATGTAGGCGTAGAGGGTCTCCAGCGGGTTGGTGAGGGAGGCGTCGAGCAGGTTCATATCGTGGCGACTGGCGGCCATCACCCGATCGTCGGTGGTCAGCTGGAAGTGTTTGAACTGGCCATCGCTCGATTGCCACTGCCAGCTCAGGTTGATCTCGCTGGCCTCGATGGCGCAGGTGCACAGGCTTAACAGCAGACCGGGTAGCGGCTTCATGGTGATGCTTCCTGCCGGGAACGATAATTAACAACTAGGTGAGCCGGCGGCGGTTTGAGGATGTTTCGTTTTGTGATCGGGATAACAGATTGATGCAGCTTTAAATTTAATTGTGAAATTAAGTCTCTCTGGAGGGGATATGAAGCTTTTGATGGTATGGCTATTGGGCTTGCTGAGCCTGCCGGCGCTGGCCGGGCCGGTGATTGTCAGCAAGGGTGGAGAGAAAATAGATGCCTTTGCCCTGCGGGATCAGCTGGCGCGCGAGCATGAGTGGCAGGAGTGGTTGCGCTTCCAGCAGGCCATCAAGTGGCTGGAAGTATTGCCGGTTAATTGCGAGCTGATGAGTCAGCAGGGAGGAGGGTATCGCTGCGGGGGAAACTACTATCGCCCCTACCAGCAAGATGGGCGGGAAATATATATTCAGGGGAATCCTGGCGGAGAAATGTCCGGCCAGCCATCGTCACCATCCATAAAAAAGGCGCCATAAGGCGCCTTTTTATCGACCGGTACGCTTACTTGGCAGCGTAACGTTCGGCAGAGGTTTTGATCTCGGCTTCGGCTTCGGCCTTGTCGCCCCAGCCTTCTACCTTGACCCACTTGCCTGCTTCCAGCTCTTTGTAGCGCTCGAAGAAGTGCTGGATCTGGGCGCGCAGCAGCTCCGGCAGATCGTTCACATCCTGGATGTGGTCGTACTGCTTGGTCAGCTTGGAGTGCGGCACGGCAACGATCTTGGCATCTTCGCCAGATTCGTCGGTCATCTTCAGTACACCAACCGGGCGGCAGCGGATGACGGAGCCGGCCAGCAGCGGATAGGGGGTCGGAACCAGTACGTCGACGGGGTCACCATCCAGAGAGAGGGTCGCGTTCACATAGCCGTAGTTGCACGGATAGAACATGGGGGTAGACATGAAGCGATCCACGAAAATTGCGCCGCTGTCCTTGTCGACTTCGTATTTGATCGGGTCGGCATTCTGCGGGATTTCGATGATGACGTAGATATCGTCGGGCAGGCTCTTGCCAGCCGGTACCAGGTTCAGGCTCATGATAATTCCTTGATTGTTAGTATCAGGTTTGCAGGCGGATATTATAGCGATGTGATGTTAAATGACCATCTTTCAACGGTCATTGGCCGCATGCCATTGATGGACTCGTTCGTCGTGCGGCTTTGATACCCCCTTGATACAACAAAGTGGCGAGTTTTTCCTCGCCTGCCGTGGGTTTGCAGAGGTGGCGACCACCTCCGGCATTCAGCAACCTGTCTCATAAAGCTCCAGCGGCAACCCATCGGGATCGGCAAAGAAGGTGAAACGCTTGCCGGTCAGCTCGTCCACCCGCACTGCCTCCACCTCGATGCCGTGGCGTTGCAGATGGGCAATGACCCTATTGATATCGCCGACCCGAAAAGCGAGATGGCGCAGGCCGCAGGCTTCAGGTTGAGAAGGGCGAGCGGGGGGATTCGGGAAACTGAACAGCTCCAGCTGGCTGCCATCCGGCAGGGCCAGATCCAGCTTCCAGGATTGGCGGGCTTCGCGCAGGGTTTCCCTGATGATGGGCAGCCCCAGCACCTGGTGATAAAAGTGGCGTGAACGCTCGTAATCGCTGGCGATGATGGCCACATGGTGGATGGCCTCAAACAGTGGCAAGGTCATGATGACTCCCTGTCTGCAGTAATAAATAGTCAACGGGCAGCCTGGGCTGCCCGTCTCGTCCTGTTAGTTGAAGAAGCCACCGAACCACTCGTCCAGCGTGCTGCGCGGTGAGGGACTGCTGGCGCAGCTGATCGGAGTGCCCAGGGTGGCGGTCTTGGCCGGCACCTGCAGGCTACCCGGGCAGCCGCTGGCAACATGGGCACCGCTGGCACGGGAGAAGTTGGCCCAGCTTACCCCTTCCGGAGTCTTCAGCCCCAGGCTGTTGACGCCGCGCTGGCTCATATAGCCACTGAACAGCTGCAAGGCGCCGCTGGAGCCGGTCAGTCCCGCCGGAGTGTTGTCGTCGCGACCGACCCAGACGCTCACCAGCTCGTTGTTGTCCAGCCCGGCAAACCAGGAGTCGCGCAGCTCGTTGGTGGTGCCCGTCTTGCCCGCCATGGTGGCACCGGGGAACCGGGCGCTGAGGGCCCGTGCCGTACCCTGGCTCACCGTCTTGGTCATGGCAAACAGGGTCAGCCAGCTTGCCTGGGGATCCGTCACCTGCTTGGCCCCCTCGTCATGGCGATAAATCAGGGTGCCATCCCCCTTCACCACGGCGCGGATGGCCGACAGCGGCTGGGTCAGCCCACGGTTGGCGATGGGCAGGTACATCTGGTTCACCTCCAGCGGTGACAGGGCGACCGCCCCCAGCACCAGGGACGGATAGGGCTGGATCTCCTGCTCGACCCCCATCTTGTGCAGGGTGTCCACCACCTTCTCCAGCCCCACCTGCAGACCGAGATTGACGGTCGGCACGTTGAGGGAGCTGGCCAGCGCATCCATCAGCGGCACGCTTTGGCGGAACTTGCGATCGTAGTTCTGCGGTGTCCACAGCTGGCCATCCTGGCCGCGAATGCGGATCGGCTGATCCTTGAGCGGGGTCGCCAGGGTCAGGCCGTTGGAGAGACCGGTCAGGTAGACCGCCGGCTTGACCAGAGAGCCTATCTGGCGGCGGGCATCCAGCGCCCGGTTGAAGCCGGCGTAGCGGGGATCCCGGCCACCCACCAGTGCGACTACCTCGCCTTTATGCCAGTCGGAGACCACCATGGCCGCCTCCAGCTTCTTCTTGCCCCGCTGTTTCTCGATCTGGGCCAGGCCCGATTCGACCGCCCGCTCGGCGGCGTGCTGGGCGATGGGGTCCAGGCTGGTGAAGATCTTGAGGCCGGACTGCTTGAGCAGATCTGAGCCGAAACGGCTCTGGATCTCCCGCTTGAGCAGGCCCATGAAGGCCGGGGTGCGGCCATAGCTCATCTGGCCCCGGGCGATGATGCCAAGGGGCTGCTTGCTGGCCAGCTCATACTCGGCCTGGGTCAGGCTGCCGTGATCCATCAGCAGCTTCAGCACCAGGTCGCGGCGCGCCTTGGCCCGCTCCGGGAAACGCCAGGGATCGTAATAGGAGGGGCCCTTCACCAGGCCCACCAGCAGGGCGACCTGATCGATATCCAGCTCGTTGACCGGAATGCCGAAGTAGAAGTAGGAGGCGAGCCCGAAGCCGTAGACCCCTTGCGAGAAGTTCTGCCCCAGATAGACCTCGTTGAGGTAGGACTCCAGGATCTCGTCCTTGCTGTAGCGATAGTCGATCAGCACAGCCATGTAGGCTTCCTGCAGCTTGCGCCACAGGCTGCGCTCGCGGGTCAGGAAGAAGTTCTTGGCCAGCTGCTGGGTCAGGGTACTGCCCCCCTGCACGGTGCGGCCCGCGACCAGGTTGGCAAACATGGCGCGCATGATGGCCACCGGCGAGACGCCGCCATGCTGGTAAAACTCACGGTCTTCCGTGGTGAGCAGGGTCACCAGCAGGCTGTCAGGCACCTCGGAAAGGCGTACCAGCAGGCGATCCTCCCGATCCTCGGTGTTGAGGCGATCGAGCAACACCGGGTCCATCTGGGCGTAGCCGAGCTGGCGCTGGTTCTCCAGCGACTGGATCTGCTCCAGACGGGGGCCGTTGAAGGAGAGGCGCAGGCCGCGGGCACCGTCGGCGCCGTCATAAAACTCGAACGGGCGACGCACCAGCTCGATGCGATTGCCGTTGATGGTGTACTCGCCTGGGGTATGGGGCTGGCGCACCCGCTTGTAGCTCAGCATGTTGAGTTCGCGCACCATCTGATCCCGCGACAGGCGCTGCCCCGGGTAGAGCTCCAGCGGTCGGCTGTAGACCATTACCGGCAGCTGCCACTTCTCGCCGTCAAACCGCTCGCGCACCTTGGTATCGAGATAGATACCGAAGACCACCATAAAGGCGGCCCCCACCAGGGAGAGCTTGAAGCCAAGCCAGAACAGCTTGCGCCAGATGGTGCGCTTGGGAGCCGCCGCCTTCTTGGGCGTGCGTTTGCGTCGTTGGGTTGCCATGAATCCTCTTTTACTTGTTATGTCGCCATTGCGGGGTCATGCCTCGCCTGCCTCTGTGGCCAAGCGGGCGTGCTCCCTGCCATGAACTGATCCTGCTCGCCGGGGCAACACAGGCCACCCCGGCGCGTGGCCTGTCATCAGGCCGACATTTGCGGGCTATTCCTGCAGCCCCATCTTTTTTTTGGTGACCCTGGTCGGCATCGCTTCCAGCGGATTGTCCGGCCAGTAGTGGCGGGGGTAGCGTCCCTTCATCTCTTTTTTCACCTGCTCGTAGGAGCCGGCCCAGAAGGCGGCAAGATCGGCGGTGATCTGCAGCGGTCGCTGGGCGGGGGAGAGCAGCTCCACCACCAGAGGCACCCGGCCATCGGCCACGCAGGGGGTGGCCGCTTGACCGAACATCTCCTGAATGCGCACCGGGATCACCGGGGCCTGACCCGGTTGATAACGGATCCTAACCCGGCTGCCGGTCGGCGCCGTGAAGTGGCTCGGTAGCGCCTCGTCCAGCCGTCTGGGCAGCGGCCAGGGCAGGGATTGGCGCAGGATCTCGGTCAGATTGAGCTTTTTGAGCTGCTCCAGCCGGGTCATGCCGCTTACCGCCGGCAGCAGCCACTGCTCAAGGGTCGCCAGCAGACTCTCCTCGTCCATGGCGGGCCAGGCTTCATCCGGCAGCCAGTCGCGGGCGCAGCGCAGACGAGCCAGCAGCCCTTCGCTCCCCTCGTCCCAGGGCAGCACGTGCAGCCCCTTGCGCCGGATCCCCTGCAGCAGGCAGCGCCCCTTCTGCTCATCGGAGAGCTCGGTGAGCGGCCGCTGGCTAAGCACCAGTTCGCCGATCACCTGCTGGCGTTCGGCCCGCACCCGCTCTTCCCGCTCGTCCCAGTCAAACCACTGGCGCTCGCTCACCAGTTCCGGCAACTGGCGCACCAACTCCTCCAGCTCGACGGGTTCGGCGATGAAAATGCGGCTGCCGCGCTCGTTCTGCCCCATCTCGATGGCGATGAGTGCCCCTTGCCCCTGGCATGGATGACCTTCTACCAGATCGCAGCTCACCCCACCACTGAGTTGATAACGACTGGCGCTGCGCAGCTTGCCGATGCGATCCGGCCAGGCGAGGGCGCAGAGCAGCCCCAACCACTGGCCTTGCGCCTGTGAGGGCCTCGCGCCAAGCCGCTCGAACCAGCGAGCAGCGCCTTGTCGCAGGGCCCCCTGACGGCGATGGAACAGCACGGAGAGGCGCTCCGATCCTCGCAGATCCTCTTCCAGCAGCGCCACCAGGAAAGCGGCATCGGCGACAATCCCTGTCAGACCCTCGCGCTCCAGCTCGCGGGCCCGCAGCAACATGCGGGCGAGGCGCGGGTGCGTACCGAATGCAGCCATGGCGCGGCCGGCCGGGGTGAGTTGCTGCTCGCCTTCCGCCTTCATGGCGCCGAGGGATACCAGCAGCCGCTGGGCGCTGGCCACGGCGGCGGCCGGGGGCTTGTCCAGCAGCGGCAGATCGTCAACCTTGGCGCCCCACTGGGCGGCATCCAACAACAGACCGGTCAGCTCCTGGGTGAGGATGTCGGGCGGACTCTGTTCGGCGAGCCGCTCCTGCACCTCGCTGCTCCAGAGCCGGTAGCAGACGCCCGGGCCAAGACGCCCGGCCCGGCCGGCCCGCTGGGTGGCGGAGGATCTGGCGATCGGCCGGGTCTCCAGCCGGGTGATGCCGCTTTTCAGATCGAACGAGGCCCGTCGCTCCAGCCCGCTGTCGATGACCACCGAGATCCCCTCGATGGTGAGGGAGGTCTCCGCCACGTTGGTGGTGAGCACCAGCTTGCGGCGACCCGCCGGTGCCGGTGCGATGGCCGCCTGCTGCGCCGCCATGTCGAGGCGACCGTAGAGGGGGGCGAGCAGCACCTCTTCCGGCAGGCGTTCGGCCAGCCATTGCGCCAGTCGCTCGATTTCACCCTGCCCGGGCAGGAACACCAGCAGGCTGCCATCGTGAGCCGCCAGTGCCTCCAGCACCACGGCGCCCACCTGGGGTTCCAGCCACTGCTGGCGATTGGCGGGGCGGTAGTGGTAGTCGATGGGAAAGCCGCGCCCCTCGGAACGAACGACGGGGGCATCCGGCAGCAGGGTCTCGAGGGCCATGCCATCCAGGGTGGCGGACATCACCAGCAGCTTGAGATCGCCGCGCAACCCCTGCTGGCTCTCGATGGCAAAGGCCAGGGCGGTATCGGCATGGAGGCTGCGCTCGTGAAACTCGTCGAAGATGACCAGGGAGACGCCACTGAGCTCGGGATCCTGCTGCAGCATCCGGGTCAGTACCCCCTCGGTCACGATTTCGAGCCGGGTGGCGGCACTGGTGCGGCTCTCGCCACGCACCCGCAGGCCGATGCGCTCGCCCACCTTCTCGCCGAGCTGGCGGGCGAGAAAGCTGGCGATATTGCGCGCTGCAAGGCGTCTGGGTTCCAGCATGATGATGCGACCTGGCAGCCGGTGCTGGCGTACCAGCTCCAGCGGCAGCAGGGTCGATTTGCCCGCGCCCGGGGGCGCCTGCAGGATCACGGAGGCATGCTGGTCGATGGCGGCAAACAGTGCGGGCAGCACCGACTCGATGGGAAGCTGGGACAAAGCGATGAAAACCTTCTGTAGCACCTTCAAAACGGCGCCTATTCTGCCACAACCCCGGCCACTACCGTGAGCGCCTGTCGCCGGGACGGACATAGCTCGGCCGGACGCCGAGACAGGCGCCGCCCCGCTGCCATAGAATGGCCCCTCCATGAACGAGAAAAATGCATCTATCCGCGCAATGGCCAAACTCTTCTTTGCCCTGCCCGTCGAGGGACTTGCTTCCGAACTCATCGCCTGGCGTGACCGGCTGCCCTGGCCAGGCCAACCGGTTCCCGGGGAGAACCTTCACCTGACCCTGGCGTTTCTGGGGGAGGCGGACGAGGTGACCACCCGTCGCCTCATCGCCGCCGTGGATCGCCAGCACTGTCCGCCGCTTGCCATTCACCTGAACGAGACCGGCTGGTTTGGCCGGGCCAGGGCGGCCTGGATCGGCCCCAAAGAGTGGCCCAACGATCTCAACGTGCTGGCCCGGGCACTGCGCCGTCACGGCGAGAAGCTGCGCCTTGGCAATGGCGAGCAGGGTTATCGGCCCCATGTCACCCTGTCGCGCAAGGCGAGCGAGGCGCCGGCCACTCTGCCGGCGCCGGATTTCGTGCTGCTGGCCGATCGCTTCTGCCTCTACCAGTCGGTTTCCACCCCGGATGGCGTGCGTTACGAGCCGCTCGCCTGCTGGCCGCTGCGCGCCCGGGTTAAAGAAGAAGAGAGAGGATGACCCCATGATATTTGAACCGCCGCTGCAATCGGGCCAGCTGGTCACCCGCTACAAGCGTTTCCTCACCGATGTCGCGCTGGATAACGGCGAGCAGATCACCATCCACTGCGCCAACACCGGTGCCATGACCGGCTGCGCCGAACCGGGCACCCGGGTCTGGTACTCCACTTCCGATAACCCCAAGCGCAAGTTGCCCCACAGCTGGGAAATTGCCGAGAGCCCGGCGGGACACTTCATCTGCGTCAACACGGCCCGCGCCAACCAGATCGCCCGCGAGCTTATCGAGCAGGGGGCCATAGCGCCGCTGGCCGGCTATGCCCGCCTGCGCACCGAGGTGAAATATGGCGAGGAGAACAGCCGCATCGATCTGCTGCTGGAAGATGATGAGAGACCCAGTTGTTACATCGAGGTGAAGTCAGTGACCCTGCTGGACGAGCGGGAAGAGGCCGGCATGGGGTACTTCCCCGATGCGGTGACCGCCCGCGGCGCCAAGCACTTGCGTGAATTGATGGCCATGAAGGCGGCGGGGCACAGGGCCGTGCTGCTGTTTATGGTGTTGCACTCGGGAATAACCAGAATGAGGCCTGCAGCCCATATAGATCCGCACTATAGTCTGCTAATTGAGCAGTCAATTGCGGCAGGGGTTGAAATTTTATGCTATCGGCCCCATGTTGGGGTGCAAGGCATGGTGGCTCAAGGATTTATCCCGTTTGAAGCCAGCCACCTGCTACCCGAGGGGAGTTCATAAATATTGGAGTGGGTAACATAATTGGTACGGCTCGTTTGCTTACCCGTTACCCTTCTGCTATAGATGTCGCCCTCAATTTATGGATGGCACGGGTAGCGTGCTGAATTAGGAGACAGGGCATGCCAACAGGCGAAAACAGGAAATCTCTGGGCCCCCTGGCCATTGCGGGTGTCGCCCCTTACCAGGAAAAACCGGGTGAGGAGTACATGAATGACCAACAGAAGGCGCATTTTCGCAAGATCCTGGGTGCCTGGCGCAACCAACTGATGCAGGAAGTTGACCGCACCGTTGATCATATGAAGGACGAGGCTGCCAACTTCCCGGATCCCGTGGATCGTGCCGCGCAAGAGGAAGAGTTCGCTCTCGAATTGCGTACTCGCGATCGTGAACGCAAGCTGATCAAGAAGATCGAGAAGACCTTGCAGCTGCTTGAAGACGATGATTTCGGTTACTGCGAGCACTGCGGCATCGAGATCGGCATCCGTCGTCTGGAAGCCCGTCCGACCGCCGACCTCTGTGTCGACTGCAAGACGCTGGCCGAGATCAAGGAAAAGCAGATGGCCGGTTGATGGTGTCCGTCTGAACGATGAAAGGGAGCTTGCAGGCTCCCTTTTTTATTGAGCTTTTGGGTGGCGCCATCCAGAATGCAGCCTCAATGAGTTGTTTACCCGAATCGCCATGCCAGTGAATACCCCTTTGTCATCCCAAACGCGCCCCTATGTCGGCCGCTTCGCCCCCTCTCCATCGGGGCCGCTCCATTTTGGCTCCCTGATTGCGGCCCTCGGCAGCTTTTTGCAGGCCAGGGCCCGGGGCGGGCGCTGGCTGGTGCGCATTGAAGACATAGATCCGCCGCGAGAGATGGCGGGAGCTGCCGACCTTATCCTGCAGACCCTTGAAGCGTATGGCCTCGAGTGGGATGGGGAAGTGATGTACCAGAGCCGGCGCCATGCACGCTATGACGAGATCATCGACCAGCTCTATCGGGCCGGCGATCTCTACTGGTGCCGCTGTACCCGGCGCGAGATCATGGCCAGCGGCGGTTTTTACAACGGCCACTGCCGCGAGCTTGGCCTCTCGGTGACAGGGGGCGCGCAAGGCGTCGCCGCCCGCCTGCGCCAGCGTCACCCCGTCTATCACTTCGAGGATGGGTTGCAGGGACACATAGAGGTGCCTGCGGCTCTGGCGGAGGAGGATTTCATCGTCCGGCGCCGGGACGGGCTTTATGCCTACAACCTGGCGGTGGTGGTGGATGACATGGACAGCGGCATTACCGAGATAGTGCGCGGCGCCGATCTGCTGGAGCCGACGGTGCGCCAGATTGCCCTCTACCAGACCCTGGGGGCCACCGTGCCCGACTGGGTACACCTGCCGCTGGCGGTGCTGGCGGATGGCAACAAGCTTTCCAAGCAGAACCATGCCCCGGCGCTGGCACAAGATGAGGTGCGTCCGGCCCTGTGGCGGGCCCTGCACTTTCTCGGCCAGTGCCCGCCGCCCGAGCTGATGGCGAGTCCGGTGGCGGAGATGATCCGCTGGGCCGTGGCCAACTGGCGGCTCGCACGCGTCCCCTCCTGCCAGAAGATCCCGCTGGAGGCTGGCTGAGCGGGCCATTCGGTTTTTCATTTGATAAGTGCTGAGCTATGATAGGCCGCTATTTTTTGGCCTCCCGTCAATTTAGAAGTCATGAAGAGGTGTACCATTTTTTCCCAGATCGCAAACTTTTGCCGCAAGGTGCTCGGCAAGGAAGACGGCGAGCAGTCGGTGGAGTCCCCCATTCCGGCCCGTGTCGCCGGTCAACGTCGTACCTTGAGCCGTGATCAGCACCCGATTTCGCGCAAAGAGATCAGCGAAAATGCACTCAAGGTGCTCTATCGCCTGAACAAGGGAGGCTATGACGCCTACCTGGTCGGCGGCGGAGTCCGGGATCTGCTGCTCGGGAAGACGCCAAAGGATTTCGACATCGCCACCAATGCGACGCCGGAGCAGATCAAGGCACTGTTCAGCAACTGCCGCCTGATTGGCCGTCGCTTCCGCCTGGCCCACATCGTCTTTGGTCGTGACGTGATCGAAGTGGCCACCTTCCGGGGTCACCACCATCAGGTCAATACCAGCAAACATGTGTCGGCCCAATCTGATGAAGGCATGCTGCTGCGCGACAACGTCTACGGCACCATCGAAGAGGATGCCGAGCGCCGCGACTTCACCGTCAACGCCCTCTACTACAGCGTCAAGGATTTCACCCTGCACGATTTCGAGGGCGGGCTGGAAGATCTGGCGGAGCGCAAGCTGGAGCTGATCGGCGATCCCGAGACCCGCTACCGCGAAGATCCGGTGCGGATGCTGCGCGCCGTGCGTTTTGCCGCCAAGCTGGATATGACCATCAGCCCGCGCACCGCCGCCCCCATCAAGGAGCTGGCGCCGCTGCTGCAGGATATTCCGGCCGCGCGTCTGTTCGAGGAGACCCTCAAGCTGTTCCTGGCCGGCGATGCGCTGGCTACCTACAAGCTGCTGCGCGAGTACGGCCTGTTCCAGCAACTGTTCCCTCAGGTGGCCGCGCTCTTTACCCCGCACGGCAACTCCCCTTATGAGCAGTTTATCGAGCAGGCGCTGATCGATACCGATACCCGGGTGCGTGAAGAGAAGCGGGTTACACCCGCCTTCCTGTATGCCACCCTGCTGTGGGGCTGTGTCGAGGCCCGTGGTCGGGTGCTGGAGAACGAGAGCGGCCTGCCCTGGTATGACGCCTTCATGCTGGCGGTCAACGAGGTGCTGGACACCCAGGTGCGGATCATTGCCGTGCCCCGTCGTTTCACCACGGACGTGCGCGACATCTGGGCACTGCAGCAGCGGCTGACCCGCCGTCAGGGTCGCCACCCCGAGCGCACCATGGAGCACCCCAAGTTCCGTGCGGCGTTTGACTTCCTGTTGCTGCGCAACCGGGTCGAACGCGGCCTCGGCGAGCTCTCCAGCTGGTGGGAACGCTACGTGGAGTCCAACCCGGACGTACGCCCGCAGCTGCAACGGGAGGCGACTCGCCGCCCGGCCAGCGGTGAGCGCGGTGCGGCCCGCAGCAACGATGGCGAGAAACGCAGCAGCAACAGCCGCAACCGCCGCCGTCCCCGCCGTCGCAAGCCGAAAGCCGCCGCCGAGTGACCACGGTCATGATGAGCGAGGTCTTCGTCGCCATCGGCTCCAACCTGGCTGACCCGCTCGGCCAGGCTCGCCGCGCCGTCTCAGCTCTGGCGGCATTGCCGGAGACTGAGTTGCAGCAGGCCTCGTCGTTTTACAGCAGCCGCCCCATGGGGCCGGCTGATCAGCCGGACTATGTCAATGCCGTGGCCCGGCTCACTACCCGGCTGGCGCCGCTGGCACTGCTGGACCAACTACAAAAAATCGAGCTGGAACAAGGACGTGTGCGCAAAGATGAGCGGTGGGGGCCAAGAACCCTGGATCTCGATCTGCTGCTCTACGGCGATCGGGTGATCAAGCACGAGCGCCTCATCGTTCCCCATTACGGCATGCAGGAGCGGGAGTTCGTGCTCTTGCCCCTGGCCGAGATCGCGCCCGCTCTGGTGCTGCCCTGCGGCACCCCGCTCGCCCAACTGGTTGCCCGCTGCCCGCGCAATGGTCTCGTCATCATTGCCTCCGGCGCAGACGAACAGGAGCCTTTATGAGCAAGATCACCACCACCAGCCTGCTGAAGATGAAGCAGGATGGCCAGAAGTTCACCGCCATTACCGCCTATGATGCCACCTTCGCCAGGCTGTTCGATGACGAAGGGGCGCACGTCCTGCTCATCGGCGATTCACTGGGCATGGTGCTGCAAGGGGGGCAGGATACCCTGGCGGTCAACATGGACGAGATGGTCTATCACACCCGCTGTGTCGCCCGTGGTGCCAGCCAGGCACTGGTGGTGGCCGACATGCCGTTCATGAGCTATGCCACCCCGGAGCAGACCTACCAGAACGCCGCCCGCCTGATGGCGGCCGGTGCACGCATGGTGAAGATGGAAGGGGGGGACTGGCTGTGTGACACCATTCGCCACCTGACCCGCAACGGAGTGCCGGTGTGTGGCCACCTCGGCCTTACCCCGCAATCCGTTCATGTGTTCGGTGGCTTCAAGGTGCAGGGGCGTGACGAGTTCCAGGCCCAGGAGATCTACCGTCAGGCCCTCGAGTTGCAGGCGGCCGGCATCCAGCTGTTGGTGCTTGAGTGCGTGCCCACTGCGCTCGCCGAGCGCATTACCAAGGCGCTGCGCATCCCGGTGATCGGCATAGGTGCAGGTCCGGCTACCGACGGCCAGATCCTGGTGATGCACGACGCCTTTGGCATCACCTCCGGCTATGTGCCCAAGTTCACCAAGAACTTCCTGGCCGAGACCGGGGATGTGCGTGCCGCCGTCCGTCTCTATGTGCAGCAGGTGAGCGAGGGGAGTTTCCCCGGTCCGGAGCACTGCTTCAACTGACCGGATGTCGTATTGCCATGAGCGGGGGCCTGTGCCCCCGCTTCGCCATCTCTCTTTGGCTGATGTAACCCGTCTCTCTTTTGATTTGGAAGGTGAACTGCTGATGTTGGTCGTTAACAATCCCGTCGTTTTGCGTGAACAGATTAGCCAATGGCGTCGTGAAGGGCGTGCCATTGCATTCGTGCCCACCATGGGCAACCTACACCAGGGCCATCTAACCCTGGTGAAGGAGGCGCACGGCCACGCCGAGAAGGTGGTGGTCAGCATCTTCGTCAACCCGATGCAGTTCGACAAGGCCGAGGATCTCGCCAACTACCCGCGCACCCTGGAGCAGGATTGCGCCGCCCTGGAGGCCGCCGGTGTCGACATGGTGTTCACGCCGACCCCGGAGAGCATGTACCCGCAGGGGCTGGCGAGCCAGACCTTCGTCGAGGTGCCCGGCCTCTCGAGCCTGCTGGAAGGGGCGCTGCGCCCGGGCCACTTCCGCGGCGTCAGCACTGTGGTCACCAAGCTGTTCAACCTGGTACAGCCGGACGTGGCCTGCTTTGGCCAGAAGGATTACCAGCAGCTGGCGCTCATTCGCAAGATGGTGGCCGACATGGCGATGCCCATCGAGATCGTCGGCGTGCCCACGGTACGGGCCGAAGACGGGCTGGCGCTCTCTTCGCGCAACGGTTATCTGACCGCCGCCGAGCGCGCCATCGCCCCCGAGCTGGCGCGCACCATGAACTGGATTGCCGAGCAGATAGAGGCGGGAGATAGCTATCTGCCCTCCCTGGTGGCCCAGGCCAGCCAGCGACTCGACAACGCCGGTTTTCGCACCGATGCCATCGATATCGTCGATGCCGACACTCTGGAGTCCGCCACCGATCAGAGCCGCCAGCTGGTGATCCTGATGGCGGCCTATCTCGGCAAGGCCCGCCTCATCGACAACCGCGTCGTCACCGTCAAATCCTGACGCCCTGACACTGGGTGCTCCGGATATAGTAAGAAGCCCGCAATAGCGGGCTTCTTTCATTCGAGAGCGAGGAGCTTATTCGGCGGAGACGGGGTAGCCGGCCCCTTTCCAGGCGAAGATGCCGCCGGGTACCCGGTAGACTTGCTGATAGCCTTGGGTCACCGCCCAGGCGGCGGCGTTGTGGCTACGGCCACATTTGACGAAGCCGCAGTAGATCACCACAGGGCGGGACTTGTCTTCACCCAGCAGGGCCTGGAACTGTTCGGGAGTGCCGTTGCCTTCCACGATTTCGCTCCAGTTGTCGCCGGCCTTGGCTTCCTTCACGAAGACGAAGTTCTTGGCACCCGGGATGTGCTCCTTCTTGAAGGACTCTTCATAGGGCATGGTATCGATGATTACCAGCTCTTCACCCTTATCCATCCGGGTCTTCAGCTCGGCCACGGTCAGCAGCTGGTAGCCTCCTTGCTGGGTCTCCTGGGAGAGCTGCACTGCGGCTTGCTCCAGCTTGACCTCCTGCTCGAACTGGTTGTCGCCGCAGCCGGCGAGGGCGAAGCTGGCGGCAATAACGGAAGCCAGCAGGGTACGGGATCGCAATGTCATCATGTGACTACTCCTTGATAGCAGGATAAACGGGGCGGGAGGTACGCAACAGGACGCCCGCAAGCGTCAGCAGCAGCAGATCCCGCAGGATGGCTTCCGGCAGCGAACTGAGATCCGCCTTGCCAAGACAGCCGCAAGAGATATCGAGCCCGATGGCGATGCCATAACCCAGCACGGGGATAAACAGGGCTAGCAGGGCGATCACCAGCCAGAGTCCCCAGCGGCGATTGGCTATCACCGCGAGCCCGGCGCACAGCTCCAGGGCGATCAGGCCCCAGGCGGCGGGCAGAATGAGCGGCGACCAGATCAACCCGAAGGCCGCGATCTGTTCGGCGAACAGGGCAGGGGACGCAAGCTTGAAACCCGCCGAGGCGATGAAGAATCCCCCCAGGGCCAGGTTGGCCAGCATGCGCACATAGGCAGGCATAGGGTACCTCTTTATAGAGAGGCTGGAATTGTAACAATTCCCGATTGAGCCGCAATGAGTTTGACGGTATCCGGGCGACCAATTTCCGTTTTTGTCGGACGGGGCCGCAATTGCCCGGTGTGATCGCAATAAAAAGGGCGCCCATGTGGGCGCCCCTTGAACGGTGCGAGCCAGCCACTCAGTGGCGCAGCCCGGTACCGCGGGAGATGAGCCACCAGGCCAGACCGTAGAGCGCCACGATAAAGCCGATGATGATGAGATAGGCGGTGCCGAGCGGCACGTCGGAGATGCCGAGGAAGCCGTAACGGAACGCGTTCACCATGTAGATGATGGGGTTCACCTGGGAGACGCCCTGCCAGAAGGGCGGCAGCAGGGTGATGGAGTAGAAGACTCCACCCAGATAGGTGAGCGGCGTCAGCACGAAGGTGGGGATGATGCTGATGTCGTCGAAGGTCTTGGCAAACACGGCGTTGATGAGCCCGCCGAGGGAAAACAGGATTGAGGTCAGCAGTACCGTGATGCAGACGCTGAACAGGTGATGGATCTGCAGCGGTACGAAGAACAGCGACACCAGGGTGACAATGAGGCCGACACAGAGGCCGCGTGCCACACCGCCGCCCACGTAGCCGGCGATGATGACGTAGTTGGGCACGGGGGCCACCAGCAGCTCCTCCACGTTGCGCTGGAACTTGGCGCTGAAGAAGGAAGAAGCAACGTTGGAGTAGGAGTTGGTGATGACCGACATCATGATGAGGCCGGGCACGATGAATTCCATGTAGCTGAAGCCTCCCATGTCACCGATGCGCGACCCTATGAGGTTGCCGAAGATGACGAAGTAGAGGCTCATGGTGATGGCGGGCGGCACCAGGGTCTGGATCCAGATCCGGGTGAAGCGGCTGATCTCCTTGGCCAGAATGCTCTTGAAGGCGATGTAATAAGTTGTCAGATTCATGCTTTTCTCCCCTCTTCGACCAGGCTGACGAACAGCTCTTCCAGCCGGTTGGCCTTGTTGCGCATACTCAGCACCTGCACCTGCTGGCTCGACAGCTGATCGAACAGGCTGTTGAGAGACTGGCTCTTGTCCAGATCCACTTCCAGGGTGCGCTCGTCCTGCATCCGGCCATTGAACTCGGGCAGGTTCGGCACGGCGGAGCCCGGCGCCAGATCCAGCATGAAGGTCTCGCGGCCCAGCTTGCCCAGCAGCTTCTTCATGCTGGTGTGCTCGATGAGGCGACCCTTGTCGATGATGCCGATGTTGCGACACAGCATCTCCGCTTCTTCCAGATAGTGGGTGGTGAGTATGATGGTGACGCCCTGCGCGTTGAGCGCCTTGAGGAAGGTCCACATGGAGCGGCGGATCTCGATGTCCACCCCGGCGGTCGGTTCGTCGAGGATCAGCAGCTTGGGCTCGTGCATCAGGGCGCGAGCGATCATCAGGCGGCGCTTCATGCCACCGGAGAGGGTGCGAGCCGGCATGTCGCGCTTGTCCCACAGATCGAGCTGGCGCAGATACTTCTCGGCGCGGATTTTGGCCTCGGCCTTGGGCACACCATAGAAGCCGGCCTGATGGGTGACAATCTGGATCACCTTCTCGAACTGGCTGAAGTTGAACTCCTGGGGCACCAGGCCGAGCTGGGCCTTGGCCTGCTCCAGTTCGGTGTCGATGTCGTAGCCGAACACCTTCACCTTGCCCTGGGTCTTGTTCACCAGCGAGCTGATGACCCCTATGGTGGTGGACTTGCCCGCGCCGTTGGGTCCGAGCAGGGCGAAGAAATCCCCCTGCTGGACAGTGAGATCAATGCCTTTCAGGGCTTCGACGCCCCCCTGATAGGTCTTTTTCAGGCCGCTTATTTCCAGTGCGTTCATTGCAACCTCTGTGATGACAGATGCCATCTCGATACAGAAAAGGCGGCCGAGGCCGCCTGTGCAGATGATGAAGCGGCGCGGGGCCACTTCATCCAGATATGACTGAGCCTGGCTTACTCCTGGGGTACCACTTTGCCGATGAACGGCAGATTGCGGTACTTCTGGGCGTAGTCGATGCCACAGCCCACCACGAATTCATCCGGGATGGCGAAGCCAATCCAGTCAACCGGTACCTGCACTTCGCGGCGGGACGGCTTGTCCAGCAGGGTGCAGATGGCCAGGGATTTTGGCTCGCGCAGGGAGAGGATCTCCCGCACCTTGTTGAGGGTGTAACCGGTGTCGATGATGTCTTCGACGATCACCACATCCTTGCCCTTGATGTCGTCATCCAGATCTTTGAGGATGCGAACGTCACGGGTGCTGTGCATACCGGAGCCATAGCTGGAGGCGGTCATAAAATCCAGGGTGATGGGCAGTTGGCACTGACGGCTGAGGTCTGCCAGGAATACGCAGGAGCCGCGCAGCAGGCCGATCATCACCACTTCATCAGAGCCCTGATAACGGGCGGTGATCTCTTCACCCAATTTGGCGATCCGGGCGGCGACTTCAGCCTCGGAGATCATCACCTCGACAGTGTGTTTCATCACTTACTCCAATATGGCCAAGGGGAATTTGGCCGTTCATTAACGTCAAAACCGATGATTCTACCACTCGTTTCGGGAGGCGCTAGCGATAGATGGTGCTTTTATCAGCTTATTTTAATTGATAGAGTTAGCAGGCACTCAGGCATGATCAGTTAAAATACTATAAACACCATAATCAATAACTATTAGATGATAAAAACTATGGAACCACGCGCAGAAATAAGACGTCGTACCCGGCTGTCGCCGGAAGCCCGTCGAACTCAATTGATGGAATGTGCCATCGAAGTATTCTCCCGCCGAGGCATCGGTCGTGCTGGCCACGCCGAAATTGCCGAAGAAGCCAAGGTATCGGTTGCTACCGTATTCAACTATTTCAACACCCGCGAGGAGTTGGTTGATGAGGTGCTGGCCGAGATCGAACGCTTCATGACCCAGATGCTGTCACAGGCATACTCGGGCAATGACGCAATCCTGGACAAGATCAAACGCCATGTGACCCTGTGTGTCGATGCTGCTTTTGATAAGCCGGATTACGCCAGCATCTGGCTGGAGTGGAGTTCATCGGTACGGGAAGAGGTATGGCCCCGCTATACCCGTCTGCTCGATCAGTGTCTCGACCTGATCGCCAGCGAGCTGCAGTCCGCCATGGATGCAGGGGAGATCACCAGCGTGCTGTCGGCGCAGGATCTGGCCCGTTCCCTGAGTGGTTGTGGCTACGTGATGATGCAGATGATCAACCAGCCCCAGCGCCCCGCCCGTGAAGAGGTGACGGACTTCCTGTTCAAGTACGTGACTGCCCCTATCCAGGCCAGCTGATACGGTTTTGACAAAAACGGCGCCACTCGATGAGTGGCGCCGTTTTTTATGCCGTACTTTTGTCCTGACGGATCAGGCTTGGCCATAACCCCAGCGACGGGTCAGCTCGTGCTCTATGCCCAGATGGTCAAGGATCCGCGCCACCATGAAGTCCACCAGATCCTCGATGCTTTTGGGCTCGTGATAGAAGCCGGGCGCCGCCGGCATGATGGTCACGCCAAGACGGGCGAGCTTGAGCATGTTCTCCAGATGGATGGCGGAGAAGGGGCTCTCGCGAGGCACCAGGATGAGCTGGCCGCGCTCCTTGATCACCACATCCGCCGCGCGCTCCAGCAGGTTGTCGGAGGCGCCGTTGGCAATGGCGGAGACTGTACCCATGGAGCAGGGGCAGACCACCATCTGTTTGGGCGCCGCCGAGCCGGAGGCCACTGGGGAGAACCACTCCTCCTTGCCACAGGCGACGATCTGCCCCTCCTTGGCACCATACTGACGGCAGAGGTAGGCGGAGAGCTCCCTGGGCGAGCCTGGCCAATCCTGTTGCTGCTCGGTCTTGAGCACTACCCGAGCTGCCGAGGAGGCGAGCAGGTAGACCCGATAGTCCACCTGCACCAGACACTGGAGCAGGCGCAGGGCGTAGGGGGCACCGGAGGCGCCGGTCAGCGCCAGGGTGATCGCTTTGTTCATAGTTGACCGTGGTAGTCCTTGAGGCGAGCAAGCAGCTTGTCATGGATGCCGCCGAAGCCGCCGTTGCTCATGATCAGAATATGGTCGCCGTCGCGGCACTCGGCCACCAGCCGATTGACCAGAGTCTCCAGATCGTTGAACACCTTGGCCGGGCGGGTCATGTGGGCGGTCACCTCACCCAGATCCCAGCCGATGTTGGGAGGCTGGAAGAAGAACACCTCGTCGGCGCCGTCGAAGCAGCCAGCCAGCTCCTCCTTGTGCACTCCCAGCTTCATGGTGTTGGAGCGCGGCTCCAGCACGGCCAGGATGCGGGCCTGGCCTCCGATGTGATCAACCTTGGCGCGAAGGCCGCCGAGGGTGGTCTCGATGGCGGTGGGGTGATGGGCGAAGTCGTCGTAGACGCTGATGCCCGCCACTTCACCCTTGAGCTCCATCCGTCGCTTGGGGGATTTGAACTGGCACAGGGCCGCGATGCCGTGTTCCACCATGACACCGGCATGGCGGGCGGCGGCGATGGCCATCAGGCCGTTGTTGACGTTGTGCTCGCCGATGCACTCCCAGCGCACCTCGCCCTGCTTCTCGCCATCCAGCCACACCTCGAAGGCGGAGCCGTCGTCGGCCAGCTTGACCGCCTTCCACTTGGCATCGTCCTGACCCACCAGCTCCACTTCGCTCCAGCAGCCCATCTTGCGCACGGCGGTGAGGTTGTCATCTGCCTGCGGGAACAGTACCCGGCCATTGCTCGGCACGGTACGCATCAGGTGATGGAACTGGCGTTGGATGGCGGCGAGATCCGGGAAGATGTCTGCATGATCGAACTCCAGGTTGTTCATCACCAGGGTGCGTGGATGGTAGTGAACAAACTTGGAGCGCTTGTCGAAGAAGGCGCAGTCGTACTCGTCCGCTTCGATAACGAAGAAGGGCGCAGAGCCCAGGCGGGCCGACACCGGGAAGTTGCCCGGTACGCCACCGATGAGAAAACCGGGTTCGAGCTTGGCGTACTCCAGTACCCAGGCCAGCATGCTGGCGGTGGTGGTCTTGCCATGGGTACCCGCTACCGCCAGTACCCAGCGATCCTGCAGCACATGCTCCAGCAGCCACTGGGGGCCGGAGATATAGGGCAGATTGCGATCCAGCACATACTCCACGCAGGGGTTGCCACGGCTCATGGCGTTGCCGATCACCACCAGATCCGGCGCCGGATCGAGCTGGGAGGGATCATAACCTTCGGTCAGCTCGATGCCCTGCTGCTCGAGCTGGGTGCTCATGGGGGGATAGACGTTGGCATCGGAGCCGGTCACCCGGTAACCAAGCTGTTTTGCCAACACCGCCAGACCACCCATGAAGGTGCCGCAGATCCCGAGGATGTGAATGTGCATACCGCTTCCTTTTCCATTAAAGGGAGTGCGCATTCTAGCAAGATGGCAGCAATTTGGCAGACCCAAGGGGTGGCCGGACCGGAATAAGTCATGTGGCTTTATTTGAGGCTTGCTTTCATGACGTACTTTCTTACAATTCCCGGGTTTTGTGATGGCGATAACAGATCTAGGATATCGCCCTTTTCCGAAGGAGACTCTTCATGGGCAAGTTCCTGCTTTGTTATCTGGTCGGTGGCCTGGTGGCCATCAGTTGGGCCGTCTTGCCCGCACACGGTCCCTGGGATGGCTGGGATCTCGCGATTTTCCATGGGGTGAATGGCTGGCTGGGGGAATCGGCACGCTGGGCCGATCTGGTGGCGATCATCAACAACCGGCTGTTCGATCTGGTGGTGCTGGCCTGCATGGGACTGATCCTGACGCGTTGTTTCGTCTCTCGCGATCTGGAAGGTCGTCGCCAGCTGGTGGCGATGGGGCTCTTGATGCTGCTTACTGCGCTGATCGTCAACCAGATTGGCCACCAGTTGCCGGTAGCGCGTCCCAGCCCGACCCTGATGGTCAGCGATGCGCTGCGCGTCACCCACATCAGTGCCATCCCCACCAAGGACTCTTCCGGTGACAGCTTCCCGGGGGATCACGCCCTCTTCCTGATGATCTTCGCTGGCTTTGCCCTGCGCTACCTGCCCCGCTGGGCGGGGGTCTGCGCCGTGTTGATGGTGCCGCTCTTCTCGGCGCCACGGATCTTCTCCGGGGCCCACTGGTTTACCGATGTCTATGTCGGCGCTCTGGGGCTGGCTACCCTCTGTCTGCCCTGGCTGCTGCTGACGCCGCTTTCGGATCGCCTGATTGCGCGAATGGTTCCTTATATGGCGCGCCTGCCGCTGCTGCGCAGCCAGGCCTGCTGATGGCACCAGGCAAAAAAATGCCCCGACACAGATGTCAGGGCGTTTTTTTATCCGGGCCTTAATGCCATCAGGCCTGGTAGCCGTTCGGGTTGTTGCTTTGCCAGCGCCAGGTATCGACCATCATCTGCTCCAGCCCCCGCTCGGCCTGCCAGCCCAGCTCCTCGCGCGCCTTGTGCGGCTCGGCCCAGCACTCGGCGATGTCGCCCGGGCGGCGCGGTTTGAGCTGGTAGGGAATAGTGCGGCCGCTGGCCGCCTCGAACGCCTTGACCATCTCCAGCACCGAATAACCCTGGCCGGTGCCGAGGTTATAGGTGAAGACGCCGGTGTCGCTGGTGATGCGTGCCAGTGCCTTGAGGTGGCCGATGGCAAGGTCCACCACATGAATGTAGTCGCGCACCCCTGTGCCATCCGGGGTGGGGTAGTCGTTGCCAAACACCCCCAGCTCCTTGAGCTTGCCGACACCCACCTGGCTGATATAGGGCAGCAGGTTGTTGGGGATACCGTTGGGATCTTCACCGATGAGGCCGCTCTCGTGGGCGCCGACAGGGTTGAAGTAGCGCAGCAGCACGATGGCCCAGCGAGGATCGGACTTGGCGAGATCGCGCAGTATCTCCTCCACCATCAGCTTGGAGCGGCCATAGGGGTTGGTGGCGCTGGTGGGGAAATCTTCCCGCAGCGGCACAGACGCCGGGTCGCCATAGACGGTAGCCGACGAGCTGAACACCAGGCGGAATACTCCTGCCCTGGCCATCTCTTCGCACAGTACCAGAGTGCCGGTCACGTTGTTTTGATAGTAGGTGAGCGGGATCTGGCTCGATTCCCCCACCGCCTTGAGGCCGGCGAAGTGAATGACTGACTCGATCTCGTAGTCGGCGAACAGGCGCTGCAGGCAGGTTCGGTCGAGGATATCCCCCTCGACGAAAGTGACCGTCTTGCCGGTGATCCGCTCGACCCGCTTGAGGGACTCGGGGGAAGAGTTGGAGAGGTTGTCGAGCACCACGACCTGCTGTCTGGCGCTAAGCAGCTCGACCAGGGTATGGGAGCCGATATAGCCGGCGCCCCCTGTGACCAGAATTGTCATTGTCTATCCCGTGTTCTGATGAAACTGGGGGGAGTTTACCCGCCCAGCCTCAGCGGGAAAAGTATGAGGTACCAATGACTCCATCAATAATCGACGCTGACATCCCCCTTGGCGGTGCAGGAGCAGGCCAGGGCGACCCCGCTTTCGAGATCCTGGGGGCTCAGGGTCATGATGCTCTGGCGTTCGATCTCCCCCGTGGTGGTGCAGCGACAAGCCCCGCACACGCCGGCGCGGCAGGCGGCCATCATGGTTTCACCCGCCCCTTCCAGCGCGGCGAGCAGGGTCTGACCCGGCAGTATCTTCACCTTCTTGCCACTCTTTTTCAGGGTCAGCCAGAAGTGGTCGCTGGTGGCGGGGGCAGACTCGGCGGGCGGCAATCCGAAAGACTCCTGATGCAGTTGCTCGGCGGGCAGCCCGAGCTCTGCCAGCATGGTGCTGACCGCCTCCATATAGGGGGCTGGCCCGCACAGGTAGACGTGGCGGCCGAGCAAGTCCGGCGCCAGCTCTTTGAGCATGGCGGGGGTGAGGCGCCCAGCCCAGGGGTGATCGGCCGTGGCCTGTTCCAGCACCAGCGCATGACGCAGGCCTTCGTGAGCCTCGGCCAGGGCGTTCAGTTCACGACCGAAGATGACATCTTCCGGTGAACGGGCACTGTGAATAAAGCGGATATCGGCGTCCGGTCGCTTGGTCAGCTCGTCCCGCAGCATGGCCCACATGGGGGTGATGCCAGAGCCGGCGCTCAAAAGCAGCGGCCGCTCGCACGGCAGTGCGCTCAGGTTGAAATCCCCAAACGGGCCGTCGACCCGGATCTCGTCCCCCACTTGCAGCGTCTGGTGCAGATGGTGGGAGACCAGCCCCACATCCTTGATGGTGACTTGCCAGAAAGGATCCTGCGGGCTGGAGGAGAGGGTGTAGGCACGGCAGTGAGGCTGGCCGTCGATGAGGGTGTGCAGGGTCACACACTGGCCGGCCAGCACGGGGGGCAGATTGCCTTCGAAGGGCACGAACTGCCAGCTGACCACATCATGGGTATCCGCGTGGCGGGCGGTGCAGGTGAGGATGAGAGAGGTGGAGGTCATCGCAAGGCTCCTCGGTTCTATTAGTAAAAGGCATGAGCAAAAGGCATGAGCAAAAAAGGCGAGCCGGGCGGCTCGCCAAACGCTTACAACATGACGGGTTGTCAGGCCGCCAGGATCTCGGCCAGATCCGCTTCGGCACTGGTGGTGCCCTTGAGACCGAACTGTTCCTCCAGCACCTTGAGCAGGGCCGGGGTGAGGAAGGCCGGTGCCGTCGGGCCGGTGCGGATGTCCTTCACGCCGAGTGCCAGCAGAGTGAGCAGGATGACGATGGCTTTCTGCTCGAACCAGGAAAGCACCAGGGTCAGCGGCAGATCGTTGACGCCGCACTCGAAGGCATCGGCCAGCGCCAGGGCGAGCTGGATGGCGGAGTAGGCATCGTTGCACTGACCCACGTCCAGCAGACGCGGAATGCCGCCGATGTCACCGAAATCGAGTTTGTTGAACTTGTACTTGCCGCAGCCCAGGGTGAGCAACAGGCTGTCTTGCGGCACCGCCTTGGCAAACTCGGTGTAGTAGGCGCGCTCGGCGCGATCGCCATCGCAACCGCCGACCAGGAAGAAGTGGCTGATTTCCCCTGCCTTGACCTTGTCGATGACAGCCGGTGCCGCCTGCATCAGGGCGTTGCGGGCAAAGCCGATGGTGATGAAGTGCTCGAGCTCTTCATGCTTGAAGCCATCCAGCGCCTGCGCCTTCGCGATGACGGCGGAGAAATCCTCCCCTTCCAGATGGGTCACGCCCGGCCAGCCGACAATGGAGCGGGTGAAGATGCGATCCGCATAGTTGCCCACATTCGGGTCGATGATGCAGTTGGAGGTCATCACCACGGCGCCCGGGAAGTTGGCGAACTCTTTTTGCTGGTTCTGCCAGGCGGAGCCGTAGTTGCCCACCAGGTGCGGGTACTGCTTGAAGAAGGGGTAGGCCAGCGCCGGCAGCATCTCGCCATGGGTGTAGACATGGATGCCGGTCCCCTTGGTCTGCTCCAGAATGAGCTTGAGATCCACCATGTCATGGCCGGAGACCAGAATGCACTTGCCCGGCACCGGGGTGACGCGCACCTGGGTCGGCTCCGGATGACCAAATGCTGTCGTCTCGCCGCGATCCAGCATCTCCATGATTTTGAAGTTGAGCAGGCCGATATCCATGGCGCACTTGAACAGGGGATCCAGATCGCTGGGATCCGTGCTGAGCCAGCTCATGATGCGGTGGAATTCGGCTGCCACCTCGCTGTCTTGCTGATCCAGCACCCGGGCGTGCTCCATGTAGGCCGCGGCACCCTTGAGGCCGTAGAGGCAGAGCAGGCGCAGCCCCATGATGTCTTCGTTCACTTCGCTCTTGCCACGGTTGACCGCGGTTTGCGGTGCGTGGGCCAGCTGTTCCAGCAGCTCGGCACCCGGCTCGAAGCTGGCTGCGGCAGGCAGTCCGGCAACCTGCACCGCGCGTTCGGCCAGACGGTTGGCCAGCTGGTGGCGATAGTCCAGGGTCTGGTTGACGTAGTTAACGATACGGGCGGAGTCGAAGTTGACGTTGGTGAGGGTGGCGAAGAAGGCCTTGGGGACGAAGGCATCGATCTCGCTGTCGATGATGCCGTGCTCGCGGGCGGCCAGCGCCCAGGCGCTCAGCCCCTGCAGCGCATAGATCAGTACATCCTGCAGATCCGAGGTCTCGGCCGTCTTGCCGCACATGCCCTGGGCATAGGCGCAACCGTTGCCGGCGGGGGTACGAATTGTTTGTTCACATTGCACACAAAACATCATGTCTCTCCTAATTGGACATTTCAGTTGTCTGTTTTGTGCCGATTCTATGCCTCTCGGGAAAAACTTAATAGGCATTCAATTTGCCAATTCATTTTTCATTGATGCAGATCAAAAACAAAAAAGCCGCCCATCGGGGGGCGGCAAGCGGGGGGATAAACAGGAGAGACTATTCAGGGTTCACAACTCAACGGGTTACAAAACGGATCAGGCCAGGTAGGCGCGCAACATCCAGACCAGTTTTTCCTGCTGCTGCACATAGTCAGAGAGGATGGAGGCTGTACCCTCGTCACCGGCGTCAGCGGCCTGTCCCAGAATGCGGCGCTGGGCGATCAGCAATTCGCGGAAGCTCTCCAGCAGGGATTCGACACAGGCGCGGCCGTCGTGCATGTCTTTTTGCTCGGCAATGGCCGACACCTTCAGATAGTCGCTGAAGCTGTGCATGGGCACGCCATCCAGGGTGAGGATGCGTTCGGCCAGGGCATCGACTTTGAGCAACAGGTCGTTGTAGATCTCTTCGAACTTCAGGTGCAGTTCGAAGAACTGGTTGCCGCGGATATTCCAGTGGAAACCACGGACGTTCATGTAAAGGATCTGGTAGCTGGCCAGCAACTTGTTCAGTTCTGCAGCCAGGGCTTGTGATTGAACGCTATCAAGACCAATCGGGCTTTTCATCTTTCACCTCCAGATTTGGAAACGTATTTCGGAACGGAGCCAGAGTACCGCCATACAAAGTGAAGGGATAATCGCTAGTGTCTAACTGATTGATAGCGAATGGCTATCGAATGGCGGCTCGCGGGATTAGCTGCCGTACTTTTCCAGCAGGGCCATCAGGATGGCCTGGCTCTCGGGATCGGGTTCGCTATCGACCCGGGCCGGGCGAAAGTGGAGTTGAAAGGCGCGCATGACGGCTCGGCTCTGGGCATCCCACTCTCCGGTGATTGGGAGGCCATAACCGTAACGAGCCAGTTGTTGCTGCCAGGTGGCGATGTTCCAGTGCGGCAAGGGGGCGGCAAGCAGCTCGGTGACCCGCTCTTCATCGGGCCAGGCTCCCACCCCGTATTCCAGATAGAGCTGGCGCCAGGGAAAGCGGGGACCGGGATCCTGCTTGCGCTCCGGGGCCACGTCGCTGTGAGCCAGTACCTGGGTCGGCGGGATCTGGTAGCGTTCAACAAGATCCCGGGTCAGGGCGCCGACGGCGGCGATCTGGGCTCGGGTGAACGGTTGCCAGCGCCGCTCATGGGGGAACAGGGACTCCTCTTCCCGGGGATAGCCCAGGTTGACGATCTCGATGCCGAGGGAGCTGGCATTGAGCCCCGCATATTGCCGCCAGCGGCTGAGCCCCGCATGCCAAGCGCGCTGGCTGTCCGGCACCAGCTGATAGACGGGCTGCGGTGTCTCATCGCTGTCGCGGGGGATCAGATAGTGGGCGCTCACCTTGTGCTCGGGTTCGGTCAGCAGGCGCAGAGAGTTGTCATCGTCCTCGTCCGTGTAGTGCAGGATCAGAAAGGCGATGCGCTCATTCTGGCTGGCGCTCTGATAACGGGTGGAGAGCTGGTAGTCGGCCGGGGTGCAGCTGCCCAGCAGGAGCAGCGGGAGCAGCAGAAGCGGGCGCCATCTCCGGGAGGTCCGTAGGAGGGAGGAGAGGCGCACTGGCATGGGAAAGAGCCTGGTCCTAGCCGCGATACTTGGCGGTCAGACCGATGAGGAAGTTGCGCAGGATCTGATCCCCGCAATCCTGGTAGTGCTTGTGATCCCTGGCACGGAACAGGGCGCTCAGCTCGGACTTGGAGAGGTTGAAGTTGGCCAGCTTGAGGGTGCCAAGCATGTCTTCCTCTTTGAAGTTGAGGCCGATGCGCAGCTTGCGCAGGATCAGGTTGTTGTTGATCCGGTTCGGGATCACCTGGGGCGGCGCATCTTCCCGCACGCCGCGGCGGGTGGCGATGAAACCGTCGAGGAACTGGCTCAGGGCCGAATCGGGGCAGGCGGCAAAAGCCGGGTCCTGCACTTCTCCCTCTTCGGCTTCTTTCAGCAGCCAGCCGTGCAACTGGGCATGGGTGACGGTCAGGTTGCCCTTGGCAAACATGTCGACCATCTGATCGTTGCTGATGCTGAGGGCGTAGCGCAGGCGGCGCAGAATATCGTTATTGGTCATGCTGACTCCTGTGAAAACGGCGCAACTGTACCATCTGGCGTGCCCCGCGTCAGAAAAAGCGGGGATCTACAGCCAAAACCCCGGGGCTCACGCCAGATAGCGGGGGGCCTCCTGGCGCACCAGCGCCAGCGCATCCTGCAACTCCAGCAGCTCGGGTTCCAGCTCGCTGACCGGTACGCCGTCGCGCAGCTGTTGTTCGAGTTGTGAGAGCAATCGCTGTAGACCGGGCACTCCGGAGTAGGCACAGCCACCGTTGAGGCGGTGGATCTGGGCCAGCACCTCGCTATCTTCGATGGCGCCGTTCAGGGCAGATTCCAGTACAGGTTCCACCTCGTCGAAGTTGGCCAGCAACATGGTCAGCATCTCCCTGGCCAGCGCCTCCTTGCCGGCGGCCTGGCGCACCGCCAGCGACCAGTCTATCTGCTGATCACCGTAGTTCTGGTGGCGGCGATGGGCAAAGTCGGCGATGAGCTGGGCCAGCATGCTCTCGTCGATGGGCTTGGCCAGATAGTCATCCATCCCCTGGCGGATCAGGCGCTCCCGCTCGCCTGGAATGGCGTGGGCGGTGACCGCGACGATCGGCGTGCTGGTGTTGAGGGACTGGCTGCGGATCGCCTGGGTTGCGCTGATGCCATCCATGATGGGCATCTGGATATCCATGAAGATGATGTCAAACGGCTGGCTCTGGGCCTGTTTGACCGCTTCCTTGCCGTTCTTGCACACCACCACCTGGCTCACCATCTCCTTGAGCATGGCTGCGATCAGTTTGAGGTTGGCGGCATTGTCATCCACCGCCAGCACCTTGATCGGCTGCAACTGACGCGGACTGGGCTGGGCCGGCAATAGCTGGTGGTTCGCCTCCGGGGTGAGCAGGGCGTGCAGCAGCTTGCGATGGTTGACCGGTTTGGAGAGACAGTGCTGGGCTCCGTGGGCCTGCATCGCCTCATAGAGTGCCGGATCGTGGCTGCTGAGCAGCACTATGGTGTTCTGGCGCCCATCGAGGGCATCGAGACGAGTCAGTACCTGCTGCGGCGTGTGCAGGGTGCTGCTGCCGATGATCACCATCTCCTGGCTGCTCATCTCGGGCCAGGGGGCGTCATGTGCCAGCAGCTGGACATCCAGCTGCCACTCGGCCAGCAGGGCGCGCAGGGAGGCCTGGGCAAAGGGATCCGGCTCCAGCAGCCAGAGTCGTTTGCCGCGGATGCGATCCAGCGGCAGAGAGTCGGCCTGGGGCAGGGGGGAGACCTCCACATCCAGGCTGAACGAGAAGACCGAGCCTTTGCCGAGTTCCGATTCGAACCGGATCTGGCCGCCCATCTGTTGCACCAGCTTCTGGGTGATGACGAGACCGAGGCCTGTGCCGCCATAACGGCGGGAGATGGAGGAGTCGGCCTGGTTGAAGGCCTGGAACAGCTGGCGCTGCTGCTCTTCCGAGATGCCGATGCCGGTATCGCGGATCTGGACATTGAGCCTCACCTTGTGATGGCTGCTGCCGATCTGCTGGATGTGTACATCCACGTTGCCCTGCTCGGTAAACTTGATGGCGTTGCCGGCGAGATTGGTCAGTACTTGCTGCAGGCGCATGGGGTCACCGGTGAGGTAGTCCGGCACCTCGGCATCCACTCGCAGGGAGAGCTCCAGCTGCTTGTCGTGGGCGCTGGGGCCAAGCAGATGCATGGTCTCGTTGAGGGTGTCGCGCAGGCTGAAGGGAATATGTTCCAGCTGCAGCTTGCCCGCCTCGAGTTTCGAGAAATCGAGGATGTCGTTGATGATGCCAAGGAGATTACGGGCCGACTTTTCGATGGTCTGCATGTAGTCGGTCTGGCTCGGGGTCAGGCTGGTTTTCAGCAGCTGGCGGGTAAAGCCTATAACGCCGTTGAGCGGGGTGCGCAGCTCGTGGGACATGTTGGCGAGAAACTCGGACTTGACCCGGGCCGCCTCCTGGGCGCGCTTCTTGGCCATGTCGAGCTCGACGTTCTGGATCTCGATCTGCTCCAGGGTTTCACGAAGGTCCGAGGTGGCCTGATCGATATTCTGTTGCATCTCCTCATGGTATTCGGAGAGCGCCTTGGCCATGGCGTTGATGCCGTTTTTCAGCATGTCCAGCTCGCCGGTGAGCTGGCCGTTGACCCGGGTGTCGAGGCGACCCTCCCTGATCTTGTGCACCGCCTGCACCATGTCGGTGATGGGCTGGGTCACGCTCTTGACCAGGCGGAAGCCAAACAGGGTGCTGAATGCCACCCCGATAATCACCATAATGACGGCGAAGAAGGTGTCGCGATAGTGAAGTAACATGGCGCGATCGGTCGTTATCTGCATGGAGATATAACCGATCATCGGTGGCTCTACATCGCTTGGCAGCGGGAAGCCCTCCAGGCTGGTTTCGGCCTGGATAGGGGTGCGCAATATGATGTCATCCCCCTGGAAGGTGACACTGGTCAGCTCCGGGATGGACTGGCCGTCGGGCAGCCGCAGCCGGGTAAAGTCCCTGTGGTAGTTGGAGGTGACGAACAGCTGGTTGTCCTGGGTGAAGACGGCGATGGACTTGATGAGCGGCGAATTCTTGCGATGGGTCAGCCCTATCAGCCGTTTGAGCGACTCCCGGCTGTGCTGGGTCATGCCATATTCGCTGGCGATGGCGAGGGGTTCGATGATGTTGATGCCCTGATCGATCAGGTTGTTTTCCAGCTGCTGATAGCGGTGGAAGGTGAAGTAACCGGCCATCAGGCCGCCGATCAACAGGGTAGGCAGTATGGTAAAGGCGAGAACGCGTGCTCTCAGGCCATATTTGGTCATACGAACAGGCCACCAGTAAACGGGGTTGGCGATAGGGTGAACGGCAATGCACGGGCTCTGTGGCCGTATTTGGTCATACTATTATTCTTGTGGGACAATACCCGGCTGCAGATTCCACAATCATGACATAGCCACCTATAGGCACCAAGTTTTATGGCCCAGTTTTTCAAGCCCCAAAAGAAGTCCACCCAGCCCCAACGTATTGAATTTACGATAGACACTCTGGACCACCACTGTGTCGGCATCGGTCGCCACCAGGGCAAGGCGATCTTCGTTGAAGGGGCGCTGCCCGGCGAGACGGTCAAGGCCCGCATCACCGAAGAGAAGAAGCACTATGGCCATGCGGCGCTGCAACAGGTGGTGACGCCGGCGGCCAATCGCATCGCTCCGTTTTGCAGCCACTATCGCGAGTGCGGCGGTTGCAGTGCCCAGCATATGTCGGTGGATGATCAACAGGCCGCCAAGGCGGCCGGGCTGATCAGCCTGTTCGAACGTCTTGGCAACATCAAGGCCCCCACCCTTGAGCCTGTGCTGAGCGGTGAAGATAGGGCCTATCGCCGGGTCTGTCGCCTCGCCATCAAGTTTGACAAAAACGGTCGCTGCACCCGGGTCGGTTTTCGTCGTCGCAATACCAATGATCTGGTCGAGATTGAGGGGTGCCCCGTGCTGGCCGCACCGCTCTCGGCTCTGATCACCCCGTTGCGTGCCTGCCTCAATCGCCTCAAGAGTCAGCGTGAACTGGGCCATGCGGAGCTGATCCAGTCAGAGCAGGGGATCATGCTGCTGCTGCGTCACACCGGGCGCCCCAACGAGACCGACCGCGCCCTGCTGGTGGCGTTTGCCGCAGAACAGGGGATCGACCTCTATCTGCAGGCGAACGACGAGCAGATAGAGCCGCTGCATCAACAATTCGAACCCTCCTACTCGCTCGATGGCCTGTCTCTTGCATTCGCTCCCGGTGACTTCATCCAGGTCAACGGCCCGGTCAACCTGCGCATGGTAGAGCAGGCACTGAACTGGCTCGAGGCTGGCAAGGATGACAAGGTGCTCGATCTCTTCTGCGGCATCGGCAACTTCACCCTGCCGCTGGCCCGGCAGGCCCGCGAAGTGGTGGGGGTGGAAGGGGAGCTGGCCATGGTGGCCCGCGCCGAGGAGAACGCCCGTCGCAATGGCATCGACAACGCCCGTTTCTACAAGGCGGACTTGAGTGGCGATATCGTCGGCATGTCCTGGGCACGGGAAGGGTTCGACCTGGTGCTGCTGGATCCGGCGCGCCCCGGTGCCCTGGAAGTGATGGGACACGTGGCGAAACTTTCTCCCAAGCGGGTGGTCTACGTCTCCTGTAATCCGGTGACCCTGGCCCGTGACAGCCAGGTGCTGGTGAAGGGCGGCTACCGGCTGGCCAGATTGGGGATGCTCGACATGTTCCCTCACACTGGTCACCTGGAGTCCATGGCGCTGTTTGTGCGGGAGTGACCCTTGCATGGGCTCCCTGTCACGGGATCGGGAGAGGGCCCATGACGCCCGCTTTTCTCTTGTTCTTTCGCCCCCATGGCGCTGTCTGAGCAGGAGTGAATGGGGTAATCTAACCCCTCGGTACGTAGGCAGGGCCTGCTGGAGAACACATCTGCCTTTGGGCGGTGCGCCTTGAATAGTTCTCCGGATATCCCCATTTGAAGCAGTCATCATCAGATGAGAGGGGAGGAAGCGTCAGCTTTCGGCCCAACAATTTAAAGGATTGATACCATGGTTGCGGTTCGCGATATTCATTTGAAAGACAACTTCACCCTGGAGGAGTGGGTCGGCTCGCTCTCCTTAAGTGACAGTGACAAGGATCAGCTGCGAACCGTCTACCAGTATTGTCTGACGCTCGGTGACGAGGCGCTGACCAGCAAGCTGCTGGTGCGCGGCATCGAGATGGTGGGCATCCTGCTGATGCTCAGCATGGATATCGCGACCCTCAAGGCCGCCATCATCTATCCCTTTGTCGAAGCCGGTCTCATCAGCCAGGAGCGGATGGATGAGGACTTCGGGCCCAAGATCGCCAAGCTGGTGGAAGGGGTGCTGGAGATGGAGGCCATCCGCTCCTTGCAGACCCTGCATCGGAGCGAGACTTCGCCTGAGCAGGTCGACAATGTGCGGCGCATGCTGCTTGCCATGGTCGAGGATGTGCGCGCCGTGGTCATCAAGCTGGCGGAACGGATCGCCTGCCTGCGGGAGGCGAAGAAGGCGGATGAAGAGACCCGGGTGCTGATGGCCCAGGAGATCACCAACATCTATGCTCCGCTTGCCAACCGCCTCGGCATCGGTCAGCTCAAGTGGGAGCTCGAGGATCTCGCCTTCCGCTACCTGCACCCTGATACCTACAAGCAGATCGCCAAACAGCTCGACGAGAAGCGCCTCGATCGGGAGCGCTACATCCGCGAGTTCGTGCAGTCCCTGCGCGATGCCCTGAAAGAGGCGGGGGTCGAGGCCGAGGTTTATGGCCGCCCGAAACACATCTACAGCATCTGGCGCAAGATGCAGAAGAAGCACCTCGAATTCAACGAGCTGTTCGACGTGCGCGCGGTGCGGGTGGTGACCAAGCGGCTGCAGGATTGCTATGCGGCGCTCGGCATCGTTCACACCCACTTCCACCATATTCCCCGCGAGTTTGACGACTATGTCGCCAACCCCAAACCCAACGGCTACCAGTCCATCCATACCGTGGTGGTGGGGCCCGAGGGCAAGACGGTGGAGATCCAGATCCGCACCGATCAGATGCATCAGGATGCCGAGCTCGGAGTTGCGGCCCACTGGCGCTACAAGGAAGGGGCCCAGGCCGGCGGCAAGGGGGGCAACTTCGAAGACAAGATCGAGTGGCTGCGCAAGCTGCTCGCCTGGCAGGAGGATCTCTCCGAGAGTGGCTCACTGCTCGAGGATCTGCGCAGTCAGGTGTTCGAGGACAGGGTCTACGTCTTCACTCCGAAAGGGGATGTCATCGACCTGCCGGCGGGGGCCACGCCACTCGACTTTGCCTATCACGTCCACAGCATGATCGGCCACCGCTGCATCGGCGCCAAGATCGACGGCCGTATCGTGCCGTTCACCTATGCCCTGCAGACCGGCGATCAGGTGGAAGTGATCACCCAGAAGGAGCCGAACCCGAGCCGCGATTGGATGAACCCCAACTCCGGCTTCCTGCGTTCCAGCCGGGCGCGGGCCAAGGTGGCCACCTGGTTCAGAAAGCTGGATCGGGACAAGAACATCGTCGCCGGGCGCGAGCTGTTCGACAAGGAGCTGGATCGCCACAACCTCAGCATGGCCAAGATCGACAAGGGCAGCATGCTGCGCCGCTTCAATCTGGAGAGCACCGACGATCTGCTGGCCGGCATCGGTAGCGGCGACATCCGCATCAACCAGGTGATCAACTACCTGGACACCTGCTACAACAAGCCGACGGCGGAGGAGGAAGATCGCCGCCTGCTGGAGAAGCTGGAGCAGAAGGCCAACGCACCGTTCCGCCACAAGCCCAAGGATCACATAGTGGTGGAAGGGGTCGGCAACCTGATGACCCATATCGCCCGCTGCTGCCAGCCGATCCCCGGGGATGCCATCCAGGGCTTCATCACCATGGGCCGTGGCGTTTCCATCCACCGGGAGGATTGCGAGCAGCTCAAAGAGCTGTCGCGCCGCAACCCGGAGCGGCTGATCGATGCGGTATGGGGGGAGAACTACTCCGGCGGTTACGGCCTCACCATCCGCATCCTCTCCAACGACAGATCCGGCCTGCTGCGCGACATCACCACCGTGCTCGCCAACGAGAAGATCAACGTGATGGGGGTGCGCTCACGCTCCAACGTGCGCGAGCAGACCGCCGAGATCGACATGGAGCTGGAAATTTACAACATCAACGCTTTCAACCGGGCGTTGGCCAAGCTGAGCCAGCTCAACGATGTGATCAGCGCCAAGCGCCTCTGATACCGACTGACCGGCCCCTGTGGCCGGTCACTGTTTTATCCCCCTGTTGCACGAAGAAAAAGCGAATAACCCATGTCTCAACGTGATGGCCTGCCCCAACTGCTCGACATGATATTGACCGGCTGCGTGGCCTGACGTTGGTTCATCCCCATTTAACGAATCGAAAGTGAATAACCCATGTCTCAACGTTACGACCTGCCTCAACTGCTCGATATCATGTCCCGCCTGCGCGACCCGCAAAATGGCTGCCCCTGGGATCTCAAGCAGAGCTTCAAGACCATAGTGCCCCACACCCTGGAGGAGGCCTACGAGGTGGCCGACGCCATCGAGACCGAAGATTGGCAGGGGCTGAAAGGGGAACTGGGGGATCTGCTGTTTCAGGTAGTCTTCTATGCCCAGCTTGGCAAGGAGCAGGGATTGTTCGACTTTGCCGACATCGTCGATACGGTGAGCGAGAAGCTCATTCGCCGTCACCCCCATGTCTTCTCGAATGCCGATCTCGGCGATGAGCAGGCGGTCAAGGCAAACTGGGAGGCGGAAAAGGCCAAAGAGCGGGCGGCGCTAGACAAAGAGAGCGTGCTCGATGACATCCCCCTCTCGCTGCCGGCCCTGACTCGAGCCGCCAAGATCCAGAAGCGCTGCGCCACCGTTGGTTTTGACTGGAAGACCTTGGGCCCCGTGGTGGACAAAATCCACGAGGAGATTGACGAGGTGATGGAAGAGGCGCTGATGGCCGATGTGGATGAGGCGCGGGTGAGCGACGAGCTTGGCGACCTGCTGTTTGCCACCGTCAACCTGGTGCGTCATCTGGGCAAGGATCCGGAACAGGTGCTGCGAGCCGCCAACGCCAAGTTCGAGCGACGGTTTCGTCAGGTTGAGCAGTTTATCGCCGCGGAAGGGCTGAAAATGACCGACTGCTCACTGGAGAAGCTCGATGCAGCCTGGGATAGAGCCAAGGAAACCGAGCAAAGTTGATTTGGCGCAAGACGGGGCGGCAAGGAGCCTGATAGATTTTTGCTCATTGTTTGGGAGAGGGGTTTTTGGTATACTGTTTCCCCGTCCTGCTTCATCCCCGAAGCACCCCTTAAAATTCCCTAAACTTCTTTCAGGTTCAGCATGACGACAAAATATATTTTTGTAACTGGTGGCGTTGTTTCATCCCTCGGCAAAGGCATTGCCGCAGCTTCTCTGGCAGCCATTCTGGAAGCCCGTGGTCTGGATGTGACCATCATGAAACTGGACCCCTATATCAACGTGGATCCGGGCACCATGAGCCCGACCCAGCATGGTGAAGTGTTCGTAACCGAGGACGGGGCCGAAACCGATCTGGATTTGGGCCACTACGAGCGTTTCATCCGCACCAAGATGACCCGTCGCAACAACTTCACCACCGGCCGCATCTACGCAGACGTGCTGCGCAAAGAACGTCGTGGTGACTACCTGGGCGCCACCATCCAGGTGATCCCGCACATCACCAACGCCATCAAGGAGCGGGTGATTGCCGGTGCCGAAGGTCATCAGGTTGCCATCGTCGAGGTGGGCGGTACCGTGGGCGATATCGAGTCCCTGCCGTTCCTCGAGGCCATTCGTCAGCTGGCTGCCGAAGTGGGCCGCAACAACGCCATGTTCATGCACCTGACTCTGGTTCCTTACCTGGCCGCCGCCGGCGAGGTGAAGACCAAGCCGACCCAGCACTCCGTCAAAGAGCTGCTCTCCATCGGTATCCAGCCGGATGTGCTGATCTGCCGCTCCGACCGCGCCATTCCGGCCAACGAGCGCGCCAAGATCGCCCTGTTCTGTAACGTACCGGAGCGCGCCGTCATCTCCATGAAGGACGTCGACTCCATCTACAAGATCCCGGCACTGCTGAAATCCCAGAGCCTGGACTCCTACATCACCGAGCGCTTCGGCATCGAGTGCAAAGAGGCCGACCTGGCCGAGTGGGAACAGGTTATCTACGAAGAGGCCAACCCGACCGCCGAAGTAACCATCGGCATGGTGGGCAAGTACGTCTCCCTGCCGGACGCCTACAAGTCCGTCAACGAGGCGCTCAAGCACGGCGGTCTGAAGACCCGTCTCTCCGTCAACATCAAGTACATCGATTCCCAGGACATCGAGACCCGTGGCGCCGAGCTACTGGAAGGTCTGGATGCGATCCTGGTGCCGGGCGGCTTCGGCGAGCGCGGCGTGGAAGGCAAGATCCTGGCCGCCAAGTATGCCCGTGAGAACAAGATCCCGTATCTGGGCATCTGCCTCGGCATGCAGGTCGCGCTGATCGAATACGCCCGCAACGTGGCGGGCATGGAAGGGGCTCACTCCTCCGAGTTCAAGAAAGAGTGCCCCTATCCGGTGGTTGGCCTCATCACCGAATGGGTGGATGAAGAGGGCAACGTCGAGACTCGTACCGAGAAGTCCGATCTGGGTGGCACCATGCGTCTGGGTTCCCAGCTCTGCCACCTGGTCGAAGGTTCCAAGGTACGTCAGATGTACGGCAGCCCGACCATTTACGAGCGTCACCGCCACCGTTATGAAGTTAACAACAAGCTGCTGCCGCAGATCGAGGCAGCAGGCCTGAAGGTGACCGGTCTCTCCGCCGACAAGAAGCTGGTGGAAATTATCGAGATCCCGGATCATCCTTGGTTTGTCGCGGCCCAGTTCCACCCGGAGTTCACCTCTACTCCTCGTGATGGCCACGCCCTGTTCGCCGGTTTCGTGAAGGCGGCAGGTGAGTACCAGAAGCGTAATTTGAAGTAATTGAAAATAAATGCGGTTGGGGCACTGTGCCACAGCCGCTTTTTTTGGCATATTTTTGTTGTTTTTTTACGAAACCTGAGGAAATACACATGTCCAAGATCGTTAAAGTGATCGGTCGTGAAATCATCGACTCCCGTGGTAACCCGACCGTTGAGGCCGAAGTTCACCTGGAAGGTGGTTTTGTTGGTATGGCAGCCGCTCCGTCTGGCGCGTCCACCGGTTCCCGCGAAGCGCTGGAACTGCGTGACGGCGACAAGAGCCGTTTCCTGGGTAAAGGCGTGCTGAAAGCCATCGAAGCCGTAAACGGCCCGATCGCTCAAGCTCTGCTGGGTAAAGATGCCAAGGACCAGGCCACTGTCGACCAGATCATGATCGACCTCGACGGTACCGAGAACAAATCCAAGTTCGGCGCCAACGCCATCCTGGCTGTTTCCCTGGCCAACGCCAAGGCTGCTGCTGCTGCCAAAGGCCTGCCGCTGTACGCCCACATCGCCGAGCTGAACGGCACCCCGGGTGTTTACTCCATGCCGCTGCCCATGATGAACATCATCAACGGTGGTGAGCACGCCGACAACAACGTCGACATCCAGGAGTTCATGATCCAGCCGGTTGGCGCCAAGACCCTGAAAGAAGCCGTTCGTATGGGCGCCGAAGTGTTCCACAACCTGGCCAAAGTACTGAAGGCCAAGGGTTACAACACTGCCGTTGGTGACGAAGGTGGTTTCGCTCCTAACCTGAAATCCAACGCCGAAGCGCTGGAAGTGATCGCTGAAGCCGTTGCTGCTGCCGGTTACAAGCTGGGCACCGACGTGACCCTGGCTATGGACTGCGCTGCTTCCGAGTTCTACGACGCAGAGAAGAAAGAGTACAACCTGAAAGGCGAAGGCCGTGTCTTCACCTCCAACGGTTTCTCCGACTTCCTGGAAGAGCTGACTGCCAAGTTCCCGATCGTCTCCATCGAAGATGGCCTGGACGAATCTGACTGGGAAGGCTTCGCCTACCAGACCCAGAAACTGGGCAAGAAAATCCAGATCGTGGGTGACGACCTGTTCGTAACCAACACCAAGATCCTGAAGCGCGGTATCGACAACGGCATCGCCAACTCCATCCTGATCAAGTTCAACCAGATTGGTTCCCTGACCGAAACTCTGGCTGCCATCAAGATGGCCAAAGACGCTGGCTACACCGCCGTCATCTCCCACCGCTCCGGTGAGACCGAAGACGCGACCATCGCCGACCTGGCTGTTGGTACCGCTGCTGGCCAGATCAAGACCGGTTCCATGAGCCGTTCTGACCGTGTTGCCAAGTACAACCAGCTGATCCGTATCGAAGAAGCGCTGGGTGAGAAGGCTCCGTTCCGCGGTCTGAAAGAAGTTAAAAACCAGGCTTGATTTGCTGGTTAACCAGCCTCGGCTGGTGTGAGAAAAACCGGAACCCTTGGGTTCCGGTTTTTTTTCGTCTGCAGATTGCGCTGAGCCTGCCAACTGTGTCGATTGCGGAACGTCTGCCTAGCCCTTATGCAGGCAAGGCAAGAGTAGAGCAGGGCACATTGAAGTGTGGCGATAACGGGCTGTCCCTGCCAAAAGGCGTATGGGGTGCCGGGGGATAGTGCGTTTCGAGCTTGCTGCGGGTTTGAAAAGGGGCCAGCGGCCAAAGCCATGATCTTGTTAACAGTCACTGATAAATAAGTCTTTTATGATATCCGGCAAACGCTTGCACAAAGGATGTCTACGCAGATGAAACATCTCTCCATCAGGGGCAAGACCCTGACCCTGGCCATAGTCCCCATTCTGATGATGGCCCTGCTGCTCAATGTCGGGATCTGGTGGCGCGCACAGCAGTCCCTGACGGATCAACTCGATCGTTACCGCGCCAGTGCCCTCGAGCAGAAGAAGGTGGCACTGGCCGAACACGTGCTGATGGCCAGAACCGCCATCGCCCATCTGCTCAGCCAGGACAGCCCCGAGGCCCGCGAGCAGGCCAAGGGCATACTGCGCACCCTGCGCTATGCCGAGGACGGTTACTTCTACGTCTACGACACCAGGGGGATCAACATCGCCCATGGCATCAAGCAGGCGCTGGAGGGCAAGGATCTCTCCGGCATGACCGACAGCGAAGGCAACAAGGTGATCCTCGATATCATCAAGGCGGCCGAGAGCGGTGACGGCTATTCGCGCTTTATCTGGGACAAGCCCTCCAAGGGGAGCGAGCAACCCAAGCTCGGCTATGCCGTGCTGCTGCCCCAGTGGGGCTGGGTGCTGGGCACCGGTTTCTATATCGACGACATCGACGATGCGGTGGCCAGGGTCCGTGAGGAAGGGGAGGCCGAACTGGCCATCACCATGCGTGATACCCTGCTCACCTCGCTGTTGCTGACCCTGCTTGCCATCGTTGGCGGCCTCTGGGTGTCGCGCTCCATCACCCGGCCGATCCAGACCCTGGTGGAGAGTTTTCACGATCTCGCCCACGGCGAGGGGGATCTCACCCGCCGCCTCAAGCTGGAGCAGGGGGATGAGCTGGGCGATCTCGCCCGCAGCTTCAACGGCTTTATCGAGAAGATCCACCATCTGGTGGAGCAGGTGACGTCGGCCTCGGATCGGGTCTACCAGTCGGTTGAGACCCTGCAGCGCCAGTCCGGCGACTACCTCTCCCGCATGAGCTCCCATCATAGGGAGACAGAACAGGTGGTGGCCGCCATGACAGAGATGAGCTCCACCGCCCACAGCGTGGCGGGCAACGCCGGCGATGCGGCCGCCGCCACCGGCAGTGCCGACAACCTGTCGCGCCAGACCCGGGTGGTGATCACCCGCGCCATGGATGGCATCGACACCCTGATCACCGACCTTAATGCCATTCACGAACAGATAAGCACCCTGACCCGCGAGACGGATCAGATCCAGAACGTGGTGGGGGTTATCTCGGGGATTGCCGATCAGACCAACCTGCTGGCGCTCAATGCTGCCATCGAGGCGGCCCGGGCCGGCGAGCAGGGACGCGGCTTTGCCGTGGTGGCCGACGAGGTGCGCCAGCTTGCCTCCCGCACCCAGCAGAGCACGGTCGAGATCGGCACCATGCTGCAGCGGCTGCAACAGATGGTGACCACAGCCGGCTCCCTGATGAGCGAGAGCCAGGCCCGCCACAGCAATACCCTGGCGGAGACCGGCGCCCTGGTGACCAACCTTGACGAGATGAGCAGCGCCATCACCACCATCAACGACATGAACCTGCAGATCGCCAGCGCCGCCGAGCAGCAGCATGCGGTGACCGAGGAGATCAACCGCAACCTGGTGGCGATCCAGCAGATCGTGGCCGAGCTGAGCGAGGGGGCCGATGCCACCCGCCATACCTGCGAGGAGCTGGCCGACTCGGGCCGTACCCTGCATCGGTTGGTGGAGCGATTCCAGATATAGAACGAACAAGGAGCCCGGTCAGGCTCCTTTGCTGTGGCCAAGAGAGCAAGCCTGGCGGCTTGGTGCTACCGGGATTTCGCCCGCCCTGCGGGAGTGGGGTGGTGGGTAAGGGGTATTGTGGGGTAGGGGGCAATAAGCGCAGCGCATTGCACCGGGGAGTTGGAGGCTGCGTTGTCGCAGAGTGACTCCCTCCCCTGTGCATATTCCGGCCGATCATGAACACCAATTCCGATTCAACGTGAACACCATTTCCGGACCAATGTGAACGCTCATTCCGGTTCAACCTGAACACTTCGCCCCTCCTTTCCGGAAACAGTGTTCAACATCCCGGAATCACTGTTCACATTCACCGGAATCATCCTTAACGCATTGATTTAAAAACCTTTGATACGCTCTCCCTTTTGCCAGGGAAGAGCCTATGTCTGCCAAGAGGATTGCAATGCGTAAAATTCGTGAAGTGCTGCGACTGCGGCTGGAAGCTGACCTCTCTGTTCGCCAAATCAGTATCTGTACCAAGGTCAGTGTCGGCTCCATCCAGAAACTCCTCAAAAGTGCCCAGGCGCTCGGCCTTACCTGGCCCTTACCTACCGAGCTTGATGATGGCCGACTGGCTGCCCTGTTCTATCCGCAGGCCGATACCACCATCTCGGCCCGCCATGTTGTGCCGGATTGGCCCTCTGTCCATCAGGAGCTCAAGCGCAAGGGGGTCTCCAAACAGCTGCTCTGGGAGGAGTACACCCAGCGCTATCCCAATAGCTGTTACAGCTACTCCCAGTTCTGTGACCGTTACAAGTCCTGGTGTCAGTTGCAAAAGCGCTCCATGCGCCAGATCCACAAGGCGGGGGAAAAGCTCTTTATCGACTACTGCGGGCCCACGGTGCCCATCGTGTCGCCGACTACGGGTGAGGTCCGTCAGGCACAAGTCTTTGTCGCCGTGCTCGGTGCGTCCAACTACACCTTTGCCGAGGCCACCTGGTCCCAGTCACTGCCGGACTGGCTGCAAAGCCATGTCCGTGCCTTTGAGTTTTTCGGCGGGACACCGGTACTGCTGATCCCCGACAACCTCAAGAGCGGTGTCAGCAAGGCTTGCCGATACGATCCCGAGCTCAACCCCAGCTACCAGCAGTTGGCCGAGCACTATCAGGTGGCGGTGATGCCAGCTCGCCCTTACAAGCCTAAGGACAAAGCCAAGGCCGAGGTGGGTGTGCAGATCGTCGAGCGCTGGATCCTGGCTCGTCTACGCCATCAGACCTTCTTCTCGCTTGCCGAGCTAAACCAGTGCATCCGGGCTTTGTTGAATGAGCTCAACGAGCGCCCGTTCAAGCAGCTGCCCGGTAACCGACGCGAGGCGTTTGAGCAGTTGGACCGCCCGGCACTGGGGTCACTACCGGTGCATCCCTATCGCTATGTCGCCATCAAAACGGTCAAGGTCAACATCGACTATCACGTCAGTTATGAGCAGCACCATTACTCGGTGCCGCACCAGTATGTGGGTCAGCAACTGGAGCTCCATGCGGGCGATACCCTGCTTCAGGTCTATCACCAGCAACAGCTGGTCGCGAGCCATCCGCGTAAAACCATCCCGGGGATGAGCACACTCCCTGAGCACATGCCGGAACGTCACAGCAAGCAGCAACGCTGGACGCCAGGGCGTCTTAAGCAGTGGGCTGCCGACATCGGACCGGGCACCTTGTGCTGGGTTAGCGAACGGCTGGCAGAGAAAGCCCATGCCGAGCAGGCATACCGACTCTGCCTGGGACTGCTGAGTCTTAGCCGGGAGTATCCGCCATCACGAGTCGAAGGCTGTTGCCAGCTGGCCAACCGGGAAGGACTGGTGCGGCTCAAGCAGCTCAAGTCGGTGCTGACCAGTGGCCGCGACCAACTGCCCGCAAGTCCGCTCAGTTATCCAGAACTGCCGCAAGAGCACGAGAACATCCGCGGCCCCCAGAGCTTCCACTAACGAGGAAAAAACCCATGACCCAACAAACGCTGACCCGCTTGAGACACCTGAAACTGACTGGCATGGCGGATGCCGTGCAACAACAACTGGAACAGGCAAGTACCTACGAAGGGCTGCCCTTCATCGAGCGGCTAAGCCTGCTGGTCGAACACGAACAACTGAGCCGGGAGCAGCGTAAACAAGCTCGGCTGGTCAAGCAGGCGAGGCTCAAACTCCAGGCCACGGTGCAAGAGGTGGACTACCAGTCTGCACGCAACCTGGAGCGGTCACAGGTGGCAAACCTGGCCCAAGGAGAGTGGCTGCGCCGGGGCCAGAACCTGCTCATTACCGGCCCCTGTGGCTGCGGAAAAACCTACCTAGCCTGTGCGCTGGGCTACCAAGCCTGTCAGCAGGGGCACAGCACTCGTTACTACCGGCTGCCGCGTCTGCTACTTGAGCTGAGCCAGGCCAAGGTAGATGGCAGTTACGCCAGACTGCTGGGTCAACTGGCAAGGATAGAGCTGCTGATCCTGGATGACTGGGGACTGGAAGCGGTGAATGCCGAGCAGCGCAACGCCCTGCTGGAGATCATGGATGATCGGTACGGGAAATACTCGACGGTCGTGGTCAGTCAGCTGCCAACGGAAGAGTGGTACGCGAGCTTGGGGGACAACACTCTGGCAGATGCGATCCTGGACCGGCTGATGCACAACGCTCACCGGCTGTCACTGAAGGGAGAATCGATGAGAAAGAGGAGAAGTGAGTTGACCCAATCTGAACACTCGAGTTAGAAACGGGGTGACGTGAGCGCGTTAAGGATCAGGGTGTTCACGTTGGCCGGAATGGCTGTTCAACTTCGCCGGAATACGCACCCTCAGCCATCGCATCGCTCGCTGCATGGAAAAGCGTGGGATTTTGGAGCGTGATGCCGAGAATACGTGGTTGACACTGGAAGAGGGCGAAGACGATACGCTGACTCAATTACATGGTGCTTCGGTTACGTATCGCATTGCCGTCGGCCCCCAGCAAGGGCGCAAAGTCTTCACCCTGCAAACCTTGCCAGGGCGTGAGGATAAAGCCGACTCAAGCAGTCGAGTAGCCAACCATGCTGGTTTCTCGCTACACGCCGGTGTGATGGCCGAAGCGCATCAGCGGGATAAGCTTGAGCGCTTGTGTCGCTACATTAGTCGGCCAGCGGTTTCAGAAAAACGTCTGGCATTAACCGCCAATGGGCAGGTGCGTTACGAGCTCAAAACTCCGTACCGCAATGGCACCACCCATGTGATCTTCGAGCCGCTGGACTTCATCGCCAAACTCGCTGCGTTGGTACCTAAGCCGCGAGTCAACCTCACACGCTTCCACGGCGTCTTTGCACCGAACAGCAAACACCGAGTTCAAGTAACACCCGCCAAGCGGGGCAAGAAGCCCGACAAATCGGAAGGTCTCGATACTAACTGGCGTGACAAGAGTCCTGCAGAGCGCCACCGCGCCATGACCTGGATGCAACGCCTCAAGCGAGTCTTCAATATTGATATTGAAGTCTGCGAACACTGCGGCGGTCACGTCAAAGTGATTGCCAGCATCGAAGATCCGAAGGTCATTGAGCAGATTCTCAAGCATCTGAAACAGAAAACAGCCAAGGCGAATGCCGCCAAGCAGCGTGAGCTGCCACCAGAACGAGCGCCGCCACTGACTCCCAGCCTGTTCGATCCATCACAGAGTCGTCTCTTTGACTGACGACCCCAAATCCAACACTGCTCAACACTGCCAACTTTTAAACGGGGCGGTGGGGCAGTTTGTATCTCTCGAGCTATCAGGCTAGAGATTTTACCGCCAAATCGAACCTTATTAGAGCGGTTTAGGCTGGACCGGCAGTTAAAATTGGGGCTTGAGCGGTAAACGAGTGAGGGAATTTCAGGTAAGATACTTCGGATGAGGAGCAAAAAGGTGGTTTATACTTCCTATACCCGGAAATCACCACGCCGCCGGTCAGGATCGCCATGTCTTCCAGCATCGCCTTGCGACGGTCGCCGAAGCCCGGGGCCTTCACCGCGCAGACCTTGACGATGCCGCGGATGGTGTTGACCACCAGGGTCGCCAGCGCTTCGCCTTCGACTTCCTCCGCCACGATCAGCAGCGGCTTGCCGGCCTTGGCCACGCCCTCGAGGACGGGCAGCAGGTCGCGCACGTTGGAGATCTTCTTGTCGTACAGCAGGATGAAGGGATCATCCAGGTCGGCCGACATCGACTGCTGGTTGTTGACGAAGTACGGGCTCAGGTAGCCGCGGTCGAACTGCATGCCCTCGACCACGTCGAGTTCGTTGTCCAGGCCGCTGCCTTCCTCGACCGTGATCACGCCTTCCTTGCCGACCTTGTCCATCGCCTGCGCGATCAGGTCGCCGATGTTGGCATCCGAGTTCGCGGAGATCGCGCCGACCTGGGCGATTTCCTTGCTGGTCGACGACGGCTTGGACAGCGACTTCAGTTCGCCGACCGCGGCCTTCACCGCCTGGTCGATGCCGCGCTTCAGGTCCATCGGGTTCATGCCGGCGGCGACCGCCTTCATGCCCTCGCGGATGAACGCCTGCGCCAGCACGGTGGCGGTGGTGGTGCCGTCGCCGGCGTTGTCGGAGGTCTTGGAAGCGACTTCCTTCACCATCTGCGCGCCCATGTTCTCGAACGCGTCAGCCAGTTCGATTTCCTTGGCGACGGAGACGCCGTCCTTGGTGATGGTCGGCGCGCCGTAGCTCTTCTGCAGCACGACGTTGCGGCCCTTCGGGCCGAGGGTCGCCTTCACGGCGTTGGCGAGCACGTTGACGCCGCGCACCATCTTGGAGCGCGCGTCTTCGCCGAAACGAATGTCCTTGGCAGCCATTGCGAATTACCTCGAAAAATTATTCGGATGAGAAATGTGTGGGAGCGACGCGCGATCAGCCGAGGATCGCGAACAGGTCGTCTTCCTTCACCACCAGCAGCTCGACGCCGTCCAGCTTCACTTCGGTGCCGCTGTACTTGCCGAACAGCACCTTGTCGCCGACCTTGACCTGCGGCGCGCGGACCTGGCCGTTGTCCAGCACCTTGCCGGTGCCGACGGCGACGACTTCGCCCTTGATCGGCTTCTCGGTGGCCGAATCCGGGATCACGATCCCGCCGGCGGACAGCTTCTCTTCTTCCATGCGCTTGATGACCACGCGGTCGTGCAGCGGCTTGATATTGGACATGGCAACCTCGGTAAATGGTTGATTGACGTGGAAAAACCCGGCGATTTTAGCAGTCGCGCGAAGCGAGTGCCAAACCGCGGACAACAGAACCGGGCGAACCCGGCATGCCACCGAGATGGGGCGGGCCCGCCGACTTTCAAGGGCCGCACGCGGATGTCCGCCAGGCCCGCCGGATCGGGGCAGCCGCTACCCTATGCCGGTGAGCGCCCTGATCTGCTTCTGCACCTGTCCCGACGCCGACAGCGCCGAGCGCATCGCCACCGCGCTGGTGGCCGAGCGCCTGGCCGCCTGCGTCAACCTCCTGCCCGGCCTGCGTTCGGTCTATCGCTGGCAACGCAAGGTCGAGGCCGCGGCCGAGGTCCTGCTGCTGGTCAAGACCAGTGCCGAGGCCTACCCCGCCCTGCAGGAACGCCTGCGCCAACTGCATCCCTACGAACTCCCGGAGCTGCTCGCGGTCGAAGCCGCGTCCGGCCTGCCCGAATACCTGCAATGGCTGGCCGCCGAGAGCCGACCGGTAAACTGAGCCAATGACCGCATCCACGATCCGCCTGCGCCGCTGGCTGGCCGGGCTCGCCCTGCTGCTTGCGCTGCCCGCGACCTCGGCCGTCGCCCAGGACTTCGAACTGCCGCCGGTCGACGAGGTCTTCGTCCTGTCCGCGCAGGCCACCGCGCCGGACCGCATCGAGGTGCGCTGGCGGATCGCCGACGGCTATTACCTGTACCGGCACCGCACCTCGGTCAAGGCCGATGCCGCCTTCACCGGCGCGACCATGGCGCTGCCGAAGGGCAAGGCCTACCGCGACGAATTCTTCGGCGACGTCGAAACCTACCGCAAGGAATTGCTCGGCACCCTCACCGGCACGCCCGCGGCCGGCGCGAGCGCGACCACCCTGACCGTGAAGTACCAGGGCTGCGCCGATGCCGGCGTGTGCTACCCGCCGCAGACCCGCACCCTGAAGGTCGCGTTGCCGGGCGAAGCGGGCGCTGGCGGCTTCGGCTGTAAGGCGCGCGGGCTGCATGATTATGTCGTCAAGAACGGCTCTGCCGATCATCCCAACGCCGAGGTGAAATTCGCACTGGGTGATGTGGTCAACACCATGATCGGCTGCACTAATGGTGAAACGATCATGCTGTGCCACGACACCTCGCTGCCGCGCCCCTATTCTCTCGGCTTTCGGGTGCAAGGCACCGAGGGGCTGTGGATGGACGTCAACAAGTCGATCTATCTGGAGGGCAAGAGCCCACAGCCGCACCGCTGGGAGCCTGCCGAGGGCTGGTTTGCGAAATACGATCACCCGCTATGGAAACGCTACGCCGATCTGGCGGCAGGGGCCGGGCATGGCGGGATGGACTGGTTCGTGATCCACGCTTTTGTCGAGGCGCTGAAGGCCAAGGCCCCGATGCCAATCGACATTTACGACGCGCTGGCCTGGAGCGCGATCACGCCTCTGTCGGAACAATCGATTGCTGAGGGCAATCGCACGTTAGATTTTCCCGACTTCACCCGAGGGCAGTGGCGCACCCGCAAGCCGATCTTTGCGCTGAACGACGCCTATTGATCGACGCGATTTAGGCCAAGCGCACCGCAAAGGCGAAATTGGTAATCTTGTCGGTATCCTTGACGCCCGGCGCGCTTTCGACGCCGCTGGAGGTATCGACCAGCGGCGCTCCGGTGCGCGCAATCGCCTCGGCAACATTCGTCGGATTTAGCCCGCCTGCCAGCCCCCACGGCAAGGCACCGCGATATCCGGCCAGCAGCGACCAGTCGAACGCCAACCCCATGCCGCCGGGCAGCGCGCCTTTGGGGGTCTTGGCGTCGAACAAGATCAAGTCCGCCGCCCCGGCATAGGCTGCGGCGCGTGCGACATCGCTGGCGCTGGCGACGGGCAGCGCCTTCCACACCGGCTTGCCAAACCGCGCGCGCAACTGGGCCACGCGTTCGGGCGATTCCGAACCGTGCAGCTGCAGCGCGTTCAGCTTGGCTGCCACCAGTGCGTCGGCGATGACAGCATCATCCGCATCGACGAACAAACCGACCATGGCGATCTGGCCAGCTGCGCGCGATGTCAAAGCGCCCGCGACATTCGACGTAACCGCACGGGGCGACGCTGGATAGAACACCAACCCGGCATAGTCCGCCCGCGCCGCGATGGTCGCATCGAGCGCCTCGGGTGTGCTGATCCCGCAAATCTTGATTTTCGCGGGCATGCGGTCAGTCGGGGTTCTGGATCAGCCGCACCAGCGTGCAGTCGGGATCGATCAGGTAGCCGATCCTCAGGCCGCTCGCCTCCAGTTGCGGAGCTTTGAAGCGCGGCCAGCCGGTGCTTTTTTCCTCGGCTCCCGCCGCGTTCACCAATGCCACCATGGCATCGAGATCATCCAACCGCAGGCAACAGCCGAACGAGCTCGTAGCTGGGTCGAGGTCAGGATAGGGGAAGAATTCGAGCTGCAAACCGCCGCGCTGCAGGATCATCCAGCCGCGATCCTTCCAACTCGTCGCAAAGCCCAGCTTCGCATAAAACGCCTCTGTCACATCGAAATCGCGCGATGGCAGATTGGGGGTGACGTGGTCAGCCATGGCTCAGCGCAGCTTGTCGGCCATGCGGGCCGTATGAGTGATTGCGGCGCGGCTATCGGGGGCGGAATGGCTCATCACGATCATGCTGGCCTTGGGGAACGCCGCACCAAACGCGCGCGCTGACGCGGCGTAGTGCTCAGTGTCGGCATCACCGAGATTGCCGAGCGACTTGGCCTTGCTGTCCTTGATCAGGCAGCCACCAAAAGCGATGTCGGTGCCGTCGATCCCAACGGTGATATTGTCACTGGTGTGGCCGGGGCCGGGGTAAAATACCTTGAGCGGGCCAAAGTTGGGCGCGGTTGCTGGTTCGACCCAGCCATTGGCGGCGAAAGTCAGGCTGTGTTGCGCCGCAACCATCCCCTCTTGCGGGGCAAGCTGGTTCGACAACGCATTGGCATAAGTCGCAATCCCCGCCGCATGCAGCGCGTCCATACCGCCCATCTTGTCCTGATGCGCGTGAGTCACCACCGCCAGCGCGACCGGCAGGTTGATCTCCTGCTTGATCCAGTTGAGGATCTGGGCGGTCTGGTCATCGGTCCAGGCGGTATCGACCACCAGCACGCGGCCGCCATCCCTGACGATCAAACCGTTGGAAGCGACTGCCCCGAAACCCGGCATGTCGAGATAGGAAGTGTGCTGCCAGACATTCGGTGCGAGCTGGCGGAAAACCAGATCGCCAAACCGTTGGTCGCCAGTTTCCATTTGCTGGCCAATCGTCGGGCGGATTTCACCGGGCATGCACCCGCTCAGCATCAATGCAGCGGCTAATGCGGTGCTCAGCTTCGCGACCGGGTGCATAATATTGGGCAATTCCATCAAGTTTTCCTTTTATTCAGCATTAAAAACCCCGCAAATGCGAGGCCTAGTAAATAGATGATCTTAATTTGGTTCACTGTAGCAAAAATATGGGGCGAATTCAAACATGAGGTGCGACAGTTTCAAAAGCCATATGATAATCAACAAGCTGAGCAAATTTCTCTAATGGTGTAAGCCAATCTAAGGAAGGTGAGAACAAGTACCCTCCACAACAAAACTGAAAATTTTAGTCGATTTAATTCAAATGCTTACAAAGGCGTATTTTTGTACTTGGTGACTTATTCGCACCTTCCCTAACGCTCTGGTTCTGAAATCCATCCCTGTCGGTGTTGCTTATGCAGTCTGGTCGGGACTCGGCGTCGTCATAATTACAGCCATTGCCTGGTTGCTTCATGGGCAAAAGCTTGATGCGTGGGGCTTTGTAGGTATGGGGCTCATAATTGCTGCCTTTTTGCTCGCCCGATCCCCATCGTGGAAGTCGCTGCGGAGGCCGACGCCATGGTGACGGTGTTCGGCATTCTGAATCTCACCGAGGACTCCTTCTTCGATGAGAGCCGGCGGCTAGACCCCGCCGGCGCTGTCACCGCGGCGATCGAAATGCTGCGAGTCGGATCAGACGTCGTGGATGTCGGACCGGCCGCCAGCCATCCGGACGCGAGGCCTGTATCGCCGGCCGATGAGATCAGACGTATTGCGCCGCTCTTAGACGCCCTGTCCGATCAGATGCACCGTGTTTCAATCGACAGCTTCCAACCGGAAACCCAGCGCTATGCGCTCAAGCGCGGCGTGGGCTACCTGAACGATATCCAAGGATTTCCTGACCCTGCGCTCTATCCCGATATTGCTGAGGCGGACTGCAGGCTGGTGGTTATGCACTCAGCGCAGCGGGATGGCATCGCCACCCGCACCGGTCACCTTCGACCCGAAGACGCGCTCGACGAGATTGTGCGGTTCTTCGAGGCGCGGGTTTCCGCCTTGCGACGGAGCGGGGTCGCTGCCGACCGGCTCATCCTCGATCCGGGGATGGGATTTTTCTTGAGCCCCGCACCGGAAACATCGCTGCACGTGCTGTCGAACCTTCAAAAGCTGAAGTCGGCGTTGGGGCTTCCGCTATTGGTCTCGGTGTCGCGGAAATCCTTCTTGGGCGCCACCGTTGGCCTTCCTGTAAAGGATCTGGGTCCAGCGAGCCTTGCGGCGGAACTTCACGCGATCGGCAATGGCGCTGACTACGTCCGCACCCACGCGCCTGGAGATCTGCGAAGCGCAATCACCTTCTCGGAAACCCTCGCGAAATTTCGCAGTCGCGACGCCAGAGACCGAGGGTTAGATCATGCCTAGCATTCACCTTCCGGCCGCCCGCTAGCGGACCCTGGTCAGGTTCCGCGAAGGTGGGCGCAGACATGCTGGGCTCGTCAGGATCAAACTGCACTATGAGGCGGCGGTTCATACCGCGCCAGGGGAGCGAATGGACAGCGAGGAGCCTCCGAACGTTCGGGTCGCCTGCTCGGGTGATATCGACGAGGTTGTGCGGCTGATGCACGACGCTGCGGCGTGGATGTCCGCCAAGGGAACGCCCGCCTGGGACGTCGCGCGGATCGACCGGACATTCGCGGAGACCTTCGTCCTGAGATCCGAGCTCCTAGGGATCGCCTCAGAAAACGGAATCTATGGTCACTCCCGTTTTTGCAACACCGATTTTGACGACAAGTTGGCTTGCTTGAATCTATCCGGCGTCTGAATGGGATTTTATTCCCGCGCCTCGATGAGTTCCGCGCCTGATGAACCTCCAGAAAATATACGGCTTCAATGAGCCTTTCCGTTTTACAGGTTCCTCAACAGGCCGGTGGGCCGTTAGTATCATCAATATCAGTATTCGCAAAACCAGATGAATGATTGTTTAAACTGGTGTATTTCTGCCTTTATGCTTCGTAAGTTTGCTGTCGCGCCGTCAGTGCCCAGGCTATTCTGGCCAGCTTGTTTGCCAGAGCACAGGTGACGACAAAGTTGCTTTTCCGACACAACAACTCCCTGACCCAGTCGGCCAACTTGCCAGACTGGTGTTCCAGTTTTTGTATGAATACCCTGGCACACTGAACCAACAAAGTTCGGATCTTTTTGTTGCCCCGCTTGCTAATCCCTAACAATGTCGTCCGACCTCCCGTGCTGTACTGTCGGGGTACCAGCCCTGTTGCCGCCGCAAAGTCACGGCTGCTGGCGTACTGCTTCCCGTCGCCAATCTCAGTTGAAATAGTACTGGCAGTCAGCGTTCCAACGCAGGGAATACTCAGCAAGCGCTGTCCAACCTCATCTTCGTCCAACTTTCGTTTCAACTGAGATTCCAGATCTTTAATCTGCTCAACAAGATAGTGATAATGCTGTTGTAATTTCAGCAGTAACTGGCTGAGATAAAGAGGCAAACTACTGTCCTCAAGAAGGGTACTCAGTCGACTAATAACGGCAGCACCTCGCGGAACGCTGATACCAAATTCCAGCAGAAAAGCATGCATCTGATTAGTTGTTTTCACCTTATCCTGAACCAGGGATTCACGGACACGATGCAGAGCTCGCATTGCCTGCTGAGATTCGGTTCTGGGCTGCACGAAACGCATAGATGGACGTGATGCTGCTTCACAGATAGCTTCAGCATCAACGAAGTCATTTTTGTTGCTTTTAACGAATGGGCGGACAAATTGCGGTGATATCAGCTTTGGAAAATGCCCTAACTCTTCCAGCTTGCGTGCCATAAAGTGAGAACCGCCACAGGCTTCCATCGCGATGGTTGTTGCCGGGCATGTCGCCAGAAATTCGATTAGCTTTGGTCGGGTGAATTTTTTACGGTAAACGGCCTTCCCACGATGATCCTGACAATGAATATGGAAAGAGTTCTTACCCAGATCGATACCAATAAGCGCAATGTTTTCCATGATGGTTCTCCGAATGAAAGCCTGTCCTCAGCATAGTACTGGGAAGGAGGGAGTGACCATCTCATTAAATAAAGCACGCTAAGCCGGTGGCAGCGGTCGCAATGGCCTAAACTTCCCCGCACCGACCTTGGCGCTGCTGCGCCATAGGTAATCGCCGGTCAGGTTGATGTGCTCCCACCCCAGCGGCGACAGATATTGCAACAATGTGTCGTCCAGCGCCGTGCCGTTGCCACGCAAAGCACTGGTGGCACGCTCCAGATATACCGTGTTCCACAACACGATGGCCGCCGTCACCAGATTGAGGCCGCTGGCCCGGTAGCGCTGCTGCTCAAAACTGCGGTCGCGGATTTCACCCAATCGGTAGAAGAAGACCGCCCTGGCCAGCGCGTTGCGCGCCTCGCCCTTATTCAGCCCCGCATGGACGCGGCGGCGCAGCTCCACGCTTTGCAGCCAATCCAAAATGAACAGCGTGCGCTCGATGCGCCCCAGCTCGCGCAACGCCACGGCCAAGCCGTTCTGGCGCGGGTAGCTGCCGAGTTTGCGCAGCATCAGCGAAGCCGTTACCGTGCCTTGCTTGATGGAGGTGGCCAGCCGCAGAATTTCATCCCAATGGGCGCGTATTTGCTTGATGTTCAGCCTGTCGCTGCTAATCATCGGCTTGAGCGCGTCATAGGCGGCATCGCCCTTGGGGATGAATAGCTTGGTTTCGCCCAAGTCACGGATACGCGGCGCGAAGCGAAATCCCAGCAAATGCATCAAGCCAAACACGTGATCGGTGAAGCCTGCCGTGTCGGTGTAGTGTTCCTCGATGCGCAAGTCCGACTCGTGGTACAGCAGGCCATCAAGCACGTAAGTTGAATCACGAATGCCCACGTTGACCACCTTGGCACTGAAGGGCGCGTACTGGTCGGAGATATGGGTGTAGAAAGTCCGTCCTGGACTGCTTCCATACTTCGGGTTGATATGACCAGTGCTTTCTGCTTTGCTGCCGGTTCTGAAGTTCTGGCCGTCCGACGATGACGTGGTGCCGTCACCCCAGTTGCCGGCGAAGGGTTGCCGAAACTGCGCATTCACCAGCTCGGCCAGCGCCGTCGAATAGGTTTCATCGCGGATGTGCCAGGCTTGCAGCCAAGACAGCTTGGCGTAGGTGGTGCCAGGGCAGGACTCGGCCATTTTGGTCAGACCCAGGTTGATCGCGTCGGCCAGGATCGTCGTCAACAGCAAGGTTTTGTCCTTGGCCGTGTCGCTGGTCTTCAGGTGTGTGAAGTGGCGGGTGAAGCCCGTCCATTCATCGACCTCCATCAGCAACTCGGTGATTTTGAGGTGCGGCAGCAGCATAGCTGTCTGGTCGATCATGGCTTGCGCGGCGTCTGGTACTGCCGCGTCCAGCGGCGTGATCTTCAGGCCTGACGCGGTGGTGATGATGGCATCCGGTAAGTCGTTGGCCGCAGCCATGCGGTTGACTGTGGCGAGTTGCGCCTCCAACAATTCCAACCGGTCATGCAGGTATTGGTCGCAGTCGGTGGCCACTGCCAGCGGCAATTCGCTGGCCAGCTTCAAAGTGGCGAACTTCTCGACCGGCACCAGGTATTCGTCGAAGTCCTTGAACTGGCGAGAACCCTGCACCCAGACATCACCGGAGCGCAGCGCGTTCTTCAGCTCCGACAGGGCGCATAACTCGTAGTAACGCCGGTCGATGCCGTCGTCGGTCAGAACCAGCTTTGCCCAGCGCGGCTTGATGAATGCGGTTGGCGCATCGGCGGGCACCTTGCGCGCGCTGTCGCTGTTCATGCCGCGCAGCATGTCGATGGCATCGAGCACACCCTTGGCGGCGGGCGCAGCCCGCAATTTGAGCACGCCCAGGAACTGCGGCGCGTAGCGGCGTAGCGTGGCATAGCTTTCACCGATGTGGTGCAGGAAATCAAAGTCGGCAGGCCGCGCCAATGTTTGCGCTTCGGTGACGCTGGCGGCGAAGGTGTCCCAGGGCATAACGGCCTCGATGGCGGCGAACGGATCGCTGCCGCTTTGCTTGGCCTCAATCAACGCTTGACCGATGCGCCCATACATCCGCACCTTGTCGTTGATCGCCTTGCCGGAAGCCTGGAACTGCTGCTGATGCTTGTTCTTGGCCGCGTTGAACAGCTTGCCGATGATGCGATCGTGAAGGTCGATGATTTCATCGGTGACGGTGGCCATGCCTTCGATGGCCAGCGCTACCAGCGTGGCATAGCGTCGTTGCACCTCGAACTTTGCCAGATCAGCAGGCGTCATCTGGCCACCTTCACGAGCGATTTTGAGCAGGCGGTTCTGGTGAACCTGCCGCTCGATGCCTGCGGGCAGATCAAGTGCTTGCCAGGATTTCAGGCGCTCAATATGTTCGAGCATGTGGCGAGAGTTCGGTTTGGCAGGCGACTGGCGCAGCCATGCCAGCCACGTCACTTTACTGCCGTCCTTGCGCTTGAGAAGTTCGTCCAGGCGCTGACGGTGGGGTGATAACAAAGAATCGGTCAGCGCCGCGTAAATGCGTCGGTTGGCACGGGTGATGGCCTCGGCGCTTGCGCGCTCGATGGCATTCATGGCGGGCAGGATAATGCTCTGCCGCCGCAGATTCTCGACAAGTGCGCTCGCCAGCACGATGCCTTTGTCGGTCTGCAAGGCCAGCTCGGTCAATGTATGCACGGCTTGCCGATAGTGGCTCATGGTGAAGGGCTTGAACCCAAAAACCGTTTGCAGCTCGACCAAGTGCTCCCGCCGTGTCTGTTCGCGCTGGCCGTACTCGCTCCAACTTTCCACTGGCATCTTGAGTTGCGCGGCCACCATGCGCAACAGGGGCGGAAACGGAGGCTCATCGACGCCCAAAAAGGTGCCAGGGAATCGCAAGTAGCAAAGCTGCACAGCGAAGCCCAATCGATTCGCGGCGCCGCGACGCTGACGGATCACCGACAGGTCGGTTTCGTTGAACGTGTAGTGCCGTATCAGTTCGTCTTTGGCATCTGGCAGTGCCAGCAGGCTTTCGCGCTCGGTGGCGGACAGGATTGAGCGGCGTGGCATGGTCAGTCTTCCCGCAGGTACTGGTACAAGGTTTCGCGGCTGATGCCGAAGTCACGGGCCACCAAGGTTTTTTGGTCGCCTGCCGCAACTCGCCGTTTCAACTCGGCAATTTGTTCGCTGTTCAGCGATTTCTTTCGTCCCCGGTAGGCACCGCGCTGCTTGGCCAGCACGATTCCCTCGCGCTGACGTTCGCGGATCAGGGCGCGCTCGAACTCAGCGAAGGCTCCCATGACCGACAGCATCAGATTGGCCATCGGTGAGTCCTCGCCGGTGAACTTCAGCCCTTCTTTGACGAACTCCATGCGCACGCCCCGTTGTGTCAGCCCTTGGACGATGCGGCGCAGGTCATCAAGGTTGCGTGCCAGCCTGTCCATGCTATGCACCACCACGGTGTCGCCCTCGCGGACGAAGGCCAGCAGCCTTTCCAGCTCGGGACGCTGGGTGTCCTTGCCAGAAGCCTTGTCGGTGAACACCCGCGCCACCTGAACACCCTCCAATTGCCGTTCCGGGTTCTGGTCGAAGCTGCTGACGCGGACATAGCCGATGCGTTGACCTTGCAAGATGCCTCCAAAGGCAAAAGTGTCAGGATGAAATCTATTACCTTTGACGGAATATGTCAATCAATAGGAAATTTAACTCTATTCTGACATCGTTTGTCGTTTTCAGAAGACGGCTGCACTGAACGTCAGAAGCCGACTGCACTATAGCAGCGGAGGGGTTGGATCCATCAGGCAACGACGGGCTGCTGCCGGCCATCAGCGGACGCAGGGAGGACTTTCCGCAACCGGCCGTTCGATGCGGCACCGATGGCCTTCGCGCAGGGGTAGTGAATCCGCCAGGATTGACTTGCGCTGCCCTACCTCTCACTAGTGAGGGGCGGCAGCGCATCAAGCGGTGAGCGCACTCCGGCACCGCCAACTTTCAGCACATGCGTGTAAATCATCGTCGTAGAGACGTCGGAATGGCCGAGCAGATCCTGCACGGTTCGAATGTCGTAACCGCTGCGGAGCAAGGCCGTCGCGAACGAGTGGCGGAGGGTGTGCGGTGTGGCGGGCTTCGTGATGCCTGCTTGTTCTACGGCACGTTTGAAGGCGCGCTGAAAGGTCTGGTCATACATGTGATGGCGACGCACGACACCGCTCCGTGGATCGGTCGAATGCGTGTGCTGCGCAAAAACCCAGAACCACGGCCAGGAATGCCCGGCGCGCGGATACTTCCGCTCAAGGGCGTCGGGAAGCGCAACGCCGCTGCGGCCCTCGGCCTGGTCCTTCAGCCACCATGCCCGTGCACGCGACAGCTGCTCGCGCAGGCTGGGTGCCAAGCTCTCGGGTAACATCAAGGCCCGATCCTTGGAGCCCTTGCCCTCCCGCACGATGATCGTGCCGTGATCGAAATCCAGATCCTTGACCCGCAGTTGCAAACCCTCACTGATCCGCATGCCCGTTCCATACAGAAGCTGGGCGAACAAACGATGCTCGCCTTCCAGAAAACCGAGGATGCGAACCACTTCATCCGGGGTCAGCACCACCGGCAAGCGCCGCGACGGCCGAGGTCTTCCGATCTCCTGAAGCCAGGGCAGATCCGTGCACAGCACCTTGCCGTAGAAGAACAGCAAGGCCGCCAATGCCTGACGATGCGTGGAGACCGAAACCTTGCGCTCGTTCGCCAGCCAGGACAGAAATGCCTCGACTTCGCTGCTGCCCAAGGTTGCCGGGTGACGCACACCGTGGAAACGGATGAAGGCACGAACCCAGTGGACATAAGCCTGTTCGGTTGGTAAGCTGTAATGCAAGTAGCGTATGCGCTCACGCAACTGGTCCAGAACCTTGACCGAACGCAGCGGTGGTAACGGCGCAGTGGCGGTTTTCATGGCTTGTTATGACTGTTTTTTTGTACAGTCTATGCCTCGGGCATCCAAGCAGCAAGCGCGTTACGCCGTGGGTCGATGTTTGATGTTATGGAGCAGCAACGATGTTACGCAGCAGGGCAGTCGCCCTAAAACAAAGTTAGGCCGCATGGACACAACGCAGGTCACATTGATACACAAAATTCTAGCTGCGGCAGATGAGCGAAATCTGCCGCTCTGGATCGGTGGGGGCTGGGCGATCGATGCACGGCTAGGGCGTGTAACACGCAAGCACGATGATATTGATCTGACGTTTCCCGGCGAGAGGCGCGGCGAGCTCGAGGCAATAGTTGAAATGCTCGGCGGGCGCGTCATGGAGGAGTTGGACTATGGATTCTTAGCGGAGATCGGGGATGAGTTACTTGACTGCGAACCTGCTTGGTGGGCAGACGAAGCGTATGAAATCGCGGAGGCTCCGCAGGGCTCGTGCCCAGAGGCGGCTGAGGGCGTCATCGCCGGGCGGCCAGTCCGTTGTAACAGCTGGGAGGCGATCATCTGGGATTACTTTTACTATGCCGATGAAGTACCACCAGTGGACTGGCCTACAAAGCACATAGAGTCCTACAGGCTCGCATGCACCTCACTCGGGGCGGAAAAGGTTGAGGTCTTGCGTGCCGCTTTCAGGTCGCGATATGCGGCCTAACAATTCGTCCAAGCCGACGCCGCTTCGCGGCGCGGCTTAACTCAGGTGTTAGATGCACTAAGCACATAATTGCTCACAGCCAAACTATCAGGTCAAGTCTGCTTTTATTATTTTTAAGCGTGCATAATAAGCCCTACACAAATTGGGAGATATATCATGAAAGGCTGGCTTTTTCTTGTTATCGCAATAGTTGGCGAAGTAATCGCAACATCCGCATTAAAATCTAGCGAGGGCTTTACTAAGCTTGCCCCTTCCGCCGTTGTCATAATCGGTTATGGCATCGCATTTTATTTTCTTTCTCTGGTTCTGAAATCCATCCCTGTCGGTGTTGCTTATGCAGTCTGGTCGGGACTCGGCGTCGTCATAATTACAGCCATTGCCTGGTTGCTTCATGGGCAAAAGCTTGATGCGTGGGGCTTTGTAGGTATGGGGCTCATAATTGCTGCCTTTTTGCTCGCCCGATCCCCATCGTGGAAGTCGCTGCGGAGGCCGACGCCATGGTGACGGTGTTCGGCATTCTGAATCTCACCGAGGACTCCTTCTTCGATGAGAGCCGGCGGCTAGACCCCGCCGGCGCTGTCACCGCGGCGATCGAAATGCTGCGAGTCGGATCAGACGTCGTGGATGTCGGACCGGCCGCCAGCCATCCGGACGCGAGGCCTGTATCGCCGGCCGATGAGATCAGACGTATTGCGCCGCTCTTAGACGCCCTGTCCGATCAGATGCACCGTGTTTCAATCGACAGCTTCCAACCGGAAACCCAGCGCTATGCGCTCAAGCGCGGCGTGGGCTACCTGAACGATATCCAAGGATTTCCTGACCCTGCGCTCTATCCCGATATTGCTGAGGCGGACTGCAGGCTGGTGGTTATGCACTCAGCGCAGCGGGATGGCATCGCCACCCGCACCGGTCACCTTCGACCCGAAGACGCGCTCGACGAGATTGTGCGGTTCTTCGAGGCGCGGGTTTCCGCCTTGCGACGGAGCGGGGTCGCTGCCGACCGGCTCATCCTCGATCCGGGGATGGGATTTTTCTTGAGCCCCGCACCGGAAACATCGCTGCACGTGCTGTCGAACCTTCAAAAGCTGAAGTCGGCGTTGGGGCTTCCGCTATTGGTCTCGGTGTCGCGGAAATCCTTCTTGGGCGCCACCGTTGGCCTTCCTGTAAAGGATCTGGGTCCAGCGAGCCTTGCGGCGGAACTTCACGCGATCGGCAATGGCGCTGACTACGTCCGCACCCACGCGCCTGGAGATCTGCGAAGCGCAATCACCTTCTCGGAAACCCTCGCGAAATTTCGCAGTCGCGACGCCAGAGACCGAGGGTTAGATCATGCCTAGCATTCACCTTCCGGCCGCCCGCTAAATATCTCCTTTTGGGTTGTTAATAAAACATCCAATAAGTTGACTGTGCGTGAAAAAGAAAGTTTTGTGTGATGGCGTTGAAGATCGCACCGTTAAGCTCTTATGTGGGATGGTGCAGAGCTCGACGACTACCGATAAAACGCAACCGCCGCAAACAGACAAGAAAAAGCCCCAACTGATAACAGTTGGGGCTTCAGTATTGTGATTGGTGGAGCAATAGCACCCTGAACCCAAAACCTTCTCGCTCAACCGGTAGTGGCTGATAACAACTCGTGAGGGCTATTGCGGGTTAAGCATTTAGCGATGTCTAGGGCCAGACTGGACGTCTGAACGCAAGCCGCTGATACTGTACATAACCACAGTATCAGCGGAGGATACCCATGTCGCTGGCAAGGAACGCCACGGCGAGTCAATCGCCCACTCAAACAAACGGTTACGAACGCCACCAACCCGACCAGACGCTGCTCTACCAGCTGGTTGAGCAGCACTACCCAGCCTTCAAAGCCTCACTCGAAGCCCAAGGTCAACACCTGCCTCGCTACATCCAACAAGAATTCAACGACCTCCTCCAATGTGGCCGTCTGGAGTATGGTTTCATGCGGGTTCGCTGCGAGGATTGTCATCACGAGCGTCTGGTCGCCTTCAGCTGTAAACGACGCGGCTTTTGCCCTAGCTGCGGTGCCCGCCGGATGGCCGAGAGTGCGGCGCTGCTGATAGACGAAGTCTTCCCCAAGGAGCCCATTCGCCAGTGGGTGCTCAGCTTTCCTTTCCAGCTACGCTTTTTGCTGGCTCGCCATCCCCAGCTGATGGGCCAGGTCTTGAGTATCGTCTATCGTACACTCTCAACTCATCTGATCAAAAAAGCCGGTTACACCAAAGCCTCTGCACAAACTGGCTCAGTGACTCTTATCCAACGCTTTGGCTCCGCGCTAAATCTCAATGTCCACTACCACATGCTGTTTCTCGATGGTGTCTATGCCGAAGATGACTATGGCAAGCAACGCTTCCATCGTGTCAAGGCACCCACTTACGATGAGCTGAATACGCTCGCTCACACCCTCTGCATATTCCGGCCGATCATGAACACCAATTCCGATTCAACGTGAACACCATTTCCGGACCAATGTGAACGCTCATTCCGGTTCAACCTGAACACTTCGCCCCTCCTTTCCGGAAACAGTGTTCAACATCCCGGAATCACTGTTCACATTCACCGGAATCATCCTTAACGCATTGATTTAAAAACCTTTGATACGCTCTCCCTTTTGCCAGGGAAGAGCCTATGTCTGCCAAGAGGATTGCAATGCGTAAAATTCGTGAAGTGCTGCGACTGCGGCTGGAAGCTGACCTCTCTGTTCGCCAAATCAGTATCTGTACCAAGGTCAGTGTCGGCTCCATCCAGAAACTCCTCAAAAGTGCCCAGGCGCTCGGCCTTACCTGGCCCTTACCTACCGAGCTTGATGATGGCCGACTGGCTGCCCTGTTCTATCCGCAGGCCGATACCACCATCTCGGCCCGCCATGTTGTGCCGGATTGGCCCTCTGTCCATCAGGAGCTCAAGCGCAAGGGGGTCTCCAAACAGCTGCTCTGGGAGGAGTACACCCAGCGCTATCCCAATAGCTGTTACAGCTACTCCCAGTTCTGTGACCGTTACAAGTCCTGGTGTCAGTTGCAAAAGCGCTCCATGCGCCAGATCCACAAGGCGGGGGAAAAGCTCTTTATCGACTACTGCGGGCCCACGGTGCCCATCGTGTCGCCGACTACGGGTGAGGTCCGTCAGGCACAAGTCTTTGTCGCCGTGCTCGGTGCGTCCAACTACACCTTTGCCGAGGCCACCTGGTCCCAGTCACTGCCGGACTGGCTGCAAAGCCATGTCCGTGCCTTTGAGTTTTTCGGCGGGACACCGGTACTGCTGATCCCCGACAACCTCAAGAGCGGTGTCAGCAAGGCTTGCCGATACGATCCCGAGCTCAACCCCAGCTACCAGCAGTTGGCCGAGCACTATCAGGTGGCGGTGATGCCAGCTCGCCCTTACAAGCCTAAGGACAAAGCCAAGGCCGAGGTGGGTGTGCAGATCGTCGAGCGCTGGATCCTGGCTCGTCTACGCCATCAGACCTTCTTCTCGCTTGCCGAGCTAAACCAGTGCATCCGGGCTTTGTTGAATGAGCTCAACGAGCGCCCGTTCAAGCAGCTGCCCGGTAACCGACGCGAGGCGTTTGAGCAGTTGGACCGCCCGGCACTGGGGTCACTACCGGTGCATCCCTATCGCTATGTCGCCATCAAAACGGTCAAGGTCAACATCGACTATCACGTCAGTTATGAGCAGCACCATTACTCGGTGCCGCACCAGTATGTGGGTCAGCAACTGGAGCTCCATGCGGGCGATACCCTGCTTCAGGTCTATCACCAGCAACAGCTGGTCGCGAGCCATCCGCGTAAAACCATCCCGGGGATGAGCACACTCCCTGAGCACATGCCGGAACGTCACAGCAAGCAGCAACGCTGGACGCCAGGGCGTCTTAAGCAGTGGGCTGCCGACATCGGACCGGGCACCTTGTGCTGGGTTAGCGAACGGCTGGCAGAGAAAGCCCATGCCGAGCAGGCATACCGACTCTGCCTGGGACTGCTGAGTCTTAGCCGGGAGTATCCGCCATCACGAGTCGAAGGCTGTTGCCAGCTGGCCAACCGGGAAGGACTGGTGCGGCTCAAGCAGCTCAAGTCGGTGCTGACCAGTGGCCGCGACCAACTGCCCGCAAGTCCGCTCAGTTATCCAGAACTGCCGCAAGAGCACGAGAACATCCGCGGCCCCCAGAGCTTCCACTAACGAGGAAAAAACCCATGACCCAACAAACGCTGACCCGCTTGAGACACCTGAAACTGACTGGCATGGCGGATGCCGTGCAACAACAACTGGAACAGGCAAGTACCTACGAAGGGCTGCCCTTCATCGAGCGGCTAAGCCTGCTGGTCGAACACGAACAACTGAGCCGGGAGCAGCGTAAACAAGCTCGGCTGGTCAAGCAGGCGAGGCTCAAACTCCAGGCCACGGTGCAAGAGGTGGACTACCAGTCTGCACGCAACCTGGAGCGGTCACAGGTGGCAAACCTGGCCCAAGGAGAGTGGCTGCGCCGGGGCCAGAACCTGCTCATTACCGGCCCCTGTGGCTGCGGAAAAACCTACCTAGCCTGTGCGCTGGGCTACCAAGCCTGTCAGCAGGGGCACAGCACTCGTTACTACCGGCTGCCGCGTCTGCTACTTGAGCTGAGCCAGGCCAAGGTAGATGGCAGTTACGCCAGACTGCTGGGTCAACTGGCAAGGATAGAGCTGCTGATCCTGGATGACTGGGGACTGGAAGCGGTGAATGCCGAGCAGCGCAACGCCCTGCTGGAGATCATGGATGATCGGTACGGGAAATACTCGACGGTCGTGGTCAGTCAGCTGCCAACGGAAGAGTGGTACGCGAGCTTGGGGGACAACACTCTGGCAGATGCGATCCTGGACCGGCTGATGCACAACGCTCACCGGCTGTCACTGAAGGGAGAATCGATGAGAAAGAGGAGAAGTGAGTTGACCCAATCTGAACACTCGAGTTAGAAACGGGGTGACGTGAGCGCGTTAAGGATCAGGGTGTTCACGTTGGCCGGAATGGCTGTTCAACTTCGCCGGAATACGCAACACTGACCAGACCATCTGTACCTTCCTGATGCTCAAGGGGATTTTCAACCTCACTCTGCGGGCCACTCAGGGACTACTCGACTCCCTGTTCGAGCTGATGAATGTGCCGTTGTGCGCACCGGACTATAGCTGTGTCAGCAAGCGAGCACGTACGGTGACAGTGGCCTATCGACAGCCCCCAAAGGGACGCATTACCGACTTGGTTATCGACTCAACCGGGCTGAAGGTGTTTGGTGAAGGCGAGTGGAAGGTCAGAAAACACGGCGCTGAGAAGCGGCGAGTCTGGCGCAAGTTGCATCTGGCAGTAGACCCGGTAACCCACGATATCGTGGCGGCGGAGGTGTCATTGGAAAATGTCCATGATGCCGAGGTGTTGCCGACCTTGCTCAATCCACTGCGGCGCAAGCTGGGACGAGTTTATGCAGATGGCGCCTATGACAGCAAAGCCAGCCATCAGCTTATCTCGCGCAAAGGGGCGACAGCTTGTATCCCGCCTCGCAAGAGCGCGGGGTTATGGAAAAAGGGACACCCAAGAAATGACGCTGTGCTGGTGATGCGCAAGGAAGGGCTGGCGCACTGGAAGAAGATATCGGGGTATCACCGTCGCTCGCTGGCAGAGACGGCGATGTATCGGTTCAAGCAGTTGCTGGCGGGGAAAATCAGTCTGCGTAACTACAACGGCCAAGTGGGAGAAGTCATGGCGTATGTAAGCGCCATAAACAAGCTGAATACTCTGGGCCTACTTGTCAGAAAGCCTCGAGTGTAGCGGTTACCCAGAGCTGGGGAAGTCATGACTTGCTGGCTGATTTGGGCAACAACGCCCCGTGCCCGCCCTCGTCTGATAGGGAAGATTCACTACGCGGCGCTCGCTTATAATGGTGGGTGTCCTAACTCCTTTGTTTTGTGGTAATTTTGATTAATTCATTAGGACTACACAAAATCATAGAAGGGTTTTCAGATGACAGTTCTGCATAGTCACCATAGCCCCACAAAACACCCACAGACTTAAGCTTATTTCTGTGGGCCCCTATTAAATCTGTATTTCTGTCGCCAACCATAACTGAGCCCGAGCCGATGGTCCCACCTGATAGCAAACCGGATAACTGAGACACTTTGGTTATTTCAACATCTCCGCCACTAACAAACTCAAATAAATGCTCAAGTTTGAATAAAGTTAATATTCGTTCAGCGAAATCTACTCTTTTTGAAGTACAGACTTCTAGTGGGTAGTTATTATTTAAAGCCTCTAGACTGGAAATAATACCTTCATAGAGTTTATTTTCCGAAAAGCCAACGTCTGAATAGCGTTCGCGATATTTAGCTACTAGCGAGAGTATTAGATTAGTATCAGTGGAGTTTGATAATTCCTTAAAAGCAACATTCAAAGGTGGACCAATATAGCGCTGCAATTCTTGTTCACTTTTAGGAGCTAAGTCATGTTCTACAAGTGCGTAGTTTATCGACCGAACAATGCCATCTTTCGGGTCACTAATTGTTCCATCGAGGTCAAATACTATGAAATCCTTAGACACTTTATCTCCTTGTGTGCGGATTCAATTACCACATAACGCCCTTCATGGGGCTGGCAACGCATTAACACAAAGCTCAACCACAACAACCGTAACCACAACGGCTCATTGGGACTGGAAACGCCGCGCGTTGACAGTCCCTCTTGAGGCATTTGTTAGCTTTTCAATCTATCGATGATCTCAGCATTCGATAATGAAACACCAATACCACTATTTACCAAGTACTCAAATGATTCATCATGGCAACCTTGGTCGTATGAGTCGATACACTCTTTTGCTAATAATAACTGGTAATCACGTTGATATGCATCGATAGCAGTAACTCTCACGCATGCATGAGTATTTACGCCAGCAATCACGATTTCACTAGGCACTATTTTATTTAAAATTTCATCAAGAGCCGTTCTAAAGAAAGCACTATAACGCTTTTTGATAATCTCTGGCTCATCCGAATGGCGAACCAACTCACTTAGTAGATCACAACCACTAGTGCCTTCAATAGTCCATCTTTGACTAGATTGTCGCAGCGCTAAATACGTATCTGATAAGTCACCTTTGAAGACTTGACGAACCCAAATAATCTTCTGATTTTCTTTACGAAATGCATGTATCAACTCGTTTAATGAGCCAGTAATTTCAGTTCTTTTTTCAGCAAGCCTACCTTGCTGAAAAAAGTCTTCTTGCATATCAATAATCAATAGTAATTTAGTCATGATTATCTCTCTGGAAAGCTAACGCTGCATTAAGGTGTGAGCGGCGCTTGCCTATACTTTGAGCGAAGCGAAAACGGCAAGCGTTGCGAATCACTCTTAAATGCTTTGTTAGTTGTACTTATAACACCAGTGGTTGGACATTCCACTGTTCATTGTGCCCTTCTCGATAACAGTCGTATAAGAACAAGTCATTCCTTGTATTTGCTGGTAACGTTATTTTAGGAACATAGTACGTTGAATGGTCACTATCTTTAAGATTGATGTGAAAGTGCTGATTCATGAGAGAAGATAGCGCGTTATTATCATGTATCAGTGAAAAAGGACCAAATTTCGCACAAAACATAGCTATAACCCCTGAAATTGCATCCATTACATTTTCTAAAGTTGCTTCGTTAAATGATGCATTTCGGTCATGTTTAGTTTTATTATATGCATGATACCAGCTTAAAGATTGAGTAGGTTGCTGAGCATTCCAGTTTGCATACGGTTGAAAAGCACGTAAACCATTGTAGTTCTTAAATGTTATTTCAAATTCGTTCAATCCAGCTTTAGGCAATAGTTTTACATAGTCTTGAGTTGTAAACATTCGATTGTTTGAAGGTGGAATTCCTGCTTTTTGGAAAATTGAAGTCCATAGATTTTCAACCTCTGTACAAGCAAGTATTAGTAACTCTCTACTTTTATGCCCGTAGGAAGCTAAACCACTTTGACTAGGCTCTACATAGAGGAGAATATCATCAAGTTTTTCGACAAGCACACGTAAAGCCTGCTCTGCTGAACGTTGCTCATATGGGTCAATATTTAAGGCTACTTCAATGTCGTTAGAGTAATAGAGTGACGGACGCCAAAGACTTTCAACAGTATCACCAATAGGTAACGATAAAGGTTGAATATTTTGAGCACCAAATATTCGTTGTACCCAATCAACTAGGGTACCATTTTTTTGCTCAATTACAGTTAAGCCAACAGAAATTACGTTCAATCCATGGTCTTTACCATATAAATGCACAAAGTGAGTTGCAGTTTCATATGCGTATCCAATTGGCTGAGATAAATGTAAAGGCTCAGCCCATCCCGGCAATGTAGTAATTGTGTTGTTATAAAATATACCGTTCATTTTTTCTCCAAAACTAACTGTACAACTAACAGTGATTAGATAGAAGGCGGTACTAACACATTAATACCGCCTTCCATCTAACTCCGCTTTGCTCTGATAAAGGAGATTTTAAATGGCATTTAAAATCAATTGCTTACCCACTTTTTTCTGAAGCAGAACGTATTCGCTTGACCTCTTCTTTTTGTGCAACATTACGACTGTCTAGAAAACAGTGAGGGTGTTGACCATGATTATCGCCGGCAAGGCTACCGCCCCTGAGTTCCAGCCCCCAGTCTGCTGCTTTTTACCTGTGTGAGGAATGGCGTGGCTCATGGGGTGACTCCGCTGAGGTCGTTGCCAATCGGGTATATTAACGGACGCCGTGCAGAGGAAAAGAAGCAGATCGGGTATTCCTGAGCAGGATCAATAAATTAATCGATAGGGTGAGTTGAGCGGTGGCGGGGTGGGGACTCGGGGGATGATCTTGCCAGATCCATGAATTGTGAGGGGTCATAATCAGCTTGAGTCGGCATAAAACACTTTGTTATTGTCGACTGCCCCGTGATATCTGGTTTATTTATCTATAAATCAACAGGATAGTTTGTGTTTGGTGCTGTAGCTGGGGAGGCGCAGACACATTGTCTATCGCAAAGGAGTCTTATGACATTGCAGCGAAAAGCAGTGGCGCTCGCCATCTTGACCCTGTTTGGCGCCCAGGGTTGCAGCGCCCCGGATACCGCCCATGCAGCAAGCAAGCCCCAGCCCGTGTTGGCCGTCTCTTACGAGCGTAGCCCCATAGTACCTGTCACCATCGCCGGTGGGCAGTACCAGTTTCTGCTCGATACCGGCGCCAGCATCACTGTGCTCGATCGCCGTATTGCCAGCCGCTTCAAGGCACTCTCCCTGAGTCAGTTGCCTCGCGCCTACCAGGCCGATTTTGCCAATATGGTCAGCGTCTCGGGCCAGATTGAGAGTGAACATTTCGGGTTTGTACAGCCGGTGCCCTTTTCGGTTGGCTCGGTCACGATCGATGACAGTGATCTGTGGGGCACCATGGATTTTTCGCTCATCTCCCAATCCCTTGGCACGCGCATCGACGGGGTACTCGGGATAGAGGTCATACGTCGCTTCAACTGGGTGTTTGATCAGGAGCAGCACCAGATCAGTGCCTGGTCGTCGGCCCCCTCGGCGGCCGGGTTCGAGCGCTGCATCGGTTATGACGACAGCTATAACCGTTCACCGGCGCTCTACCTGAGCCAGGGCGAGGGCAGCCTGCGAATGCTCCTCGATACCGGGGCCGATCAGAGCTATGTCGATCGCAGCTTTATCGGCCATATGGCCGAGCAGCAGGCGCTGTTGAAGGATGGTTCGACGCCAATGAAGGGGGTTGATGCGAGCGGCATACAGGACCTGGGCGATCATGTTATCACCGGCCTGCACTTTGACGGCCGCCCCCTCGATCAGCTGCGGGTGTCGGAGAATGACAACGACAAGTATGCCCTCGGCATGGACTTTGTGAGCCGCTTCAAGCGCTTTGCCATCATCCCGGGGCGCATGATGTTCTGCTATGACGCAGAGACGCTGGCGCAGCAGGTGCAGCCAAACCTGCGCCAGATTGCGGTGCGCTTCGATGGCCAGCATCTGCAGGTCTACTACAACGACGAGCGGGATCTGGCGCCGTTTGGCCTGAAAAATGGCGACGTCATCGAGCAGATCAACGGCGTGCCCTATCACCCGATACAGATAGACAGGGTGCGGGATCTGCTGAACCAGAGTAAGGCGGGTTCGCTCAAGGTGCGGGTGGTGCGGGAAGGCAAGGCGCTGGATATCGCCATCTAGCATATGACGAGGCCGGCACCGTCAGGGCGAAACAGTGGCCGGCCCCCAGATCGCGTTATTTGCCTTGCGCTGTGCTCACTTTGCAGGCGAGCGCCGGCTGGCCGAAACGCTCCAGCCTGGCCTCGTCCCCCTTGGTAAACAGGCTGATGTTCTGCCCTTCATAACGGGCGCCGCTGGCGCTGGGTTCCTGATAGGCGATGGTCTGCAGTGGCGGGCGATTGCCTTCACTCAGGTTGAGGACGGCCACCGGCACCTTGGCATCCTGATAGAAGTAAGTCTCCAGCATGAGCTGGTCGCCGCAGCGGTAGAAGACGGGAGCCGTGACCATCAGCTGGCCACCGGTGACCTGCAGCTCGGCGATCCGCAGCTTGTAGTTATCCTCGACGCACTGGCGCAGATCCTGCCCCTTCCAGCACTCGTTGCGCCCCTTGATCCAGCCACGCTGCGTCGCCTGCTCCGTCTTGCGCTGCTCGGGGGAGAGTTGGGCTATTGCCTTGTGATAGAGGTCGGCCAGTTCATTGTCCAGCGCCGTCAGTTTCGCATCCTTGCAGATAAGCGTCTCGACCGCCCCCGAGGCCTTGTGACAATCGAACGAGGGGGTTGCGGCACTGGCCAGCAGGGGAAAGAGTACCAGGGGGGCAAGCAGCAGAGTCTTGAGCGGGGTCATCGAAGCGGTTCCTGAAAAGAGAGATATTGCTTCACTAAAACACAAAAGCACTCATGCCGCCGAGCGCTTTTTGGGCGCTGGCGGCACGGGTTGGCGCGTAAAGCCCGGAGTCAGGGATCAGGCCAGCACCAGCTGCTGGCGGGCGCGCCATAGCCGCTCGTGGAAGAAGAAGACGACTGTGTTGATGGTGGGTTCGATCATCGCCATCACGCCGCCGGTGAGCAGTTCGCCGCTCAGCAGGAAGGCGACGCCGAAGGCCACGGAGAAGTGCACCAGGGCGAAGCTGCTGGTCTTGGCCTGCAGGCTGTGACTGGGCTTGAATTTGTGCCAGGCGACATCGTGAAAGTAGAAGGCGACCGTGTTGACGGCGGGTTCGATGAGGGCGATCAGGCTGGCGGTCAGCAGCTCGCCGGTCAGCAGATAGGCCAGGGTAAAGGCAACGGTGAAGTGCAGGGCGGCAAAGCTGATGGTCTTTTTCATGATGGCGGCTCCCTCTGGTGATATTGGCAGTATCACCCGGAATGCCATTAAATGAAAACTATTCTCATCTAATGGTTGGATAGGGAATGCCTATCAAATGTCTTGTTGCCAGACTGGGGCTTGCCTTGAACTGTTGCCGCGCTAAAGTGATGTTTTGCCATGAAAAAGGAGCTTTCATGCATATGAATATCAACGCCACCCTGCTGGGACAGGGCATACTGTTGCTGATGATCGTCGTGGGTGTGCTGGCCTATTGGCTGGCCCGTCGCAGAAGCGAGCGTCCCGCCCTGATCGCCACTCTCTGTGCCCTGCTCTCCCTGTTTCCTCCCTTGGGTCTGCTGGCCCTGCTATTGCTGGTCTTGCATCTGGACAGACTCACCGGCCCCTGATTGCCAGCCATGGCACCCGAGCTGCCCGCCGATCCTGCCAATAAAAAGGGCCTGCAATGGCAGGCCCTTGTCGGTTTTCCTGTTTTTCAGGCGGTTACTCTTCCACCTTGTTGAGCCACTCCACCTTGTACTGGGCGCCGGCGCCCTGGGCCAGCTTGGCGCACAAGGGTTTCAAGAAGGCTTCAATCTGCTCGTCCAGCATCCAGGGAGGGCTGATGATCAGCATCCCTGATCCATTCATGCCCCAATCGCTGGTTTGGCCGGCCACTTCCAGCTCGGCCACCAGGACGTTACCGAAGTTCTCCCGCTTGATGGCGCGCAGCATGTCGCGGGACTTGTCCGCCTCCTGCCCCAGGATGGGATACCAGAGGGCGTAGATGCCGGTGGCCCAGCGTTTGTGCGCCTTTTTCAGGGTATCGACCACGGCGAAGTAGTCTTCTTTGAGCTCATAGGGCGGGTCGATCAGCACCAGGCCGCGGCGCGGGGTAGGGGGCAGCAGGGCGACCAGCCCCTCGAAGCCGTCGCGGTGGTGGACGGCAACGCGCGGGTCGTACCCCATGTTGGCGCGCAGATCTTCTACCTCGTTGTTGTGCAGCTCCATCAGCGCCAGCTTGTCCTGCTCGCGGGTGAGGCGGCGCGACAGCTCGGGGGAGCCCGGGTAGTAGTGCAACTGGCCATCGATATTCATGTCGGCGATGACGTCCAGATAGGGGGCCATGGCCGGCCACTGGGCCCGCTCGTTCCACAACCGACCGATGCCATCGGCATATTCCGCCTTCTTCTGGGACCAGTCGCCGCGCAGGTCGTAGAGACCGCCGCCGGCATGGGTATCCAGCACGATGAAGGGTTTTTCCTTCTTCTTGAGGGACTCGATGATCAGGGCCTGGACGGCGTGTTTCAGCACGTCGGCATGGTTGCCGGCGTGAAAGGCGTGGCGATAGCTCAGCATATTAGATCTCTGAGGGGGCCCTGCTGGGCACCCAGTAACGATAGATAGTTCAACAGATTGTGGCTCTTGCCCCGGTAGAGGGACAGCTCGCGCAGGGTCTGCAGCAGCACCCCCTGCTGCAGCCGCTCCAGCTCCAGCTCGTGGGCCAGCATGGCCTGATACTCCTGCTCGCCGACTCGCGCTTTGGCGCTTTTGCGCAGGGCGCGCCAGGGGGTCAGCACCGCCTCGGTCTGCACCAGGGCAGGTTGCAGATCGGTGAGATCGACCGGGATCCCGCATTGATCGAGCCGATGCAGCAAGAGCGCCAGATTGACGCAGCCCCCCAGCTCCTGCACCTGGAGCCAGTCCTGGCTGCGTGCACCATAGACCTCGCCGCTCCAGTGCCAGAAATCGAGCGGGCTCGGCAGTTCGTGTTCGGCGACCGCGTCGGTCGCCACCAGTGACAGATTACGCAAGGAAGGCTTGCTCCATGGTTTCCAGCTCCTCGGAGAGGCTCATCCACTCCAGCTCGACGTTTTCCAGCTCCTCCTTGATGGGGCCCTGGGACTTGAGCAGCTCGGAAAGCTTGCCCTTGGCGCTCTCTTCATAGATGGCCGGATCGGCCAGCTGGGTCTCGATCTCGGCGAGTTTCCCCTGCAGCTTCTCCATGCTGGTTTCGAGCTTCTCCAGCTTCTGGCGCAGCGGCCTGGTCTGCTGGCGGAACTCCGCCTCGCGGCGCTTCTGATCCTTGCGCGCCACCGCCGAGTTGGCGGCTGCGGGGGCATCAGTCGGCTTGGCGTTGGCCTCTTTCTCCTGCTCGCCGAGCCACTTGTGGTAGTCGTCGAGATCGCCGTCGAACGGCTCGACCCGGCCACCGTGCACCAGATAGAAGTCATCCGTGGTGGTGCGCAGCAGGTGACGGTCGTGAGAGACCACTACCATGGCCCCCTCGAATCCTTGCAGCGCCATGGTCAGGGCGTGGCGCATCTCCAGATCCAGGTGGTTGGTCGGTTCATCCAGCAGCAAGAGGTTGGGCTTTTGCCAGGTGATGAGGGCCAGCACCAGCCGCGCCTTCTCGCCACCGGAGAAGGGGGCTACCTTGTCGAGCGCCTTGTCGCCGTGAAAGCCGAAGCTGCCCAGATAGTTGCGAAGCTCCTGCTCGGTCTTGTCCGGGGCGAGGCGCACCAGGTGATCGAGGGGGCTGTCGTCCAGGCGCAGGGTCTCCAGCTGATGCTGGGCGAAGTAGCCGATGCTCACCCCGGCGCTCACTTCCAGCTTGCCCGAAAGCGGCGGGTTGGAGCCGGCCAGCATCTTGATAAAGGTGGACTTGCCGGCGCCGTTGCGACCCAAGAGGCCAATACGCGAACCCGGTACCAGGTTGAGCTTGATCTTCTCCAGGATCACCTTGTCGCCGTAGCCGGCGCTGAGGTTTTCCATGGCAATCAGCGGGGTCGGCAGAGCCGAGGGTTCGCGAAACTCGAAGCTGAATTCGGAGTCGGCGTGGGCGGGCAGGATCTTCTCCATCCGCTCCATGGCCTTGAGGCGGCTCTGAGCCTGACGGGCCTTGGAGGCCTTGTAGCGGAAGCGGTCCACATAGGATTGCATGTGGGCCATCTCCCGCTGCTGCTTCTCGTACATGGACTGCTGCTGGGCCAGGTGTTCGGCGCGCTGCAGTTCGAAGTCGGAGTAGCCGCCTGTGTATTCGTTGAGCTTGCCGTTCTCGATATGGATGATGCGGCCCACCACCGAGTCGAGGAAGTCGCGGTCGTGAGAAATCAAGACGAGCGTGCCCTGATAACCCTTGAGCCACTTCTCCAGCCAGATGACGGCGTCCAAATCCAGGTGGTTGGTCGGTTCATCCAGCAGCAACAGATCGGAGCGGCACAGCAATGCCTGGGCGAGGTTGAGACGCATGCGCCAACCACCGGAGAAACTGCGTACCGGCGAGGCAAGCTGCTCGTCGCCAAAGCCGAGACCGTGCAGCAATTCGGCTGCGCGAGCGCGGATGCTGTAGGCGCCTATGGTGTCGAGCTTGCTGTGCAGCTCGGCCACCAGCAGGCCGTTGTCATCCTGCTCGGCCTGGGCGAGCTCGGCTTCCAGTGCGCGAAACTCCCTGTCACCGTCGATCACATAATCGAGGGCCGAGCACTCCAGCGCCGGGGTCTCTTGGGCGACCCCGGCAATTTGCCAGCCGGCGGGCAGGCTGAAAGTGCCGCTGTCGATGGCCAGCTCCCCCCGTACCAGTGCAAAAAAGGTGGACTTGCCACAGCCGTTCTTGCCCACCAGGCCCACCTTGTGGCCCGGGTGTATGGTGGCGGACGCGTTGTCCAGCAGCTTGCGGCCGCCGCGGATCAGTTCGATTTGACTGGCAACTATCATGGGTGGGATCTGCTTGCTCAAAAATGGAGGAGAAAACTGGCGCGGATCTTACGTGAAATGGCGCCGGTTTGCACTTTGGGAGCAGGCCTGCTACTGGCTGGCGCCGCAAAAACATGTCATAACAGAACTATCAATCAGGATGGTGGAGGCTAGCATGCTGCATATCAGGGACATCATGACGACCCGGGTCGCCACCGTCTCCATGGATGACAGGCTCGGGGTCATCAAGGATATCTTCGAGCAGGCTCACTTTCGCCATCTGCTGGTGCTGGAGGAGGAGGAGCTGGTCGGCGTCATCTCGGACCGGGATCTGTTTCGCGCCATCAGCCCCTATCTCGACTCCGAGGCCGAGATGAGCCGCGACACCGAGACCCTCAACCGCCGTGCTCACCAGATCATGAGCCGCCAGCTGGTCACCGTCGCCCCCAACCTGCCGCTGCGGGACGGCATCAAGCTGATGCTGGAGAAGAACGTCTCCTGCCTGCCGGTGCTGGAAAACGGCGCTCTGGTGGGCATCATCAGCTGGAAGGATTTCTTGAAAACCGTCCTCGACCATGATGGCCTCGGCTAAATTTGGGCCATGATCCACAAAGAGCTGCCTCGGCAGCTCTTTTTGTTTTTGGGTTTGGTGGACTGGCCGGTGGGCCTCAGAGCAGACCGGGCCCCTTGGGAGAGAAGGGGCACTCATCCTGGCGAATGAGGCTGCTCTGCTGACCCTGGGCATCCTGCCAGTGCAGCGCCAGCTTGCCCAGTCTGCCCAAATGGCGCAGCTCGAATTCGTAGCGCAGGCAGGGGTTGTCCAGCGGCAGGCTCGTCATGCCCACAGGCAAGCGGTAGTCGTAGTGAAGGAGGGGGCCATCCTGTAACTGGCTGCGGATCGGGATCAACCCCTCGGCCGTGGGGCGGGGGGCGTTCAGGTAGCGGCGCAGGCTCAGGGGGGCATCGATCGCCTTCTGGTAATGGAGGCCGTTCATGGCCGCCAGCTCCTCTTCCAGCCGGTTCAGCTCCCCCTCCAGCCCGTCCAGCGCCGCCCCCAGTTGTTGATGGGCGGGTGAGGCGCAGCCTCCCAGCAGCAGGGTGATAAGCAAGAGCGGGGTGCGAAACGGGTGCATGGACTCTCCTTTGAGCGCATGGATGGGCCGGGTGATGGACGCTGGCCCACTATAGCAGGGGATTGGTGGGCGGTGTGCCCCGCAGCAATTGCGCCAGCCGATCCAGCCCCTCGGCGACGCGAGCGTCGGTGGCCGGTTGGCTGAGGCTCAGGCGCACCCCTTGCGGGGCGGCAAACTGGCCGGCGGCGAAGTGCTCCCCGCTCGCCACCCCGACATCCAGGGCGTTGGCAGCCTCGGCGAACTCATGGCTGCGCCAGGGCTCGGGCAGCGGCAACCAGGCGTGCATGGATCCCGCCTGCCAGCAGGCGCCCGGCAACAGGTGACGCAGCAGCTCGCCGCGCCGTGCCAGGATCTGCCGCTGCTGTTCGACCAATGGCATGATCTGGCGCTGGCTCACCAGCTTGCAGGCCAGCTCGATGAGCAGCGGGCTTACCATCCAGCTCGACAATCGCATCGTCTGGGCGAAGGCGCTGCGCAGGGCACTTGGCACCAGCGCGAAGCCGACTCGCAGGCCGCCACAGGCGATCTTGGCCAGGCTGCCGAGGTAGATGACCCGCTCCGGCGCCAGGTTGACCAGCGGCGTCACCGGTGTCTGGGGCAGCAGGCCATTGACGTCATCCTCGACGATCAGCAGATCGTGGCGGCGGGCGATGGCGACGATGGCCTCGCGCCGGGCCAGGCTCATGGTGGCGGTGGTGGGATTCTGCAGGGTCGGGGTGAGGTAGAGCAGCTTGGCATGGCGGGTACGGCAGGCCGCCTCCAGCGCGGCGGGGATCAGCCCCTCCTCGTCCATCGCCAGCCCCACCACCTGGTTCTTCAGCTGGCGGGCGTTGCCCAGCATGCCGGGATAGCTGAGCCCTTCACAGAACAGGGTCTCCCCCACGCAGCCGGTGGCCAGCAGCGCCAGCGTGATACCGTGCTGGGCGCCGTGGCTGAACAGCAGGCGATCCTCGCTCCCCGCTACGCCCTGTTCCGCCAGCCAGTCGATAAACAACTGGCGTTGGCCGGGCTGGCCCGCCTCCTTGTCGTAGCCGAGCAGGGCGTTGAGCTCCCCGCCGGCCAGCTCTTCCAGCATGGGGCGGATGATGGCGGCCCGATCCAGTTGCACCGGCAGGTTCTGCCACAGCTCGATGCGATGCCCCTCCTCCTTGCGGATCACCCAGGCGTTGGCCGGATCCTCATTGTCCCCCTTGACCCAGGTCCCGTGCCCCACCCGGGCGGCCAGCAGGCCGCGCCGCTCCGCCTCGCCATAGGCGCGGGTGATGGTGCCAACCGTCACCCCCAGTCTGTCCGCCAACGCCCTGTGGGTGGGCAGGCGGGTCTGCGCCGGCAAGGTGCCGTTGGCTATGTCGCGCTCGATGGCCTTGACCAGCTTGAGGTAGAGGGGGCCGTCGAAGGTTGTGATGTCCGGGGTCCAGATTGTCATGGTGACAATAAATCCATTGATCGAAATGTATCGGCAATATAGCGTGAAATTCAACCTATAAACAATCAGGAATGGCATATTGTATCGATACAATATGCCGCAATTCAGGAGTACAAAGATGACAATGGAATGGTATGTCACCCTGTTCGGGTTTGCCCTGCTCACCTGCGGCACACCGGGCCCCAACAACCTGATGCTGACGGCGTCCGGCGCCAATTTCGGGGTGCGTCGCACCCTGCCACACCTTACCGGGGTCGCGGTGGGGCAACCCGTGCTGCAACTGGTGCTGGCGCTGGGGCTCTATCCCCTGTTCGAGAGCTGGCCGCCGCTGCGGGTGGGGCTGCAGATCTTCGGCAGCCTCTATCTGCTGTGGCTGGCCTGGCGCATCGCGGTGGCCGGCGCTCCCGGTGATCCGGCCAGGCGCTCCCGCCCCCTGACCCTGCTGGAGGGGCTGGGCTTTCAGTTTCTCAATCCCAAGGCGTGGATGATGGGGATCTCTGCTATCAGCCTGTTCAGCCTGCCCGACGCCAGCTACTGGCCGAGTCTGTGGGGGATCATGCTGATCTTCCCGCTGGTGGGGTTTCCAGTCTGCTTTGTCTGGGTGCTGTTCGGCCATCAGCTGAGCAACTGGATCAGCACGGAACGGGGCTGGCATCGCCTCAATGGCTCCCTCGGCCTGCTGACGGCGCTCTGCGTGGTGATGCTCTGGTATTGACTCTCTGGCGCCTTGGAGCTCTGTGCCAGGCACGCATAAAAATGCAAATAAGTGCGTTGATGCCCTTGTCGCCGCTGGGCCGGCTCTGCATATTAGGAGGCTTGCTCCATAACGGATGTGTTGTACCACCAAGAGGTTGAGATGGATCTGAACTGGTTACTGCCCCTGGCGGGATTTGCCCTGGTTACCTGCGGCACGCCGGGCCCCAACAATATGCTGCTCACCAGCGCCGGCGCCGCCCAGGGGTTTCGCCGCACCCTGCCCCTGCTGGTGGGGGTGGTGGGGGGGATCAATCTGATGATCCTGGCCACGGCGCTCGGCCTTGGGGTCATGTTTGAAAAGGTGCCGCTGCTGCACGACGGCCTCAAGCTCATCGGCTCGGCCTACCTGCTCTGGCTGGCCTGGAAGGTGGCGACCGCCAGTGGCCCGGCGGAGGGCAACCGGCCGCTGATCCCGGCCCATCAGGGGGCCATGCTGCAGTTGCTCAATCCCAAGGCGTGGATGATGGCGCTCTCCGCCATCAGCGGCTTCACCCTGGCGGGGGAGGGCTACTGGCCGTCCGCCCTCTGGGTGCTGGCCATCTTCTTTATTACCGGCCTCTACACCGGGGCTTTTTGGGTGCTGTTCGGTGCCCAGGTGCGCCGCCTTATCCGCACCGCCCATGGCTGGCGTCGTTTCAACCTCGGCATGGGGCTCGCCACGGCGGCCTGCGTGCTGATGATCTGGATCTAGGCCTGCTGGCCTTTACCGTCTGTCTTGTTGGCCCTTCGGGGCCTTTTTTATCGCGATGGCGGCCGCCGTGCTGCGCTGTGAACGAGTTGCATAAGGAGTTCCCATGAAATGTATCGGTCTGCTGGGGGGCATGAGCTGGGAGTCCACCGTCAGCTACTATCAGGCGCTCAACCGGGGGGTAAAGGCGCGCCTCGGTGGTCTGCACTCGGCGAGAGTGCTGCTAAGCAGCGTCGATTTTGCCGAGATAGAGCGGCTGCAACACGCCGGTGACTGGCCCGCCACCGCCCGTCTGCTGGCGGAAGCTGCTCGCAACGTGCAGGCCGGGGGCGCCGATTTTCTGCTGATCGGCACCAACACCATGCACAAGGTGGCTCCCGAGATTGAGGCGGCCATCGACATTCCGCTGCTCCATATCGCCGATGCTACCGCCCACCGGCTGCTGGCGGATGGGGTGAAAAAGGTCGGGCTGCTCGGTACCCGTTTCACTATGGAGCAGGATTTCTACAAGGGGCGGCTGCAGACGCGTTTCGGGCTGGAGGTGCTGGTTCCTCCAGAGGTGCAGCGGGAGCGGGTGCACCGGATCATCTATGACGAGCTCTGCCAGGGCCAGATCCTCGAGCCGTCGCGGGCCGAGTATCTGGCCATCATCGAGGGGCTGGCGGCTGCCGGGGCCGAGGCCGTTATTCTCGGCTGTACCGAGATTGCCCTGCTGGTGGGGGAGACGAAAGCCGCGGTGCCGCTCTACGACACCACAGCCATCCATGCCGAGGCGGCGGTTACGCTGGCACTGGGCTAAAGCAAAGCGTCCGGGTGGCAAGCTGGCGAGCCGGGATAATAAGACACGTCTGTGTATCAGCCCTTGACCTTGCCATTGGGCGCTCATCTAGGCTGAGAGTCTGTCTCAGACCAGGAGGATTGATCCATGCAGCGTCGCGATTTTCTGAAACTCTCTACCGCACTCGGTGTGGCCAGTGCCTTGCCCTGGTGGAACCAGGTATTGGCGTCCGAACGTCCCGCCCTGCCGATCCCTGCCCTGCTTGCGCCGGACAAGCAGGGGGTGATCCGGCTCAATGCCCAGCCGGGCCAGATGCAGTGGCGGCGCCAGGCGACCCGCACCTGGGGCTACAACGGCAATCTGCTGGGGCCAACGCTGCGGGCGCGGCAGGGGCAGTCGCTGACGATGCAGGTCAACAACCAGCTCTCCGAGACCACCACAATCCACTGGCATGGCTTGGAGGTGCCGGGCAGCGCCGATGGCGGCCCCCAGGCCACCATTGCCGCCGGCAAGCAGTGGCAGGCGGCATTTCGCATCGAACAGCCGGCGGCCACCTGCTGGTATCACCCCCATACCCACGGCCGGACTGGCCATCAGGTGGCGATGGGGCTGGCCGGACTCTTCATCCTCGACGATGAGGAGAGCCAGCGCTTGCCTCTGCCCAGCCGCTGGGGCCTGGATGACATTCCGGTCGTGCTGCAGGACAAGCGGCTCGATGGTCAGGATCAGGTGGATTACCGGCTGGATGTGATGAGTGCGGCGGTCGGCTGGTTTGGCGATCTGATGCTGACCAATGGCGCCGAGTTCCCGAGCCATGCCGCCCCCAGGGGCTGGTTGCGACTGCGGCTGCTCAACGGATGTAACGCCCGCTCCCTCAAGGTGGCGACCAGCGACGGGCGATCCCTCTATGTGATTGGCAGCGATGGCGGCCTGTTGGCGGAGCCGGTCGTGCTTGAGAAGCTCGAGCTGCTGCCGGGGGAGCGCTTCGAGGTGATGGTGGATGCCCGCAATGGCAAGGCGTTCGATCTGGTCAGCCTGCCGGTACGCCAGATGGGGATGACGCTCGCCCCGTTCGATGCCGCGCTGCCGCTGCTGCGGATCCAGCCCTCCCTCATCGAGGGCAAGGGGCGGCTGCCGGACAGTCTGGCCCATCTGCCCGCCTTGCCCGCATTGGAGGGGATGACGAGCCGCACCCTGACCCTGTCGATGGATCCCGAACTGGATCGCCTGGGGATGCAGGCGCTGATGGAGCGCTATGGTCACGGCGCCATGGCGGGCATGAGCATGGCGCACGGCGATGCCGGCAAACAGAGCGCCATGAAGATGGAGGGCATGGATCACGGCGAGATGGTCAAGATGCAGCACGACGGTATGGCCGATATGAAAGAGGCGCCCAAGCCGCTGGATCTGCATACGGGCAACCGGATCAACGGTCAGGCATTTGTCATGGACCAGCCGATGTTTGCGGTCAAGCAGGGCCGGACCGAGCGCTGGAGCATCTCGGGAGAGGGGGACATGATGCTGCACCCCTTCCACATTCACGGCACCCGTTTCCGGATCCTGCGGGAGAACGGCCAGGCGGTGGCGCCCCATCGTGCCGGCTGGAAGGACATGGTGCGAGTAGAGGGAAATCGCAGCGAGGTGCTGGTGCGCTTCGACCATCCGGCCCCGAAGGAGCGTGCCTATATGGCGCACTGCCATCTGCTGGAGCACGAGGACACCGGCATGATGCTCTCCTTCACCGTGGAGGCCTGATCCCGGATGGCCTGCGGGCCATCCGTTCATTTTACTGGTCAGATCTCACTATCTACGTCCACCTCATACCCCTCGCCATAAAAGTGTGTAAAATTGCGCCCTGATTTTTTCCCGGCCAACTCGGGTTGGCCGTGCCCCTCTAGCATGCAAGGCTGACATTGTGACTGAAGTAGATAGATTCGCGGACATTCGCCCTTACCGTGATGAGGAAGTGCCCGCCGCCATCGAACGGCTGATCCAGGATGATGAGTTCGTCGGTGCCATCGCCAAGTATCGTTTTGGCTCCCTGATGAGCTGGCTGGGCTGGGCCATTCGCCCGCTGATCCGCCAGGTATTGCGCTACAAGTGGTCCAAGGTGACCACGGTACATCAGGTGCAGATGGGGGTGACCCAGTACATGTCCCGCATGATCGCCACCTCCACCAAGGGGGTGACCTTCTCCGGGCTCGAGCATCTGAAGAAAGAGCAGGGCTATCTGTTTGTCTCCAACCACAGGGACATCGCCATGGATCCGGCGTTCGTCAACTGGGGTCTCTATACCCATGGTTTCGATACGGTGCGCATCGCCATCGGTGACAACCTGCTGCGCAAACCCTGCGCCACCGAGCTGATGAAGCTCAACAAGAGCTTTATCGTCAAGCGCTCTGCCAAGGGGCCGCGGGAGATGATGAAGGCCCTCGGCGAGCTGTCGGCCTACATCGGCCAGTCGGTGCACGAGGGGCACTCCATCTGGATCGCCCAGAAGGAAGGGCGTGCCAAGGATGGGGATGACAAGACGGATCCGGCCATCCTCAAGATGTTCTACGTGGATGGCAAGAAGCAGAAAATCGAATTCGCCGACTACATGCGCAGCCTCAATATCGTGCCGGTGAGCATCAGCTACGAGCTGGATCCTACCGACAAGGCCAAGGCGCGCGAGCTTTACGAGAAGTCGGTCAACGGCAGCTACGAGAAGGGCGAATTCGAGGATATCGAGAGTATCGTTGCCGGCATCGTCGGCATGAAGGGGCGGGTACATGTCTCCTTCGGCGCTCCCATCACCGAGGGGTTCAGCGATCCGGACGAGTTGGCCGCGCTGATCGACAAGGCGATCTGGGGCAACTATCAGCTCTTCCCCAGCAACTATCTGGCGGCAGATGTGGCCGGCCACGCCAACACCATCGAACAGGCTGCCTTCCTGAGTCGCCAATCCGAGGTGCCCGAAGAGCACAAGGCTATCTGGCGAGCCATGTATGCCAAACCGGTGGAAAACGCCGGCAAGGTTTGAACGAAACCGATTACCTGAAAAAAACGGGAGCTGATGCTCCCGTTTTTGCGTCTGGTCAAAGCCGATGGTAAAAGGGTGGTGAATAATATGGTTTCAGCTGGTACGATCACTGCGCAATTGGGTGCCATGGCCTTGGCAAGCACAGGACGAGTGTGTAACAGTGCACCCATAGAGAGACAACGAGCAAAAGCTCTAAACCAGTTTGCACGGATCGCAGACGGCATTATCGAAGGACCTGACACAGGTCCTTTTTCATTGGCGGGCAAAGATGCCGCGCAGATACACCTAACAGGAAAGACGCGCCATGATCACCGGTAGCCTGAACACTCTGCACCGCACCCCGCTGCCAGCACCGCTCGCCCGCATCATGGCTGACGTGGTGAAAAGCGTCGCCCACTGGCGCGATGCTCCCGTCGGCAAGCAGGAGATAGACGGCCTCACGCTGTTCTGTCTGGTGAGCGAGGATCTGACCGAGCCGGCCCCGGATCGCCGCGGCGAATTTCATGAGCAGTACCTCGATATCCAGCTGCTGCTGCGCGGTGAAGAGTGGATCGGTGTGGGCCCCCACGACTATGTGAGCGAGGGCGCCGACCATCCCCATCCCGACCTCTGGTTCGTCGACGACGAGCAGACCAGCTATCTGGCGCTGCAACCGGGGGATTTCGCCATCTTCTGGCCGGGCGAGCTGCATCGCCCGCTCTGTACCTTCAAGCAACCCGCCCGGGTGAAGAAGCTGGTGGTCAAGGTACACAGGGATCTGCTGGTCAACATCTGACGTTCTCGAATCAAGGCGTGCGTTGCACGCTGCCTGAACTTGAGTGCTGCGCACCGTTTGCAATCAGTGCCATGCACGACCCGAATTGAAAAATTGGACGCACCCTCCTGCGACCATAAGCCCCCGGCAGGGGAATCCCATCCTCTTTTGGATGACACGACACTGTCGGCATAAAGCCGAAGCACAGGAAGATGTAGAAAATGAGCAAGTTGGTACTGATCCTTAACTGCGGTAGCTCTTCCCTGAAATTTGCCGTAATGGACGCCGAAACAGGTGAGGACATGCTGTCCGGCCTGGCCGAATGCTTCAATCTGGATGATGCACGTATCAAATGGAAACTCCACGGGGTCAAGGGCGAAGCCATGCTGGGAGCGGGTGCCGCTCACCAGGAGGCCCTCGACCACATCGTGGGCCACATCCTGCCGCAGGATCCCACTCTTGCCGGGCAACTGGTTGCCATTGGCCATCGCATCGTACATGGCGGCGAGCAGTTCTCCCGCTCCGTGCGCATCGATGACAGCGTGATTGCCGGCATCGAGGCGGCCATCCCGTTCGCGCCGCTGCACAACCCGGCGCACCTCATCGGCATCCGTGCCGCGCTGAAGGTATTCCCGGCTCTGGCCGAGAAGAACGTGGCCGTGTTCGACACCGCCTTCCACCAGACACTGCCGCAAGAGGCCTACCTCTATGCGCTGCCCCACAAGCTCTATCGCGAGCACGGCATCCGTCGCTACGGTGCCCACGGCACCTCCCACCGCTTCATTGCGGAAGAAGCTGCCAAGGAGCTGGGCAAGCCGCTCGAAGAGCTGAACATCATCAACTGCCATCTGGGCAATGGTGCTTCCATCTGCGCCATCAAGAACGGCGAATCCGTCGATACCTCCATGGGGCTGACCCCGCTGGAAGGGTTGGCGATGGGTACCCGCAGCGGTGACATCGACCCGGCGGTCGTCTTCTTCATGCACGATCAGCTCGGTTACAGCGTGGACGAGATCAACAAGGTGCTGACCCGCGAGTCCGGCCTGCTGGGTCTGACCGAGGCGAGCAGCGACTGCCGCTATGTGACCTCCAACTATGCGACCGACGCCGGTGCCAAGCGTGCGCTGGATGTCTTCACCTATCGCGTGGCCAAGTATGTCGGCGCCTATGCCGCCGCCATGGATGGTCGTCTGGACGCCCTGGTGTTCACCGGCGGTATCGGTGAGAACGCCGCCATGGTGCGCGAGATGGTGCTGGATCGCCTGGCCCTGTTCGGCTTCAAGGTGGACCAGGAAGCCAACAACGCCGCCGTGCTGGGTGGCGAGGGTCGCATCACCACCAAAGAGAGCCGTCTGGCCATGGTGATCCCCACCAACGAAGAGCTGGTCATCGCCCGCGATGCCCTCGGCCTGGTTGGCTAACGCTTTTCGTGTTGTCTCAACGCCCGGCCTGTGCCGGGCGTTGTTGTTTCTGGTGGTGGCCGATTTGACATGGGGGAGGGGATAGGTACCCTGACCGCCATGGTGGTTGCAGTTGCAGCGAACCGCTGCAAGGTTTGGGAGAGAAGAATGAAAGAAGCGTTTTTTAGCTGGCTGTCCGGTCTTGGCGTGGAGGTGACCAGCATGATGGCGCTGGTGATCGCGCTCGGCTTCATCCTGATCACCTCGTTGTTGCTGCACATGATGCTGCACCGCTTCCTGCTGGTGCGGCTGGTCGGGGTCCTCGGCAAGGCCAAACAGGTGTGGCTGCCGCCCCAGCTGCAGCAGCGGCTCTTCAACCGGCTCGCCTTTGTGCTGCAAGGGGGCGTGCTGCTCGCCCAGGCGGAGATCTGGCTGCCCGGCGGCTCCGACAGCCTGGCGCTGATCGAAGTGGTGGCCCAGCTCTGGATCTTGCTGTTCCTGCTACTCGCCTTCTTCGCCCTGCTCGACTGCGTGCTGGCGGTGAGTCGCAACACCAGCCTGGGACGGGATCTGCCCCTGCGCGGCATCTTCCAGGGCACCAAGCTGGTGGGGAGCGTGCTGGTTGGCATCCTGATGATCGCCCTGCTGCTCGGCAAATCCCCCCTCTTCCTGTTCAGCGGCCTGGGTGCCATGACAGCGGTGCTGATGCTGGTGTTCAAGGACCCCATCCTCGGCCTGGTGGCGGGGATCCAGCTCTCGGCCAACCGCATGCTGAGCGTGGGGGACTGGTTGCAGATGGATAAATACGGTGCCGATGGCGAGGTGACCGACATCGGCCTCACCACGGTCAAGGTGTCGAACTGGGACAAGACCATCACCACCATTCCCACCTATGCCCTCATCTCCGACTCGTTCAAGAACTGGCAGGGGATGACCGAATCCGGTGGTCGCCGCATCAAGCGCAGCGTCAACATCGACATGACCAGCGTGCGTTTCCTGACTGCAGACGAGCAACTGCAGCTCAAGCAGGCCCAACTGCTGGCCCCCTATCTGAGCCGCAAGGAGCAGGAGCTGAGCAGCTACAACCAGCAGCTCAGGGAGGCGATCAACTGCCCCATCAACGGCCGCCATCTCACCAACCTGGGTACCCTGCGCGCCTACCTGGATGCCTATCTCAAGGCCCATCCCGGCATTCGCAATGATATGACCCTGATGGTGCGCCAACTGGCCCCTACGTCAGATGGCTTGCCACTGGAGATCTACTGCTTCACCGCGACCACGGCCTGGGGTGAATACGAAGGGATCCAGGCCGATATTTTCGACCACATCTTTGCCATCATCGAGCAGTTTCATCTGCGGTTGCACCAGTCTCCCACAGGTTACGATATGCGCGCCTGGCAAAGCGGGGTTGTGCCGGCCGGCCAGAAAACCGGGCAAGCGGCCTGAGCGAATATTAATCACTGACCCGTCACGACTTGTCGGTTGAAATTTGCCGGGCAGAGGAGAAGAATGGCGGCCTTCTCTTCGGCCCCCAGGCATATTGCGCCTTGGGGCCAGCCCGAAGACCTCCATCAAGTCATCATCATGGGAAAGTTATGAAGTTCTTTCGCAATCGTGTGGCAACCCTCTACTACGGCCTGCTGCTGACCGCCGCGCCTGTGTTTGCCGTTGAATATGCCCTGCCTGCCGCCAACAGCCGCCTGGTGGGGGAAAATTTGGAATACGTGGTGCCGGCTGAGGAAAACGGCCAGCCGCTGGAGGCGGTCGCCGCCAAATTCCAGCTCGGGCTGACCAACATGCTTGAGGCCAACCCCAAGGCGGATCCCCTGCTGGTGCAGACCGGCGAGAAGCTGGTGATCCCGCAGCAGTTGATCCTGCCGGATGCACCGCGCGAAGGGGTGGTCATCAACGTGGCCGAGATGCGCCTCTATTACTATCCCAAGGGCAAGAAGGTGGTGGAGGTGCTGCCCATCGGCATCGGCCAGCTGGGCACCGATACTCCGGAGGACTGGGTGACCAGCGTGCAGCGCAAGAAGGAGCGCCCGACCTGGACCCCAACGGCCAAGATGCACGCCGAATATGCCGCCCGTGGCGAGACCCTGCCTGCAGTCTGGCCGGCCGGTCCCGACAACCCCATGGGCCTCTATGCCCTCTACATCGGCAAGATGTACGCCATCCACGGCACCAACGCCCAGTTTGGCATCGGCCTGCGGGTGAGCCACGGCTGCGTGCGCCTGCGCAATGATGACATCGAATACCTGTTCAAACAGGTACCGGTCGGTACCCGGGTGCAGTTCGTTAACCAGCCGATCAAGGCCGCCAAAGAGCCGGATGGTCGCCGCTATCTCGAGGTGCACCAGCCGCTCTCCCGTAGCGAAGCCGAGTTCAACTCCAGCCTGCCGGCGCCGCTGCCGATCACCCCGGCGGTGACCCGCTTCATCGCCCACGCCGACAGCGACTCCCAGCGGGTCAAGCAGGCGCTGGAGCAGCGCAGCGGCATGCCGATTGCCATCAATCGCTGAAGGTAGCCGAGCGCCAACGGGCGATAAGATGATGAAAAGGGCGAGCAGCATGCTGTTCGCCCTTTTTGTTGCCTCATGCCCTGTGACATACGGCGTCGTGAGTCCGGTCGGTGCACCGATATGCCAGCCAGATGGAGGCGTGTCTGGAGTGGGGGCTGCGAGGCCACTGCCGCAATATAAAATAGTGACTTATCCCCTTGTCCTGGAGGATATGTTGATGCACAAAGGTTTTTATTGTGTTTTGTGTTTGTTAAAAATGATTGAGCTCACGGGATCTGCTGATTAAGCTATGGCGGTTTTTAAGGAAAGAGCCCGTCGGTAGAGCGGGCCGTCACGCTACATGAAACGGAGTTTTGAATGACAGCTAGCACACCCATGTTAATCACCTTCCTGGTGTACATCCTCGGGATGGTGCTGATCGGTTTTATCGCCTATCGCGCCACCCGCAATTTCGACGACTACATCCTCGGCGGCCGCCGCATGGGGAGCTGGGTCACCGCCCTCTCCGCCGGTGCTTCCGACATGAGCGGCTGGCTCCTGATGGGCCTGCCAGGCGCAGTCTTCATCAGCGGCATCTCAGAGAGCTGGATCGCCATCGGTCTGGTCATCGGCGCTTATCTCAACTGGCGCTGGGTGGCCGGCCGCCTGCGGGTCCACACCGAGAAGAACCGCAACGCCCTGACCCTGCCGGATTACTTCACCTACCGCTTCGAGGATCACAGCAAGGTGCTGCGCATCCTCTCGGCCCTGGTGATCCTGCTGTTCTTCACCATCTACTGCGCCTCCGGCGTAGTGGCCGGTGCCCGCCTGTTCGAGAGCACCTTCGGCATGGATTACAACACCGCCCTCTGGGTCGGTGCCGCAGCCACCATCACCTATACCTTCTTCGGCGGTTTCCTCGCGGTGAGCTGGACCGATACGGTGCAGGCGACCCTGATGATCTTCGCCCTGATCCTCACCCCTGTGTTCGTCATCATCGCCGTGGGCGGCATCGACAGCGCCATGGTGGAAGTGGCGGCCAAGAGCGCCAGCAACCTCGACATGTTCAAGAACCTGGACGTGATCGCCATCGTCTCCCTGATGGCCTGGGGTCTGGGCTACTTCGGTCAGCCGCACATCCTGGCGCGCTTCATGGCGGCGGACTCCCACCACTCCATGGCCAGCGCCCGTCGCATCAGCATGACCTGGATGATCTTCTGCCTGGCCGGCGCCGTGGCCATCGGCTTCTTCGGTCTGGCCTACTTCGGCCGCTTCCCGGAAGTGGCCGCCGGCGTTACCGGCAACCCGGAGCGGGTCTTCATCGAACTCTCCAAGATCCTGTTCAACCCCTGGATCGCCGGTGTGCTGCTCTCCGCCATCCTGGCGGCGGTGATGAGTACCTTGAGCTGCCAGCTGCTGGTCTGCTCCAGCGCCATCACCGAGGATCTCTACAAGCCGTTCTTGCGCAAGAACGCCTCCCAGCGCGAACTGGTGTGGGTCGGCCGCCTGATGGTGCTGGCTATTGCCCTGGTGGCCATTGCGGTTGCCATGAACCCGGAGAACCGGGTGCTGGGGCTGGTGAGCTACGCCTGGGCAGGCTTCGGTGCCGCCTTCGGCCCCGTGGTACTCTTCTCCGTGCTGTGGCCGCGCATGACCCGCAACGGCGCCCTGGCCGGCATGCTGGTCGGTGCGGTTACCGTCATCGTCTGGAAGCAGTACGGTTGGCTGGGTCTGTATGAGATCATCCCGGGCTTCGTCTTCGCCAGCATTGCCATCGTGATTGGCAGCCTGCTTGGCGAAGCACCCTCCAAGGCCATGCTGGAGCGCTTCAACGAGGCGGAAGAGGAGTTCAACACCCCGGCTGCCAGCGAAGGAGCCCCGGTCGCGGTCAACTAATCTTCGAGGCAGTCTGACGCCCCTCGGCCCCGCCCCGGTCAGGGAGTACCGCTTCGGTACCCTTGTCCCGGTTTGGCGGGGCTTGTTGTTATCTGGTTCATCTTCGGACTTTTTTTATGCGCTAACCCGGGTTCCCGGGTGCTGGCTTTCTTTTGTCTTGCCACCGAATATGGGACACTAGGCCCCCTGAAGGAGACCTAGAGCATGCGCCTATTCACCCTGATCCTGCTCCTCCTGCTGGGGGGCCTGCAATATGACCTCTGGCTGGGGAAGAACGGGCTGTCCGATTACCAGAACCTGTCGGATGCGATCTCGCAACAAGAGCGGGACAACCAGGCCCTCAAGGATCGTAACGACCTCATTTACCGCGAAATAGATGATCTCACCTCGGGCCTTGAGGCCATCGAGGAGCTGTCGCGCAACGATCTGGGTTATATCAAACAGGGGGAGACCTTCTACCGGATCATCCCCAAAGAGAAAGACAAAGAGACAGTACCGGACGATGAGCCCTACCATGACTGATGCAAGCCGCGCCTTCGGTCTGACGGCGATCGTGCCAGCCGCCGGGATTGGCAGCCGGATGGGGGCCGACTGCCCGAAGCAGTACCTGCAGCTGGCGGGGCAGACTATTCTGGAACACACCCTGGCGCGCCTGCTCTCACATCCTGCCATCGAGCGGGTGATAGTGGCGCTGGCGCCCCATGACCCCTGGTTCGAGAGCCTGCCCGTCGCCGCCGATCCCCGTGTCATTCGGGTCGAAGGAGGCGCCGAACGCGCCTTTTCTGTTCTCAATGCCCTCCAGGTGGCAGACGGTGAGTGGGTGCTGGTGCACGATGCCGCCCGTCCCTGCCTGACCCACGGGGATCTCGATGCCCTGATCGCCACCGCCATGGGCTGCGGCGGGGCCATCCTCGGCAGCCGGGTGCGCGATACCATGAAGCGCTCGGATGCCGCGGGCAACATCATCGCCACCGTCGAGCGTGAACAGCTGTGGCACGCCCTCACTCCGCAGATGTTCCCCACCCGCACCCTCAAGCGGGCGCTGGAAGAGGGGCTGATGCTGGGGGCCACCATTACCGACGAGGCCTCCGCCATGGAGCGGGCCGGTTTCCCGGTGCGCATGGTGGAAGGGCGCGCCGACAATATCAAGGTGACCCGGCCGGAGGATCTCTCCCTGGCCGGGCTGTTTTTAAGCCAGCAGGCATAGCCCGCGAATTCGAATAAATAGGCCCAAACAAGGAGCGCATATGATCCGGATTGGACATGGTTTTGATGTACACAAATTTGGCGGGGAAGGCCCCTGCATGCTGGGCGGGGTCGCGGTGCCGTATGAACAGGGTCTGCTGGCCCACTCCGATGGGGATGTGGTGCTGCACGCGGTGAGCGATGCCCTGCTCGGCGCCATCGGCGCCGGTGACATCGGTCGCCATTTCCCCGATACCGCCGCGCAATTCAAGGGGATCGACAGCCGCATCCTGCTGCGGGACGTCTTTGCCCGGGTGCAGCGGGCGGGTTATGCCATCGGCAACCTGGACGTGACCATCATCGCCCAGGCCCCCAAGATGGCTCCCCACATCGATGCCATGTGCGCCGTGCTGGCTGCCGATCTGCAATGTGATTTGAACCGGGTGAACGTCAAGGCGACCACCACCGAACAACTGGGATTCACGGGGCGCAAGGAAGGGATCGCCACCGAAGCCGTCGTCTTACTGGTGAAACAATAATGTTGGAACAGCTTAACTATCTGCACGGAACTCCCACCGCCCACGGCATCCTCAAGGCCGAGGCCAGCGATTTCGTGGTGATCGAGGATCTCGGGTTCGAGCCTTGCGGGGAAGGGGAGCACATCTTCGTGCGGGTGCGCAAAACCGGCGAGAACACCGCCTGGGTGGCGGGGCTGCTGGCCGATGCCGCCGGGGTCGCGCGCAATGCGGTGACCTGGGCAGGTCTGAAGGATCGCCACGCGGTGACCGAGCAGTGGTTCGGCATCCACCTGCCGGGCAAGGCCGAGCCGGACTTGTCGGTCATCGAGAGCGACAGCATCCAGATCCTGGAGGCCAAACGCCACAACCGCAAACTGCGGGTGGGCTACCTCAAGGGCAACCACTTCACCCTGCGCCTGACCGGTCTGACCCAGGCCGACGGGCTGGAGTCCCGCCTGCAGGCCATTGCCGCCCAGGGGGTGCCGAACTATTACGGCGAGCAGCGTTTTGGCCGGGAAGGCAACAACCTGGAAGCGGCCAAGGCGATGTTTGCCGGCAAGCGGATCAAGGATCGCAACAAGCGCTCCCTCTACCTCTCCGCCGCCCGCAGCATGCTGTTCAACGCCATCGTCAGCGCCCGCATTGAGCAGGGGCTGGCACATCAGCTGCTGGCCGGTGACTGCGTGATGCTAAGGGGCAGCCATTCCATCTTCAGCGAAGAGAGCGTGACCCCCGAGCTGGCAGCGCGCCTCGCCGCCGGTGACGTGCAGCTGACCGCCCCCATGTGGGGTCGTGGCCGGCTGGCGAGCCAGGGAGCGGCAGCCGAGTTCGAGCAGGGAGTGCTGGCGCCTTACAGCGACTGGTGCGAGGGGCTGGAGAAGGCCGGGCTGGATCAGGACAGGCGCCCGCTGCTGCTCAAGCCGGAACAGATGAGCTGGCAGCTGGAAGGCGATGCGCTGACCTTGTCGTTCTTCCTGCCGGCGGGCGCCTTTGCCACCAGCGTGGTGCGGGAATTAATGCAGGCCGAAGAGGCCGATCATGGTTTCAGGAAGCAGACCGATGCGAATTCTGGTCAGTAATGACGATGGTGTGCATGCCGAGGGCATTCGTGTCCTCAGCGAGGCGCTGGGCGCCTGTGGCGAGGTCATTGTGGTGGCGCCGGATCGCAACCGCAGTGGCGCCAGCCACTCCCTGACCCTGGAAGTGCCACTGCGGGTCACCCGCATCGGCGAGACCGGGTTTCATGCGGTGAAGGGGACGCCGACCGACTGCGTCCATCTGGCTGTCAACGAGCTGGTCCGCCCGGAGCCCGACATGGTGGTGGCGGGGATCAACCACGGTGCCAACCTGGGGGATGATGTCATCTACTCGGGGACGGTGGCGGCCGCCACCGAGGGGCGCCACCTGGGGTATCCCTCCATCGCCATCTCTCTGGTGGGCAAGACCCATTTCGCCACGGCAGCCCACTATGCGGCCCTGCTGGTGAAGGGGTTGATGAAGTATCCGTTGCCTGCCGATCAGATCCTCAATGTCAATGTGCCGGATCTGCCCCTCGACCAGATCAAGGGGATCAGGGTGACCCGCCTTGGCAATCGCCACCGGGCGGAGTCGGTGATTTGCACCGAGGATCCCCGTGGCCAGCCCATCTACTGGATTGGCCCCCCCGGCAGCCAGCAGGATGCGGGCGATGGCACCGACTTTGCCGCCATCGAACAGGGTTATGTCTCGATTACTCCCTTGACCATCGACATGACTGCCTACGACAGTCTGGCTGGGCTGGGTGCATGGCTAGATATGCAGGGATGAGGGTGTGATAGTTCAGCGCCTTTTAAATCAACTCATTGCACAGGATATTCGCGATTTTCGCGTGTTGGCGGCGATCGCGAAAGTGCCGCGCCAGCTGTTCGTGGACGAGGCCATGGCGCACAAGGCCTGGGATAATACCGCCCTGCCCATCGGCCACGGCCAGACCATCTCGCAACCTTACATGGTGGCGCGGATGACCGAGCTGCTGATGCAGAACAATCCGGCCCACGTGCTGGAGATTGGCACTGGCTCAGGGTACCAGACGGCGATCCTCGCCCATCTGGTGGAGCATGTTTACACGGTCGAGCGGATCAAGTCGCTGCAGTTCCAGGCCAGGCGCCGTCTGCGCCAGCTCGATCTGCACAATGTCTCGGCCAAGCACGGCAACGGCTGGCTGGGTTGGCCCAGCAAAGGGCCGTTTGATGCCATTCTGGTCACCGCCGCGGCGAGCGAGATCCCCGCGGCCCTCACCGACCAGCTGGCCGAAGGGGGGCGTCTGGTGTTGCCGGTGGGCGACAAGCAGCAAACCCTGCAACTGATTGAGCGCGCCGGTTCCCAGCTGACCAGCCGGATCCTGGAGCCGGTGCGCTTTGTTCCCTTGATAGATGGAGATGTTGAGTGAAGCTGTTTTCCCGTTTGTACGTGATGGTGATGCAGTGGGCGCGCCACAAATACGCCCCCTGGTATCTCTCCGTCACCGCCTTTATCGAGTCGGTGTTCTGGCCCATCCCGGTGGATGTGATGCTGGCCCCCATGGCGCTGGCCAAGCCGCACAAGGCGTGGCATTTCGCCACCCTGGCGACCCTCTTCTCCGTACTGGGCGCCCTGTTTGGCTATGCCCTGGGTTATGCCCTGTGGGATCCCGTGGTCCAGCCGCTGGTGGCCTCCGTCGGTTACGAAGGCAAGATCGCCATCGCTCGCCAGTGGTTCGAACAGTGGGGCATCTGGGTCATTTTTATTGCCAGTTTCACGCCCATCCCTTACAAGGTATTCACCGTGACCGCCGGACTGTTGCAAATGGCTCTGGTGCCCTTCATCATCACCTCGCTGATCGGGCGTGGTATGCGCTTCTTCCTGGTTGCGGGCCTGATGCGCTGGGGCGGGGAGAAGATGGAACGCAAGCTGATGCACTATGTGGATGTGCTCGGTTGGCTCTGTATCGGTCTGGCCGTCGTGGCCTATTTCTGGTTTAGTCGTTAAGGATCCATTATGCGTTCGCGTATTTGGCAAGGAAGCAGTGTGGTCATGCTCTCATGGCTACTGCTTGCCTGCTCCTCCAGTAAAAATGCGGCTCCGGTGGATGGTGTGGGGGGCGACCCCTTTGTCTCGACCATCCCGGTTCGCCAGGCGGGGACTCCGAACCGCACGCCCATCACGGGCAGCAGCTATGTGGTAAAGCGGGGAGATACCCTCTACTCCATCGCCTTCAATTCGGGCAATGATGTGCCGTCGCTGGCCAGCCTCAACGGCATCAGTCCTCCCTACAACATCTATCCGGGCCAGCAGCTGCGCCTCGATGCGTCCAGCTCCGGCGCCATGGCCAGCCGCAGCACCAGCACCTATCAGGTACGCCGTGGCGATACCCTGAGCAGCATTGGTCGCCAGTTCGGTACCACGCCCCAGGAGCTGGCCCAGCGCAACAATCTGAGCGCCCCCTATGCGCTGCAACCGGGCCAGGTGCTCACCGTGCAATCAGCCGCCAATACGGCTCCCCAGATGGTGGCGGCCACCAAACCTGTGACCCAGCGTCCGGCAGGGGCGAGTGGTAGTGCTGGTCAGACCACGCCGTTCGTTTCTCAGAAATCCGTTGCCGAGGCGCCACCGAAAGCATACGCTCAGGAAAAAGAACAAAAAACAACCAGCTCCCAGTCACGACTGGCGTGGCACTGGCCCGCCAAAGGCCGGATTGTTGAAGGCTTCTCCGTTGCCGAACAGGGCAACAAGGGGATCGACATCGCCGGCCAGAAGGGGCAACCCGTCTACGCCGCCAGCGGCGGCAAGGTGGTGTATGCCGGTAGTGCACTGAGGGGTTATGGCAAGCTGATCATCCTCAAGCATGATGATGACTATCTTTCCGCCTATGCCCACAACGACGAGTTGAAGGTACGGGAAGGAGATAGCGTCAAGGGAGGAACAGTGATTGCCAATATGGGCAGCACGGACGCGCCGGATGTGCGATTGCATTTCGAGATCCGGTACAGAGGCAAGTCGATCAATCCGATGAGCTATTTGCCAAAGCGTTAATCCCAGAGAGTCTGTCTTACTCTGGTAACGTCAGGGAGACACACCATGAGCCAAGAACAACTGGTAATGCAGGATGCAGAATTAGAGTTTGACGCCGAATCCGAGTCTCAAGAGGTAGAGGAGTTGCAGGAGGTAGCCGCCGAGGCGGAAGAGACTATCTCCGATGAGTTGCTGGCACCGGAACTGAACAAGGTGATGGACGCCACCCAGCTCTATCTGGGGGAGATTGGCTTCTCCCCCCTCCTCACCGCCGAAGAGGAAGTCTATTACGCCCGTCGTGCCTTGCGGGGTGACAAAGCCGCCCGCAAGCGCATGATCGAGTCCAACCTGCGTCTGGTCGTCAAGATTGCCCGTCGCTACAACAACCGCGGCCTGGTGCTGCTGGATCTCATCGAAGAGGGCAACCTCGGTCTCATCCGCGCCGTCGAGAAGTTCGATCCCGAGCGCGGCTTCCGTTTCTCCACCTATGCCACCTGGTGGATCCGCCAGACCATAGAGCGGGCCATCATGAACCAGACCCGCACCATCCGTCTGCCTATCCATGTGGTCAAGGAGCTGAACGTCTACCTGCGTACCGCGCGCGAGCTCTCCCACCGTCTCGACCACGAGCCGACCGCCGAGGACATCGCCCAGGCGCTGGATCGTTCGGTGGATGACGTAAACCGCATGCTCAAGCTCAACGAGAAGATCACCTCGGTGGATACCCCCATCGGCGGCGATCGCGACAAGGCGCTGCTGGATGTGCTTTCCGATGAGAGAGGCATGGGGCCCGAGCTGGAATCCCAGGATGACGACATGCGCGCCAGCATAGTGCACTGGCTGGAGGAGCTGAATCCCAAGCAGCGCGAGGTGCTGGCCCGCCGTTTCGGCCTGCTCGGTTACGAGCCCGCCACCCTGGAAGACGTGGGGGCCGAGATTGGCCTGACCCGCGAGCGGGTGCGCCAGATCCAGGTGGAGGGGTTGCGCCGTCTGCGGGAGATCCTGCTGAGTCAGGGGCTCTCCATCGAGGCGCTGTTTCGCACCAACTAACCGTCGGCAATAGCAATGACACGAGGGGAGCCATGGCTCCCCTCGCTGTTATCTGCACTTTGCAGTGGCTTGCCCGTTACACCAGTTCCGCCAGCATGGTCTCGGCATAGGGCACCAGCGCCTCGCCATTCTTCACCTTGTCGAGATAGTCCGGGTTGGCGATCAGCGGTCGGCCGATGGCCACCAGATCGAAGCGCTCGGCCTTGATGGCTTGAGCTGCCGTCTCGGCGCTGTAGTTGCCAACTCCCACCAGATTGCCCTGATAGTGGCTGCGCAGGTAGTCGGAAGCGCGGCCGTCCAGATAGTCGAAGGTCAGGCTGTCATCGAAGATCCCGAGGTGGATATAAGCCAGCGTGCGCTGGTTCAGCTCGGCCAGCAGATGGTCGAACACGGCGCGATTTTCCGGGCTGCCCGCCAGGTGAACATAGGCCCCCGGGGAGAGGCGCAGGCCAACCCGCTCACCACCGATGCGCGCGCTGATGGCATCCACTACCTCCAGCGCGAAGCGGCTCATGTTGGCCGGGTTGCCACCGTAGTTGTCGCTGCGCAGGTTGGTGGAGTGGTGCAGGAACTGGTCGATGAGGTAGCCGTTGGCACCGTGGATCTCGACCCCGTCGAAGCCCGCCTCGATGGCGTTGGCTCCGGCAGTCGCGTAATCCTGCACCAGCTGGGCGATTTCGGCCTCGGTCAGGGCGCGTGGCACCTGATAGGTCAGCTCGCGCATGCGGGGCACAGTGCCCTCGTGCGCTACGGCAGAGGGAGCCAGCACTTCGCCGTGGTGGAAGAAGGGATGGGAGAGGCGACCCACATGCCACAGCTGGGCGAAGATCTTGCCACCCTTGGCATGCACGGCGCCGGTCACCTTCTTCCAGCCCTCGATCTGGGCCTCGCTGAAAAGACCCGGGGTGTTGGGATAGCCCTGACCGTCCGGGCGAATGATGACGGCTTCCGAGATGATGAGGCCGATATCGGCGCGCCGGGCGTAGTAGGCCGCCATCTGTTCGGTCGGTACCAGGCCGGGGCCCGCCATGCAGCGAGTCAGGGGCGCCATCATGAAGCGATTGGCGAGGGTGAGGGTGTCGTTGAGACGATACGGCTGAAACAGGGTGTTCATGATAGATTGTCCTGAGCGAGTTATTCTTGAATGTGCATTCAATTCGTTTTTGCGGGCGGGCGCAAGCTTTTTTGAATGCTTGTTCAACATGGTTGGCCTTGCCCTGCTGCTGGGGTAAACTTGCCGCCCTTTGCCAAGCACTCTTGAATCGGCAGGTGTCAGCACCCTTGCCGGTGAACCATTTCCCAGGGGAGGATCCATGCGTATTGCCGAGTTTGATCGGGACGAGGTGTTGCGAAACGCCATGGAGGCATTTCGTGCCAAGGGATATGCCAAGACCACCATGCAGGAGCTGGTGGCCGCTACCAGTCTGCACCCGGGCAGCATCTACGGCGCCTTTGGCAACAAACGCGGTCTGCTGCTGGCGGCGGTGGATCACTACGTGGAAGGCAAACGTGCCCAGCGCCGTGCGCTGCTCGACAACCCCAGCCCCCTGGCGGGGCTGGCCGCCTATCTCGAGCGGGTGGTGAGCGAGGCCCTCTGCGGTACCTGCCTGGTGACCCGTACCATGATGGAGCTGAGTGAGCAGGACGAGGAGCTGATCCAGCGAGTGAAGGTCATCTATGGCGAAATGGAGCAGGATCTGGCGGCGCAGCTGAAACAAGCCCAGGCTCTCGGCGAGCTGGCGGCCGAACGGGATATCCCGACCCTGACCGCCTTCTTGCTGATCAATATTCAGGGCCTGGTCACCTTTGCCCAGTGCCGCCCGGATCGCCCCCTGCTCGACGGGGTCGTCACCCAGCTGATCAACGCCCTGCGAGCGTGATGAGACGCAGCAAAAAACAATGGCTCCCCAGGGAGCCATTGTTGTTTAGGAGGCTGTTACTCCGGACTCACCAACTCCTTCATCAACTCTTTTAGCCACACCAGCGCTGGTTGCTGCGCATGCACGGGGTGCCAGACGCAGTTGAGGTGGTAGTCCGGCACGTCTTGTGGCAGCGGCAGGCTTTTCAGTGGCCAGTGGCTGGCGAGCAGTTCGGCCACCATGCTCGGCAGCACCAGCAGGTGATCGCTCTGGCTGACGATGGCGGCGGCGGACATATAGCTCTGGCTGTTGACCGAGATGGTGCGACTAAAGCCCAAGCTCTTGAGGTGGCGATCCAGGCTCGCCTCCGAGGTGCCGAGCGGCGAGTGGAATACGTGGGGCATTGCGATCAGCTGCTGCAGGGTGATGCGCTCTTCCCAGCTGGAGGGGTCATCCTCTGTTCCTGCGGGGGCCGATTTGGGGATGGATAGATCGGCGCGCACCAGACCGGCCAGGGGCTCGGTGAGCCAGGTCTCCTTGCCGAGATACCCTGGCACCTGCATGTATTCGTCAAACCCTAGCACCAGGTCTATCTCGCCGCTCGCCAACTCGGCTTCGGGCAAGGTGTCGCGCAGGATGCGGATCTCGATGGTAACCCCGGGCGCCAGCACCTTGAGGCGCTGGATAAGGGGTGGGATCAGCACGCACTCCACATAATCCGTGGTGCAAAGCACAAAGCGCCGCTTGGATTGGAGTGGCTCGAACTCCTCTTCTTCACTGAGCTGTTGCTCCAGCAGCCGCAGCGCCTGCTGTACCCCCAGATGCAGCCGCTGGGCGCGCGGCGTGGGCAGCATGCCCTGCGGGGTTCGCACCAGTAACGGATCGCCGAAAAAGGTGCGCAGCCGACCGAGGGCGTGGCTCATGGCGGGTTGGCTGATAAAGAGCGTTTCGGCGGCGCGGGTGACGCTGCCCTGTGTCATCAGGGCGTCAAAGGCGAGCAGCAGATTGAGGTCGAGCTGGTGCAGTTTCATCAAGATTATTTGCAGTGTTTATGGGACAATCCATCCTATTCATTTGATGGATGAGCGTACAACTTTTTACACTGCGACCCACTCTTATTTTTCCCAGGTTCCCGTGCAAATAGGGGGCCTCAATCCATGCAAGGAGCCTTGCGATGAGCATCAAGACCATCAACTCCACTCCGGCCGCCGACGGCTTCACCATGCCCGCCGAGTGGGCGCATCAGCAAGCTGTCTGGATGATTTGGCCGTTTCGCCCGGACAACTGGCGCGTCGCCGGCCGCTTCGCCCAAGCCACCTTCGCCAAGGTTGCCGACGCCATCGGGCAAGCCACCCCGGTCTTTATGGGTGTCCCTGCCCAGTTTATGGAGCAGGCGCGCGTCGTCATGCCCGCCCACGTCACTTTGGTCGAGATGAACAGCGATGACTGCTGGGCCCGCGACACAGGTCCCACCATAGTCACCAATGCGGCCGGTGAGTGCCGCGGCGTGGACTGGGGCTTCAACGCCTGGGGCGGCCACAAGGGCGGTCTCTACTACCCCTGGGATCAGGACGAAAAAGTGGCGGCCCGGATGCTGGAACAGCACGGCATGGATCGTTACGACGCGCCGCTCATTCTGGAAGGGGGCTCCATCCACGTCGACGGCGAAGGCACCTGCATGACCACCGCCGAGTGCCTGCTCAACGAAAACCGCAATCCGGATCTCACCAAGGAGCAGATCGAAGCACACCTTCGCGATTATCTCGGCGTCACCAGCTTTATCTGGCTGGACGAGGGCGTCTACATGGACGAGACCGACGGCCATATCGACAACATGTGCTGCTTCGTTCGCCCGGGTGAAGTGGCCTTGCACTGGACCGACGACCAGACCGATCCCCAGTACGCCCGCTCCGTGGCCGCCCTCAAGGTGCTTGAGGCCGCCGTCGACGCCAAGGGGCGCAAGCTCAAAGTATGGAAGCTGCCCCAGCCGGGCCCGCTGTTCTGCACTGAGGAAGAATCCGCCGGTGTCGAGAGCGGCACCGGTGTACCGCGCGAGGCCGAAGGCCGTCTGGCCGGCTCCTACGTGAACTTCCTTATCACCAACGATCGCATCGTCTACCCGCTGCTCGACGCAGCCACCGACGGCGAGGCCCAGCGCATCCTGGAAGAAATTTTCCCGCAGCATAAAGTGGTTGGCGTGCCGGCCCGCGAGATCCTGCTGGGCGGTGGCAATATTCACTGCATCACCCAGCAGATCCCCTCCGGCAAATAAGAACCGGATGACGATCCTGCTGCGAGACCGTGATCAAGGCTCATGTGCTGCTCGGAAGCCTCACGTATGTTTATACGCTCCGGTTCCTGCGCTGCTCTTCACCTTGCTGACGGCCTCTCGCGACGGGTCGTAAACCGGTTCTAGTTAGTATTCAAAACCCCATGCCGTGGGGTTTTATCTCTTGATGACGTGATGGTCGCAGGTGCTGATGCGGCGATCATCATGACAAACCGTCACCCTTTACAGGAGATCCCCATGATCGAAGTGACCGAGGTTTCCATTGCCGAGCTGCGCGGTGCGCTCGAAGCAGGCCGCACCACAGCGGTCGAACTGGTCAAGGCCTATCTGGCCCGGATCGAGGCCTACAACGGCCCCGAGACCGCAACCAAACTCAACGCCCTCGTGGTGCCCAATCCCGATGCGTTGAAAGAGGCGCAAGCGTCTGATGAGCGCCGCGCCCGTGGCGAAACCCTGGGGCCGCTCGACGGCATCCCCTACACCGCCAAAGACAGCTATCTGGTCAAGGGGCTCACTGCCGCCTCCGGCAGCCCGGCCTTCAAGGATCTGGTGGCCCAGCGCGATGCCTTTACCATAGAGCGGCTGCGCGCCGCCGGTGCCATCTGCCTTGGCAAAACCAATATGCCGCCGATGGCCAATGGCGGCATGCAGCGCGGCGTCTATGGTCGTGCCGAGAGCCCCTACAACGCCGACTACCTGACAGCGCCTTTTGCCTCCGGCTCCTCCAACGGGGCCGGCACCGCCACCGCAGCCAGTTTCGCCGCCTTTGGGCTGGCTGAAGAGACCTGGTCGAGCGGCCGTGGCCCCGCCTCCAACAACGGCCTGTGTGCCTACACCCCGTCCCGTGGCGTTATCTCGGTGCGTGGCAACTGGCCGCTGACCCCGACCATGGATGTGGTGGTGCCCTACGCCCGCACCATGGCCGATCTCTTGGAAGTGCTCGACGTAGTGGTCGCCGACGATAGTGATACTCGCGGCGATCTGTGGCGTTTGCAGCCCTGGGTTAAGATCCCCAAGGCGTCCGAGGTGCGTCCGGCTTCCTATCTGGAGCTGGCCGCCCAGCCCGATGCCCTCAAGGGCAAGCGCCTCGGCGTGCCGCGTATGTTTATCAACAAGGATGAACTGGCTGGCACCAGCGAAAACCCCGGTATCGGCGGCCCGACCGGTCAGCGCATCCATACCCGCGAGGCCGTGATTGCCCTCTGGGAAGATGCGCGCAAGGCGCTGGAAGCCGCGGGCGCCGAAGTCATCGAAGTGGACTTCCCGCTGGTCTCCAACTGCGAAGGGGACAGACCCGGCGCACCGACCGTGTTCAATCGCGGCATCGTGAGCCCTGAGTTCCTCAACGACGAACTGTGGGAGCTCTCCGGCTGGGCGTTCGACGACTTCCTGCGCGCCAACGGCGACCCCAAGTTGAACAAGCTTGAGGATGTCGATGGCCCCCAGATCTTCCCCCATGATCCGGGCACCCTGCCGAACCGCGAAGGGGATCTCGCCGCTGGCATGGACGAGTACGTCAACATGGCCAAGCGCGGCATCAAGCGCTTTGACGAGATTGCTTCGGTGCCGGACGGCCTGCGTGGGCTGGAGAAGACCCGCAAGCTGGACTTGGAGGACTGGATGGACGGGCTCAAGCTCGACGCCGTGCTGTTCCCCACCGTCGCCGACGTCGCCCCGGCTGATGCGGATGTGAATCCGGCCTCCGCCGATATCGCCTGGAGCAACGGCATCTGGGTGGCCAACGGCAACCTCGCCATTCGCCATCTCGGCGTGCCGACCGTCACTGTCCCCATGGGGGTGATGGCCGATATCGGTATGCCGGTGGGCCTGACCTTCGCCGGTCGCGCCTATGACGACAACAACCTGCTGCGCTTCGCCTCGGCCTTCGAGTCCACCGGCAGCAAGCGTATGGTGCCGCCACGCACGCCGCCGCTGGTTTGATTGCTGTTGTGAGTTAAATCTCTCTGGTTTATCCGAAGATAATGAAAAGACCACCCGTTATGCGGGTGGTCTTTTCATCCACGATTTACCAAAAGCATCTGCTCAGGTAAACGTTACAGAGCATTATTATCAGATATCTAATTGAGAGTTCAAATGCTCTTTAAATCTGGCATGAATCAATTTTCTTGAGTCTGTCATGGTATTGTCAGTCTCAAAACTAAGCAGTGCATCTTCTAATAATCTGATACAGTCTGAATATTGCATATCTGGCCGACTTGCCTTCATGTACATTACATAAAAAACTTTTTGTTCAATTTTCTGTATGCTGTTATTGGCTGAATTATACTCTGCTTTTACAGCGAAATAGTTTCTGATTATATTTGGTGCTTCTGATATGTTAAATTTCTCCTCGGAGAATACATCATCATAATACTTTCCGAAAATATGTTGCTTTTGGTTGGACGATTTGTCTGGGTGTCCTTGAATTGCAAATAGAATTTGTCCAAACAACTCCATGCTGATTTTGTACTGGTAGTTTTTATTGTTGTCCATACCAGTATCGCCATTTTTTCTAGAATAAATTATGTCATGAGCCTCAAGCAGTTGCTCTATTTGTATTTGTAGCGTACTAAGTGATTTAAGGTCTATGTTTGATATTGAGTTTTGGCTATTTGTGTATTCTGCAATTTTATTGACTGCTTCGCTATCTGAAGCATTGAAAATTCTGACTAAAACCTCACTTCGAGAAAGGTAATCAGTAATATTTCTTTCATCCAAAGCATTAAAGTTATGAAGGGTTCTTAATGTTTGCCCTCCATTCAATACTTGGAAATCATCTATGTTTATTCGAACCTTTTTCCTACCATTTACTTCTTCTGCCTTTATGGTTCTAGCAACTATGGTCATTCCATTGTTGTACATAAAGAACTTGGAAGGCTCATCTTTAAGTGTTTTTGCTATTGCTGCATTATATTTAGGGAAGGTGCGAACAAGTCTGTGATATGAGATCATAATGTTCATCCGGAGCCGCATTTCCGAGGGCCATCATGAGTCATCAACTCACCTTCGCCGACAGTGAATTCAGCAGTAAGCGCCGTCAGACCAGAAAAGAGATTTTCTTGTCCCGCATGGAGCAGATTCTGCCATGGCAAAACATGGTGGAAGTCATCGAGCCGTTTTACCCCAAGGCTGGTAATGGCCGGCGACCTTATCCGCTGGAAACCATGCTACGCATTCACTGCATGCAGCATTGGTACAACCTGAGCGATGGCGCGATGGAAGATGCTCTGTACGAAATCGCCTCCATGCGTCTGTTTGCCCGGTTATCCCTGGATAGCGCCTTGCCGGACCGCACCACCATCATGAATTTCCGCCACCTGCTGGAGCAGCATCAACTGGCCCGCCAATTGTTCAAGACCATCAATCGCTGGCTGGCCGAAGCAGGCGTCATGATGACTCAAGGCACCTTGGTCGATGCCACCATCATTGAGGCACCCAGCTCGACCAAGAACAAAGAGCAGCAACGCGATCCGGAGATGCATCAGACCAAGAAAGGCAATCAGTGGCACTTTGGCATGAAGGCCCACATTGGTGTCGATGCCAAGAGTGGCCTGACCCACAGCCTAGTCACCACCGCGGCCAACGAGCATGACCTCAATCAGCTGGGTAATCTGCTGCATGGAGAGGAGCAATTTGTCTCAGCCGATGCCGGCTACCAAGGGGCGCCACAGCGCGAGGAGCTGGCCGAGGTGGATGTGGACTGGCTGATCGCCGAGCGCCCCGGCAAGGTAAGAACCTTGAAACAGCATCCACGCAAGAACAAAACGGCCATCAACATCGAATACATGAAAGCCCGCATCCGGGCCAAAGTGGAGCACCCGTTTCGCATCATCAAGCGGCAGTTCGGCTTCGTGAAAGCCAGATACAAGGGGCTACAGAAAAACGATAACCAACTGGCGATGTTATTCACCCTGGCCAACCTGTTTCGGGTGGACCAGATGATACGTCAGTGGGAGAGATCTCACTAAAAACCGGAAATAACGCCAGGAATGGCGAAAAAAACGGCCTAAATAGGCTAATTCGAGGTGTTTACGGGAGAACAATCGGCCCGGATCCGCGAAATTTTAATCAGCGAGCCAGCTTGGGAAGAAATGACCTGCTTATTCGCACTTTCCTTAGACCGTTGGACAAATCCTCGGACGTTATCAAAGAGAACTCCGTATTCCAATTTTTCTCTTGCGAGTAGATTTAGATCTTCTAAATTGTAGTTAAGTCTTAGATCCGAATTCTTTGATGTAATTCTAATAATGTCAGAGGCACACATTCTTACGATGTATGATTTAGACGTAGATATTGAACTTTCTGAATATGACATCAGTGCATCCTGATCAATAATCATTTCTGCAGAAATAGGTGCTGGTCTTATAGACATCATATTTTTGATATCTGGAAGGCATAAAGAAATCACCTCCATGTCATAGAAATCTATCAGCTGCTTTATCGACATTTCATTTACATCAATCGGCACTGCTTCATTACTTATCATATACAATGAAAGCTTCCACACCTCTTTACCATTAAGGAAGGTGCGAACAAGTCTGTGATATGAGATCATAATGTTCATCCGGAGCCGCATTTCCGAGGGCCATCATGAGTCATCAACTCACCTTCGCCGACAGTGAATTCAGCAGTAAGCGCCGTCAGACCAGAAAAGAGATTTTCTTGTCCCGCATGGAGCAGATTCTGCCATGGCAAAACATGGTGGAAGTCATCGAGCCGTTTTACCCCAAGGCTGGTAATGGCCGGCGACCTTATCCGCTGGAAACCATGCTACGCATTCACTGCATGCAGCATTGGTACAACCTGAGCGATGGCGCGATGGAAGATGCTCTGTACGAAATCGCCTCCATGCGTCTGTTTGCCCGGTTATCCCTGGATAGCGCCTTGCCGGACCGCACCACCATCATGAATTTCCGCCACCTGCTGGAGCAGCATCAACTGGCCCGCCAATTGTTCAAGACCATCAATCGCTGGCTGGCCGAAGCAGGCGTCATGATGACTCAAGGCACCTTGGTCGATGCCACCATCATTGAGGCACCCAGCTCGACCAAGAACAAAGAGCAGCAACGCGATCCGGAGATGCATCAGACCAAGAAAGGCAATCAGTGGCACTTTGGCATGAAGGCCCACATTGGTGTCGATGCCAAGAGTGGCCTGACCCACAGCCTAGTCACCACCGCGGCCAACGAGCATGACCTCAATCAGCTGGGTAATCTGCTGCATGGAGAGGAGCAATTTGTCTCAGCCGATGCCGGCTACCAAGGGGCGCCACAGCGCGAGGAGCTGGCCGAGGTGGATGTGGACTGGCTGATCGCCGAGCGCCCCGGCAAGGTAAGAACCTTGAAACAGCATCCACGCAAGAACAAAACGGCCATCAACATCGAATACATGAAAGCCCGCATCCGGGCCAAAGTGGAGCACCCGTTTCGCATCATCAAGCGGCAGTTCGGCTTCGTGAAAGCCAGATACAAGGGGCTACAGAAAAACGATAACCAACTGGCGATGTTATTCACCCTGGCCAACCTGTTTCGGGTGGACCAGATGATACGTCAGTGGGAGAGATCTCACTAAAAACCGGAAATAACGCCAGGAATGGCGAAAAAAACGGCCTAAATAGGCTAATTCGAGGTGTTTACGGGAGAACAATCGGCCCGGATCCGCGAAATTTTAATCAGCGAGCCAGCTTGGGAAGAAATGACCTGCTTATTCGCACTTTCCTTAAGATGTGATATGATTGTTTTAACAAAGTCTTTTGTCTTTCCTTCTAGCCCTTCAGAACTTTCAGTAAGAATGCAATTCACTAATTTTGTGGATATAAATGCATCATTCTGACTTTGCATTTTGTCGGCATTGAATTTTTCTCTAAACTTAAAGTTTAGAAGTAAGATTTCCTTATTTTCTTCATCTATGTATATGGCATCTACACCATAATCATCAATTCGTTCACCAGTTAGGAAATAGTTATATTCAGTATCTGTTATATAGTCACTTAATTTATCTATATCTTTGTCATTGCATAAGTTCTCTAGCATATAGAGATAAAAACCAAATCTTTCTTTCAACTTATCAGTAGGCGGTTCGGAAAATAAATTATTTGATTTTTTAAAAAGTTCATAATACTTACTGCATTTTATATTTAGAAGTTTAAAATCATTAATGCTTGCCGTGCTCATGTTCAATCCTTATTTATTGGCAAATAAATGTAAAATTATAATCGCCGCGTAGTAATCAAATGGATATCATACTTATTTGTCTGCTGTGAGAAAGGTTAATTGGCAATAAATTAGACGCAGATCAATTAGGGGTGATTCTGGGACACTGGGGCGATTCTGGGACGGGGCGATTCTGGGACACCCATCTTTTTGACAGGGGCGTCGCGGTCTGCTTGGCTTGAAGCCTCACTGCCGAAGATTCTGGGACACCCACCTCTTTGACAGCCGCGTGAGGCTCTGCTTGGCTTAACCGAAAGCGCAGAGGGGACTTGCCATGACCATCGCCTGTTCACGTCAAATCAGTCTGCAGGATACGCCCTACTACCACGTGGTGAGCCGCTGCGTGCGGCGGGCTTTCCTGTGTGGGGAAGATGCCCACTCTGGCCAGAGCTACGAGCATCGTCGCCAGTGGGTGGTCGACAGGCTGGGTCAGCTGTCTCGGCTCTTTGCCATCGGCATCTGCGCCTATGCCGTGATGAGCAACCACTATCATCTGGTGCTGAAAGTGGATGCAGAGCAGGCGCAGGGCTGGAGCGAGCGGGAGGTGGCCGAGCGATGGGCCGGTTTGTTTCAGTGGCCATTGTTGGTCCGCCGCTGGTATCAGGGGGATGTCCTGATTGAGCCGGAGCTGGCTGTGGTGCAAGGGCTAATAGAGGAGTGGCGCGGGCGGCTCTATTCCATCAGCTGGTTTGTGCGTCTGCTCAACGAGGGGTTGGCTCGCCAAGCCAATCAAGAAGATGGCTGCAAGGGGCACTTCTGGGAGGGGCGCTTCAAGAGTCAGGCCTTGCTGACGGAGTCGGCGCTGCTCGCCTGCATGACCTATGTGGAGCTCAATCCTATTCGCGCCAAGTTGGCTGAGACACCGGAGAAGAGTGACTACACCAGCATCAGCCAGCGCCTCGGCCGTGCTCAAACCACCGAATTGCCGCCCCTGCTGCTCCCGTTTGCTCAGAAGGGTGAACCCAGGTCACTCCCCTACACCTTCACCGACTATCTGATCCTGGTCGACTGGACCGGTCGTGCCATCCGGGGTGACAAGCGGGGTAATATACCCGAAGCGCTTTCCCCCATCTTGCAGCGGCTACAACTCGACGGTGACGACTGGCTCAAGCAGGTGACATTGTTCAAACGAAGCGGCATCCGGGCCATCGGCCACGGTGTGGCCCGAGAACGCTACGCCCACCACTGTGGGCAGCGACGATGTCATCAACCCACTCACTGATTTCACTCCAAACCCACTAGGTATGCCCGTGACACCTGCGTCATTGGCTGGCCGTTATCTGGCTCTTCTGTCGGCACCTTCCATTTCTAGCCCTGAAATGGTGACGATTCCGGCTGTATCCTGCTGAAACCACACCACCAGCCGATTGGCTCGGTCTTCACTACAGAGATAGGTAGAAAAGGGGTGTCCCAAAAAAGGGGGGGGGGCCGACGAGGTAAAAAGGAGGGTGTCCCCAAATAGTCCCAAATAGTCGGAAAAGTGGGTGTCCCGAACAAGAGGCCAAAGCGCCAGTAACAAAAACGCCCGATTGGGCGTTCTTTTTTATGGAGGCGGGGTGTTAGCGTCGTCCTTTGCTGCCTTTATTGTCCCCCAGAGCCTGGCGTCTGGCCTTCTGCTTCTGGGCCCCTTTGCTGCTGCGCGCCTTGCTCGGTGCCTCGCGGGTGAGATCCGGCTCAAAGCCCGGGAACCACTGCTGGGGCAGACGGGTGTCGAGCACCGCCTCGACTTTTTCCAGCAGTGGCGTGTCCTCCGGGCTGAACAGTGTGATGGCGAGTCCCTTGTTGCCGGCGCGACCGGTGCGACCGATGCGGTGCACGTAGTCCTCGGCCACAAAGGGAAACTCCATGTTAATCACATAGTTGAGATCGCTGATATCGAGCCCGCGCGCTGCCACGTCGGTGGCCACCAGGGCCTGCAGGGTGCCGGCACGAAACTCGATCAATACCTTCTCCCGTGCGCTTTGCGACAAGTCCCCGTGAAAGGCCAGCGCATTGATGCCCCCCTTGCCAAGCTGCTGGGCCAGCTTGTCGGCCCCCTGGCGGGTGCGACTGAAGATCAGCGCCGGCGCCCACTCCTTCACCTTGATAAGGTGTTCGATCAGTTCCACCTTGCGCTCGCTGTCCACCGCATAGACACGTTGCTCCACCTCGGCCGCCGTGGTGTTGCGCGATGCCACTTCAATCAGTTCGGGGTCGCGCAGCAATACCTTGCTCAAGGCAAACAGGTTGTCATCGCAGGTGGCCGAGAAGAGCAGGGTCTGGCGATCCTTTGGCAGGAATTTCAACAGCGCCTTGATTTCGTCCATAAAGCCCATGTCGAGCATCCTGTCGGCCTCGTCAAACACCAGATGGGCCACCGCTTCCAGGCTCACAGCCCTATGGCGCAGGTGATCGAGCAAGCGCCCCGGGGTGGCGATCAGGATATCCACGCCCGATTTGAGTGCCTCCACCTGGGCGGCGATGCTGACTCCGCCGTAGACGAGAGTGCTGGTGAGCTCTGTGCCCTTGGCATAGCGCGCGACGCTCTCTTGCACCTGCACCGCCAACTCGCGGGTCGGCACCAGCACCAGGGCACGCACCGGGCGCGTCTTGTCGGTCGACATCTTTTGTAGCTGTTCAATCAGCGGCAGCACAAAGGCGGCGGTTTTGCCGGTACCGGTCTGGGCGCCGGCCAGCAGATCCCGTCCCGCCAGAATGGCGGGGATCGCCCGAGCCTGAATAGGGGTTGGGGCGGCATAGCCCAGCTCGTTCAGGGTCTGAAGCAGTTGGGGGGAGAGAGCCAGTTCGGCAAAAGAAGCAATAGACATAAGGGCACCAGATAGGGGTTATCGCGGCCAGCGGCCACGATCAAGCCAATTACAATGGCCGCGATGGTAGCAGAGCCGCCTCATCGGCAGAAGCTGGCTGGGCAGAGGGCTCACGGATCAGGCGGATCTCCTGTCCCTCATACCAGGCGATATTGTGCTTGCCGTGCTGTTTGACGTGATAGAGCAGCTCGTCGGCCAGGTGTACGGCCTCCGAGACCGTCAGATAGTCGCGAATGCGGATGATGCCGGCCGAGAAGGTGATGGAGGTCGGCAAGGCAGGGATCGCCAGTGGCTTGGCCAGCAAGCGGGCCGCCGAGTGGCGCATCATGTCGTCATCCCCCATCCCCTTGAACAGCACGATAAACTCTTCGCCTCCCCAGCGGATGGCGGTATCTATCTTGCGGGTATTGTCCTTCAGATGGCGGGCGAAGGCGGCCAGCGCTTGATCGCCCGCGTTGTGGCCATAGATGTCATTGATTGACTTGAAGTTATCGATATCCAGCAGCATCAGGTAGTCGTGCTCGTGCAACCGTGCCGGGTTAAGCACATCGCGCCTTGGCAAGCGGGTCAGCTGATCGGTATAGGCCAGGGTACGCACGCGCTGGTAGAGCTGCTTGCCGATGACCATGATCAGCAGCAACAGGATCAGATAGACCTTGAAGGCGGCACTGTGCAGCGTCACCTTGATGAAGTCGAGCCAGGAATATGCCCATTTGAGGTAGAGAATGGTCCCGGCCTTGGTGCGCATAAAGGGCTGGCTCAGGCAGATATGTCTGGCGGGGCAGGGCTTGGCAGCATCAAAGGAGATCGCGGTGCGTGTCGGGTTGAGTTCGTTGAACGGGCGCAACACATCCTCGAAGGCTTTGTCGATGGCGATGTCGATCCCGAGCAACCCATATTTGGCATCGCTTCTCTTCTGCTCCAGCACGAAGGGGAAGAACATCACTATGGTGTTGCGCAGGGTGAAACTGTCAACCTCGATATCCGAGACGAACGCCTCGTCCTTGCTGCACAACGTGTGCTTGGTGATGAAGTCGGTGCAGCCAAAATAGTGATGCCAGGGCGCAAACGCCCTCATATTGGACCCAATGGGCGTCAGTTTGGTCGGCAGCACATCATCATTGGCCACCATGCCGAGCAGCCGGTAGTCATTCCAGATGGTGTAGATATTGATGACCTCCGGATAGGAAAGGGCATAGCGGAAGGTGTTGAGAATATTGGCGGCCGGATATTGCAGCGGGATATCGGCAAAGCGGGCCTTGCTCTCGATATCGTAGCCATAGAGGTAGTTGGTGCCCTCTTCACTCTTGGGGTTCCCTTGCTCCAGAGCGTGGTGCTGTTCGAGATAGTGGGTGATGTTTTCCACCTTGAGGATCTTGGCCCGCTGGTAGAAAACCTCGAACACGTTGTCTTGCTTGGCCGTGATGAGGTCCATGTCGTGGCGGATGTTCAGATAGGTGTAGTAGAACACGCAGCCAAGGCCGGTCAGGATAAGCAGGATCACTCCCAGCAGTGCGGGTTTGGGATGATGAAAGCGAACCTGGTTCCGGATCATGGCCGGGGCTTCTCCTCGGGAATGAGTGTGATGAGTCAAGTACAGCACTGATCGGAAATGAAGTCCGTGTGGCTGGAGTATATGCCACCGGCACCCCGCTAGAATCCACTGTCAATCCTTGCCCCAGGCTGAAGCGATCGGTTATTCGATGAGGATGACGCTGTCGCTGGCCAGATGATGCAGCCACTCCCGGATGATCAGCAGCGTTGCAGCAAAATCGCTATCCTGTGGCAGCTGGCTGGCAACGAGGGGATCCCCTTCCGCCATGGCGGCCAACTGGCCGAAGATCAGCTCGATGTGCTCCCGGCTCAGTTGGTGCGCCCCCAGCACTGGCGTCAGTGAAGGCTGGCTGCGTACCGCCAGCGGCACCCCGGACGGGATCCGGAGGGCGATGCGCATCAGCTCATCCTCCACCACCATGATGGCGCGCTCCAGTTCGAGCGGGGTGGGCGGGGCATGTCTGAAGGGCCCGGGCTGGATGGCGCGAATGCCAAAGGCCAGCGAAATTGGGGCAAGGGTGGCGTCCCACAGATCAAGCCGGACCAGGCTGCTCTTTTCACCGATCTCCAGTAGCAGGCTGTCAGTGCGGGGTGTGGATAGGGGCATAGCAACGCCTTCTGCAATGAACAATGTGGGGGGGGTCAGTCGCTTGAGGGTATCGACTGGCCGTTTGATGAGCAATTTTTCTGCGAGCCAGGACTCACTTTACGGCTTTTTCCTTGCAAACGATCCCGATGGTGACAGTCTGGTTGGCCAAATGGTGTCGCCATTTTCTTCGTTTCCACCAGATTCAGGAGATTCAATATGGACATTCGTACCGCACCTCGCGCCCTTGCTCTCGCCTTTATGTTGGCCAGCGGTGTCGCCGCCGCCAACGAGGCGCTGGTGTTTCAGACCGATTTCGGTCTCAAGGATGGCGCCGTGTCGGCCATGAAGGGGGTGGCCTTCGGGGTGGATCGCACCCTGCCGCTCTATGACCTGACCCACGAGATCCCGGCTTACAACATCTGGGAAGCCTCCTACCGCCTCTATCAGACCCTGCAATATTGGCCGAAGGGTACCGTTTTTGTCAGCGTGGTGGATCCCGGCGTGGGCACGGATCGCAAGTCAGTCGTGCTCAAGACCAAGAGTGGCCACTATATCGTCTCGCCGGACAACGGCACCCTGACTCTGGTGGCCGAGCACTTCGGCATCGATCAGGTGCGCCAGATCGATGAGAAGCACAATCGTCTCAAGGGGTCCGAAAAGTCTTACACCTTCCACGGCCGAGATGTTTACGCCTATACCGGGGCCCGGCTTGCCTCCGGCACCATCAGTTACGAGCAGGTGGGGCCCAAACTGCCCGCCGAGGTAGTGACTATCCCCTATCAAGCGGCGGTGGCCGAGAAGGATGGCACGCTCAAGGGCACCATCCCCATTCTGGATGTGCAATATGGCAACGTCTGGACCAATATCGACGACGCCCTGCTGACCAAAGCCGGGATCGACAAGGGAGACACCGCCTGCATCGCGATTAGCCAAGGGGATGTCGTCAAATATGATGGCAAGGCCCCTTACGTCAGCAGCTTTGGCGATGTGCCGGAAGGACAGCCGCTGGTTTACCTCAACAGCCTGTTGCAGGTCTCTGTGGCCCTCAACATGGATAGCTTTGCCACCAAATATCAGGTGGAGTCCGGGTCCAACTGGCATATCAGTCTGAAGAAGTGTTCACCATAAGCACGAACCATAAATAGCAACGGGCGCTGCGGCGCCCGTTTGTCATCGCAGGATTGGCCTGCCTCAGAACTCGTTGGAGAGCGCCTTGTAGCCTTTGACCAGATCGATGTTGGTGTGGGCCACGTCTTCCGAGAATTCGGCGGCATCGACCGACACCCGGGGGATGTGGGTCAGATCGCTCTGCTGGTTGATCCGGGTGGTGGAGGGGACATAAAACTCCGGCGGCAGATCGCAGCCATCAATGACCGAGTTGTGACGTACCACGGCGCCGTCACCGATATGGCAGTTGAACAGCACGGTATTGAAACCGATGAAGACCCGGTTACCCACCTCGCAGGGGCCATGCACGATGGAGCGATGGGCGATGGAGCTGTATTCGCCTATGGTGACGGCGGCACCGGATTTGGAGTGGATCACCACCCCGTCCTGAATATTGGAGTTGGCGCCGATGATGATGGGCTCCATGTCGCCGCTCTCATCCACCTCGTCGGCACGGATCACCGCATAGGGGCCGACGAACACATTCTCTTTGATGATCACCTTGCCGCAGATGATGGCGGTCTTGTCGATATAGGCAGATTCGTCGATGACCGGCAGGTGGCCGGAGGGATTCTTGCGGATCATGTTACATCCTGTGGTTGCCATGAAGGATTGTCAGCTGGTGGACGGGGAGTCTACCGGTTGGCCAGCTTACGCCTCGATATCGCCTTGGGAAACCCCTCACTGGTCTGACCCTTGTCACGTTCCGGCCCGGGGTGGCTGTTGCCTGCCGCTTTAATATGGGAGCATGGGTCAACAGGGGTGACATTTGGAGCATCCCCAAGCGCAAGTGGCTGCGAGGAATAACACCAAAATGAAGAAGATGATTGGGTTGCTGATGGGAGGCCTGCTGTTTTCCGCTGCCGTTCAGGCCAAAGGGGAGGCGGGGGAATTTGACTATTACGCCATGGCGCTCTCCTGGTCGCCGCAGCATTGCGTCGTAAAACCGGCCGATCGGGAGCAGTGCTCCCGCCAGCTGGGATTCGTGCTGCACGGGCTCTGGCCGCAATATCAGCGGGGCTACCCGAGCAACTGCACCAGCGAGCAGCTCTATCCCGGGATGGAGGAGGCCTTCCCCGGGATCTATCCCAGCCGTTTTCTCTATCGCCATGAGTGGGATAAGCACGGCACCTGCTCCGGTCTCACCCAGCAGCAGTTCCATCAGCTGGCCAGCGATCTGCGCCAGCGGGTGAACATCCCGGCCGCCTATCAGTCCCCCGAGGTGCCGCTGCGCAAGAGCAGCTTCCAGCTCAAGGCGGATCTGGCCACGGCCAACGACTGGCTGGCGCCGGACACCATCACGATCGCCTGCGCCGACGGGGGGCGTTTCCTGCGGGAGATCTATGTCTGCATCAATAAGGAAGGGACGGAGGCGGTTCCCTGCTCGGACGAGATGCAAACACGGGAGCGCCGCTCCTGTGGCCAGCCGGACTTCCTGCTGCGCAGCGTTCGTTGATACCCCCACATCAGGCTCCTCGCGGGCCTGATGTGCACACACCACCTTCGGAAAGGAATCTGAACCATGGGCGAGATGAAACAGTTTTCGGCGCAGGAACGTGGCCTGCTGCTCAGCGTAAAGGGAGTCGGGCCTACCGTGATTGGCCGGCTCGAACAGCTGGGCTATCACAGTTTGAGTGAACTCGCGAAGGCCGATAGTGGCCATATCGTCACGCTGGTGGCCGGCATGCTGGGCTCGACCTGTTGGCAGAACAGCCCGCAAGCTCGCGCGGCCATTGAGGGCGCCATTGCGCTGGCTCGTCGCCAGAGCGCCGACACTCCTCTCCAGGCCAACGAGGAGGCTCGCCCATGAACCGGTTTGTCGAACTCGGGCTGCGTTACCCCATCATTCAGGCACCCATGGCGGGTGTGCAGGATCACCGCCTGGTCATCGCCGCCTGCCATGCCGGCGCGCTGGGCTCTCTGCCAGCCGCCATGCTCAATGCCGAACAGCTATATAAAGCACTGACGGCCATCCGCGCCGCAACTGACGCTCCCTTCAACGTCAATTTCTTCTGCCATCGGCAAGCTGACCCTGACCCGCAGCAGATGCTGCGCTGGCAGCAGGCTCTGGCACCTTACTACGCCGAATTGGGCATCAGTGCAGAGGAGGCAGTCGCAGCTCCAAGCCGGGCTCCCTTCAATGCCGAACATGCAGCCCTGCTTGCAGAGTTCAAACCGGCGGTCGTCAGTTTTCACTTCGGTCTGCCCGAGCCCGAACTGCTGGCCCAGGTGAAAGCCATGGGGGCGTGCGTACTGGCCAGCGCCACCACAGTGGCCGAGGCGCAGTGGTTGGCCCGCCATGGCGCCGATGCCATCATCGCCCAGGGGCTGGAGGCTGGCGGCCACCGTGGCCATTTCCTCTCCGACGATCTCGACTTGCAGCAGGGCACCTTCACCCTGTTGCCGCAGATAGTAGAAGCTGTCGATCTGCCGGTGATTGCCGCAGGAGGGATCGTGGATGGTAGAGGCATTCAGGCGGCGCTGGCGCTGGGGGCGAGCGCGGTGCAGATGGGTACGGCATTTTTGTGCAGCCAGGAGGCCACCACCTCGGCGCTGCATCGGGCGGCGCTACATTCTCCCGACAGCCATCATACCGCCCTGACCAATCTGTTCAGCGGCCGTCCGGCCAGAGGCATCGTCAATCGCCTGATGCAAGAACTAGGGCCCCTGTCAGACTTGGCGCCCGATTTCCCTCATGCAGGTGGCGCCCTGGCGCCGCTGCGTGCGGCGGCAGAAAAAGCGGGAGACCGCGGCTTCTCGCCACTGTGGGCTGGGCAGAATGTGTCGGGGTGTCGTGAGCTACCGGCCGGGGAACTGATCGCCCGTTGGGTGCAGGAAGCCGGATTGACATAAGCCTTCTATATTCGGAGTTCTGCCGATGAGCTGGGTGGACGGGCCTGGGGAGTGCTGCGCTGCTGCATATTTAATCTAAAAGTAGGTTGGCTGTGGATAAATTTGTATAAATCCTGTGTGTTGATATGAATAACTAAAAAAGTGCGCTTTTTTGCAATTTTATTGCATTGAGACCCTTGCCAATGTGATCAATCTCTCTA